>NZ_CP004387.1:3473689-4168427 GCF_000299335.2 Isoalcanivorax pacificus W11-5 | reverse complement strand
ACTGGCCATTCTATCCCCCGGGGGCTTCGTTATCCACAGCCGTCTGCATGCATTTTCCCTGTGGATAACCATGGGTGCGACAGGACGCACAAACCCGGTACAACCCTGTGGGCAGACCCATGAACAGATTTCGTCCCCAACCCTGCACCGGTTATCCCCCACTGCACCACCGTCCCCGCACCGGGATACCAACCGATTACACACAATCCAAATCATTGAATTTTATTTGTTTTTCAAACTTATCCACAGAAATCGCTTTGCTTATAACTAATACAACTACTAAAAAATCTAAATCTTTAAATCTAATAAAAGATAAGCGACGCACCGGCTCCGTAGGCCCCGACTTTGCCGTTTGACAGCCCGGCAGGGCTCACCTAGAATTGCCGCCCTTCGACTGACCAGTGATCCCGTGGGGACGCCACCATGAAACGTACTTTTCAACCGAGCCAAATCAAGCGCAAGCGCACCCATGGCTTCCGTGCCCGCATGGCCACCAAAAACGGCCGCGCTGTACTGAACCGTCGCCGCGCCAAGGGCCGCAAGCAGCTGACCGTCTGAAGTCGGCTGTTTGCTTCACTTGTCCCGCTGACGCCTTACCCGCCGACGATGGCCTGATCCGGTGAGCGATACCGCCCCGGATTTCCGCTTCCGCCGCGAAAACCGTCTGCTGACTCCCGCTGACTTCCAGCGTGTGTTCGACCAGGCCCGTTACCGGGCCGGCAGCCGGCATTTCCTGTTTCTCGCCATTGAAAACCCGCTCGCTGTGCATCGCCTCGGCCTGGTGATTCCCCGCAAGCGTGCCCGCCGCGCCGTGGATCGCGCCCGCGTCAAGCGCCAGCTCCGTGAAAGCTTCCGGCACCGGCCGGACATCCTCCGGGGCCTGGACGTGGTGGTACTGCTCCGCGGCGGCCTGAGCGACCCTGATCCCGCCGAGCTGCGGACCGAGGTCGACGACCTCTGGGACAAGCTGCTTGCCAAGCGCACCCGGGCCTGAGACACTGCCCGCCGTTTTTCTCGCCGCCAACAAGTCCTATCTATGGAAATCAAGCGCGCTCTTATCCTGGTCGCCATCGCAGTGGTGACCTATATGATGATCCTGGCCTGGCAGAAGGATTACGTCCTCGTCCCCGACCAGGATCAGGCCACCATTACCGACACCACCACGCAGATCCCGGATGATCCGGCATCGCCTCCCATGCCCCAGGCGGACGCCAGTGATGAGGTTGTTCCCGGTATTGAGGATGTGCCGACGCCTGCGCCGGCAACGCCCGCCGCGGTTTCCGAACCACAGGCTGCGCCGGGTTCGGATCGCATCATCCGGGTGCGCACGGATGTGCTGGAAATGGAAATCGACCGGCTGGGCGGTGACATTGTCCGCTTGTCACTGCTCGACTATCCACGCCATGTCGATACCCCGGACCAGCCGTTTACGCTGCTTGAGCGCTCCAGCACCCGGACCTATGTGGCACAGAGTGGCATTGTTGGCGCCAACGGCACCGACAGCGCCGAAGGCCGCCCCACCTGGCAGACCGAAAAGGGCGAATACCAGTTGCTCGACGGCGAGTACGAACTGAACGTCGACCTGACCCTGCGCCAGGCCAACGGGGTGGATATCATCAAGCGCTTCACCTTCGAGCGTGGCAGCCACCTGATTCGTCAGTCGCACATCGTGCGCAACAATGGCGGCAGCCCCTGGCAGGGTGCGCTGTACGGCCAGATCAAACGTGACGGCAGCGACGACCCGGGCAAGGCGACCGGCGGCTTCGCACCCATGCCGACATACCTGGGCGCGGCCTACTGGGACAGCGAGAAGCCCTACAACAAGCTGCGCCTCAAGGACATGAAGGAATCCAACCTGCGTCTGACCGAAGACGGCGGCTGGATTGCCATGATCCAGCACTACTTCCTGTCTGCCTGGATTCCCGACAGCACCCAGCGCCAGGTCTACAGCAGCGTCTACCGCAGCAGCGCCGACGAATACATCCTGCGCTTTGTCTCCCCGACCACCACCGTGGCACCGGGCGACGAAGGCGTGCTGTACGCCGAGTTTTACGCCGGCCCGAAACAGCAGGACAAACTCAGCGCCATCAGCCCCGGCCTGGACATGACCGTGGACTACGGCTGGCTGTGGTTTATTTCCCAGCCGATCTTCGCCCTGCTGGTGTTCCTGCAAAGCGGCCAGATCAGCATTTTCGGCAACGAGTTCGATATCGGCTTTGGCGTCGGCAACTGGGGGGTGGCCATCATCCTGCTGACCCTGATCATCAAGCTGCTGTTCTTCAAGCTCTCGGCCACCAGCTACCGCTCCATGGCGCGCATGCGCAAAGTGGCGCCGGAAATGCAGCGCATTCGCGAGCAGAACAAGAGCGATCGCCAGAAACAGTCGATGGAGCTGATGAAGCTCTACCAGAAAGAAAAGATCAATCCGCTCGGCGGCTGCCTGCCGGTGCTGGTGCAGATGCCGGTGTTCATCGCCCTGTACTATGTGCTGCTGGAATCGGTTGAACTGCGCCAGGCACCCTTCTTTGGCTGGATTCAGGATCTGTCGCTGATGGACCCCTGGTTCATCCTGCCGCTGTTGATGGGTGCCTCGATGTGGTTCCAGATGCGCCTGAACCCGACCCCGCCGGACCCGACCCAGGCCCAGGTCATGAAGTGGATGCCGGTGGTGTTCACCGTGTTCTTCCTCTGGTTCCCGGCCGGCCTGGTGCTGTACTGGCTGACCAACAACCTGTTGTCCATTGGCCAGCAGTGGCTGATCACCCGCAAGATCGAAAACGAGTGATCCGGCCCTGCGCCGCTCTGAAAAGCCCGGCCTTCGCGCCGGGCTTTTCGGTTTAAGGCGCCCAACCCGTATACTCCCGCCATGACCCAACCTGATACCGACACCATCGTTGCCATCGCCACCGCGCCCGGTCGTGGGGGCGTGGGAATCGTGCGCCTGTCCGGGCCGCGCGCGCTGGCTGTCGCCAGCGCGTTAATGCCGGCCAGCCGCACCCTTGCACCCCGCCATGCCCATTTCAGCAGCTTCCGCGATGCCGAAGGCCAACTGATCGACGAAGGGCTGGTGCTTTATTTTCCGGGCCCGAAATCGTTCACCGGCGAAGACGTGGTGGAATTGCAGGGCCACGGCGGGCCGGTATTGCTGGATCAACTGGTGCAGGCCTGCATCCGCCAGGGTGCCCGCCAGGCCAGGCCCGGTGAATTCTCCATGCGCGCCTTCCTGAACGACCGCATGGACCTGACCCAGGCGGAAGGTATCGCCGATCTTATCGATGCCGGCACCGTCGCTGCCGCCCGCGCGGCGGTGGGCTCACTGCGCGGCGCGTTTTCCGACGCTGTGAACAACCTGGTCGAACAACTGATTCAGTTGCGCATCTACGTCGAGGCCGCCATCGATTTCCCGGAAGAGGAAATCGATTTCCTGTCCGACGGCAAAGTCGCCGGCGACCTGAACGACCTGATCCATGCCACCGCCGAGGTGCTCGCCACGGCCCGTCGCGGCAGCCTGCTGCGCGAAGGCATGACCCTGGTGATCGCCGGCCGGCCCAACGCCGGCAAGTCCTCCCTGCTCAATGCCCTGGCCGGCAACGACGTGGCCATCGTCACCGATATCGCCGGCACCACCCGCGACGTGCTGCGCGAAACCATCCAGCTCGACGGCATGCCCCTGAACTTGATCGATACTGCCGGCCTGCGTGAATCACCGGACGTGGTGGAACAGGAAGGCATTCGCCGTGCCTGGCAGGCCATCGAGCAGGCCGACCGGATTTTGCTGGTGGTGGATTCAACCACCGTCACCCCGGCGCAGCTCGACCAGCCGGACCAACTGCTGCCGGAAGGGCAGCGCACACTGTCGTCACTGGGTATTCCGCTGACCCTGGTCCTCAACAAGGCCGACCTGTCCGGCTTACCCCCCGGTATTCAAACCAACCACCCGGATACCCTGGCGATTTCCGCCGCACACGGAAATGGGCTGGACGCATTGCGCGAATACCTGAAACAGAGCGTCGGTTTTCACAGCGGCGAGTCCAGCCCCTTTTCTGCCCGTCGCCGGCACCTGAGTGCGCTGGAGTTGGCGCTGACTTCGCTGCAGCACGGGGCGCGTCAGTTGGGGGACCATGCGGCGGGTGAGTTGTTGGCGGAGGATCTACGTGGTGCGCAGCGTGCTTTGGAAGAAATTACGGGGGTGTTTTCGGCGGATGATTTGCTGGGGCGGATTTTTTCCAGTTTCTGCATCGGGAAGTGAAACGGCCTAATAGGTACAGAAGTATTCTGTAAAATTTAAACAAGCCATTTTTATGAAGACATAAATAATTTCTATTTCTTTGCGAGCTGCTTGATCCGTTTTGCCTAGCTTGCTTCGAGTGTCCGAGTAGAAGGTTTCGTAGCACGCTGAGCAACAAAAGGTTATCCCGACTTCTGGGCCACAGCGATCTCAAAAAAAGAGATCTATGTGGACATACTCGAAACCCGCCGGATGAAAGGTCATGAGGAGGAACTCTCCTGACACATTGACGAAACCTCGAACATGCCAGAAGACGCTATCAGTGGCCCAGCCAGCGCTGCTCAATGCTAAATATCGCCAGCAGATTTCCACGGCGCCATTGATCAAATTTACAACCGATATAAATGCCTCTCTATACTGGTCTATCCGGATTAAAGCCGTTGAAAGCGGTGTGATGCCAATATATATTGACCAGTCAGCGTAATTTAGGGCGGTTCCGCCCACGAGACCGTGCCGCCTCAGGTGAGGAGGCAATACCATCGCCCATAGGAAGCGAAAACATGGCCGAGATGGAAGATCGTTGGTTATCCGTAGACGAAATAGGCAAACACCTCGGTGTCAGCAACGATACCGTGTATCGCTGGATCGACAAGCACTCAATGCCTGCCCACCGCATGGGGCGCTTTTGGAAGTTCAAGAAAGTGGAAGTAGACGAGTGGGTCAAAGCCGGTGGAGCCGCCGAGACGAGCAAAGGTGAGCGTTCCGAATGACCCAAGGCAGGTATCGCATCTCCTTCACGTCCGGCAGCCTGTATCACCGCGAATCGGTGAAGCTCGCAGAGCTCTACGTGTCACTCCGTGACTGGGAAAAGGTGCGTGCTCAAGCGTTGCGTGACAACTTGCTTCAGGCCAGAACAGAAAGCACGGCAATGCGCACTTGTAGAGAGGCAATTGCTCGCCTGAAGAGATTGAACGATGACGAACTGGCTTTCCTGGCCGAGGCAAACTACCACGACCAGGCTCACCTTCTATGGGTTGCGGTGTGCCGTCTTTATCGCTTTATTGCGGATTTTGCGATGGAAGTAGTTCGCGAACGGTTTGTTGCGATGAAATTGGATCTCAGTTTTGAGGATTTCGATGCCTTCTATAATCGTAAATCAGAATGGCATGACGAGCTCGATAATGCCAGCGCTTCAACACGCGATAAGTTGAGGCAGGTCCTGTTCAGAATGCTGCGGGAGGCTGGGCTGCTGGCTAAGGACAAAACCATCAACGCCGCGCTGCTTAGCCCTAGCTTGATTGAGTTGCTTCGACAAAAAAATCCTGAGGCGTTTCTTTACTTTCCAGTCTACGAATCAGATATCAAGGGGATGTCAAAGTGAGAAAGGACATTGCCAAAATGCCTATGCAGGAACGGCTACAGCACCTGTTTAGCGTGGTTTCTGGCCAGCGATTCCTGAACAGGCAGGGGTTGGGTAACGAGGTCCCTTTCTTCATCTGCCCCTACGGGCCTAAAGAAGCGGTCGAAATGGACCGTCTTCAGCGGCAGCTGGTTAACCGACTGGAGCAGGCGGGCATCCGGATACTGAGCATCAACCTGTATGACCTTACCGTCGATATTTTGAAAGAGAGAGACATCTGGGAGCAGGTGTTCGAGCTCGAGCCCACGGTCTCAAAGGATCAGCTGAAAGAACTGTTACAAGGCGTGCTGGACCCGGAAGCCCATTTGGTGCCCGCTATTGCGGCAAAACTCCAGTCTGTTGAGTTTGACGTGCTGTTTCTCTCAGGGGTGGGCGAGGTCTTCCCCTACATACGCTCCCATAACGTGCTCAATAACTTGCAGAGCACTGCCAAAGACCAGCCAACGGTAATGTTCTTCCCGGGCTCCTATACCCACTCGCTGGAAACCGGAGCATCATTGGATCTTTTCGGCAGGCTGCATGACGACAAGTACTACCGGGCGTTCAACATCTTTCATTACGAAGCCTGAGTGAACGAAACGATTCGAGGCGTAATCATTAAGGGAAAGTACCATGACATTGAAGAACATTTTTCTAAAGCCCGTTGATCGCCCTATTGAAGGCGTTATCAAAGCCGACGATGAAGCCAGTCTTCGCCTCGAAATCGAAGAATACGTACTGACTAACGAAGTCGAGAAACGCCTCGAAGAGTTTCTGGACGCCTACAACAACTATGAAGGAGCGAACGGTGTCTGGGTATCCGGTTTCTTTGGCTCGGGCAAGTCTCACTTGCTCAAAATGCTGGCCCTTCTGCTTGAAAACAGGGAAATGGACGGTGCTACAACGCTGGATCTGTTCCTTCCCAAGTGCAGCGAGAATGAAATTCTCCGGGGTGACCTGAAGCGAGCCATCTCTATCCCTTCAAAGAGTATTCTTTTCAACATCGATCAGAAAGCCGATGTCATCAGCAAAACCCAGATCGATGCGCTTCTGGCCGTGTTCGTTAAAGTCTTTGACGAAATGTGTGGCTACTACGGAAAACAAGGGCACATTGCCCAGTTTGAGCGCGATTTGCACAGCCGAGGGCTGTACAAGCAGTTCAAAGCCGAGTACGAGGCCATTGCCGGTCGCTCATGGAAAAAAGGTCGAGAGCAAGCTCTCCTGGAAGGCGCGAATATTGCCAAGGCTTACGCTTCTGTGACCGGGGGCGACCCGCAGTCGGCAGCGGGCATTCTCGACAAGTACCGCAGCGAATATCGAGTCTCGATTGAGGACTTCGCGGATAATGTGAATGCCTATATCGAGAAGCAGGCAAAAGAGGGTGGCCACAAAGAGTTCCGTCTGAATTTCTTTGTGGACGAGGTTGGCCAATACATTGCCGACAACACCAAACTGATGACCAACCTGCAAACCATTGCCGAGAGCCTCGCCACCAAATGTCGGGGCCGGGCCTGGATTATCGTCACCGCCCAGGAAGAGATGAAAGACGTTGTGGGCGAAATGGGCAAACAGCAGGGCCACGACTTCTCGAAAATTCAGGCGCGGTTCAATAACCGCATGAAGCTCTCCAGCGCGGACGTGGCGGAGGTTATCCAGAAGCGCTTGCTGACCAAGACCGAAGAAGGCGTCAATCAACTGTCGGACGTCTATCACGCGCAGGCGAACAACTTCAAAACCCTCTTTGACTTTGCCGATGGATCGGCCACCTACCGGAACTTTCGGGACAGGGACCACTTCATCCACAGCTACCCCTTCGTCCCCTACCAGTTCGCGCTGTTTCAATCGGCGATCCAGAACCTGTCGCAGCACAACGCCTTCGAAGGTAAGCACAGTTCTGTCGGTGAACGCTCCATGCTAGGGGTTTTCCAACAGGTTGCCATCCACATCGGCAACCACGAGGTGGGCCAGCTGGCCACCTTTGACCTGATGTTTGAAGGCATCCGCTCTGCACTGAAATCACAAATACAGCGGGCGATTATTCAGGCCGAGAACCATCTGGATAATGCCTTCGCCATCCGGCTGTTGAAGGCCCTCTTCCTGGTCAAATATGTCAAGGAATTCAAGCCCACGGTGCGCAACCTATGCGTGTTGATGCTCGATGCTTTTGATCAGAACCTGCCGGCACTTCGCACTAAGGTGGAGGAAGCCCTGAGCCTTCTGGAGCAACAGACCTACATACAGCGCAACGGGGACCAGTACGAGTACCTGACGGACGAAGAAAAGGACGTCGAGCAGGAGATCAAGAACACGGAAGTCGAGTCATCGGACATCGCTGACGAGCTGGAAAAGATCGTTTTCGACTTTGTCATCAAGCAGCGCAAGATCCGTTATGACGCCGGCTCCTCCCAGAACCAGGGGCAGGACTACTCTTATTCGCGCAAACTGGATGATCGTCTGCATGGGCGTGAATACGAGCTCTCCATTAATGTCATCAGCCCGTTCCACGAGCATACTGACAATGAGCAAATGCTCCGTACAGCCTCAACCTACAAGGCAGACGAGCTGTTCGTGCTCATGCCTTCGGACGAGCGCCTGGTGCGGGACCTGCTTATGTTCAAGCGCACCGAGAAGTACATCAAACAGAACATCTCCGTTACCCAGCAGAAAGGCGTCAAACGGATCCTGCATGACAAGGGCTTCCAAAACCGTGAGCGTGAGGCCAGACTCCGGCAGCAAGTTCAGACCCTCATTGGCAAGTCCAAGTTGCTCATTGGCGGCGCCGATGTGGAAGTGGCGAATGAGGACCCCCAGACCCGCATTATTCGGGGCTTCCATGAGCTGATTTCACGGGCTTACCCCAACCTCCGCATGTTGCGCGGCGTTTCCTATACGGAAAACGACATCAGCAATTGCCTTAACCGTACAGACGATGGTCTTTTCGGTAATGACGCCACGGCCCTGGCGGAATCCGAGCAGGAGGTGCTGGCGTTCATTCAGAGCAACAACCGGGGCGGTGTCCGCACCACCCTCAAGAGCCTGCTGGAAAAGTTCGAACGCAAGCCCTACGGCTGGTATTACGCCGCTGTTCTCTGCACCCTGGCCAACCTGTGTGCCCGTGGCAAGGTGGAAGTTCGTCTCGACGGGAATATCCTGGAGGACAGCGAGCTGGAGCGCGCCCTGCGTAACACTCACGGCCACGGCAACGTGGTGCTGGAACCACAGATTGAGTTCACCGCCTCTCAGGTCCGAGCCCTCAAGTCGTTCTATGAGGACTTCTTCGACAGCCCGCCCCGCAGCAGCGAAGCCAAAGCCCTGGGTAAAGAAGCCGGCGAAGCCTTCCGGGACATGTACCACGACCTGGATCGGCGGATAGCGCAGGTCGACCAGTACCCGTTCCTTAATGCTTTGAAACCTGCTCTGGAGACGCTGAAAGAAGTTGCCGCAAAGCCCTACACTTGGCACCTGACGGAATTGGGTAAGCAGGAAGATCAACTGCTTGGCCTGAAAGAGGATGTCATTGACCCCATCCGCAAGTTCATGGGCGGCTCGCAAAAAGACATCTATAACCAGGCTCGATCCTTCCTGCAGAGCCAGAAGCCCAACTTCATCTATGTGTCCGGGGATGAGATCGAGCAGATTCGCACCATCCTGAACGATGCCAACTGCTACAAAGGGAATCGCATTCAGCAGCTCAAGGGCCAACTGGATAGCCTGCAGGAGCGAATCGATGAGAAAGTGCAGCAAATCCGCTCCCAGGCAGAAACCTCCCTGAAGACCATGCAGGAACGCATGCAAAGCATGGACGAATATCAGTCCCTGCCGGAACCGCGCCAGGATGAGCTTAATAAACCGTTGCGGGAGCTGGTCGATTACATCGGACAGGAGCGCCTGATAGCCGTGATCAAGGACCGGATCCGGTACTTTGAAGAAGAGGGCTACCAGAAGCTGCTGGGCAAAATGGTGGCAATGGCCAAGCAGAAACCAGCACCGTCGGATGATCCCGCGCAACGCACAGGTGTTGAGAATGGCTGGAATGGTGGACAGCCTCATGAGATCAAGGAACCGTCTGCCGACTACATTCACACTCGCAACCTCCGTGTCGCGTTCGACAAGGCCTGGTTGGCTGACGAGGATGATGTGGACCGTTACCTGAATGCCTTGAGAGAGGCCCTGTTGGTTGAGATCCAGCAAGGTCGCAAGGTTCAGATCTAAACATGCCACACCGTTTATTGGGGATAGCCATGCACGAAGCCGAACAGGAAATCCGGGCGCTCATTCGCGGCGGCGAAAGCCTTGCCGTCGAGTTCAAGAGCGACGTCAAAAGCCTGCCGGACCGGGATCTGGTAGCTGCGGTGGTGGCCCTTGCAAACACCGAGGGCGGCGACCTGTTCCTGGGCGTTGAAGACGATGGCACCCCGACTGGACTGCATGCCAACCACCGCAACCTCGCAGGCCTGCCCGCTCTGATTGCCAACAAGACTATTCCTTCGCTGGCCGTGCGCGTTGAGGCCCTGGAGCTGGAAGGGCAACCTATTGCCAGGATCCAGGTGCCCAAGTCCCGGCAGCTGGTGTCCACCTCGGATGGTCTGCTGCAACGCCGGCGCCTGAGAATGGACGGCACCCCGGAGGCCGTGCCCTTCTATCCTCATGAGTTTGTTCAGCGCCAGTCCAGCCTGGGGGTAACGGACCCCTCTGCCTTGCCGGTGGAGAACCTGGCGGTTGAAGACCTGGACCCGATTCAGCGCATCCGGATCCGCAACGCCATCAAGAAGTACGGCGGCGACCAGAGTCTGATGCCCCTGGCGGACGATGAGCTGGACGGCGCCCTGGGCCTGACTGTGAGCGTGGGAGGCATGCGCCGCCCCACGGTTGCAGGCCTGTTGCTGCTGGGAAACGACAGGCAGCTCCGGCAACACCTGCCCTCCCACGAGGTAGCCTTCCAGGTCCTGCGCGGTACCGATGTGCTGGTCAATGAGTTCTACCGCAAACCACTGCTGGAGACCTTCGAAGAGGTCGAAGTGCTATTCCGCGCCCGGGTGGAGGAAGAGGAGATTCAGGTCGGGCTGTTTCGCGTGCCCATCCCCAACTTCGACCGCCGTGCCTTCCGGGAAGCCTTTGTGAACGCCCTGGTTCACCGCGACTACAGCGCCCTGGGCGCCGTGCACGTCAAATTGGACGACGACGGCCTGAGCATCAGCAACCCAGGTGGATTTGTGGAAGGCGTCAACCTGGACAACCTTCTGGTGGCTGACCCTCGCTCCCGTAACCCCTTGCTGGCTGACATTATCAAGCGCATCGGCCTGGCCGAACGCACCGGCCGGGGCATCGACCGGATCTTCGAAGGCATGCTCCGCTACGGGCGCACCGCCCCTGACTACTCAATGTCGTCCGCTCACACCGTCTCCGTGCGCATGAGCGCAGCGGACGCGGACGCCGAATTCCTGCGCATGATCGTCGAGCGAGAGGAACAGACCGGCGCCGCCATGCCCATCGACAGCCTGATCATCCTGTCCCGGCTGCGCAATGAGCGGCGTTTAAGAACGGCGGACCTGGCCAAATCCGTGCAAAAGCCCGAAACCGTGGTCCGGGGCTCCCTGGAAAAACTGGTGGAAGCCGGCATGGTGGAAGCCCACGGCACCGGCAAGGGCCGCACTTACACCCTGAGCGCCAAGGTTTACCGGGGGGCGGGACAGAAGGCGGCCTACGTTCGCCAGGCGGGGTTTGATGCCATCCAACAGGAGCAAATGGTGCTGAATTTCATCGATACCCACGGCAGCATCAAACGAGCGGATGCCGCTGATCTGTGCCATATCAGCCCTTTCCAAGCCACTCGGCTGCTCAACCGCTTGAAAGACAAGGGCGTGATACGCCCGGTGGGCCAGGGGAAGGGGACTCGATATGAGCGAAGCTGATAAAATACGTGCGGCGCACGAAAAATGCGAGCGGGTGCGAGCGGCGCGCGTATTTCCGTGTGCAGCCAAGCAGACATGCTATGCCGCAGCCGATCCCGCATTAGGCCAGCTCAGTAACAAAATATTGGGAAGTAACGATGATAGAACGCCTTGAGCTCAGAAACTTCACGTCATTCAGAAAGCTGGAGATCAATTTTTCGCCAAGAATCAACGTGATCATTGGCGAAAACGGGACCGGCAAAACCCATTTGCTTAAGGCAGCATATGGGCTGTGTTCCGGCGCTCCACTGTTTAAGAATCAACCTGACCTCGGTCAGAATGAGCTCGAAGTGGCGCTGACAACCAAATTCCTTCGCCTATTTATGCCTCTTGATGACAGGTTTGGAAAGCTGCACGGCCAAGGCGTGACTGATCAGGCGTACCTTTCGGCCCAATTTGCCCATGAGAAAAAAGTCGCCGCAACCTTCTTTAACAACTCTAAAGCATTAGCCATTCAGGATCGTACAAACTACGAAAAACACTTGGCTGAAGCGGTATTTATTCCCACCAAAGAAGTCCTCTCCTTTATGAAGGGGTTCAACAGCCTGTATGAGAAATATGGGCTCTCTTTCGATCAAACTTACCAGGACATTTGTCTCTCACTGGACCTCCCTGAAGTGCGCTCCCAGTTACTGCACGAGAAAGCAAAATGGGCTATGGCCGAAATCGAGAAAATATGCGGTGGTCGTTTTGTTTTTTATGGAGGAGGAAAGGTTACTTTTAAGACTGAGCATACGGAGTACTCTGCCAACTCCATTGCGGAGGGCTTTCGTAAAGCAGGAATGCTCTCACGCCTCCTGGAAACCGGAACAATCCAGCCCGGTGTTAGCGGTCCACTGTTCTGGGATGAACCTGAATCCAATCTGAACCCCAAGCTGTTGAGGATCCTTGTTCAGATTCTGTTGGAGCTTTCCCGTAACGGCCAGCAGATAATTTTAGCGACTCACGATTATGTCTTGCTCAAGTGGTTCGATCTTCTAGCGGACGAAGGCAAAGAAGATCATGTCCGCTTTCATAGCCTGTATCGAGATCCTGATACTTCAGAAATCAAGGTCTCGTCCACTGACAGTTACCATGATATCTCTCCCAACCCAATTGATGAGGCTTTCGGTTTTCTCATCAACCAAGAAATTGAAAATGATATGGGGGGCCTTGGCAAATGAAGATTGTGGCTGCTGACGGCTTCGAGTTTCAATTCACTGATGCACTTGATGCGTTTGTTTTCGATGAGAAGGACCGTACAAAACCCACATATCATGGTGCTCCGATGAAAGGGGTCGACATAGTCGCCGAGTTTGAAGAGGCCTATGTCTATGTGGAGTTGAAAGACTATGACGATCCGTCGATCTATGATGTCCGCAATGCGGCAAACGATCAGCAGAAGAAAGCAAGGCAAGATAGTTTTAAGTGGCTAAAGAACTACCTCAAATATAAATTCCGAGATTCTTATCTCTATAGACACGCCGAACAGAAAGTGGATAAACCCGTCCATTATGTCTGTCTTCTCACTTTTGAGAATGCCTTAAATGGCCATATGCAAAAGTCATTGAAGCAGGAGCTACCTGTGGGGAAAGCTTCCTCGCGCTGGGTTCAGTCACTGGCCACCAGCTGTCATGTCGTCAACCTGCAGAAGTGGAACGAAAACTTTCCCAAATGGCCTGTTACACGCTTGGCGGATGCTGAAGGAGCATAATCAGATGGAAACATCAAAACTTAAAAAATTCGCCCAATTCGCTCGCCGCAGCCTCCTCGAACAGGTTACAGCCAAGCTCAAACTAGTACTCGCCGACGAGAGTCCCGCCCGGCGAGAAAGGCCACAGGCAATTAAAAAGCTGGAAGAGGCGGTAACCGACCAAGGCAAAGAGCAGGTTATCGAACGGGTGGCCTACATCTGGTTCAACCGCTTCTGCGCCCTGCGTTTTATGGACGTGAATCGTTACAACCGCATTGGCATTGTTTCCCCTGCTGAGGGGCAGTTCCAGCCCGAGATCCTAGCGGATGCCAAAATGGGCCATATCGATGAAGAAATGGTGTCGGAGGCAACCCGTCAAAAGATCTTCACTCTCCTGGATGGCAAAACACCCAGTCAGGATCCGCAGGGGGAGGCCTATCGCCTGTTGGTCGTCGCGGCCTGTAACTATTGGTACAGTGCGATGCCGTTCCTGTTCGAACGCATTGACGATTACACCGAGCTACTAATGCCGGATGATTTGCTGTCAGGAAACTCTATCCTGGCCTATACCCGCGAAGCCATGACGCCGGATGCCTGTGAGGATGTCGAGGTGATCGGCTGGCTGTATCAGTTTTATATCTCCGAGAAGAAAGACCAGGTATTCGCCGATCTTAAGAAAAACAAGAAAGTTACTCCCGAGAATATCCCAGCGGCGACCCAGCTATTCACTCCTCACTGGATTGTTCGTTACTTAGTGGAAAACTCGCTGGGCCGACTCTGGATGCTCAACCGGCCAGACTCAGGCCTGATTGAACGGATGGATTACTACATTAAGCCGGAAGATCCTGAGGCAGATTTCCTCCGCATCAGTAGCCCCGAAGAAATTAAGGTTTGCGATCCAGCCTGTGGCTCAGGCCATATGCTGACTTATGCCTTCGATTTGCTGTATGCCATTTATGAGGAGGAAGGCTATGAGTCCGCTGAGATTCCGGCCAAGATTCTGACCCATAACCTTTACGGAATTGAGATCGACGAACGCGCTGGAGAACTGGCCGCATTTGCGCTGACCATGAAGGCGCGAGCCAGACAACGCCGTTTCTTCCGAAAGCCCGTGCAGCCGAATATTGTCGTTCTGGAGAACGTGTCCTTTACCGAATCCGAGATGCAAGATGTAGCTACTCTGGTAGGTAAAGATCTTTTTACTGACGAGCTGCGCGAGACTTTATGCCGGTTCGAACAGGCAAAAAATTTCGGTTCACTGATAGTGCCGAAGCTAACTGATCCATCCCAAACTCTGAGCGTTCTTGAGGACGGAGGCCTTTGCGACGATATGCTGCTAAAAGAAGTTCAAGCGCGCCTCGTCGCCGTTCTCCGAATGGCCGAAGTGCTCTCGCCCAAATACCATGTGGTGGTAGCCAATCCACCGTATATGGGGCGAAGGAGTGGGATGAATGATGTTCTGAAGAAATTCATCAACGACTTCTTCATTGAAGGAAAAGCTGATCTATACGCAGCCTTTCTGAAAAGGGCTTCCTTGCTCGGCGTTGAGCGATCACTGCATGGGCTCGTCACCATGCAAAGCTGGATGTTTCTCTCATCGTACAAGGGAATCAGGGAACTATTGGTTCGCAACCATACGATAGATTCAGTGCTGCATCTTGGGCCGAGGGCTTTCCCTGAAATCGGCGGGGAAGTCGTGCAAGTTGCAGCTACATCGTTCTCAAAGCTACGGAATCTTGACAATAAACCGATATTTATCCGTGCAGTAGATAGAACTGCCGAGGAAAAGTCGCAGGCGCTAAAAGATAAACGCAACTTTTTTTCTAAGGTGAGCCAGCTAGAGTTCTTGGGTATACCTGATTGCCCGCTTCCATATTGGCTTCCTGAGCAACTTATCGCCCTATTTGGACGATCAAAAAAGGTAGAAGACTACTCAGATCAGCGCCAGGGCCTTGCAACTGGAGATGATGACCGATTTCTTAGAACATGGCCGGAGGTTTCCAGTGCTCGAACTAACTGGGATGCGGAGAAATTTCCTGACCAAGCCTTTCCATGGTTCCCATTCATTAAAGGCGGTAGCTTTCGGCGCTGGTATGGAAATAATGAGCATGTCATTAAATTTGACCAGGAAAGTTTTACTGCGTTATCCCAGCAGGGAAACTGCCTGCCAAGCAGATCATATTATCTAAGGGAGTCTGTCGTTTGGTCAGATATTGCCGGATCAGCATTCGCTGCAAGATTCAACCCTCAAGGGAAAGTTTTTGCTACTGGCGCACTGAGCGCTTTTCCATCCCAAACGCCTATTTCTTCGCTGCTTGGCTACTTCAATTCTAATATCCACAAGGAGGTTATGTACGCTCTTAGTAGCGGAATGCATTACAGCGTGGGCTATGTCGATAAATCGCCATACCTTCACAGTGATGTACCGCACTCGCGCGTTGGCGAGATAACTAAAATTTGCGTCGCTCTCTCAAAATCTGACTGGGACGCCTACGAAACATCTTGGGATTTCACGAGTTCTCCACTGCTTACGTTGGATCACCGGGCCGAGACGCTGGAGGCCAGCTATACCCTGCTACGCACCAATTGGCAACGCATGACAGAAGAGATGCAGAGATTAGAGGAAGAAAATAGTCGCATTTTCATCGATGCCTATGGCCTGCATGACGAACTATTCCCCGAGGTGCCGCTTGAGGAAATCACACTTACTTGCAACCCCGCCTACCGCTATGGGGTAAAAGGCTCTGAGGAAGACCGGGAAACCCGCCTGTGTGCTGACACCATGGCTGAACTCATCTCCTACGCTGTGGGTTGTATGTTCGGTCGCTACGCTCTGGACAAGCCGGGCCTGATTCTCGCCAATCAGGGTGAGACTATCGCGGACTACCTGAAGCAGATCCCAGAGCCGAGCTTCCCGGCGGATGAGGATAATGTCATCCCCATGCTCGACGGTGACTGGTTCACCGACGACATCACCGAGCGTTTCCGCGAATTCCTGCGCATCGCCTTTGGCGAAGAACACTATGAGGAAAACCTCCGCTTTGTCGAGCAGGCGCTGGGCAAGGACATTCGCAAGTATTTCCTAAAGGACTTCTACAACGATCACGTGCGCCGTTACAACAAACGGCCCATCTACTGGCTGTTCTCCTCACCAAAGGGCTCATTCAATGCGCTGATCTACATGCACCGCTACCAGCCCCACACCGTGGGCACGGTGCTGGAGTACCTGCGCGATTTCAAAGACGAGAAGCTGCAAGCCCGGAAAAACCATCTGGAAGCCGTCAGCATCAGTGCTGGAGCTTCCCAGGGTGAGAAGACCAAGGCCCTGAAAGAAATTGAGAATATCAACAAAATCCTTGCCGAGCTGGATGACTACGAGCGGGATGTGCTTTACCCCCTAGCCACCGAGCAGATGGAAATCGATCTCGATGACGGGGTGAAGGCCAATTATCCGAAATTCGGCGACGCTTTAAAGAAGATTACCGGGTTAAGCCAATGAGTGACCGTATTAGTCAGGCGCTGAGCAGGCTTTTCGATAAGCACCGCATCGTGTTTTGGTACGACGCCAAGCAAGAGCTGCGTGGTGACTTTGAAGCTGTTTCCATTCCGGACGTCGAAAAGCTGGAGATTGCCAACAACGAGTACGGTATGAAATATCGTATTCTGCGAGATTCACCGGAACAGAAGTTCCTTTTGTACAAGGAGGGTCCGCAACCGGAGGATCTGGATAACTGGTTGCTGGACGTACAGCTGACCCACGGTGAATTCCGGACTGACCAGGTGGCTATCTGGCTGTCCGAACTGGAATTGGGCCTGGAGTTTGCCGAAGTAGCCCAGGTCCACGCGGAATTCTTTCAGGCGAACAAGCGCAAGGATGCGTTGAAGAAGCTGCTGAAACCGGACGACACCGCCGGTCAGCTGCGCCTGAAGATGCTGGCTGTATGTGCCGGTAGTGAGCCCCGTATGGACTCGGTGGTGGAAACCCTGCTGCAGCAACAGGCGGAAGAGCGCGATGATGGCATTCGGCTGATTGAGCGTTGCGGTCTGGACAGCTTCCTGTGGGAGCAACTGGCCCGTTTCTACGGCTACGAGGCCAGTGAACCCAGCCTGCGCGACTTCGTGATTGAGCTGTTCAAGTCCTGCTATGCCATGGGCACCGATGGCGAGGTCAAACTGACCGGCGACGCCCTGGTGTTCCTCAAACGCTGGAAAGACAGCCGGCAGTTCGAGCAGGGGTTTGAAACCCTGTCTGCCGAGTGTGCCGAGGTCCTGGGCATTGAGCAGGATCTCGGTAAGCGGGACTTCCGAGACCTGGTTGAGCTCGATTACTTCCGGCTAATCGACCAGAAGATTATCAGTGACCTAGTGCGGGCGGTGGTTGGCCGCACGGTGACCAGCGGTGATGTGGCACTGTGGGTACGGCAGCGGCGCCAGGGCCACTGGTACGGGGAGTTTCGCCACCTGTATGAAGCCATTGAGTTTGCGGCTCGTTTTGTCCAGATGCTGGGTGAGGCTCGTCTCACCATGGATAGCCTCTCCGACGGCGTTCAGCGATACAGCCGTTCCTGGTTCCAATTGGATCAGCTCTACCGCAAGTTTACCTACCATGTGCGCATGTCCGGCCAGGCATCGTTGATGGGCGAGCTTAGTGAGCAGGTGGAGAACCTTTATTCCAACAACTACCTGCTCAAGCTGGGCGATGGCTTCCAGGTTCACGTGGACGCCGCGCCGCGCTGGGAGGCCTATCCAGTCATTCAGCAAAAGGCCTTTTTCGAGCACTGGGTTCGCCCGTACCTGCGCAAGGACAAACGGATCTGCGTGATCATTTCCGACGCCATGCGCTATGAGATTGGTGACGAGCTGCTGGGCCTTATCCGGCAGGAAGATCGCTACAGCGCGGAGCTCGAGCCGGCTCTCTCGACCCTGCCCAGCTATACCCAGCTCGGTATGGCGGCGCTGCTGCCCAACAAGTCCTTGGCGATCGCCGACAACGATACCGGCACGGTACTGGTGGATGGCCAAAGCTCACAGGGCACGGTCAACCGTACCAAAATCCTGCAGGCCGCCTTGGATGGTCGGGGCCAGGCCGTCAAGGCGGAGGATTTTATGCAGCTCAACCGGGAAGACAGCCGTGAGCTGCTCAAGGGTAATGATGTGCTGTACATCTACCACAACCGCATCGATCACACCGGCGACAAGATGCATTCAGAGGGGCAGGCCTTTGAAGCCGCAGAACAAACCCTGGATGACCTGATTCGACTGATCAAGAAGCTCACGGCGGCCAACGCCAATAACCTGCTGATCACCGCTGATCATGGCTTTATTTACCAGAACCGTGAGCTGGATGAGAGTGATTTCCTGGGTGACGTCGTTTCTGGCGATGATATTCGCTACCGGGACCGTCGGTTCGTGCTAGGTAAGGGGCTGTCCGCCTCTCCGGCTTTCCATCACTTCTCGTCGGAGCAGCTTGGGCTGGATGGCGATATGGAAGTGCAGATTCCCAAGTCCATCAACCGGCTGCGCCTTAAAGGCTCAGGCAGCCGCTTTGTGCATGGCGGCGCATCCCTTCAGGAGGTTGTGATTCCAGTCCTGAAGGTTAACAAGAAGCGCCAGAGTGATGTCAGCGCCGTTGAGGTGGACATCCTGCGTGGGTCCAGCTCGGTGATCACTTCCGGCCAACTGGCCGTCACCTTGTATCAGTCCGGACCGGTTACCGAGAAAGTACAGCCTCGCTACCTCCGGGCTGGGATTTATACCCAGTCAGGGGAGCTGATCTCGGACAGCCACGAGCTGTCGTTTGACCTGACCTCGGAGAATCCCCGCGAGCGGGAGCTTCAAGTGCGCTTTGTGCTCAGCCGCAAGGCGGACGAGGCCAACGGCCAGGAGGTTTTCCTAAAGCTGGAAGAACAGCACGCCGGCACCTCCCACTACAAGGAATACAAGTCGCTCAGGTATTTGATGCGGCGGTCCTTTACCAGCGATTTTGATTTCTGAGGGTTTTAGCCAATGAGTACGCTTGACCAAAAGATCAACGAACACTTCCCCGGGTTGGTGGTGCGCAAAGACCTGGTGAAAACGGTCAAGGGCAACGCCATCGTCCCCTCCTATGTGCTGGAGTATCTGCTCGGCCAGTACTGCGCCACTAACGACGAGGCTACGATTCAGACCGGTATCGAGACGGTCAAGGAGATTCTGGCCAAGCACTATGTCCACCGCAACGAGGCCGGGCTGGTGCGCTCGAATATCAAGGAAAAGGGGCGCTACAAGGTCATCGATAAGATCAGCGTGGCCCTGAATGAGAAGACGGATGCCTACGAGGCGCAGTTTTCCAACCTGGGAATCAAGAAAGTGTTGGTGGATTCTGGGACCGTGAAGGCCCACCCCAAACTGCTGGTAAGCGGCGTCTGGTGCATCGCGGACATCGAATACGTATTTTCTGAAGACCAGAACGTCAGCCCCTGGATTCTGTCCACCCTCAAGCCGATTCAACTTTCGCACTTCGATTACGATGCCTACGTTGCCGCGCGGCAGCAGTTCAGCACCGATGAGTGGATTGACCTGCTGATACAGAGCATCGGCTTTAACCCGGAGATGTTCGGACGGCGCAGCAAGCTGACGCAGCTGGTCCGTTTGATTCCGTTCTGCGAGCGGAACTACAACCTGATTGAACTTGGCCCCAAGGGGACGGGTAAGTCCCATGTTTACTCAGAGTTCTCGCCCCACGGAATTCTGGTATCCGGTGGTGAAGTCACCGTACCCAAGCTGTTTGTGAACAACTCCAGCGGCAAGATTGGCCTGGTGGGCTACTGGGATTGCGTGGCCTTCGACGAGTTTGCCGGCAAGCAGAAACGCGTCGATAAAGCACTGGTCGACATCATGAAGAACTACATGGCCAACAAGTCCTTCTCCCGGGGCGTGGAAACCCTGGGTGCTGGGGCGTCCATGGTGTTCGTGGGGAACACCCGGCATACCGTTCCTTACATGCTGAAGCATTCGGACCTGTTCGATGAGTTGCCGGACAAGTTCTACGATTCTGCCTTCTTGGACCGGATCCACTTCTACATCCCCGGGTGGGAGGTCGACATCATCCGGGGCGAGATGTTCTCCGACGGCTATGGCTTCGTGGTGGACTACCTTGCAGAAATCCTGCGCTCGATGCGAAACTATGATTATTCCGATCAGTACCGGGAGTACTTTACCCTTTCTTCGGATATCTCGACCCGTGACCGGGACGGTATCAATAAGACCTTTTCCGGCTTGATGAAGATCCTGTTCCCCCAGGGCGGAGCAACCAGGGATGAGGTTGAAGAAGTGTTGCGTTTCGCCATCGAGGGGCGCAAGCGGGTCAAGGACCAGTTACAGCGGATTGATACCACCTACGGCGAAGTCCGATTTTCCTATCAGGATCAACAAGGCCAGGAAATACTGGTCACGACACTTGAGGAAGAAGAGTACCCGGGTTACTACCATCAGACAGTGTCTACTCCTGATGAGGGGGGATTAGAGACCGAGCCAGCAGCAGACGTTAAAGGTGGCGAGCCCAAAGCGCCCCGCGCCTCTGAACCCGTACTGGAGGAAAAGCACCTGACCTTCCAGGAAAATCAAAAAGGCATCTCATTCGACGGTTTGTTTGGCGCATACCTGAAAGGAGCCAGCAAGATCACCGTTACAGATCCCTACATCCGGCTTTTCTACCAGATCCGTAATTTCATGGAGTTTCTCGAAGCCGTCGTAAAGAATAAGGCAGAGGAGGATGAAGTGGCGGTTCACCTCATCACCGTCCGGGACGAGTTCAAGGGTGATCTGCAAGACGAGAGTTTTGAAAAAATCCAGGCATCCGCTCGCACCGTGGGCATCGACTTCACTTGGGAGTTTGACGACAGCGGGACCATTCATGCCCGTCATATCGTTACAGACCACGGCTGGAAGATTTCACTGGATCGGGGGTTGGACATCTTCCAGCACTACGAGATGAATGAGGCCTTCGCGTTTGCCAACAGGTTGCAGCAGTTTCGATCGAGCAAAGCCTTCGAGGTGACATTTATCAAGCAGTCATAAATGTAGGAAGACAGGAGGTCAGGCTTCTGAATGGATATCACTGGAACTGCCTGTGTCAGCGATCTTCGTGATCTTTGCGGGCCATGGCAGCCAGCATGTCGAGCATCATGGCGATTACTGCCCGGAAAATGGAGCCTATGAATCCGTTATTACCCTTCTTGTCCAGTGCGAGCCTGCTGGGCAGCAACTCCGGAGAAACAATGTCTAGCCGCTTGGTGGGCCGGCTTTGTCTGAGAGAGTCCCAATAACTTTGTTTGAGGCGCTTGGCCGGGCGGTTACGCTCGCTAGCAGCAGGCGCCGGCCGTCCCGTCTGAATGTTTTATATGACATGACTGCGCCCCTATCGACATCGCCCCACATGGTCAAAGCAGCCGTCATCTCACCGCAGCATGGTTACTGTTGCCGCACCTGATTTTTACCTCCAATAAATAAAAAAGGTACAGATAAAACTTTTTGCATCGGTAACTGGCATCGGCTATCTCCTCCCGCGTAAGTTGCTCCGCGCTTGGCGTTTCAATCAGACAGCTAACCGAAAAGCCCACTTCCACCAAAATATAGGCGCATATTTGAGATCAAAATGACATCATTTCGCTGGCAGGGCGGATTTACCCCTTCCGCACGAATATAGGCACAAGCGCCACCCCACCCCACCCGAACTGTTATCACCGTCACATCCTTTCTGGACTACCGTTGGAGACGGAGCAATGTCGCTCCGCCATTAATCCAAACCAGAAAGGAGATTCACCATGCGTAATGCCGCTCTCAAACACGCTGATGTCACGCACGCCAACTGGGCTGCCCAGCCGCAATCGTTGCCGGTGCAGTACGACCTGGCCGAATGGCAGTCCTTGCCGTATCAGCTCGCGGACCGTACTTATGAGCATCGCATCGAGACCTACCTGAAGGATTCCAACGCCTACACCAACACCTACTTTGCCCGTTACTTTGAATGGCAGGGAGTGTGCCGGGAGGCCTGGTTCTTCAAGTGTGTGTCAGCGGACATGCTGCAGGACAAGGGGGTGTTTATCACCAAGGCTGCGCACAATGACTATGTGCAGGAAACCTTCCCGTTCCAGACCATTCGGGGGCAGGTGAATACGGCCCTGGTGAAGAATGCATCGTTCTATATCCTGTTCCGTTTTTCCAATGCGGAAACCGGTGAGTTGGTGTCGGGCGGTTACCAGCAGATTGTGTTTGCGGATCTGAACCGTCGCATTTGCCGCCTGCCGGCGGACGTGCTGGAAACGGTACGCCGTTATGAGGTACCGCTGATCGTCTGAAGCAAGTGCATGACAACGAGAAGAGGCCGGTAGCACTGGCCCCGGAACTGACGGGCGCCGGATGGCGCCCGATTTTGATCGTAAGGTGGGTAGAGCGCAGCGAAACCCACCGGGTCCATGCAGCGCACTGCTCGCACAGAAGCCGCGAAACTATCTGCCTTTGAAGTGGGGTAGTTCCGATGATTTTGCGGGAGTGGATGATGGGCATGGGCGTGGTGGGTTTCGCTGCGCTCTGCCCACCCTACGGTCACCCTGTTAAAAATGCGCGCAGTCCGGGAAACGCAGCCGGAACAGGGTGTACTCGCCCTGCACAGACTCGCAGAAAATATCCCCGCCCATATTGCGCATTGCACTGCGGCAGAAGGACAGGCCGACGCCGGTGCCGTTGTGTTTGGTGGAATAGAAATCATCGAACACCCGCTTCACGGCGTCCGGTGCAATACCAAGCCCGGTATCCCGGAAATGCACTTCATTGCCATGAATGCTGCGTTGCAGGCTGATGTGAATATCGCCCTTGCCGGCAGCACGCACGGCATGCAGCGCGTTCTTGAGCAGGTTATAGAGAATGAACATCACCAGCACATCGGAGCCGAAGAAGTCGAAATCCGGTGCGGCTTCGAGATGCACCAGTGCGCGTGCGCCGGGCTCGAACGGGTAGTGGGAAAGCGCTTCATGAATGCACTGGTTAATGCCGTACACGGCAAAGGTCGCGGTATCAATCTGCCCGGCGTTCGCCGAGGCAAGCAACATGTCGATCACCAGGTTCGAGCGGTCCACTTCCTGCTGGATGGTGTCGAAGCTGTCAGCCATGCTCTGCAAGCGCCGTGGCCGCATCGGGGTTTCAATGCGACCGTTGTGCAGCGCTTCGTGATACAGCTCCATCAGCATGGGCCAGTGCCGGGCGATGGCATCCGCACGCATGCGGATGGTGGCCAGTGGCGTGCGCATTTCGTGGGCGATGCTGGCTGCCAGCGCCATCAGGGTTTCACGCTTGCCGGCGAGCAATTCGATTTCGCGCTGGCGCATGGTGAAACTCTGTAGCGACTGCTCAAGCTTGGCCCGCAGTTCTTCCAGCAGCCAGGGTTTCATGATGTAGCCGGAGATGCCGCCGTCATTGACTGCCGCTACAGCCTGGGAAAGATGAGCATGAGAGGTAGTCAGCAGCCGCACGGCATGAGGCAACTTCTGACGCGCCCACGCCAGCACCTCCACGCCGGTGCCGTCCGGCAGATAGTGATCGGCCAGCAGTACGCCGATCTCGTCGCCGCGCTCACGCAGCACCTCGAACGCCTGACTGACATTCGGTACGGTGATCAGGTTGAATTCGGAATAAGTGCGCAGGAACAGGCGGGTAATGGCGTCCTCGTCCTCGATCAGCAGAATAAAGGGCTGTGTGGATGGGTCCTCTTTCTGCAACTGGTTCATACCGCCTCCGTTGAGTGGGGCTCAGTATCGTCCACCGGCAGGCGGATTTCCACACGGGTACCTACGCCCGGCGTGCTGGTGACGTGGATCTCGCCGTCATGCTCTTCGACGATGCGCTGGATGACCTTCATGCCCAGGCCAGTGCCGCCGGCCTTGCCGGTTTCCAGCGGCGTCCAGAGTCGGCGCAGCCGTTCCTGATCCATGCCGATCCCGCTGTCGCTGACGCTGACCAGTATCTGCCGGTCACCGCCCTGGTAGCTGGAGGCTACCTCCAGCACGTTGGGCCGGTCACGGTCGCCGGCTTCCACCGCGTTCTTGATCAGGTTGACGAACAGGATCAGCAGATCATCCGCGTCGCCGATCATCGGCGGCAGCTGTTCATCCAGCGCCAGCGCAACCGTGGCATCACGTACCGGGAACAACCGCAGGGCGGATACCAGCATGGCGTTGATCGACACCGGGCGCTCCTGTCTGTCACGACGGTCCTGCAACACGCGCAGCATTTTTTCCAGCAACCCCAGCACGCGCTGGCACTGGGCAAGGGTTTCCTCGCGCAGGGTATCGCGGTCGACATCTGATTGTGCGTACATGTGGATGATGCTGATCGGCGCTTTCAGTTCGTGCTGGTACTGATTCATCATGGCCATCAGCGAGGCGCTTTTCTGTGCCTTGGCCAGGCCATGACACACCTGCGAATAGGCATCAACGCGGTCAAACGCGAGATCAAGCTGGCCGGGCAGAAACTCGATCAGGTCCAGGTCATCGTGGCTGTAATGCGCGGCATTGTCCTGCTTGCCGAGCAGCACGATGGCAATCACTTCCCCGGCACGGCGTATCCGCACGGCGCTCATGGCCTGATATTGCTGATACAGCGCCTGCACTTCGGTGTCGGCTTCGCGAAAGTGAACGACCCCATTGCCACGCTGCAGTTGCCGCACCAGCGAGTGCTCCGCCGGCAGTGCTTCGCGGTGGTCTGGCTCGCCGGCATCCATGCGCCATATATAGAACGCCGAGCCGGGCGCTTCATTGGCGCCGAGACCAAAATCGGCGCGCACGAACAGGGTCAGGGGCGCAATGCGGGCTTCAGTGGCCAGCACGCCAGCGAAGTCGCGCACCAGATCGTCCAGACGAATGTGCGATCCGAGAGAACGGGTCACCGCCTGTACGACCTGGGCGTAGGTGTAGCTGTGGCGCCCGCGTTGCAGCAACCGGTCCGGTACGCCCTGGAGAAAATCACTGAGCGGGACATAGGCTTCGCACACCAACACCAGAAAGCCCAGCCCGAGCACCAGGGCCAGCAAGGGCGGCAATTGTGGCGTCAGCGCGCGTAACCCGAAGAAGGCCGCCAGGTAAAGCAGGGCGAACAACAGCAAGGCTGCTGAGCGGGCCAGACCGCGGCTGAGCGCCACGGAGATATCCATCAGCTGATACTTCACTGTGGCAATGGCGAGCAGGCCAAGGCTGATGGCAATGAAGAACACACCCGGTGGATAGAAGCCCAGCCCGTAGTTGCACAGATAGTCCACGGCCGCAAACAGGTAGATCAGCAGGCTGGCAACACAATAGCGCAACCGCGTGCGCTGCCGGGGGGCGGCGGTCTGCTGTGTGCGCCAGGTCAGGTACAACCCGCGCAACACCACGACGCAGGTTTGCAGCACGTGCAGCGGATGCAGGTAGCCGGCTTTCGGGTAATACCCGAAGAAGAAATCGTAGTGCCCGCGCACGAACAGGTCGCCCGGCAGGGTGACCATCAACAGCGCGGCAAAACCGTAAGAGGCGTAGACCCGGGGCAGCTCCCGGCGCTGGTCGGTAATCTCGGAGAGAAAATGGTAAAGCGTCGTCGGCAGGAACAGGATCGGCAAATATCCCAGCCGCACGAGTATCTCGGCGGTGTCCGGATCATGCACCTGAAACAGCACCGCCCAGGTGGCCTGCCAGGCGAAGGTGGTGAGGCACATGAGGAAAAAGCTGCGCGTGACGCGGTTGAAACCACTGCGCCAGAGCACGTAACCGCCATATACCAGAAACAGCAGGGCGACAGTTGCGGGGAAAACCGAATACACCTGGGCCTCGCTTCCACGAATACGGGACAATGGGCGACGGGCGGAGCGGCCCACAGCGACATGCGGCAGCGGCGAGGCATGCGCCTGGCCTGCTGTAACATGCTAGCACGGTACCCGTACCAGCCCCGCCCCCCTGTGGACATTGCCTGAATGACAACAGGTAGTGTCTCATTGATGACGATAAGGCCCAATGCTGCCACATTGGTATCAGGACGGTGCCTTCCAAAGGTGCCCAGGCTGCACTCAGCAGCCGGCTTAACAATGGAGCCGACCCCATGGCCGATATCTTGCCGTTCAAGCGCCCGCCTGCGAAGCGCAGGCATCAGGGCATGTGCCAGCATGGCTTCCACAAATGGGTGGTATGCAAGGAAAAGCAGTTTGACGTGAAACAGGGCAGGCTGGTCACGGTCTATCGATGTGAACGCTGCAACGCGCAGAAAGTGAAGGCCCTGTAGCCGGTGGCCGCCACCAGGAGGAGCACATGACCGGATTTCGTAAAGAGCACGACAGTCTCGGCGAGGTCGAGGTCCCCGCCGGGGCACTCTGGGGCGCGCAGACGCAGCGCGCGGTGGACAATTTTCCTGTGTCCGGCCCGATGCCCGCAGCCTTCATTGCCGCCCTCGCGCAGGTCAAATGGTGCGCGGCGCAGGCCAACGCCGAACTCGGCCTGCTTGATGAAGCCCGGCGCGATGCGATCCAGCACGCGGCCGAGGCGATCATCGCCGGTGAACACCCGGACGCGTTTCCGGTGGATGTATTCCAGACCGGTTCCGGCACCAGCAGCAACATGAACGTCAACGAGGTCATCAGCCATCTCTGCCAGCGGCAGGCCGCAGCGCCCGCGGTGCATCCCAATGATCATGTGAACCTGGGCCAGAGCAGCAACGATAGCGTGCCGACGGCCCTGCACCTCAGTGCGGTACTGCAGGTGACCGGTGCACTGTTGCCGGCCATGCAGCACCTGGATCAGGTGCTCGCACAACGGGCGAAGGAATGCGAACACATCGTCAAGACCGGGCGCACCCATCTGATGGACGCGATGCCGGTCACGCTCGGGCAGGAGCTTACCGGCTGGCGCGCGCAACTGGCGTTTGTGCGTGATCAGTTGCGTCAGGCGCGCGATGGCCTGCTCGCCATTCCGCAGGGCGGCACGGCAGTAGGAACCGGCGTCAATGCACATCCGCAGTTCGCTGCGCTGTTTGCCCGTCATCTGAGCCAGCGAGCCGGCCACAATTTCGCACCGATGGATACCGCCTTTGCGGGCCAGGGCGCCATTGACCGTCCACTGGCGCTGTCCGCCGCCTTGCGTGGCTACGCCGTGGCGTTGATGAAGATCAGCAACGATCTGCGCTGGATGAATTCCGGTCCGATCCATGGCCTGGCAGAAATCTACCTGCCCGCCGTACAGCCGGGATCCTCGATCATGCCGGCCAAAGTGAACCCGGTGATCTGCGAATCCGCCTGCATGGTCAGTGCGCAGGTGATGGGGCTGGATCAGGCCAATACCCTGGCCGCGCAGAGCGGTAATTTCCAGCTCAACGTCATGCTGCCGCTGATGGCGGCCAATCTGCTGACCATGATCAGCACGCTGGCGAACGTCACCACGCTGCTGGCGGATCGCGCCATTGCCGGTTTTACCGTCAATCACCAGGGCCTGGCAGAGGCGGTCAACCGTAACCCGATCCTGGTCACCGCGCTGAATCCGGTCATCGGGTACGAAAAAGCCGCTGCCATCGCCAAGGAGGCGTTTGCCAGCGGGCGGGCGGTCATTGATGTGGCACAGGAAAAAACAGACCTGTCCCGGGAGCAGCTTGAGGCCTGCCTTGATCCGGCGCGATTGACGCGCGGGGGATTCCCCGGAGAATGAGGGGCTATCCCTGATTCACAGGCAGTACACAACGAGGCCGGCACACCGGCCCGGTAGCACACTACGGACGATAACAACGACAGGGCATACCCCAGGAGTATTTTTTCATGACAGCACGCGTCATTGAGCGAACCCCTTCCGCCGTCGACCAGCCACTGGTGATCGGCAGCATCCTGCAAGCGGGTGTACGCACCGCGGGAGAACAGGAAATCATCTACGCCGACAAGAAGCGCATGAGCTACCGCGAAATGGCCGAGCGCATCAACCGGCTGGCATCAGCGCTCAATCGCGCCGGCGTGAAGGAAGGCGACACCGTGGCGGTGATGGACTGGGACAGCCACCGCTATCTGGAGTGCTTTTTCGCCATCCCGATGATGGGCGCCGTGCTGCACACCATCAACATCCGGCTCTCGCCGGAACAGGTGCTCTACACCATCAACCACGCCAAAGATGACGTGATCCTGGTGAACCGCGAGTTTCTGCCGCTGCTGGATGCGATCAAGGATCGCATTGAGACGGTCAAGACATTCATCCTGCTGGACGATGGCGAAGGCCCGGAAAGCAGCAGCATCCAGACCGTCGGCGAATACGAGCAGCTGCTTGCCGAGGCGGCACCGGAATACGATTTCCCGCTGCTGGATGAAAACACCCGCGCCACCACCTTCTATACCACCGGCACCACCGGTTTGCCGAAAGGCGTATATTTCAGCCATCGCCAGCTGGTGCTGCACACCTTTGCGCTGCGTTCGGCCACCTCCGGCGACGGCCACGGCCGCTTCAACCAGACCGACGTGTACATGCCGATCACGCCGATGTTTCACGTGCATGCCTGGGGCGTGCCGTATCTGGCCACGCTGCTGGGCGTCAAGCAGGTGTATCCGGGCCGTTACCTGCCGGAAGTGCTGCTGAAACTGCTGGTCACGGAAAAAGTCACCTTCTCCCACTGCGTGCCGACCATCATGCAGATGCTGCTGGCCAGCGACGCGGTGAAGAAAGTCGACCTGTCGAAATGGAAAGTCATCATCGGTGGTTCCGCGCTGCCGAAACCGATGGCGAAAGCCGCGCTGGACCTGGGTATTGATGTCTTCACCGGCTACGGCATGAGCGAAACCTGCCCGGTGCTGACGCTGTCGCACCTGCAGCCGGACATGGAGAGCTGGGACAATGATCGCCAGGCAGACGTGCGCAGCCTGACCGGCCGGCCGGTGCCGATGGTGACGCTGCGCATCGTCGATGACAACATGAACGATGTCCCGCACGATGGCAAAAGCCAGGGCGAAGTGGTGGTGCGTGCGCCGTGGCTGACACAGGGCTACCTGAATGACGCGGAGAATTCCGAAAACCTGTGGCGCGGTGGCTGGCTGCATACCGGCGATATCGGTGTCATTACCGAAGACGGTTATCTGAAAATCACCGACCGCATCAAGGATGTGATCAAGACCGGTGGCGAGTGGATTTCCTCGCTGGATCTGGAGGGCCTGGTGCTGCAGCACCCGGGTGTGGCCGAGTGCGCCGTGATCGGTATTCCCGATGCCAAATGGGGCGAGCGCCCGCTGGCCCTGGTGGTGAAAAAACCGGACGCCGACGTGACCGAGGACGCCATTCGTGAGCTGGTGGCCGGCTATGCAGAAAAAGGCATCATCTCCCGCTACGGCGTGCCGGAGCACATCACTTTCGTCGACAGCCTGCCGCGCACCAGCGTTGGCAAACTCGACAAGAAAGTGATGCGCGCCGAACACGGCGGCTGATACGTCTTTCCTGCCCGTTTCATTTCTTGCTGCAGACTGCGCGCGGGTGCCCCCGGCACCCGCGCGCCAGGTCACACACTCTCCGCGTTTCACCTGTCTGTCATATCAGTGACTCATCATCCCTTTGCCTGACGCATACAGATGGATCAGGCCGGGCTGCAAGTTGCCCCGCATTGCCAGACCACCGCGCTGATGTGTCCGCTCAGGGGGAGCGGCGGCGCGATGTGGATAATAACGCGACCGCCGCCGCGCGCCCGGAACGCCCGTGGCCGGCCGAAGCCGATGACAGGCCGTTGCATGGCTGGTAACCGCTCTACATTCCGTGTCCGTGACCTGGTCATGCAGGTCCACCCGATCCCGCCGCAGATGCGCGTCACCGACGTGGCGGATCTGTTTCTGGCCGAGGCCTGCGCCAACCTGCTGTGTCTGCCGGTGGTGCGTGACGGTGTGCCGCTGGGGATTGTGTCCCGCTACGACATCATGCGCATCTTCCTGCGCCAGTATGGCCGTGAAGTGTTTGGCGCGCGGCCGATAGAACGGTTCATGAACAGCGCGCCGCTGCTGGTAAATGCCCAGGCCGAAATCGAAACCGCGAGCAGTTATGTGCGCGAACATATGCGGCTGCCCATCACCGAGGATTTCGTCGTGGTGGAAGAGGGCCGTTACCTCGGCATGGGCATGGTGACCTCGCTGCTGGAAAAAATGGAGCAGCGTGTCGCCGCGCGCGGGCAGGCCCTGGTGCGTGCCAACCAGCACCTGAAAGCCTCGCAGGCACACCTGGTGCAGTCGGAAAAAATGGCCTCGCTCGGCCAGATGGTGGCCGGCGTGGCGCACGAGATCAACACGCCGCTGGGCTACGTGCGCAGCAACGTTGAACTGGCGCGGGACTTTTCCCAGCGCACCGCCACTGCACTGATCGCCGGCGGCAATCTGGTGCGCACCTTGCTGGATGAGCGCGCCACCGATGAAGAAATCGGGGAACACCTGGCGGTGGCCACCACTGAACTGGAGGCGGTCGCCGAGACCGGTATCCTGGACGAGCTGGGCAACCTGTTCGATGACACCCTGCATGGCCTTGGCGAAATCAGCGAACTGGTGGTGAACCTGCGTAATTTCAGCCGCCTGGATCGCGCCCGGGTGGACCGGGTGAACCTGAACGAATGCCTGGAAAGTGCATTGACCATTGGCCGCAACCTGATCAAGCAGAAAGCCGAGGTGGTGCGCCACTATGGCGATCTGCCGGACGTCGAATGCGCAGCCTCGCAGATCAACCAGGTGCTGCTGAACATTCTGACCAACGCCGCCCAGGCCATCGATGAATTCGGTGAGATCGCCGTTGCCACCCGCGTGCTGGGTGAGCAGGTGGAGATCAGCATTCGCGACAACGGTTGTGGCATGCCGGAATCGGTGCGCGCACGCATTTTCGATCCCTTCTACACCACCAAACCGGTCGGTCAGGGCACGGGCCTGGGACTGTCCATTTCCTACCAGATCATCGAACAGCACGGTGGCGCCATTGAGGTGAACTCGACACCCGGCGAAGGCACGGAATTTATCCTGCGCCTGCCGTTACGACAGCCCGATGCTGTCGAGGACAGTGTGGCGCTGGAAGACATGCCGGAAGCCGGCTGACGGAGGAAGACCATGCAGCAGAAAGCAACGGTACTGTTTGTGGATGACGAGGCGCGCATCCTGCGCACCCTGGCGCTGGCCTTCGGTGCCCGCTATCGGGTGCTCACCGCCAACAGCGGCCGCGAGGCAATCGACCTGCTGCGTGACAATACCGTGCAGGTGGTGGTCAGCGATCAGCGCATGCCACAGATGACCGGCGTCGAGGTGCTGCGCCAGGCGCGCGACATGCAACCGTCGGCGATGCGTATTCTGCTGACCGGCTATGCCGAACTGACCAGCATTGTCGGCTCCATCAACGACGGTGAAATCTTCCGCTATGTGCAGAAACCCTGGCAGCTCGACACGCTGCGCGACACCATCGCTGAAGCGGTGGAGATTGCCCGCCAGAGTGAACAGCCGGAGGAGCCGGTCCTTGAGCAGCAGGAGAAGGAAGCCGGCGGCATCCTGGTACTGGATCGCACCGCCGACCTGTTCGAACTGATCCAGGCCAGTGAACCGGGGCGTCCGGTCTACACCGCCGGGACACTGGATGAAGCACTGGCGCACATGGCCACCCACCCGCCGGCCCTGCTGGTGACCGACCTGCAACTGCCGGAAGGTGATATTTCCGATGCCCTGCGCCTGCTGAAAGCCAGGCAACCCGAGCTGGTCACCATTGTTGTCACCGCGTTCCGCGACACCAGCCACCTCATCCGACTGATTAACCAGGCCCAGGTCTACCGGGTGCTGCCACGGCCGGTCAGCCGCAACATGTTGCTGCGCAGTATCGACAGCGCGCTCAAGCACCATGCGCTGCTGCGCGCCCGCCCGTCTCTGCTGCAACGGCACAAAGTGGAGGCCGCCGACGATATCCGCGTCGACAGCCGGGCCGCCGGCCGGGTGCGCAGTTATCTCGACCGGTTGCGCGGGCGCCCGGCACCGGTATAGCACCTGCCGGTGTCATTGCTATACTGCGGCCATGTCGCCGCCCTCCGGTTCCAGCGCACCTGTTTCCTATACCGTGACACGCTCCAGGCGTCGGTCGCTGGAGTTGCGCGTGTTCCCGGATCACCGCATCGAAGTACGCGCGCCCCTGCGGACCCCGGACCAGGACATCGCCGAGTTTGTCGACAGCCGGCGCGACTGGCTGCAACGTACCCTCACGCAGCTGGCTGAACGGCCACCCCCGCTGCGGCTGGCACTGGTGGACGGAGCCCGGCATCCGTTCCTGGGCCGCCCGGTCACACTGCGCCTGGCACGGGGGCCGTCCGAGGCGGTGTTGCGGCAGGATGAACTGTTCATTACCGCGACCTCACCGGAGCGGGCCGCCGCACAGCTTGATCGCTGGTATCGCACGCAGGCGCGGCAGCATTACGAAGCAGAAATCGATCGCCATTTCCCTTTCTTCGCCGCCCGGGGGCATGCCCGCCCTGTGTTGCGTATCAAGCAGATGAAAAGCCGTTGGGGCTCCCTGTCCCGGCGCGGCTATATCAATCTCAATCTGGCGCTGATCAGGCTGCCAATGCCATGCCTGGAATACGTAGTGGTGCACGAGCTCTGCCATCTGGAGCAGATGAACCACGGCCCGCAATTCCATGCCTTGATGGATCAACGCCTCCCGGACTGGCGCGCCAGGCGTCAGCTCCTCAATCGACTGCCCGCGATCGAGCTGACCTTCTGACACAGTACGGCCCGTTCGCGTTACCCCTTTGTTACCCCCTGATTCACCACCTGGAGAACATAATGGTTGCAAGCACGGAGACACTCGATGCGCTGCTCGAGCAGGCGCGGCGCCGGGACCCGGACCAACCGGAATTCCATCAGGCAACCGGCGCCGTACTGCGGACGCTCTGGCCGGATATCCGGCACCGGCAGGAACTGTTCGAGGCCGGCATCCTTGAGCGCCTGCTCGAGCCGGAACGCGTGATCCTGTTCCGGGTGCCCTGGGTGGATGACCAGGGCCGGGTGCAGGTCAACCGTGGCTACCGGGTGCAGATGAACAGCGCCATTGGCCCGTACAAGGGCGGGTTGCGATTCCACCCCTCGGTGGACCTGGGCATCCTCAAATTCCTCGCCTTTGAGCAGACCTTCAAGAACGCACTGACCACGTTGCCGATGGGCGGTGGCAAGGGCGGTGCGGACTTTGATCCGAAAGGGCGCAGCAACGGTGAAGTCATGCGGTTCTGCCAGTCGTTCATGAACGAGCTGTACCGGCATATCGGACCGGACCTGGATGTTCCCGCCGGCGACATCGGTGTGGGCGCGCGCGAGGTGGGTTACCTGTTCGGACAGTACAAGCGCCTGCGCAATGAATTCACCGGCGTGCTGACCGGCAAGGGGTTTGCCTGGGGCGGCAGCCTGCTGCGGCCGGAAGCGACCGGTTACGGGCTGGTCTATTTTGTCGAGGAGATGCTCCGGGTGCGTGGCTCCGGCCTGGAAGGGCTGCGCGTGGCCATCTCCGGCTCGGGCAATGTGGCGCAGCACGCGGCCGGGTTGCTGGTATCACAGGGCGCGCGGGTGGTGACGATGTCCGATTCCGGCGGCACGGTGCACAACCCGGCCGGCTTCACCCAGGCACAGTGGCAGGCGCTGATGGTACTGAAAAACGAAAAGCGCGGCCGTATCAGCGAATGGGCAGAGCAGTTCTCGATGCGTTACCTGCCCGGGGCCCGCCCCTGGGGGGTGGAATGTGATGTGGCGCTTCCCTGCGCGACCCAGAATGAGCTGGACAAGGCAGATGCCGAGCAGTTGCTCAGGCAGGGCTGCCATTGCGTTGCCGAAGGCTCGAACATGGGGTGTACCGCCGAGGCGGTCAGCTACCTGCGCGATGCCCGGGTGCTGTACGCGCCGAGCAAGGCAGCCAATGCCGGCGGGGTGTCCGTGTCCGGTCTGGAGATGAGCCAGAATGCGCTGCGCCTGAACTGGAACGAGGGCGAGGTGGACGAAAAACTGCATGCGATCATGCATGCCATCCACGGCAGTTGCGTGAAATATGGCCGCGAGGGCGACCATATCGACTATGTGCGGGGCGCCAATGTGGCCGGCTTCATCAAGGTCGCAGAGGCGATGCTGGCGCAGGGTGTGGTTTGATCCCCCGACAGCGGCTGGCTCAGGCCAGCCGCTGTTGTAGCCACTGGCTGATATCGCGTACCTGCTCCAGGCACACCTCATGCTCCATCTCGTAACGGCGCAGTGTCACCGGATAGCCCAGGTCCCCGAGGCGCTCGGCGGCGCGTGCGCCGAGAACTTCCGGCACCACCGGGTCGCGGGTGCCGTGGTGGATGTCGATCGGCAGTGCCGCGTTGGCAGGGTGCCGGTGAACACTGTCTGCGGTGGCGAAGTAGGTGGACATGGCCAGCAGCCCCGCCAGACGCTGTGGATAACGCAGCGCCACCTCATAGGCCACCGCCCCGCCCTGTGAGAAACCGGCCAGCACAATCCGCTCCGCCGGGATGCCCCGTTCACGTTCGCGCTCGATCAGCGCAGTGACCTGATCCGCCGAGGCGCGCAGCCCGGCGTCGTCGATACGGCGATCAATGTTCATCTCCAGGATGTCGTACCAGGCAGGCATCACCAGCCCGCCATTGATGGTGACCGGGATGCGGGGGGCATGGGGAAACAGGAAACGCACCGGCAGCGAATCGGGCAGGGCCAGGGCGGGCACGATCGGCTCGAAATCATGGCCGTCGGCACCCAGCCCATGCAGCCAGATGACGCTGGCAGTCGCGGCGGTGGTGGCAGAGACAGGTTCGATTTCGACGCAGGAGAGCAGGGACATAACGACTTCCAGCCTGTGGATAAGTTTGTGAGTAACGGGTGCGCCCCGGGTGGATGGGCTGTGTGTAATGGCCGGGCAGTGTAGCAGAGCCTCACACTGGCTTGCGTTGCAGCAAAATGCTACATTTTCCTGCATTCCACTACGCAAGAGAGGTAACGGCCATGGCCAGCCCGATGCGACTTGATGATGCCCTGATCCGCGATGCGGAGGCGGAAGCCCGCCTGAACCGCCGCAGCCTGCCGAAACAGATCGAATTCTGGGCCGACCTCGGCCGCCGCATGGCGCGTCTGGTGTCGCCGGAAGACCTGATCCGCATTCAACTGGGCCTGGGCCGGCTGACCATCGAGGACACGCGCTCGGTGAGTGCCGAGCCGGAGGATGTGTTCGCGTCGGTGGATACCCTGCGCGAACGGGGCGAATTGTCGGCCGCCGTGACCCGCGCGCCGCTGGCCTACCAGGCCGTACCGGGGGAGCCGGGTGTGCTGGAACAGATCAGCCGCGATGGACGCCGTGTACGCGGGCGGTTCATCAACGGCGAATTCGTGCCGCAGGGATGACGGCCGCTGCTCGACAGCTCTGGTTATTGGCCGGCGGCAACGGTGCCGGCAAATCCACCTTCCACCGTCTGTTTCTGGCGCCGCGCGGCGTGCAGTTCGTCAACGCCGACGAGATCGCCCGGCTGTTGTGCCCGGAAGCACCGGAAAGCGCCAGCTACGATGCGGCGGTGATCGCCGGGCACTTGCGCGAAGACCTGCTGCTGCGCGGCGTGAGTTTCTGCTTTGAAACGGTTTACTCGCACCCCGGCAAGATTGATTTTGTCGCGCGTGCGCGCAGCTTTGGCTACCGGGTCATCCTGGTCTATATCCATCTCGACGATCCGCTGCTGCATCTGGCGCGCGTGGCGCAGCGGGTCGACGAAGGCGGCCACACGGTGCCGGCCGAGAAAATCCTGTCACGCCTGCCGCGCACCCTCGCCAATGTGCGCAACACATTGCCGCTGGCCAGCGAAGTGCATCTGCTCGACAACAGCCGGCTGGACCAGCCGTTCCAGCGGTTGGCCACACTCCGGGACGGCACGCTGACGCTGCACCGGCCCCCGTCGGACTGGCTGGCCACGCTGTTGGCGGACTACCTCGATCAGGCTTGAGCCGCCGCGTCCGCCGCCGCATGATGGGTCTTCCATTGAGCACAGGGAGTTCCGGGAAGATGGACGTTTCGCATCGATTGCCGCGCACACTGACGCTGGCCCTGCTGGCCAGCCTGCTGACACTGGCCGGCTGCGACAAGCCGGAAGACAAAAAAGCCGCCACCGAACCGCCGCCGGCCACTGCGCAGGAGGCAGAGGTCAGCGGCACGCTGATCTACCGCGAGCGCGAAGCGCTGCCGCAGGATGCCCGCATTCATGTGCAGTTGCTGGATGTATCACTGATGGATGTGCCGGCCACCGTGCTGTCGGAAAAGACCTTCAGCAGCGACGGACGCCAGGTGCCGATTCCATTCACCCTGACCTTCAAACCCGCCGGCATCGATGCACGGCATCACTATGCCGTGCGCGGGGAAATCCGGGATGCTGACGGCCAATTGCGCTGGACCACCATGCAGCAGCATCGGGTGGACCTGTCCGCCGGCAGCCCGCCGCCGGTGGAGCTGATGCTGGGCAAGGTCACTTCCGGCGAAGAGCGGGTGCCTGCCGAGGAAGTGCTTGAAGAGTAGGGTGGGTTGAGCCAAAGGCGAAACCCACCGTGTCCATGTCCGTTATTCACTCCCGCAAAAACATCGAAACTACCCTGCTTTGGAGGTGGGTAGTTTCGCTGTTTTATGGACGAGTAGTTCCGCTGTTTTTGTGCGAGCAGTGTGCGGCATGGACACGGTGGGTTTCGCCTTTGGCTCTACCCACCCTACGCCCTACTCACTGGCTGGCGACGATTACCCGCACGGCGGCAAGCTGACACCGGGCTTCGGCGAGGTGTTGCGCCAGCGCCTCGGTCTGCCGGTCGATGAAATCGATCTCTTCCTGGCGGATGGCCGGATTGCGCGCCTGCAACTGCAGCAGCCGATTGCGTTCGGCGGCCTGCGAGGTCTGCATGGTTGCGCGCGCCTCATCAATGATCGCCTGTGCCCGGCCATTGACGCGTTGCTGGTCCGTCTGGAGCAGTTTTTCCAGCAGGCTCTGCTGGCTTTCGATCACCTTGCGGGCCAGCGGCTTTTCCATCTTGTGGCACTGCTTGCTCAGGCCATCGTGGCTGATCGCCTGGCTGAGATCACGCCCCTGGGCGTCGATCAGGCTGCGCAGCAGCGTAGTGGGCAGAAAGCGTTCGGCCTGCAGGTGGCGTGGCGCACTGCACTGTACGCTGTACAACGCTTCCACCAGCAACGTGCCCGGTTTTACCTTCGGGTTTTTCAGCAGCGCCACGCTGGCCTTGCCACGATCCTCGCCGAGCACCAGTTCAATGGCCCCTTCCACCATCGGGTGTTCCCAGGTCAGGAACTGGATATCGTCGCGGCTCAGGGCGGTGCCACGGTCGGCGGTGACAGTGATGCCTTCTTCCGGCAGCGACGGGAACGGCTCCAGCATGTGCGGGCCGGGCTTCAGAATGCTGGCGTGGCGCGAATGTTCTTCCACCTCGACGCCGAAACGCTCGAACGCCATTTCCATGAAACCCATCGGCGGTGTGTCGTCGGCATCCGCCAGTTGTGAGATCAGGGCCTCGGCCTGTTCGGGATTGTGCGAGCTGAGTTCCAGCAGCCGGTCGCGGCCGGCATCCAGCTGCGCCAGCAGCGTTTCGGTCAGCTGCCGGGTCTGGGCGATCAGCGCGTCCACCCGGGCGCTGTCCTGCGGTGCGGCCAGTGCCGCCGCCAGGGCATCTGCAGTGCCTTGCAGGATCTGCGTGCCGGCGGGATTGGTGCGGGTAAAGGCGTGCATGCCCTCGTCGTACCAGCGGAACAGCACTTCCTGCCCGTGGCCGGCAAAATGCGGCACGTGAATCTGGATGTCCTCGCGCTGGCCGATACGGTCCAGGCGACCGATACGTTGCTCCAGCAGGTCGGGATTGCGCGGCAAATCCAGCAGCACCAGGTCGTGGGCAAACTGGAAGTTGCGGCCTTCGCTGCCGATCTCGGAACAGATCAGCGCCTGGGCGCCGTCTTCCTCATCGGCGAAATACGCGGCGGCGCGGTCGCGGCTGATGATGTCCATGTCCTCGTGGAACACGCTGACGTTCATGCCCAGCTTGTAGCCGCACCAGGCGTGCAGGTCGGTGGCGGTTTCCTTGCGGGCACAGATCACCAGCACCTTGCGGCCGCGCTCGCGGCGCAGGAAATCGGCCAGCCAGGTGACACGCGGGTCTTCGGCGCACCAGGTGTCGTCGCGGAACACGCTTTCCGGGTGCAGCAGGTCGTCCGGGTGGGTCGGGTCAAAATGGATCGGCCCGTACATGGCCGGGTAAGGCAGCGCCACGCCATGCACATGGCGGGCGGGAAACCCGGCGATATGCTTGCGCGTGTTGCGGAACAGCACGCGGCCGGTGCCGGAGCGGTCCAGCAGTTCGCGCAGGATCTGTTCGCGATGCGCCTCTTCGATGGGCACGTCCGGCACGTGCTGCGCCAGCGCCTGCTTCAACGTGGCGGACCACTGTGCTTGATCCACCATTTCAGCGGCGATGGCGGCGATGGCCTGATAGTTCTGCTGTTCCTCGCGGAACGCTTCCAGGCTGTGGAAGCGGTCCGGGTCGAGCAGCCGCAGACGGGCAAAATGGCTTTCCAGGCCGAGCTGCTCCGGGGTGGCCGTGAGCAGCAGCAGGCCACGGGCGGCGGCCGCCAGACGCGCGACGCGCTGATAGGCTTCGCTGGGGGCGTCGGGGCGCCAGTCCAGATGGTGCGCCTCGTCCACCACCAGCAGGTCCCATTCGGCGGCGGCGAGCAGATCAATGTCGCAGCTTTCCAGAAAATCGGTACTGCACAGGATCAGCTGTTCGCTCATGAACGGGTTCTCCCGCTCATCCGGTGTGTCGCCCTGTTCCTCGACGATCAGGCGCGCCAGCATGTCCTTGATGCTTTCCTCCGGCTGCAGCGCGGCCAGCCGTTCGCGGTCGAAGATGCTGAAGTGCAGATTGAAGCGCCGCACCATTTCCACGAACCACTGGTGGACCAGTGGTTGCGGCACCACGATCAGCACACGCTGCGCACGGTGGGTGACCAGTTGCTGATGCAGGATCAGGCCGGCCTCGATGGTCTTGCCCAGGCCCACTTCATCGGCCAGCAGCACGCGCGGTGCATAGCGGCCGCCCACTTCGTGAGCGATCCAGAGCTGGTGGCCGATCAGGTCGATGCGCGGACCGCGCAGGCCACGGACCGGTGAATTTTCCGCCTGCGCCCGGGCGTTCAGTGCGGCCACGCGCAGGTTGAACCAGTTGGTGCTGTCGAGCTGCTTGGAGAACAGCCGGTCGGTCACCGCCGAGAGTTCCACCTGATAGCCGAGCTGGCTTTCCGGGACCTGCCGCAGCGCGCCCGGATCGTCCTCCGGCGCCGCACGATAGATCAACAACTGCTCCACCTCGACCGCTTCGTGCACGATCAGTCGCTGGCCGTCCTGGGTGTGGATCGTGTCACCCGGTGTAAACGCCATGCGGGAGAGGGGGGCATTGGTCTTGGCGTAGGTACGTTCTTCCTCGCAGGCGGGATAGAACAGGGTGACGAGGCGATAGTCGAGATTGACGACGATCCCGAGGCCCAGCTCGGTCTCGGTTTCGCTGAGCCAGCGCTGGCCAATGGCAAATTCAGTCATGAAGTCCGGTGCTGTGTGGGCCGGGGAAAAACAGACTCCCGGCGTGAATGTCAGTGGCAGGCGTGGCGGGCACGGCCTGAGCATCAGCCCCGATCCGTGTCGGGTGCGGCGGATTATACGGGCATTCGGGGGGTGGCCGCACGCCGCACCGGGTGGCCGGGTGCGGCGACGCGATCAATGCAGTTTGCGGGGCGTGAGCGGATTGCCGTCGAACTGGATACCGGCCCAGCCGTGGCGCATGAACACACGGATATTCGGGTGGTTCTTGCCGTTGAGCTGGTCGAGCACATCGTCGCGGTAGAAGCGGCCAAAGCAGGCCAGCGTGCGCGCAGTGTTCAGTTCGTGCCGCTGGGCGAAGGCAAAAATACGGCATGAGCCTTCATTTTCACCGGCGGCGTTGATCACCTGGTCACCCTTGACGCCATTGATGAAGCGGGTAGGGGTGTAGTCATAATGTGCGTCGATGATCGCCATGACCTGCTCGAACTCGACCTCGTTGGGGCGGGTTTCCAGCAGTTGCAGCAGCGATTCTTCGGTCAGTGCTGCGGTGTCGGACGTTGCGTCAGTTGCATTCATAACAGTCTTTCGCCTTTGTCACGGTGCGCTCTGCCCCGTTGCCGGCGCCCCCTGGGCTGGCATCAGCGGGTTGCAGTCACGCAGTATCACCCGGCCCTCGAGCAGATTGCCTCGGGCGTATTCGCTAAATATACATATATTGCGTTGCGGATCGTAGTTCTGGATCCACAGATTGTCATCTTTCCAGGTGGCACCCATGTGCATCTGGCCCGCCGGGATGCTGATCGACATGGAGCCACCCCAGCGCTTCACGAACATCTGCTCCAGGTAGAAGTAATAGAGCAGTGTGCTGGCCGCTACCAGAATGACCGCAATCAGCAGCGCGGGTTTCCATTTGCCGAGCCGGACCCCGAAACCGAACAGCAGGGCAAACACCAGCGTGGCGACCAGTAACCAGTAAAGATAGGAAATCATGCCTGCAATCCCTGATGGCAACACAAGCGCTGATGATAGCATGGTGTCCCGTCGGGACGGTGAAGGGTCGTTAAAAGATGGTGGCGAAAACGCCGGAGATGGTGTGGTTTGTGTATATCCTGCGCTGTGCAGACGCCAGTCTGTACACTGGCATTACCAACGATTTACAGCGCCGCCTGCTGGCGCACAACAACGACGACCGTAGCGGCGCACGCTACACGCGGGCGCGACGGCCGGTGGAACTGGTCTGGCACGAACAGCATGCTTCCCGCAGCGATGCACTGCGTCGTGAAGCGGCCATCAAGCGCCTCAGCCGGGCCAAAAAGCTACACCTGCTCGGCGCTGCCGACGAGCCTTGAGAAGCTGTTTCCCGTGCACAAAAAACCCCACCGGGGGTGGGGTTTTTTGTCAGCGTATCACCAGAGGGTGATCAGCCAGGGGTAACGTTAGCCGCTTGAGGACCTTTCGGACCTTGCTGGATTTCATAGGTCACTTTCTGACCTTCCTGCAGCGTCTTGAAACCGGTGCCCTGAATCGCGCTGAAATGTACGAATACGTCTGCGCCGCCGTCGTCCTGAGTAATGAAGCCAAAACCCTTGGACTCGTTGAACCATTTAACAGTGCCGGTAGCCATTGAATCTATACCTCAGAAAACCAATCAATTCGTGTGTCGCGTGCAGTCTTCGGGGTTTGGGGGTGTTGAGGAGGTAACACAGACGGGAACGACCAAAACATCCACTGCCTTCCTTCTGCAGCTTTAGGCACCTTACGCCGTTTCCCTGGGGCGCGCCAGTATTTTTTTGCAGCCTCGCCGGGGCCTGCAGCGAGGTGCCGGAGTCGGGGCTATCTCGTTGAGCCGAAAGGTAAATTGTTGTTCAGCCTGGATGGGTGACGGGCGCCGGGCGAACATATCCGGTGGCACTGTGTCACACTCACACGGGTGGCGACGGGCGAAAATCGGGACCTGTCGCCGCGCCGGCACCGGGCCGTCATGCCTGCCGGCGCCTTGCACAGGAGGGCGAGACGTGGCTGCACATTCCGCTTCGAATATCCGCGCGCCGGGCCGTCGCTGGCGGGCTCTCGGTGCACTCACCTGTCTGGTGCTGGGCGGCCTCATGAGCCTGGCGTCACTGGTTTCCACCGGCGCAAGCCAGCGCGCTCCGGTGGTGGTGCTCGACATCGACGGGCCGATTGGTCCGGCCACCAGCGACTACCTCTCCCGCAGTATGGACAGCGCCCGCGACGAGCACGGCGCGCAACTGGTGGTGATCCGCCTGGATACACCCGGCGGGCTCGACAGTGCCATGCGCGACATGATCAAGGTGATCCTGGCCTCGCCCGTACCGGTGGCGGTCTATGTCAGCCCCGGCGGCGCACGTGCGGCCAGTGCCGGTACCTACCTGCTTTACGCCAGCCACATCGCCGCGATGGCGCCCTCGACACACCTGGGCTCGGCGACGCCGGTGCAGATCGGCGGCATGCCCGGCCAGCCGGAGCAGCCAGAAGAGGACGGCGAGACGGACGACGATGGCAAGCGCCGTGGCGGCACCGCGATGGAGCGCAAGGTGCTGGAGGATGCGGTGGCCTATATCCGCAGCCTGGCGGATTTGCGCGGTCGCAATGCCGAGTGGGCCGAGCAGGCGGTGCGCGATGCGGTGAACCTGACCGCCCCGGAGGCGCTGGCGCAGCAGGTGATCGAATATGTCGCCCCCAGCCTGGATGATCTGCTGACGCAGCTTGATGGCCGGGAAGTGGCGCTCGACGACGGCACGCGCACCTTGCAAACCGCCGGGGCCGCTGTGGTGACGCTGGAACCGGACTGGCGCAACCAGCTGCTGTCGGTGATCACCAATCCCAACATTGCCTACTTCCTGATGCTGGTCGGCTTCTACGGCATCATTTTCGAGCTGGCCAGCCCCGGCAATATCTACCCCGGTGTGATTGGCGCCATCTGCCTGGTGCTGGCGCTGTACGCCTTCCAGGTGTTGCCGGTGAATTACGCCGGCCTTGCGCTGATCCTGCTGGGGGTGGCGTTCATGGTGGGCGAAGCCTTCATGCCCAGCTTCGGCGCGCTCGGGCTGGGTGGCGTGGTGGCGTTCGTGTTCGGTTCGGTGATCCTGCTGGACGACGCGCACCTGCGCATTTCATTGCCCCTGATCGGCGGCCTCGCCCTGGTGTCCGCCGGCTTCATGCTGTGGACCCTGACGCGCCTGCTGCGCTTGCGGCGACGTCCGCCGCAGACCGGGGAAGAGGCGCTGATCGGCCAGCTGGCCACGGCCCAGCATGATTTCGACGGCGAGGGCCGGGTGCGCCTGCTGGGCGAATCCTGGCTGGCCCGCGCGCCGGGCCCGGTGCGCCGGGGCGACAGATTGCGGGTGCTGGCCGTGGACGGCCTGCACCTGAGCGTTGAACCGGCCGGTGCCTCCGCACCGGCGCCGAATGAGGAGAACAGACCATGATTGCCTATCTGATTCCGATCCTGTTTGTGCTGGGCCTGATCGCCCTGTCGGTGCGCATCCTGCCCGAATACCAGCGTGGCGTGGTGTTCTTTCTCGGTCGTTTCCAGGGCGTGAAAGGGCCGGGTCTGATCGTGGTGATTCCCGGTGTCCAGCAGATGGTGCGTGTGGACCTGCGCACCATCACGCTGGATGTCCCCAGCCAGGACGTGATTTCCCGCGACAACGTCACCGTGCGCGTGAACGCGGTGCTGTATTTCCGCGTGGTGGACCCGAACAAGGCCATCATCCAGGTGGAGGATTACTACAGCGCCACCAGCCAGCTCGCGCAGACCACCCTGCGCTCGGTGCTGGGCAAGCATGACCTGGATGAAATGCTGTCCGAGCGCGACAAGCTCAATATCGATATTCAGGAAATCCTGGATGAGCAGACCGACAACTGGGGCATCAAGGTGCAGAACGTGGAGATCAAGCACGTCGACCTGAACGAAAACATGATCCGCGCCATTGCCCGCCAGGCGGAAGCCGAACGGGAGCGGCGCGCCAAGGTGATTCACGCCGAAGGTGAACAGCAGGCCGCCGAAAAACTGGTGGAGGCCGCCAACATCATGAGCGCCACGCCGGGCGCCATGCAGCTGCGCTACCTGCAGACCATGAGTGACATGTCGAACAAGAATTCATCCACCATCGTGTTTCCGCTGCCGATGGATGTGATGGAGATGTTCAGGAAGAAATCCTGAACAGGACGGTGGGCGACGCGCCGCGAGCGATTAGCTAAAAGCCTTTTGCTCGCGGCCTGTGCCGCCCACACCGCGCTCACTTCAGATTGGCCGCCACTTCCAGCTCGCGCAGCCCGTGTTCCAGATAATCAAGCAGGCGCTGCATCGACGGCAGGGTGCGGCGGCAGCCGATAAAGCCGAACTCGAGCTGGTCGACGTAACTGGTCAGGGTGATGTTCAGGGCGATCTGGTTCAGCGCGATGGAGACCGGGTACATACCTTCCAGCTTCGCGCCGTTCCAGTACAGCGGCTCCTTCGGGCCGGGTACGTTGGAAATGATCACGTTGAACGCACGCCACTCCGGTGCCAGGCCGGTCAGCAGGTTCAGGCCGGTGGGCGCCATCATCAGCGCGGTCAGGTTGAGGATTTCTGCCGGCGTCATCTGCTTGTAGCGGCATTTGGCTTCTTCCACCGACGCCTTGATCACGCGCAGGCGGTTGGCCGGGTCGGCGATATGCGTGCCCAGGTTGGCCAGGATCATGGCGATCTGGTTGCCGCCGGCGCTGTCGTCCTGGCGCAGGTTCACCGGCACCATGGCGATCAGCGGCTTGTCCGGCAGCGCATTCTGGCTGATCAGATACTCGCGCAGCGCGCTGCCGCACACGGCCAGCACGATGTCGTTGAGGGTGCAGCCGAACACCTTGCTGAGGGCCTTGAAGCGGCTGGTGTTATAGGACTGCGCCGCAAACCGCCGGCTGCCGGTGATGCGCTGGTTGATGATGCTCTGCGGCGCCTGGAAGATCGACACATAGTCGTCGTCGCTGCGCGCCTTCTGCGTCATCTGATAGACCTCGCGCGCCAGCGCCGGCACGGTGGCGATCTGCTTGCTCAGGCCGGCGGTGAGCCGCGCCAGGCCGCTGACGGCGGCCACCGGGTTGGCGGTGAGCTGCATGCGTTCGCGGCGCTTGGGAGTGTTGGCCCAGACCGGCGGCAGGTCACGCTCGTTCGGGTCCGGCGACAAGGCGCGCATGCCCATGCGCATGGCGGAAATACCGTCCACCACCGAGTGATGCACTTTGGTGTAGAGCGCGAAGCGGCGGCCCCGGATGCCTTCGATCAGGTGCGCCTCCCACAGCGGGCGCTCCCGGTCGAGCAGGTTGGAGTGCTCGGCGGACACCAGCGACAACAACTCACGAATCCGGCCGGGTTTCGGCAACGCTTCGTGGCGGAAATGGTGGTCGATATCAAACTGCTTGTCCTCGATCCAGAAGCTCTGTCCGAACCGGGTGAACAGCCGCTGGTTGAAGGGCGCCACCGGGCAGCAGTAGTCGCGCATGGACTGGGCCAGCTCGCTGACATACTTCGGCCCTGCGTCCTCGGGGAAGCTGAACAGTTGCAGGCCCGCCACATGCATGGGCTGCTGGCGGCCTTCCAGCCAGAGAAACAGTTGATCGACCGGGCTGAGCGCTTTCATCAGAGATCCTTCTGCTATCGTTATCGCTGATCGTGTTGTCGCGGTTTTAATGCCTGCAAAACGCAGACCACTATTTGCCTTGCCAGTGTCGCATCGAGGTAGAGATGCCGGAGCGTTTGGCGACTTCATCCCATACTGGCCCCGGTAGCGCCCCCTTGAGCAGGTCGATGCCGCGCACCAGCGGCGGCTCCACCACCAGGGCCTGCCGGTGCTTCACACCACGCAGGATGGATTTGACCACTTTCTCCGGGGTCAGCATCGGCGACAGAATCGGGTTGCGCACGCCGTCGAACATGCCGGTGCTGATGTAGCTCGGGCACACCGTGGTCACTGCTACATTGTTGATGCCCCGCTCCTTCAATTCCAGCCGCAACGATTCGGAAAAGCCCAGCACGGCCCACTTGCTGGCGGCGTAGGTGCTGCCGAACGGCAGGCCGATATAGGCGCTGGCGCTGGCGATATTCACCAGATGCCCCTGGTGGGCATTGCGCAGGTCATTCATGAAGGCGTGGCTCATCGCTATCAGTCCGAGTGTGTTGATCTGCAGGGTATTCAGATGTTCACTCAGTGCGACCTGTTCGAATTCGCCGCCGAATACCACGCCGGCGTTATTGACCAGGATATCGATCTCGCCGATCTCGGTGTGCAACTGGTCGCGGAACGGCGCAATACTGTCCAGATCACTGACGTCCAGCAGCCGCGCGTGGCCGCGGCCACCGGCTGCCTGCACCCGTCGCGCCACGTCTTCAGCGGGTTTGCGACGGCGCGCGGTCACGATCACTTCGGCACCGCGGCGGCCGAGCTGTTCGGCCATCAGTGCACCGATGCCGGACCCGGCGCCAGTGATCAATATCCGTTTACCCTGGTAGTAAGACATGACGCCATCCTCATCCGGCCGCCGCGTGGCGATAAGGCGAAAGACTAAAGGAAGCGGAGCATCCTGCCTACGCGCGGCGGGCACAGGCCGATGGCCGTCGGGTCACCCATGGCATCACCCGGCCCGTTGTCAGTAGTATCGGTAAAAACAACATAGGGAACCTCTGAATAACTCCCCGGTGGTTCTGGCTTTCCGGGCGGCACCTGATCGAGGCGCGACTTCGAAGGCATAGCGGGCTACGTCGAGAAGTCGCAACGAAGAGCAGGTGCCGCCCGGAAAGCCCCGCAGGGCGAGCGCTACAGCACGCATTAGCCGCGCCTGTGCCCCGAATGGGGTATTGCCGGCGCGCCGCGCCTTGCCACCGCATGCTGTAGCGCTCGCAGAACCACCGGGGAGTTATTCAGAGGTTCCCTAAAGCACGCAGGGACAGGCATGACGACCAGGAAGGGTGTGTGCGCATTTTGGCTTTGGCTGATCAGCATGATTCTCGGGGCACCGGCAACGGCTGCGCCACTGACACTGATCTCTCCGGTGGCGCCCACGGCGCTGGCACCGTATCTCGACTACTGGTGTGACGGCGACGGACAGGCCACGCTGGCCCAGGCGCGACAACAGGACTATCGCCGTGTCGGCAGCGCGCAGGTGGCGTTTGGCTATCGTGATGACGCCTGCTGGTTTCGGGTATCACTCATACAGGAAGGTGATGCGCCTCTGCCGTTGTGGTTGACGGTGGACTACGCGCTGCTGGATGCGCTGGACGTTTACCTGGTGCAGGGCGATGACCCGCTACCGCGTGCGCACTGGTCTCTGGGCGAGGCGATGCCGTTTGCTGAGCGGCCTGTGGCCACCCGTGCCTTCACGGTGCCGCTGAGCCTGCCGGCGGCATCCTCACAGGCGCTGTACCTGCGTGTGCAGACGCAAAGCTCCATGACGGTGCCCGTGCAACTCAGCGGCAGCCAGCCCTGGCTGGAGTATGCGCTGGGCCATGACTGGATACTGGGCGTCCTGTATGGCATCGGCTTCGGCCTGTTTGCCTATCATCTTGTGCTCTGGCTTGGTGCACGCGAGAAAGCCAACCGTTTCTATGTGCTGCATGTTGGCAGCGCCCTGTTGTACGTCGCCTGCCTGCAGGGTGTGGCGCAACGGTTCTGGCCGGCACTGCTGCCGTGGCCGGCGGACCTGCCGTTTCTGGCGGCCTATCTGGCGCTGCTTTCCGGTGCACTGTTCGCGCGTGATTTTCTCGATACCGCCTCGCTGCCGAAAACCGACGGCTTTCTGCGGCTGCTGATCGGGGCACTGAGCCTGGCGATGCTCGGCCAGCTGGTGCTGCCACACGGCAGCATGAACCACCTGCAGGGCGTCTTTGCGATTCTGACCATCGCCACGCTGATGCCGGTGGGGCTGATCTGCCTGTGGCGCCAGCGGCCGCAAGCCTGGGTCTTTCTGCTTGCCTGGGGGCTGTTCCTGGTGATGGTGGTGGCGTTGGCGCTGAACACCTACGGCCTGCTGGGTACCTTCCCGGTGCTGCTCAATCTGCACGGCCTGCAGATTGCGCTGGCCTGCCAGCAGATCCTGCTGTCGCTGGGGCTGGCCGGCCGGCTCAACACACTCAAGCGCGAAAGCCTGGAGCGCGCTCACGAGATGGCCCGCGCGCAGGCCGACAATGCGGCAAAAAGCGAATTTCTGGCGCGCATGAGCCATGAGATCCGCACGCCGATGAACGCAGTGCTCGGGCTGACGGAACTGATGCGCGATACACGGCTGGACCCGACCCAGCGCAACTACATGGACACCATCTACAACGCCGGCCAGAGCCTGCTCGGTGTCATCAACGACATTCTCGACTATTCCAAGATCGCGGCCGGCAAGCTGGAACTGGAAGCCCACGACTTCAACCTGCCGAAACTGCTGGAAGACTGCCTGACCATTTTCCATGGCAGCGCGGAACAGAAAGGCCTGCGGCTGGTGGCGGACCTGTCTGCCGACCTGCCCGAATGGGTGTCCGGCGACGGGCCGCGCCTGCGCCAGGTGGTGTTGAACCTGCTCTCCAACGCGGTGAAATTCACCCAGCGCGGCGAGGTGCGGTTAAGCGCCCACTGTTCCGGCACGGGCGGGGTGGTGTGGCTGCACTGCGTGGTGGCCGATGAAGGCATCGGCATGACCCGCGTCCAGGTGGCGCAATTGTTCGAATCGTTCCAGCAGGCGGATATTTCCACCACGCGTCGCTACGGCGGCACCGGGCTGGGGTTGGCCATTTCCCGGCAACTGGTGGAACTGATGGGTGGCGCCATAGAGGTCGAAAGCCGCGCCGGGCAGGGCTCGCGTTTTCATTTTCGCGTGCGGCTGTTGCAGGGCCGGCCGCCGGAGCGTGGCACGGATGATCCGTCGCCCACCAGTTTTGTGGGCATCAAGGTCCTGCTGGTGGAAGACAATGCCGTCAACCAGATGGTGGTGCGGGCGTTGCTCGGGCGGCTGGGGGTCAGCGCAACTCTGGCGTCCGGTGGTGAAGAAGCGCTCGAATTGCTGGCGGCGGGAGACCGTTTCGACCTGATCCTGATGGATTGTGAAATGCCCGGCCTGGACGGCTATGAAACCACGCGGCGTATCCGCCTGCTGGAACGCAGCGGCAGGTTGCCGCATCGTCCGATCATCGCGCTCACCGCGCATGCCCTCAGCGAACACCGCGAGCGTTGCCTGGCGGCGGGCATGGATGACCACCTGTCGAAACCGCTGACGCTGCAACAGGTAACCTCGACGCTGTACAAGTGGGTGTCGGCGCGCGGCAGCGGCGATTAGGAATTTCTGAAAAATCGTATCTCTTTGTGATAATGGAGCCATTCATCACCAGCGTTCGGAGAGTCTCTTGAGACAGTTGATCTATGCCGAAGCGGCGCGTGCGGTCAAGAAGTGTAAGACACGTCGGGGCAGCCGTCACTGGAGAAGCTGGAAGTCTTGGTGTTATAGAAGCAGCCGGAACCCCCGATAGTCCAAACATTATGCTCAAGAAGACCTGGGATGCGCTCCTTGCCTGCTTTGAGCATGCGTCAGAATACGGACTCTTGGTGAAAAAAGACAAATTGGGTCTGGTCTGAACTGAATTTTGCTTGTGATAGAGGTCAGTTATGACGATGCTGACGAAGCCTGTGAGCTATTTGGACGATACGATGTCATGATCCAAGAATACCTGTATATGGCTCACCGTTCCTCTCGTATACCCCCTGGACCAATGGGCGTCGGAGAACAAAGTGGCCGGAATGACTGAAACCTTACAGCCTGGCGAAACCGTACGAATAAGCAGCAATCCTAGGCGCGTCGGTACACTTAGCAACCAATTAGATGGGCCGCCACATCGTCGGAAGGCGCTAGTACGTTTTCAGGACGGTTCCGAGAGTTGGATTCTGCTCGCCGCGCTTGAAAGAGTTGGAAATGTCGATGAAGGCCCCTATGACACACTCAAGGCTGGCCGATTCGGTCGAGTAACCGACCTGAGGGCTGCCATCACCTTTTATCGTCTAAGCGGAAAACTTGCAAACCTACTATATAGCTTGAATACGACCAACACAGAATTCTTCGCTTACCAGTTCAAGCCCGTACTTAATTTTCTGGAATCACCCTGTAATGGCATCCTTATTGCCGACGAAGTTGGCTTGGGAAAAACTATTGAGGCTGGCTTGATCTGGACGGAGCTACAAGCCCGCCTCGATGCTCGCCGACTACTGGTGATTTGTCCGGCGATGCTATGCGAAAAGTGGCGGCTAGAGCTTGGGGATAGGTTTGGCATCAAAGCGGAGATCGTTGATGCGGGAGAATTGGTCGATAGATTGAAGATCGCCAAGTCAAGCCCCTACCAGTCTTTCGCACTGATATCTAGCATGCAGGGCCTTCGCCCTCCCAAAGATGCAAAAGAAAGCAAAAGGGGCTCTGCTCGTCTATCACGGCTTTTGGAAGAGCTTGAAGCTGAAGACCCATTGCTCGATATGGTGGTAATCGATGAAGCACATTATCTGAGAAACAAAGAAACTCAGACAAACAAGCTTGCTCGATCCATACGCCCCGCCGCGCATAATCTGGTTTTGCTGTCAGCAACTCCCATACAGATGCGTAGTGAGGATTTGTTTAACCTGTTACACCTTCTAGACGAAGACGCCTTCCCCTACCCGTCATCTTTTGACGAAATTCTTGAGAACAACAAGCCGCTAATTCGCCTCCGTGACAGGGTGCGTTCGGGGCCAATGACGCGGGATGAGTTCGTAAAGGCACTGGAGGTAGATGACCTGGTGCGCATTATCCTTGGAGAAAGCGAACAGGTACGTTATATGCGGGATAACCCGCCAACAGATGAAGAACTTGAGTCCCCTGGGGGCCGATCGCTGATTGCCGACCAACTGGATCGTATTAACCCCCTGACTAAGGTTGTCTCTCGCACGCTGAAGCGAGACGTTCATGAGCGGAGAGTCATTCGAAATCCCAAGTGCATCAAGGCCAAGATGACCGAGCCGGAGCGCATATTCTACCAGCAAGTCACGGAAAAGGTTCGCCAGTACTGTGAATCACAACAGATATCCACCGGCTTCATCCTAATGATACCACAGCGCCAGATAGCCAGCTCAATGGCCGCAGCCTGTAGAGGGTGGCAGGAGCGCCTGGATGCAACACGCGCCGATGCAGCAGATATCCTTTATGAGATCGGCCTGAATCCCGAGAATGTTTCTGAAGGATTTTCTCCTGGTAACTTATTGTTGGAGTTGATCGCCATAGCCAAATCAGTTGGCGACTACTCAGTACTTCGCCAGAATGACAGCAAGTACGCCAGCCTATCCAGAAGTCTGAAAACTTACTGGGAGGAGCATCCGGGCAAGAAAATTGTTTTGTTTTCCTTCTACAAACAAACTTTGATATACCTGCAGGAAAGGCTGGAAGAGGAAGGGATCTCATCGATTGTACTGCACGGCGGCACGGATAAGCAGGATGCTCTCAATCAGTTCAAAGACGACAACGGACCCTCAGTTTTGCTTTCTTCGGAGGTGGCGTCGGAGGGTGTCGACCTTCAGTTCTCTAGTTTGTTGGTAAACTATGACCTTCCATGGAACCCCATGCGTATTGAACAGCGTATCGGCCGTATTGACAGAATAGGCCAGCGTGAAGAAAAGATTCTAATCTTTAATTTTATGTATGAAGAGACGGTAGACGAGCGCGTTTACGAATCGTTACTTGCACGCCTTGACGTGTTTACATCAGCACTCGGCGTTATAGAGGGGACTCTGGGAGACAAGATCCAGGAACTTACGCTGGAACTTCTGACCCACAAACTTTCTCCTGAAGAGGAGGAGGAACGTATTCGACAGACACGGGATGCCATAGAAAATCTAAACATACAGCAAGTACAGCTGGAAGAGCAGGCCAGTCATCTTATCGCTCACGGCGAATACATCCAGAATAAGGTCAAGGCCGCGAAGGAGTTGGGGCGTTATATCCGTGGGGAGGACCTGTTGAGCTACGTTCGGGACTTCCTGTGTGAACACCTGGACGGCTGCCGACTTGTGCCGGCTAACCGTCCTTTTGAGTATCACCTTGAACTCTCCTACGAGGCCCGCGCGCTCATTGGGGCTTTCATTCAGGAAAACCAACTCATGGGTAAGAGCCAAATTATATCTCCCAATCCACCAACGCTGTACTTCAATAACAGGAGCGGCGATGTGAACTCCAGGGCGGAGCAGATAACCCAGTCGCATCCTCTGATTCGGTTCATCACGGATTTTCATCGTCGTAATGAAACGATTAAGCGTCGGTTCCCTGTAGTTGCCGCACGTATTTCTCATCTGAATTTGCAAAACATTCCTGCCGGGGTCTACGCCTTCTGTATTCAGCGCTGGATGGCCTCGGGCGCGAGAGACACGGAAAGGCTTGAATATGTCGCTTGGTCCGTAGGTCATGAGCACCCGTTGCCGAAGGACTCAGCGGAGCTACTTATCAATACCGTCGCGCATGAGGGGGAAGACTGGCTGGGCACTCGAAACGAGATCAACTGCAACCTGGCTGCGGAGTTCTACGATAGGTGTAGCGAAAGTCTTGAGGATACTTATAGGGCATTTGTCTCCGCTCAGGAAAGGGAAGATAGAGACCGCAGAGCCATGATGATTAGTTCAATTGAAAAGCACCTCCGCACACAGGGTGATCGGATTAATGAACGTATTGCTCGATATGAACGGGAGGGTGACGAAAAATATCGTCGTATGATTCCTGCCGAGCGCGGGAAGCTGAAGCACTTGACAGACAGGCTACAGTCCAGGATTGCGGAGCTGCGACTGAAGGATAATGTAACTCACGGGCACGCGTTCGTGTCAGCTGGCGTGATCAAGGTGGAATGAATCAGGAAGGAATCGACGATGGCGAAAAATCTGGGCGACATTATCAAGAAAGCTTTCAAGGAGGCAGGCGTAGATCTTCCGAAAAAGGTAACTTCCCCGCAGACGACCGCTAAGCAGTCAAAGCCTCACAAATCTAAACGCAAAAATCCACAACGGCATTCAGCGGATCAACCGGCCAATATCCATGCTCTCTCGAAAGTAGTATCTAAGACACATCGGTCATCGGTATATTCTCCGGCTAAGTCAAAGCCTCATGTAGCTGACACAGGCCCCAGCACGCCAGCATATACCTTGACGCTAAGCGTGGCGTCATGCGCGGCACTTGATGACCCGAATGCAAACAAGGCGCTCGAGATCATTTCCGTAAAAGGCGATGGCCGCGTTACTACATTACACAAGTCACCTAATTGCCTGCCTGACTACGAGCTGACCCTGGGTTTTGACTTCGGCACGTCAAGTACCAAGGTGGTCATCGGTGATCCACAACAAGACAAGGCTTTTGCTATCCCGTTTCTGGAGGCGAATGGCATCGAACGATACTTGCTTCCGGGCCGTCTTTTCCGCGATAGAAATTATTCTCTGGTTAAAGGGAAGGAGTCCTTTCGAGACCTGAAGCTTGCACTTATGGGATCGAAGGACGACAAGCATAGGGAGCATGTCGTTGCCTTCATGGCGCTGGCTATCCGGCATGCACGTGCCTGGCTATTTGAGAGCTATGAAACGCTCTACAGCGACAAGCACATATTCTGGAATTTCGCTGTCGGAATGCCCTCAAAGGGCCCGCGCGGCGGGGAAGCAATCAAGGATATGCTAGAGCTCTTGGCACTGGCCGCATGGATTGCCTCGACTGATGCGGAAATCATTGATTCCAGCAGTGTTCAGAATGCGATTTTTAGAGCAACTACTGAACGAACAAAGAGTACACCGAATCCAGAGCTCCCGAATATTCTGATACATCCTGAAGTAAATGCTCAAATATATAGCTTTATCTCGGGCATGGGTGCGTTTGATCCCAAAGGGCGGAACGTTTACTTGCTTGTCGATATAGGCGCCGGCACTATCGACACCAGCCTTTTCCACGTCAATCGCAGTGCCGGGGGGCGCTGGAATTTCACCCCATTTACAAGTGAGGTTGAGTTTAACGGAGCAATTAACCTCCACCGTAGCCGTATGAACTGGTGGATGAAAGCGGTATTGGAGCATCAGGCGTGCCGCAAGGATCTTGCTGTCCCACTGGAGAGGGCCTTGCTTAATATGGATTGTTGTACCCGTGTTCCTCCCACACATGACGACTATGTGACCGACTCTGAAATTCAATGGACTCGGCCTGACGAACATCCAGATGACAAATTTATGTCTAAACGGGTGCGTCCCCAAATTCTAGACAAGACCTGTATCGAAGCATGGAGGCTGCGCCGTCTGGAGAAGGAAGATATCTATGGGGTACCGGCCTTCCTCTGTGGTGGTGGCATGCGGATGCCCTTCTATAAAAAATTACTTACCATTCTTGATCGAAGGGAGCAAAACGCTTCTTGGGTTCACGTTAAACCACAACGCATGCCGGTTCCCGAGAGGCTTGAGGCCAAGGGCCTTCCTGCCGTTGATTATGACCGCCTATCAGTTGCTTATGGCTTGTCGCTCATGGAATCGGAAACTGGAAGTGCTGACGAGTTGGTAGCAAGGAACACCGAGAAGATGATGCGCGATGACCTTTATATCAGCAAAGAAATGACGTAGGGTCATCAGATACTCTATATGCAATGACCGGATTGATTAGTATGCCAGGCAGCCAAAGGTACCCTCTGTCTTAGAATTGGCGCATGAGCGATTTTCCATGGTGCAGATTTATTGTAAAAGCAGATGAATTGGTGCCAAATTTTTCTTTATAGAAGCCAATTATAACGATACTGGCGAAGCCGGTAGGTAATTCAGAGCATCCTCAGAGAAAGGCCCCGAAGGGCCTTTCTGCCAACTGCCAACTGCCACTTACTCGTAATCGAACGAGAAGTGCTCCGGCTTCAATTGCATCATCACCTTGGTCGGCTTGAGCATGCTGTCGGCGTGGCCTTTCGCCTGCGGCAGCATGTGCTCGAAATAGAACTCCGCCGTGGCCAGCTTGGCCTCGTAGAATTCTTTCGGTTGCTCGCCACCGGTGGCGATCTTTTCCTGCGCCTTGGCGGCCATCAGTGCCCAGAAGTAGGCCATCATGGCGTAGCCGGAGTACATCAGGAAATCCGCGCTGGCGGTGCTGACCACATCGCGGTTTTTCGCGGCGGTGAGCATGATGCGGGTGGTCAGGTAATTCCACTGTGCGGCAATTTTCAGCAGCTTCCACGCGTACGGGCGCAGCGTGCTGTTGGTCATGTTGCGGGTGCCGAAATCCACCAGCTTCTGGCTGAACTCGCGCACGCACTTGCCACGGGTCATCAGCAGCACCTTGCGGCCGAGCAGGTCGAGTGCCTGGATGCCGGTGGTGCCTTCGTACAGGGTGCTGATGCGCGCGTCGCGGGAAATCTGCTCCATGCCATGCTCGCGGATATAACCGTGGCCACCGAACACCTGCATGCCCAGGTTGGCGCAGTCCAGGCCCTTCTCGGTGAGGAAGCCTTTCAGGATCGGTGTCAGGAAGCCGAGCTGGCCGTCCCAGTATTCCTGTTTCTTTTTGTCGCCTTCGAGAATGCCGGCGATCATCTGGTCGGCATACTGCGCGGTGAAATACAGCATCGCGCGGCCGCCTTCGGCAATCGCCTTCTGCGTCAGCAGCATGCGGCGTACGTCGCCGTGGTGAATGATGGCGTCGGCGTTCTTGTCCGGCTCCTGCTTGCCGCCGAGGGCGCGCATGGAGCGGCGTTCCTTGGCGTAGGGCAGTGCGCCCTGGAACGACAGCTCGGCGTGGCACACGCCCTGCATTGCGGTGCCGATGCGGGCGGAGTTCATGAAGGTGAACATGCACTCCAGGCCTTCGTTCTCCGGGCCGATCAGAAAGCCGGTGGCGTCATCAAAGTTCATCACACAGGTGGCGGAAGCCTTGATGCCCATTTTCTTTTCCAGCGCACCAACGCTGACACCGTTGTCCTCGCCAATTTTGCCCGGCAGGTACTTCGGCACGATGAACAGCGAAATGCCCTTGGTGCCTGGCGGGGCGTCGGGCAGGCGTGCCAGCACGATGTGCACGACGTTCTCGGTCAGGTCATGGTCGCCGGAGGAAATGAAGATCTTGGTGCCGGTGATCTTGTAGCCGCCGTTGCCATCCGGCACGGCGCGGGTTTTCACCTGGCCCAGGTCGGTGCCGCACTGCGGCTCGGTCAGGCACATGGTGCCGGCCCAGGTGCCTTCCGTCAGCGGCGTCAGGAAGGTGTTCTTCTGCTCGTCGGTGCCGTGCAGCATGATGGTGTTCATCGCGCCCAGCGACAGGCCCGGGTACATGGCGAACGACCAGTTGGCGGTGCCGAGCATTTCCTGCTTGAACAGGCCGAGTGACATCGGCAGGCCCTGGCCGCCGTACTCCACCGGGTGCGACAGGCCCTGCCAGCCGCCGGCGACATACTCGTCATAGGCCGCCTTGAAGCCCTTCGGGGTGCTGACCTTACCGTCTTCCAGCTTGCAGCCTTCCTCGTCACCGCTCTGGTACAGCGGGGCGATGGTGTTTTCGCACAGGCGCGCGCACTCGGACAGGATCGCTTCCACCATGTCCGGGGTGGCTTCTTCGCCGTTCGGCAGCGTCTTGTAGTGGCTCGCGTAGTCGAACACTTCGTTGAGCAGGAAGCGCATGTCGCGCATCGGAACCTTGTACTGGGGCATGGTCTCTCCTTTCTGCGGCGGCAGCCGGCTGGATCGGTGAACACCTGCGCAGCGGTCGCACCGCGACGGGCTGCCGGAGACAGCCTGTGCGGGAGGCTCCGGGAAGCCTCAGCCATCAAGCACTGCAAGTGATTGATTTGACGTGCCCTTGACGTGGGCATGCGCCGCAACGGTGGCCGGAGAACGTCTCCGGCTCCCTGCGAACAGGTTTAACGGTGCGCAGTTATAGCGAAAGGCGAGTGAACAAGCGTTGACTGTAAATACCGTGAAAAGCGGCGCTGTGGTGATTCGCGGCGTGTCAGCCCTTTGGCAGGCGGATGCCAACCAGGCTGACCCGGCCCTTGTCCATGGCCCGGACCCGCAGGCGTATGCCGCCCAGATCGACGGTGTCGCCCACCACCGGCGTGGTGTTGTGCCGTCGCCGGAACAACTGCTCCAGAGACAGCGCCAACTCGTCCTCGGCGAGGCCGGTGAGGCCGTAGCTCATGGCCACGTCGGCCACCTGCACAGTGGCCCGTACGGTGAAGTCACCGTAGAAGCGGCGCAGCGCCACGGTGGACGAGAGGAACCATTCACTGAGCTGCTCCAGGTCGCCGTGACTCGCGAGCAGCGAAAGGGTGTCACCGGCGCGCAGTACCGGATTGTCCTCCAGCGACAGCGAGGAGCCGGCGCGGACCAGCGCCACCGGGCGTATCGCCGGGGTGACCAGATCGCCCAGCGCCTTGCCGTCCGCGCGCGAGCCGGGCTCGATGCGAAATTGCGCCACGAACTGGTCGTCCACACCTTCCAGCCCGACCTCCGTCAGCGGCTTGGCCGCCGGCGGCAGGGCCAGCTTCAGGCGCCGGGCCATCGGGCCGAGGGTGGTGCCTTGCAGCAGCAGCGAGGCAATCACCACCACGAAGACGATATCGAACAGCAGCCGGCTCTGGTCCAGTCCGGACATCAGCGGAAACACGGCCAGTACGATCGGCACCGCGCCGCGCAGGCCTGTCCAGGCGATGAAACCCTGCTCGCGACGCGGGAAGCCGAATGGCAGCAGCGACAGCCACACCGCCAGTGGCCGCGCCACCAGCATCAGGAACAGGGCGATGGCCAGCCCCGGCAGCAGCGAGTCGAGCATTTCCTTCGGCGACACCAAGAGGCCCAACAACAGGAACATGCCGGACTGCGCCAGCCAGGCCATCGAGTCCATGGAGCGCAGCACGTTGTCGCTGGTGCCGCTGCGCCAGTTGCCGGCCACCAGCCCCGCCACATAGGCGGCCAGGAAACCGGAACCGCCCAGCAGGTTGGTGATCGCAAACAGCGACAGGCCGCCGGTGCACAGCAGCAGCGCGTGCAGCCCCTCGTTGCTGCGCACGCGCAGCAACAGCTCCGCCAGCAGAATGCCCAGCCCGACGCCGAGCAGCGCGCCGACGCCGAACTGCTGGATCAGGGTGGTGAGGGTTTCCGCGCCCCAGCTGGCGTCCGGCTTGAGCAGCAGGTCGATCAGCAACACGGTAATGAAGATCGCCATCGGGTCGTTGAGGCCGGACTCGATTTCCAGCGTGCTGGCCACGCGCGCATTGATGCGCACCCCGGCGCTGCGGATCATGCTGAACACTGCTGCCGCATCGGTGGAGCCGATGATGCCGCCGAGCAGCAGGCCCACGCGCCAGTCCACGCCCAGCAGCCAGGTGGCAAAGGCGCCGGTGAACATGGCCGACAGCGCCACACCCAGCGTGGCCAGCGACAGGGCCGGTTTCAGGCCGACACGAAAGGTTTCCAGGCGGGTGCGCAAGCCGCCATCCAGGAGGATAATGGCCAGCGCCAGATTACTGATCAGGAAAGCGAAATCGACATCCTCGAACTGGATGCCGCCAATACCGTTCTCGCCGGCGGCCATGCCGACGCCAAGGAACACCAGCAGGGTCGGGACGCCCACCCGGGTGCTGAGCGAACCCAGCAACAAGCCGATAAAGAGGATGAACGCGCCGATCAGGATAAAGACGTTCAGGGATTCCACGCAGTCGTTTCCCGAGTGGCTTGATTGAGCGCAAAAGCGCCAGAAGTGTAGCACAAGTGGTTGAGCGCCCTCTTTTAATTCAGGCGCCGAGCTATATACTACGCGCCCCTCTGTTCATAATTTGAGCAGGCTGGTGGCGCAGCTGCCGGCGACAGACACAGACATCAGGTGAGCATCATGGACTTCCCCAAGCGTTTTGCAGTGATCGTGATCGGTGGCGGCCATGCCGGTACCGAAGCCGCGCTGGCCGCCGCGCGCATGGGCGTGGAGACCCTGCTGCTGACCCACAACATCGAGACGCTGGGCCAGATGAGCTGCAACCCGGCCATCGGCGGCATCGGCAAGAGCCATCTGGTGCGCGAGATCGACGCACTCGGCGGCGCCATGGCCCGTGCCACCGACCGTGCCGGCATCCAGTTCCGTGTGCTCAACGCCCGCAAGGGCCCGGCCGTGCGCGCCACCCGCGCCCAGGCCGACCGCATCCTTTATAAGGCCGCCATCCGCGAGATGCTGGAGAACCAGCCGCACCTGACGATCTTCCAGCAGGCGGTGGACGACCTGATCGTCGAACAGGGCCGCTGTGTGGGCGCCGTCACCCACATGGGCCTGCGCTTTCAGGCAGACGCCGTCGTGCTGACCGCCGGCACCTTCCTGGGCGGGCGCATCCACATCGGCCTGGAAAACCATTCCGGCGGCCGCGCCGGTGACCCGCCGTCGATTGCGCTGGCCCAGCGCCTGCGCGAGCTGCCGTTCCGCGTTGACCGCCTGAAGACCGGCACGCCGCCGCGCATCGACGGCAAGTCGGTGGATTTCTCGGTGATGGAAGAACAGTGGGGCGACACACCGACCCCGGTGATGAGCTACCTGGGCCGCGTGGAAGAACATCCGCGCCAGACCTGCTGCTACATCACCCACACCAACGAGCAGACCCACGACATCATCCGCTCGGGCTTCGACCGCTCGCCGATGTTCACCGGCGTGATCGAAGGCGTTGGCCCGCGCTACTGCCCGAGCATCGAAGACAAGGTCAACCGCTACCCGGACAAGAACACCCACCAGATCTTTGTCGAACCGGAAGGGCTGACCACGCACGAGCTGTATCCCAACGGCATCTCCACCAGCCTGCCGTTCGACGTGCAGCTGGCGGCCGTGCGCTCGATTCGCGGCTTTGAGCAGGCGCACATCACCCGGCCGGGCTACGCCATCGAGTACGACTTCTTCAACCCGCAGGACCTGAAGCATTCGCTGGAAACGAAGCACATGCCGGGCCTGTTCTTCGCCGGCCAGATCAACGGCACCACCGGCTACGAAGAAGCCGGCGCCCAGGGCCTGCTGGCCGGCATCAACGCCGCCCTGCTGGCGCAGGACAAGGACGCCTGGTATCCGCAGCGCGACGAGGCCTACCTCGGCGTGCTGGTGGACGACCTGATCACCCTCGGCACCCGCGAGCCGTACCGCATGTTCACCAGCCGCGCCGAATACCGGCTGCTGCTGCGCGAGGACAACGCCGACCTGCGCCTGACCGAAAAAGGCCGCGCACTGGGCCTGGTGGACGATGAACGCTGGGCCGCCTACTGCGCCAAGCGCGATGGTGCCGAACGCGAAGCCGCACGCCTGCGCGCCACCTGGGTGCGGCCGGGCAGCGCCCGCAGCGCGGAAGTGAACGCACTGCTGGACACCGACCTGACCCACGAATACACCCTGATGGACCTGCTCAAGCGCCCGGAAGTGACCTACGGCCCGCTGCTGGACGCCGCCGGCCTGGCGCCGGAAATGCCGGCCATCGCCGAGCAGGTGGAAATCCTCGCCAAGTACGCCGGCTACATTGATCGCCAGGCCGATGAAGTGGCGAAGCTGCGCGCGGCGGAAAACACCCTGCTGCCGGAGGACATGGACTACGGTCAGGTCAACGGCCTGTCCAACGAAGTGCGGCAGAAGCTGGACAGCGCCCGTCCGGCCACGCTCGGTCAGGCGGGACGCATTCCCGGTGTGACCCCGGCGGCGATCTCGCTGCTGCTGATCCACCTCAAGAAACAGGGCATGGCCCGGCGGCAGCAGCACACCGACACGTCCGGAATGGCGCTGTGACGCTCGCCCGCCAGCTCGCCGACGGCATCGCTGCCCTCGGCCTGGACATTGATGACGGCCAGCAACAGCAATTGCTGGCCTATGTCGGCCTGCTCGACAAATGGAACAAGGCGTTCAATCTCACCGCCGTGCGTGACCCCGCCGAGATGGTCACCCGGCATCTGCTCGATTCGCTGGCGGTGCTGCCCTACCTGGGCACCGGCCACACGCTGGACGTGGGCACCGGTGCCGGCCTGCCCGGCATGGTGCTGGCGATCACCCGCCCCGCGCAGACCTTCACCCTGCTCGACAGCAACGGCAAGAAGACCCGCTTCGTGCGCCAGGCGGCGCTGGAGCTGGGCGTGACGAATGTCGAGGTTGTGCAGGCCCGCGTGGAACAGTACCGTAGTGAATCATTCCAGAACGGTTCACCCCAGGTGATCACCCGCGCATTCGCCTCACTGCCGGACATGCTGTCGCTGACAGGCCATTTGCTGGCCGATGGCGGCAGGCTGTTGGCGATGAAGGCCGCGCAGGCCGATGCCGAGACGGCGACCGTGCCGGCGCCCTGGCACGCACAGTGCATCGCCCTGACGGTGCCGGGGCTGAATGAATCGCGTCAGTTGGTGATGCTGGAGCGGACGGCGGCGCAACAGCCGGTCGAGCAGGGTTAAGGAGAGTTGAAGTGACCACGGTGTTTGCAATCGCCAACCAGAAGGGCGGGGTGGGAAAGACCACCTCCAGCGTCAACCTGGCCGCCTCGCTGGCCGCGACCCGCAAGAAAGTGCTGCTGGTGGATATCGACCCGCAGGGCAATGCCACCTCCGGCTCCGGTATCGACAAGCACGACACCGAGTACACCGTCTACGACGTCCTCATTGATGGCGTGCCGGTGGAACAGGCGATTGTCAGCACCCCGGAAGTGTCCGGCTTTGACCTGCTGGTGGCCAACGGCGACCTGACCGCCGCCGAGGTGCAGCTGCTGGATCTGCAGCAGAAGGAATACCGCCTGCGTGAAGCGCTGGCAAAAGTGCGTGACCGTTACGACTACATCCTGATCGACTGCCCGCCGTCACTGAACATGCTGACCGTGAACGCGCTGACCGCCGCCGATTCGGTGATTGTGCCGATCCAGTGCGAGTACTACGCACTGGAAGGCCTGACCGCACTGCTCAATACCATCGAAAAAATCAGCAGCGTGCTGAACCCGTCACTGCATATCGGCGGTCTTCTGCGCACCATGTATGACCCGCGCAACAGCCTCTCCAACGATGTGTCCAACCAGCTTATCAGCCACTTCGGCGACAAAGTGTACCGGACCATCATTCCGCGCAACGTGCGGCTGGCGGAAGCGCCCAGCCACGGTGCACCGGTGATCAGCTATGACGCCAAATCCCGTGGCGCCATCAGTTACCTGGCCCTGGCCGGCGAAATTCTGCGCCGTGAACAGGCCATCAAACAATCGAAACAGGCACAGCAGGCAAAGGTGGAATAAGGCATGGCAGCCAAGCGTAAAGGGGGATTGAACAAGGGCCTGGACGCACTGCTCAGCCGCAACAACGCGCCCCGCGAAGACGTCAGCATTCACGATGACGAGACAGTGCCGGCAGTGGCCGACAGCGCCCCGCGTGACGGTGACCTGCGCAAACTGCCGGTGGAGCTGCTCGAACGAGGCCGTTACCAGCCGCGCCGTGACATGTCACCGGAAGCCCTGGAAGAACTGGCCGAATCGATTCGCGCCCAGGGCGTGATGCAGCCCATCGTGGTGCGCCCGATCGGTGACAAGCGCTACGAAATCATCGCCGGTGAACGCCGCTGGCGCGCCGCGCAACTGGCCGGCCTGCACAGCATTCCGGCCGTGATCCGCGAGGTGCCGGACGAAGCCGCCATCGCCATGGCGCTGATCGAAAACATTCAGCGTGAAGACCTCAACCCGATGGAAGAGGCGATGGCGCTGTCGCGCCTGAAAGACGAATTTACCCTGACCCACCAGCAGGTGGCCGACGCCGTGGGCAAGTCCCGCGCCATGGTCACCAACCTGCTGCGCCTGATCGCGCTGGAAGAAGACGTGCGCAAGCTGCTGGAACACGGTGACCTGGAAATGGGCCATGCCCGCGCGCTGCTGGCGTTGACGGGTGGCAACCAGGTGGAAGCGGCGCGCATGGTCGTGGCCCGCGGCCTGAACGTGCGCCAGACCGAAGCACTGGTGCGTGATTTTGAAAAAGTACGCGCCGCACCAGCACCGAAGCGTGAAGATCCGAACGTGAAGCAACTGGTCAACGATCTGTCCGACAAACTCGGCGCGCCGGTTGCCCTCAAACAGGGCAATGGCGGCAAAGGCAAGCTGGTGATCAGCTATAACAGCCTTGACGAACTCGACGGCATCCTCGCGCACATCAAATAAATCCCTCTGCGGCAGGGTGGGTAGAGCCAACGGCGAAACCCACCATGTCCATGCCGGTTATTCACTCCCGCAAAACCATCGAAATTACCTTTCCTGAGTAGCGGGCAGTTTCGCTGGTTTTGTGCGAGCAGTACGCAACATGGTCTCGGTGGGTTTCGCCGTTGGCTTTACCCACCTCCCCCCCACCAAAAACCATCACGCACATGCCTCAATCCGGCGCGCAGGTGATGGCATACTGGCACTGGTTGCAAAATGTGAACAAGGTCGTACAGTTCACTCCGGCGTATCGGGCCGGGGGCTGCACGGGGCGAATAACTAAAAACAACACATCATGGCCCGGTTCTACGGATTCGGCGTTGACCGAAACCATTCAGGGATGTGCGTGCAACCAATAGACCCCAGATACTTCAGGGCCTTCAAGGCTGTGGATGAAGCCGGCAGTTTCAGCGAGGCGGCCGACCTCGCCGCCATGACACAAGCGAACGTCAGCAAACACATCAAGGCGCTGGAAGAACAGATCGGCAACCTGCTTTTTCTTCGCACGCCGCACGGCGCCGTGATTACTGATGCGGGCGTGCGGTTACGCGATTACATCCGCAATATGGAAAATCTGCAGTCGCATTTCCTTGCCGGCCTGCATGACCACGCTGTCGAAGCAAAAGGCCGGGTGTCCTGTGCGATGCCGGCGTCGTGCCTGTTGCTGCCCCGTGCGGCCGCCTTGTTTCACCGTCAGCAGGCGCATGCTGACTTATGCATTAATGTTCATCTGATCCCCGCCGATAAAATCATCGAGAAAGTGATGGATGGCAGCATCGACGTCGGGGTTTCCATTGATCGGGTAGATCACGCGCGCCTGGAGTACATCCCGCTGGATAAAGAAGAGTATGTCGCGGCAGGCTCGCCGCGCATGAACATCGCCGCTCTCGATGCAGACAGCCTGCTGCAATACAAATTCATCAGCCATCCTGAGTTCAGTTTCTATTTCCGATGCTGGCGGTATCACTTCTTTCCGGAATGGCATCATGCCCATGCGGTGTCACTGAAGTACGTGGGCAGGGCGAACAGCATCCATGATGCGCTGTTGATGGTGGTGAAGGGGCACGGCATCAGCCTGTTTCCCCGCCATTGTATCGATGCCTATCTGCGAGAAGGAACGTTGCAGGAATACAGGTGCCCGGGAAAGCCACTGCTGCTGAATGACCTTCACCTGGTGCGGCTGAATACCCTTTCCAGATCACGTGGCATGGATCTTTTCATCTCCTGGTTTGCCGAAGGTTGCGGCTGATTCTGCCGGGAAATTCCATCATGGAATAGACAACATTCGGCATCCGAATTGTCTTGCAGGCCCCCTCTTCACAAAATCGGCTTACCCACCGGGAGGGAGGATGCGGATGGCATCGCTTCCCCCGCACTAATGTCACATGGAGTGTACGGTCCGGACAGGTGCTGGCGGGATGCCATTGTGCATCACGCTGACACCGGGTTCGCACCGGACTGCCGAGCCGGGAGTATCGGGCAATGATAAAAATCGAAGATCTCGTTCATGCCATTCAGGCGGCCGTGACAGGCGCCAACGATGCCCTGCAGGGTCAGGCCGGCGCATTCCTGGACCGCTTCTTTGAAACGGTCCAGCACCCGGTGGCGGAGGGTGAGGCATCCGGCCCGCCGGCAGAAACCTTGCGTCCGCGCTGCGTCACAATGGAATACCCCAGCGAAACACCCGACGGCCTGAAGACGCTCAGCGTCAATGTGCCGCTTATCGCCATGGTGCCCATCGTGCATTCCCGTATTGAGGAAGTGGTGTTCCGCTCCGTGCTGGATGTGCAGCAGCAGGACAACGGCGATGTCACCGTGGCCTTCGTGCCCCCGGCGCCAAAAAGTGGCTTCTTCAAGCGTGATGCAGCGGCCGGCGCACCCACCACCACAGAAATAGAAATACGCATTCGCGGCGATGAATCGCCGGAAGGTCTTCGCAAGATTGTCGAGGGCTATACCAGAGCATTGCGGGCGCAAATTCCGGGTTGATGGGCTGTTGAAAAACACCCTGTGAAGGGAGGGGTGCCCGCCTTGCATCACCCTAATAACCTTCAAGGAGAGAAAGTATGCCAGACGTAAATACGGGACCTGCTCTGGTCTCCATGGCGCAGCAGTTTTCCGGCTTGCCCATGCGCTCACTGATTGGCGGGCCGCTGACAGCGGCCGCTCAGGCCAACAGCATGATGGCGGTCACCCAGACTAATTTCATGCTCGATACCTGTTTCAATAAAGTAGAGACCGACAACGCCACCTCGCTGCAGCCGATCATGGTGACCATGCAGATTACCCGTGGGGTGATCGCGGCAGGTGAGGCCACCGACGGCAACCCGCCGCCGACCAACATCACCAATGTCACCACGTCGTTCGATATTCCACTGCTGACACTGATCCCGCTCAATACCCTGGGTGTGACCGATGTCGAGGTAGGGTTCGATATGGAAGTCAAATCCAGTTACTCGGATGAATCCACCCAGCAAAGCTCCAGCTCCACGCACGCGGAGGCCAGCTTCGCGGCGAAACTTGGTGGTGGGTGGTGGTCGGTAGAAGTGAAGGGCAGCGTCAGCCATGACAGTTCGCAGAGTGCCTCCAACACCAGCAGCTACCAGAAAAGCAACAGCGCCAAATACACCGTGTCGGTGAAGGCAGGCCAACTGCCGTTGCCGCAAGGTGTGACAACCATCATTCAGGCGTACACCAACAGCATCAGCCCGATCACACTGGGCACCGCGCAGGCTGCAGCGTCCTGATGGCGTTGTAGCGAAGGTGGATAGCCAATGAAACAGGCCCGGCACCTGTGTGCCGGGCAACCATGACGGCATGGGGATAATCATGCAAAGCCAGATACACTGCCCTGATTGCAGTAACACCATTCATCTCGATACCAAGCTGCTGCTGTCGGGCCAGAGTTTCATGTGTACAGGATGCGGGTTGTCGGTATCACTGTCCGCCGGGAGTCATACCCTGGTCCAGCAGGCGGTGCAGGGTTTCGACAGGCTGGCAGCCATGAAAGACGACGTGGGCAAACAGGCCAGCCAGTACTTCAGGAAAAACCGCATCTAGTTATTTCAATCGATATTCAATCATCGGCGAACAGCCCGGCGGGCAGTGTTCGCCTGTCCATGGAGAGGAACCAGCAATGCCAAAATACTATGTAGCACTCGTTGACCTTGGTAATAACCAGATGCGCGTCCCCGTCAAGGCCGCGCTCAATCCTTACAACCACCGGCCGGCGTACTGCGCCGGCATGCCGCAGTTCTTCGGCGGCACAGATGATAATGACCAGCCGCCGGCGGTCGTCATGGAGGCAGAGCTCACACAGGAATCCCGCCGCACACTCGAATTGACGTCCGGGTCGCCTCATTCGTTGATACACAGCGGCGCAATGTTTTTCTACTATGCGCTGGAGGGGCAATGGGTGGTGACCGGCACTCCCTGGGGACCGGCCGCCAATCCCTCTGAGCAGGAAATGGATCGTCTGGTGACGGTTGATCTGACCCGGTTCAACACGGGCATGGATGATCAGGCGATCATCGACGAGCTGGTACGGCAGACGGGCAGCAATCTGCAGACAAACGGCGGTGCGGATTTCAATCAATCGGCGACCAGACCGGCATTCATTGCGCTGATCCGGGGTTATCTCGCTGGAACGCTCTGAGTTGTGGTAACCGGTGAGAGGTCGTTTTCGGCCTCTCTTTACTTCACTTGTTGTTTGCCCAGCTTGCGTGCCAGCGTGCGCCGGTGCATCCCCAGCCTGCGCGCGGTTTCGGAAATATTGAACCCGGTTTCCGCCAGTGTTTCGTGAATACGCTCCCACTCCAGCGTCTTGATCGACGCGGCGCGCTGGGTCAGTGCCACATCGGTGCTGCCTTCAGCGCGTTCAAAGGCGGCTTCAATATCATCGGTATTGGAGGGCTTGGCCAGGTAATGGCAAGCGCCGAGCTTGATGGCTTCCACGGCGGTGGCAATGCTGGCGTAGCCGGTCAGCACCACGATCAGCATGTCCGGGTTGTGCTGGTGCAGCGCCTGCACGCAGGTGAGGCCGGTGGCGTCGCCTTTCAGCTTGAGATCGACCACCGCATAACCGGGGCGGTGTGTTTCCAGCAGCGCCGCCATGTCGTCGATGCCTGCGGCATGCAGCACCTGATAACCGCGCCGTTCAAACGAGCGCACCAGTGTGCGGGCGAAGGCGGCGTCGTCTTCGACGATCAGCAGGGTCCGGATGTCGGCGGGCGATGACGTCATGGCTCATTCCTCCTCCAGTGTGATCGCGGACAGCGGCAGCGACAGCGCGACGCAGGCGCCACCCTGGGGCATGTTATGGGCGCTGAGATTGCCGCCCAGTGTGCGCGCCACGTTCATGACCAGGAACAGGCCCAGCCCGCTGCCTGGCCGGCCTTTGGTGGAATGGTAGGGGCGGCCGAGCTGTTCGAGAATGGCTGGCGGAAAGCCGGGGCCCCGGTCACGGACCGTGATGACCAGCATGGCCTCCTCGCGTGTTACGTCCAGACCGACCCATTCCGGTGATGCTTCCAGCGCATTATCGAGCACGTTGGCGATGCTCTGTTTGATGGCCGAGTCGGACACGATATCCAGGTCCTCGCCAAAGTGATTCTGGTAGCGGAAGCCGTGCACTGACCGTGTCGCCTGCCAGTCGGCCACCAGGTCATCCAGAAAACGGTGCAAGGTGGTTTCTTCCGCCGCTTCGCCGCGTGCCTCACCGGCGGACAACAGAATGCCGCTGACAATGGATTTGCAGCGCAATACCTGGGCCTGCATTTCGTCCAGCTCCTGCCGCACGTCCGGGTCCGCGTTAAAGGCCGGCATGCGGCGCCAGTCACCCAGAATCACCGACAGCGTGGACAGCGGCGTGCCCAGCTCGTGGGCCGCGCCGGAGGCGAGCAGGCCCATGCGCACGATATGCTCTTCCTCGGCAGCGCGCTGGCGCAACTCCGCCAGCCGCGCGTCACGGGCGCGCCGGTTGCGCGTGATGCGGCTGATAAAGATCACCAGCAGCGCGGCGTTGAGCACGAAGCAGATCATCATGCCCTTGACGTAATAACTGTGGTGGCCACGTTCATAGTCTGCCGGCAACAGCAGTGGCCGGTCGGCGAGTGCCAGCCAGACGAAACAGAGTGTGGTCGCCACCAGGATGGTCAGCGTGGACCAGGTTTCCAGCAACACGGCACCGAGCACCACCTGCAGCAGAAACAGAAAGATAAACGGGTTGGCGGTGCCGCCGCTGAGGTAAAGCTGGATGGTCAGGGTGAAGACATCCACCAGCAGCGACACCATCAGCTCGGTGTTGGTCACATCCTGTTTCAGGCGCAAGCGCAGCAGACTGATGCCGTTGAACGCCACCAGCCCGAGCAGCACCGCCACCATATAGTTCAGCGGCAAGGCGACGCCAAAGCCGAAATGGGTCACGGCGATGGTGGCGACCTGGCCCAGCACGGCGATCCAGCGAAGCTGGATCAGCAGGTGCATGTTCTTGCGGCCTGTTCCGTCATCGCTGGCGGCAGGTCGCAGTCCCCAGCGGAGTGAGGCAATCGGCATCGGTCGTCTCGTTCTGGCGACACGGGCGGCGGAGGCCCGTGGCGGGAGGGTTCAGCCGCGCCGGCGGCGGGCGTCCCGGATCAGGAACAGCGCGGCGCCGGCGCTCATCAGCGCCAGCGCGTACCAGGTGATCGTATAGACCAGGTGGCTGTTGTGGAAGCGCACTACCGTCAGCCCGGGCACCGGCGCGCCGGTGGCACGGGGCGCGTCGTCGGCACCGGCATCCACAAAATAGGGCGCCACACGCGCCAGCGCGTGCGTGTGTGCGATGGCGTCCACATCGCGGGAATACCAGCGGCCGGCGGCCGGATCGTTGGCGCGCAGAAAGCCGCCGTCCGGTTCGGTCAGGCGCAGCAGGCCGGTGACCGTGACCTGGCCGGACGGCAGGGGAATGCTGCCGGCGGCGCGTTGTGCGGGCGGCGCGAAGCCACGGTTGACCAGCACCACTGAGCCGTCATCGCGCTGCAGCGGCGTCAGTACCCAGTAGCCACTGCCGAGCGTTGTGCTGGCCTGCACCAGCGTATCGTGTCCGGGGAGCCAGGTGCCGCTGAGTTGCACAGGCCGGTACGCGTGCCGGTCGGCGTTCACGGCGGGCCAGTCGGCTTCGCCGGGGGCCGCCACCGGTGCGGCGTGCACGCGCGCCTCGACACGTTCGATCAGGTCGAGTTTCCAGGCGCGGCGTTCGATCTGCCAGGTCCCGAGGGCGATAAAACTGCCGCACGCGGCGAGCAGGAACACCAGCCAGAGCACCAGCCCCCAGGGCCGGCGTGCCGGTGTGCGGTGCGTCGTCACGGCGACAGGTTATGCTCGTGCATCATGCCCGGCATCATGTTGTGGTTGAGGTGGTACATTACCCACAGCGAACCGGCTAGCGTGATGAACACCAGCACCAGTGTGAAGATCAGCGCCAGCATGTTCCAGCCGCCTTCGGAGTGGAAGTTCATGTGCAGGAAAAACACCATGTGCACGCAGATCTGGATCAGGGCGAAACCGAGAATGACCAGTGCGGTGATGTTGCGGTTTTCAAACACGTCGGCCATCACCAGCCAGAACGGAATCGCGGTCAGCACCACCGACAGCAGAAAGCCGGTCATGTAGCCCTTGAAGGAACTGTGCGGGCCATCTTCGTGGTGATGGTCGTGGGTGTCGTGATGATGCTCGCTCATTACAGCACTCCCATCAGGTAGACAAAGGTGAACACGCCGATCCAGACCACGTCCAGGAAGTGCCAGAACATGGACAGACAGAACAGGCGTCGTGTGTTGGCCGGAATCAGACCATGCCTGCGCAACTGCACCATCAGCGTGACCAGCCAGATAATGCCGAACAGCACGTGCAGGCCGTGGGTGCCGACCAGCGCAAAGAATGCGGTGAGAAAACCGCTGCGCTGCGGGCCGGCGCCGACATGGATCAGGTGCGCGAATTCATACAGCTCCACACCCAGAAAGGCGACACCGAACAGCCCGGTGATGCCCAGCCACAGCAGCGTGCCCTTGAGCCGCTTCTGCTGCATCTCCAGCATGGCAAAGCCAAACGTGATCGACGACAGCAGCAACAGCGCCGTGTTGATGGCCACCAGCGGTAGGTCGAACAGGTCCGCGCCGGTGGGGCCGGCCGCGTAATTGCGGCCGAGCACGCCGTAGGTGGCAAACAGGCAGGCGAAGATCAGGCAGTCGCTCATCAGGTAAATCCAGAACCCCAGCAAGGTGGCGTTCTGCGGGTGATGTTCGCCGCGTACCAGAAACTGCAACGGTGGCCGGTGTCCGCCCGGCGAGGCGTGTGAGAGTGCGTGCGTGTCAGACATGTTCTGCAAGCATCCGGGTTCGTTCAGATTCGACGCGGGTTACTTCTTCCGCCGGGATGTAGTAATCGCGCTTGTAGTTGAAAGTGTGGCCGATCGTCACCGCCAACAGCGCCACGAACGAAGCACCGGCCAGCAGCCACATGTGCCAGATCAGCGCAAAACCCAGCAGGGTGCTGATGCCGGCGAGAATGATCCCCGCGCCGGTATTCTTCGGCATGTGTACCGGCAGGAAACCCGACTGCGGACGCTGGAAGCCGTGCTGCTTCATCTGCCACCAGGCGTCGATATCGTGTACCTGCGGCGTAAAGGCGAAGTTATAGGCCGGCGGCGGCGAGGAGGTGGACCACTCCAGCGTGCGGCCATTCCACGGATCGCCGGTGGTATCGCGCAGGGACTCGCGGCGGCGATAGCTGACCACGAACTGGAACAGGAACGCGGCGATGCCGATGGCGATCAGGAAGGCGCCGAAGGCAGCGATCTGGAACCAGATCTGCAACGATGAATCATCAAAATGGCTCATGCGGCGTGTCACGCCCATCAGGCCGAGCACGTACAGCGGCATGAACGCCAGCCAGAAACCCACCAGCCAGCACCAGAACGACACCTTGCCCCAGAACGGGTCCAGCTTGTAGCCGAACGCTTTCGGGAACCAGTAGGTGATGCCTGCGAACAGGCCGAACAACACGCCGCCGATGATCACGTTATGAAAGTGCGCGACCAGGAACAGGCTGTTGTGCAGCACAAAATCCGCCGGCGGTACCGCCAGCAGTACACCGGTCATGCCGCCGATCACAAAGGTGATGATAAAGCCCATGGTCCACAGCATCGGCACCTCAAACTGGATGCGGCCCCGGTACATGGTGAACAGCCAGTTGAAGATCTTGGCCCCGGTGGGGATCGAGATGATCATCGTCGTGATGCCGAAAAACGAGTTCACACTGGCGCCGGAGCCCATGGTGAAAAAGTGATGCAGCCAGACCAGATAGGACAGCACGGTGATCACCACGGTGGCATACACCATCGACGCATAGCCGAACAGGCGCTTGCCGCTGTAGGTGGACACCACTTCCGAGAACACGCCGAACAGCGGCAGGATCAGGATGTACACTTCCGGGTGGCCCCAGATCCAGATCAGGTTGATGTACATCATGGCGTTGCCGCCGAGATCATTGGTAAAGAACGCCGTACCCAGGTAACGGTCCAGCGTCAGCATGCCCAGCACGGCGGTCAGCACCGGGAAGGCGGCGACGATCAGCACGTTGGTGCACAGCGAGGTCCAGGTGAACACCGGCATTTTCATCATCGTCATGCCGGGTGCGCGCATTTTCACGATCGTGACCAGCAGGTTGATGCCAGACAGCAGCGTGCCCACCCCCGCGATCTGTAGCGACCATATATAGTAATCCACCCCGACTCCGGGGCTCTGTAATATCCCCGATAATGGCGGGTAGGCGAGCCAGCCGGTCTTGGCGAATTCACCGACGAACAGCGACACCATCAACAGCACCGCGCCGCTGGTGGTCATCCAGAAGCTGAAATTGTTCAGGAACGGGAAGGCGACATCGCGGGCGCCGATCTGCAACGGCACCACATAGTTCATCAGGCCGGTCACCATCGGCATGGCGACGAAGAAAATCATGATCACGCCGTGGGCGGTAAAGATCTGGTCGTAATGCTCCGGCGGCAGGTAACCCATGGAGCCATCGAACGCGATGGCCTGCTGGATACGCATCATGATGGCGTCGGCAAAGCCGCGCAGCAGCATGATGATGCCGAGGATCATGTACATGATGCCGATTTTCTTGTGGTCGATGGTGGTGAACCACTCGTTCCACAGATAGCCCCACAGCCGGTAGCGCGTCACCAGCGCCAGCATGGCCAGGCCGCCGATGGCGACCACGGCGAACGTCGCCACGATAATGGGGTCGTGATAGGGAAACGACTCCCAGGTGAGGCGGCCGAAGAGAAGCGTTGTCAGGTCAAGTTGATCGAACATCTTGGGTACCGACGCCGAAGGCGTTTAACGAAAAGTGTGTCAGGCGCGTGCAGCGCCTGACCCGAACACGTCAATAACTGACTGCCGGCCGCAGGCCGACGATGTCATCCAGCGAGGTCTTGCCGAGAAAGCGCAGGGCGTCATCAATGCCGCACAGGTTGCGCGCGCGCAGCATGTCGATGGCCATCATGTCTTTCATGCACAGGCTGCCCGGCTGCACGCAGCGATTGAGAATCGCCTCATACAGGTCCGGCTCGACACTGGCGAAACGGTGCACCGGCTCGTCGTGGCTGGGCTGTTCCAGTGCCAGGTAGTGCTCGCGGTCGAGCGGCTCGCCTTGCGCGCGGTTTTTCGCTACCCAGGCGTCGAAGCCCTGCTCGCTCAGGCCGTGGAAGCGGAACCGCATGTCGGAGAAGCCGGCGCCACTGTAGTTGGCAGAAAAGCCTTCGTAGACACCTTCCTTATTGATCACCGCGTGCAGCTTGGTTTCCATGCCGGCCATGGCGTAAATCTGCCCCGCCAATGCCGGAATGAAGAACGAGTTCATCATGGTGGAAGAGGTGATCTTGAAACGGATCGGCCGGTCCACCGGGGCGGCGACTTCATTGATGGTGGCGATGCCCTGTTCCGGGTACAGGAACAGCCATTTCCAGTCCATCGCCACCACTTCGATCACCAGCGGCTCCACACCTTCCGGTACCGGCCGTTGCGCATCGATGCGCTCCAGTGGGCGGTACGGATCAAGTTGATGGGTACTGACCCAGGTCATGGCGCCGAGCGCGATGATGATCAACAGTGGTACCGACCAGATCACCAGTTCCAGCACGGTGGAATGGTCCCAGTCCGGCGCGTAGGTGGCCTCGGCATTGCCGGCGCGGTAGCGCCAGGCAAACCAGAGCGTCAGCACGATCACCGGCACGATCACCAGCAGCATCAGGATGGTCGACCAGACAATCAGGTCGCGTTGCTGCAGGGCCACGTCGCCGGAGGGCGACATCACCACCATGTCGCACCCGGCGAGCAGGGCGAGGGGGAGTAGCAGAAGCAGTCCGCGCAGAGATTTAGAGAAAGACATCACCGGTCAGCATCAATGTGGCCCAGGTGGCGCCAACCCTACGCCCGGACGGGCCGGTGGGGCATTGGACATTTTGTCCTATGGCCCGGCGTGTCCAAACCGGGGATGCTGTAGGCTTGTCGACGCTATCTTTACGCACAACGAGCCCTTGCGATGTCCAGTACAGATCAGGTCCAGCCCCCTCTGCATACGCCGGCGCACACCGGCGCCGGCCATTCATCGGTGGCCCCCGGCGAGATCGCCGTGGGCGTGGTGGTAGGCCGTGCATCAGAGTATTTCGACTTCTTCGTCTATGGCATTGCCTCGGTGCTGGTCTTCCCGGCGGTGTTTTTCCCGTTCGCCGAGCGACTCGAGGGCACGCTGTACGCCTTCATCATCTTTGCCTTTGCCTTTATGGCCCGCCCGTTCGGCACCGCGCTGTTCATGGCCATCCAGCGTCACTGGGGGCGCAGCGTGAAACTGACGGTGGCGCTGTTCCTGCTCGGCACGGCCACGGTGGGGATCGCCTTCCTGCCGGGCTATCAGGTGCTGGGGGGCGCGGCCATCGGGTTGCTGGCCTTTTTCCGGGTGCTGCAAGGCATCGCCTTCGGGGGCTCCTGGGACGGCCTGCCCTCCCTGCTGGCGCTGAATGCCCCGCGCGACCGGCGCAGCTGGTACGCCATGCTTGGCCAGCTGGGCGCCCCGATCGGCTTTCTGGTGGCCGGCGCGCTGTTCCTGTTTCTGCACACCAGCCTCTCGGAAGCCGATTTCACCGGCTGGGGCTGGCGCTATCCCTTCTTTGTTGCCTTCGCCATCAACGTGGTGGCGCTGTTTGCCCGCCTGCGGCTGGTGGTGACGGAAGAGTACACCGCCGCACTGGAAGAGAGCGCGCTGGAGCCGATCGGCACCTTCGAGATGCTGCGCCGGCAGGGCTACAACATCTTTATCGGCTCGTTTGCAGCGCTGGCCAGCTATGCGCTGTTTCACCTGGTGACCATCTTCCCGCTGTCCTGGATTGCCCTGGACGGCAGCCAGGGTATCAATGACGTACTGACCATCCAGCTGATCGGCGCCGTGCTGGCCGTGCTGGGCACCATCGCCTCCGGCTGGATCGCCGACCGCATCGGCAAGCGTACCACGGTGGCACTGCTGGCCTGCCTGATCGGGGTGTTCAGCCTGTTCACGCCCATGCTGATGGACGGCAGCCCGCTCCAGCAGGACATCTTTATCCTGGTCGGCTTTGCCTTGCTGGGGGTGTCCTACGGCCAGGCCTCGGGCACGGTGACGGCCAATTTCGAGCCGCGTTTCCGCTACACGGGCGCCGCGCTGACCTCCGATTTTGCCTGGCTGTTCGGTGCCGCGTTCGCGCCGCTGGTGGCGCTGGGTCTGTCGGCGCACTTCGGGCTGGGCTATGTGAGCGTGTACCTGCTCTCCGGCGTGATCTGCACGCTGCTGGCGCTGCGTGTGAACCGCCGGCTTGAAGACAGCGACTGAGGCGTTGATGCAGGACCGGGGCGGGCGCGTGGCGGCGGGAGATGGCCCGGCGCCACGCCACCCAGGCCGCTGTCACCCTGGATCGGTGCCGGGTGAGGCGCGGGTTGCGATGCGGATCGGAATCTGACGCGGGTTCAATTAATGACCCGCCATCCGGCCTGAAAATCCGCGCCCTCCCGTCGTATTAAGCCGCTGGTCGCGGTTGCAGTCACGGGGGCATGTCCCTATACTCTGCGCGCCTGAGAACGGGGCTCGCCGACGGCGGGATCCAAACCCACTGCCGAGAGGCAGCGCTGGCAAGGCGGAGTCACCGTGACCAAGACTGCGATATCCGGAACCTTCATTTTCCGGGGTCTGATGCTGGTGCAAATCACCTCGTTACTGGTGACCGCTGCACTGGCTGCATTAATGGCCGGCGGCCCTGTTGGATTGGCCGCTCTCTGGGGTGGTGCCATCTGTCTCCTGGCACACGCCTGGGCTGGATTCCAGATCTGGTTGCACCCGCGCAACCAGGAGCCGCGTCATCAGGCTGGCGCGGCTATTCGTGCCGAACTGGGCAAGATTGCAATCATGTTGTTGCTCTTCTGGCTCTCCTTCCGGGAGTGGCCGGATTTGCGCGGCAAACAGGCAGCCGCCGCGCTGCTGATCAGCTTTTTCGTGGTGCAGGCGGCCGGCTGGGTCTGGCTGGCGCGCGCCACGGGCGGACCGCCTCCGCAGGGGCCGCCGGGTAACAAAGAAGGTTAATGGCAGGTAATTGAGCGTCGCCTGCCGCCGTGGGAAGGTGATTCCATGGCATGAAAAAGCCCCCGGGTGCGGGGTTTTTCACACACTGTTAATGGCTGGGTACGCACATGGCAGCAGATACACCGACTGGTTACATCAAGCACCACCTGTCCAACCTCACCTATGGCAAGGTGCCGGCCGGCACCGAGCTTTGCGACGGCAGCGTCGCGCAGTCGGAGCAATGGCTGCTGGCCGCCTGTGAATCCGAAATGGATGCCATGGGCTTCTGGGCCTTCCATGTCGACAGCCTCGCCTTTTCCGGTATTCTCGGTCTCGTTTTCATCCTTATCTTCGCCATGGTGGCGCGCCGCGCTTCCGCCGGTGTGCCCTCCGGCATCGTCAACTTCGTGGAAATGGTGGCCGAGTTCGTCGACACCTCGGTGCGCGACAGCTTCCACGGCAAGAGCAAGCTGATCGCCCCGCTGGCCCTGACCATTTTCTGCTGGGTGTTCATCATGAGCAGCGTCAAGCTGCTGCCGGTGGACAGCGCCACCGGCCTCGCCAACCTGCTCGGCCTGCACTACCTCAAGATTGTTCCCACCGTCGATCCCAACATCACCCTGGCCATGTCCTTCTCGGTGCTTTTCCTGGTGATCGGCTTCTCCATCAGCAGCAAAGGTTTCGGCGGCTTTATCGGCGAGCTGACACTGCACCCGTTTGAAGTGAAGAACCCGATCGGCAAGGTCCTGTTCATCCCGATCAACTTTATTCTTGAAACCGTAGCGCTGCTGGCCAAGCCGGTATCGCTGGGTCTGCGGCTGTTCGGCAACATGTTCGCCGGTGAGTTCGTGTTCATCCTGCTGGCGGCCATGCTCGGCTACTGGCAGTTCATCGGCGCGGTACCGTGGGCGATCTTCCACCTGCTGGTCATCCCGCTGCAGTCGTTCATTTTCATGATTCTGACCATTGTGTACCTCAGCATGGCCAGTGAGCACCACTGATTCATCGCAACACTGTACTGAAGTTTTGAAAGCAACCTAAACGTAAAACGGGAGTGGAAAATGGAACTCAACCTGCTTGCAGCTGCTATCGTTGCTGGTCTCGCGGCTATCGGCGCCGGTCTGGGCTTTGGTCTGATGGGCGGTCGTTTCCTTGAGAGCGTGGCACGTCAGCCGGAACTGGCTCCGATGCTGCAAACTCGCATGTTCATCATTGCCGGTCTGCTCGACGCTGTGCCGATCATGTGTATCGCTATCGCGTTCCTGATGATCTTCCAGTAAGACCCGACCAGGGAAATTCACGCAACGCGGTTTGAGGTGTTCGCATGAACATTAATGCAACACTGCTTGGCCAGGTAGTCTGGTTCGCCCTGTTCGTATGGTTCTGCATGAAGTTCGTGTGGCCGCCGATCATGGGCGCGCTGACCGAGCGCAAGCAGAAGATCGCCGACGGCCTGAGTGCCGCCGATCGGGCAGCGCGTGATCTGGAACTGGCGCAAGCCAAGGCCAGCTCCAACCTCCATGAGGCGAAGGAGAAGGCGGCCGAGATCATCGAAGCGGCTAACCGCCGTGCCAATCAGATCCTGGAAGAAGCCAAGGTCAATGCGAAGGCCGAAGGCGATCGTCTGGTAGCGAAAGCCCAGGCGGAGATCGAACAGGAAGTGAACCAGGCACGCGAACAGCTTCGCAAGGAAGTGTCCGCTCTGGCACTGAAAGGCGCTGAGCAGGTTCTGGGCGCGGAAGTGAACCAGGACGCACACAAGCAGCTGCTCGCGCAGCTGGCGGCCGAACTCTGACTAAACGGGTAACCCATGGCTGAATTGACCACCATCGCTCGTCCTTACGCCAAGGCAGCTTTCCTGTTCGCGCGGGACAACAGTGCCCTGGCGGAATGGGAAAAGATGCTGGGCGTGGCCGCGGCAGTGGCGGAAGACCCCGCCATGCGCGCCTGGCTTCAGCAGCCCCAACTGAGTGCCGGACAGAAAGCCGACGCTTTCGCTGAGGTCTGTGGCGACGCGCTGAACGAGAGCGGCCGCAACTTCATCGCACAGCTGGCAGAGCACGGGCGCCTGCCCCTGCTGCCGGCGGTCTTCGAACTGTTCCATGCCTTCGTGGCGGCACAGGAAGCCTTTGTGGATGTGGAGCTGGTCTCCGCGCAAAGCCTCGAGGATGCGGAAGTCGAGCGTCTGGTCGGCAGTTTGAAAAAACGCCTGGGCCGGGAAGTACATGTCTCCACGCGTGTGGACGAAGCGCTGATTGGCGGCGTCCTGATCCGTGCTGGCGATACCGTGATTGATGGCAGTGTGCGCGGCAGATTGGCCCGCCTGGCCGAGCAACTGAACTCTTGAGTTTGAGGGATTGAAGCATGCAGCAACTCAACCCGTCCGAAATCAGCGAGATCATCAAGCAGCGTATTGCCAAGCTTGATGTCTCCACCCAGGCGCGCAACGAAGGGACCGTGGTATCGGTATCCGACGGTATTGTGCGCATTCATGGTCTGGCCGACGTGATGTACGGCGAAATGATCGAGTTTGAAGGCGGCGTTTACGGCATGGCCCTCAACCTTGAGCGTGACTCCGTTGGTGCGGTGGTGCTGGGTGATTACCTGGGCGTTGCCGAAGGCCAGAAAGTCAAATGTACCGGCCGCATTCTGGAAGTGCCGGTCGGCCCGGAGCTGCTCGGCCGCGTTGTTGACGCGCTGGGTAACCCGATTGATGGCAAAGGTCCGCTGAACACCAAGATCACCGAGCCGGTCGAAAAGGTTGCGCCGGGCGTGATCTGGCGTAAGTCGGTAGACCAGCCGGTGCAGACCGGCCTGAAAGCCATCGACGCCATGACCCCGGTTGGCCGTGGCCAGCGTGAGCTGATCATCGGTGACCGTCAGATCGGTAAGACCGCGATCGCCATCGACACCATCATCAACCAGAAAAATTCCGGCATTAAGTGTATCTACGTCGCGATCGGTCAGAAGCAGTCGACCATTGCCAACGTGGTGCGCAAGCTGGAAGAGCACGGTGCGCTGGAAAACACCATCATCGTTGCCGCGTCGGCCTCCGACCCGGCCGCCATGCAGTACCTGGCGCCGTTCGCCGGTTGCTCCATGGGTGAATACTTCCGCGACCGCGGTGAAGACGCGCTGGTGGTTTACGATGACCTGACCAAGCAGGCCTGGGCTTATCGCCAGATCTCCCTGCTGCTGCGTCGTCCGCCGGGCCGCGAAGCGTACCCGGGTGACGTGTTCTATCTGCACTCCCGTCTGCTGGAACGCGCTGCCCGTGTCAACGAAGAGTACGTTGAGCAGTTCACCAACGGTGCAGTGAAAGGCAAGACCGGTTCCCTGACCGCGCTGCCGATCATCGAAACCCAGGCCGGTGACGTGTCCGCGTTCGTACCGACCAACGTGATCTCCATTACCGACGGTCAGATCTTCGTTGAAACCGACCTGTTCAACTCCGGCATCCGCCCGGCGATGAACGCCGGTATCTCGGTATCCCGTGTAGGCGGTGCCGCGCAGACCAAGATCATCAAGAAACTCGGTGGTGGTATCCGTCTGGCGCTGGCGCAGTACCGTGAACTGGCGGCGTTTGCCCAGTTTGCTTCCGACCTGGATGAGGCGACCCGTGCCCAGCTGGAGCATGGTCAGCGCGCCACCGAGCTGATGAAGCAGAAGCAGTTCAGCCCGCAGTCCGTTGCTGAAATGGGCGTGGTGCTGTACGCGATCAACGAAGGCTTCCTGAAAGATGTGGCGCTGGACAAGATCGGCAAGTTCGAAGCCGCTCTGCTGGACTACATGAACAGCGAACAGAAGGCGTTGATGGAAAAAATCAACGAGAAGGGCGACTTCAACGGCGACATCGAGTCCGGCATCAAGGACGCGATCGAGAAGTTCAAGGCTACCCAGACCTGGTAATCGCTTGGTAAACGCTTAAAAGGATAGTCCTATGGCCGGCGCGAAAGAGGTACGTACCAAAATCGCAAGTGTCCAGAGCACGCGGAAAATTACCCGTGCCATGGAGATGGTTGCCGCCAGCAAGATGCGTCGCGCACAGGAACGCATGGCGGCCTCCAAGCCGTATGCCACGCGTATCCGGGGCGTGATTGCGCACCTGGCAAACGCCGATGTGGAATACCGCCATCCTTACCTCGCCGAGCGCGACGTAAAAAAGGTGGCCTACATCGTGGTCAGCAGTGACCGCGGCCTGTGTGGTGGCCTCAACGTCAACCTGCTCAAGCAGATGGTGCGCGAAGCGCGCCAGTGGTCCGAGCAGGGTGTGCAGGTGCAATACTGCGCCATCGGCAACAAGGCGATGAGTTTCTTCCGCAGCTTCGGCGGTGAAGTAGTGTCGTCGGTGACCGGCCTGGGCGATGCGCCGCACATGGGTGACCTGGTGGGTTCCATCAAGGTCATGGCGGATGCGTTCGAGAAAGGCGAGGTGGATCGCGTCTATCTGGTGTACAACGAATTCGTCAACACCATGACGCAAAGCCCGGTGGTGCAGCAACTGCTGCCGCTGAAATCCGGTGACGAATCGGAATTCAAGAACACCACCGGCCAGCGTTGGGACTACATCTACGAGCCGTCGGCCAAAGAACTGATCAACGGTCTGCTGAAGCGTTTCATCGAAACCCAGGTATACCAGGGTGTGGTGGAAAACAACGCCTGCGAACAGGCCGCGCGGATGGTTGCCATGAAGGCAGCAACCGATAACGCCGGCGACCTGATCCGTGATCTGGAGCTCCTGTATAACAAGGCCCGTCAGGCGGCCATTACACAGGAAATCTCCGAAATTGTTAGTGGTGCCGCCGCGGTCTGACCGGGCGGGCAGAGAAGCTGAGAGGATGCAAGCATGAGTAGCGGTCGTATTGTTCAGATCATCGGCGCTGTAATCGACGTGGAATTCCCGCGTGAAAGCGTGCCCAATGTCTACGACGCACTGACAGTGAGCGGTGCCGACACCGTTCTGGAAGTACAACAGCAGCTCGGCGACGGCATCGTGCGCACCATCGCCATGGGTTCCACCGAAGGCCTCAAGCGTGGCCTGGACGTGGCCAACACCAACGCGCCGATCCAGGTGCCGGTGGGCAAAGAAACCCTGGGCCGCATCATGGACGTGCTGGGTCGCCCGATCGACGAAGCCGGTCCGATCGGCGAACAGGAGCGCATGCCGATTCACCGCAAGGCACCGACCTACGCGGAACAGGCCTCTGGCAACGAACTGCTGGAAACCGGCATCAAGGTGATCGACCTGGTCTGCCCGTTCGCCAAGGGCGGTAAAGTCGGCCTGTTCGGTGGTGCCGGCGTGGGCAAGACCGTGAACATGATGGAGCTGATCCGGAACATCGCGATCGAGCACTCCGGTTACTCGGTATTTGCCGGCGTGGGTGAGCGGACCCGTGAAGGGAACGACTTCTACCACGAAATGAAAGACTCCAACGTACTGGACAAGGTATCGCTGGTATACGGCCAGATGAACGAGCCGCCGGGCAACCGTCTGCGCGTGGCCCTGACCGGCCTGACCATGGCGGAAAAATTCCGTGATGAAGGCCGTGACGTACTGCTGTTCGTCGACAACATCTACCGCTACACCCTGGCCGGTACCGAAGTATCCGCGCTGCTCGGCCGTATGCCGTCGGCGGTGGGTTACCAGCCGACCCTGGCGGAAGAGATGGGCGTGCTGCAGGAGCGTATTACCTCCACCAAGACCGGCTCCATCACCTCGGTGCAGGCCGTTTACGTACCGGCGGATGACTTGACCGACCCGTCCCCGGCCACCACCTTCGCTCACCTTGACGCGACCGTGGTACTGAGCCGTGACATCGCCGCCAAGGGTATCTACCCGGCGATCGACCCGCTGGACTCCACCTCCCGCCAGCTCGACCCGCTGGTGATCGGTGAAGAGCACTACGCTGCCGCCCGTGGTGTGCAGACCGTGCTGCAGCGTTATAAAGAACTGAAAGACATCATCGCCATCCTCGGCATGGACGAGCTGTCCGAAGAAGACAAGACCACGGTAATGCGGGCACGGAAAATCGAACGCTTCCTGTCCCAGCCGTTCTTCGTGGCGGAAGTATTCACCGGCTCGCCGGGCAAATACGTGTCCCTGAAAGACACCATCCGCGGCTTCAACGGCATTCTCGGCGGTGAGTTTGATCACATCCCGGAGCAGGACTTCTACATGAAGGGCTCCATCGACGAAGTGGTCGAGGCATACAACAAGCGTCAGGCCAAGTAATCGTCTAAAGCAGGCAGGTTGTTCAGGAGAGTCACATGCCGATGACAGTGCATTGCGACATCGTCAGCGCTGAAAAGCAGCTGTTCTCAGGCGAGGTGGAAATGGTCGTGGCCGCCGGCAGCGAGGGTGACCTCGGCATCCTGCCGGGCCACGCGCCGCTGCTGACCGGCCTGAAACCCGGCCCGGTGCGGATCATCAAGCAGGGCGGCGAAGAAGAAGTGTTCTATGTGAACGGCGGCTTCCTGGAAGTGCAGCCGAAAGTGGTGACCGTGCTGGCCGACTCCGCAGCGCGTGCCCACGACATGGACGAAGCCGCCGCCGAAGAAGCCCGGCAGCGCGCGAAGGAAGCCCTGGAAGGCAAGCACACCGACATGGACTACTCCGCTGCCTCCGCGCAGCTGGCGGAATCCGTGGCGCAGTTGCGGGCCATTCAGCAGATGAAGAAGAAGTTCGGCGGCTCCGGCAAGTAACATCCGCCGGGTTTGTCGGGCTTTTACAAAAGGGTAGCTGCCAGGCTGCCCTTTTTTGTGGCGTGCCGTCCATGGCCGCCACCCTTCGGGCCGTCGCTAACGCGACGTCAAAAATGGCTCCCGGCCATTTTTTGTTTTAGGCTTTCGCCAGCCCGGTTCCCCGCGGGTGGTGCGGAACGGACGTCAGCAGACGAGGTAAAAGATGGAACTTGCAGTGGTCATCCTTGCCGCCGGCAAGGGCACCCGGATGCGCTCGCAACTGCCAAAGGTGGCGCACCCGATTGCCGGCCGGCCGATGCTCTCGCACGTCATCGACAGTGCCCGGGCACTGGACGCGCGGCGTATCTGCGTCGTCTACGGCCACGGCGGCGAGCTGGTGCGCGAACAGGTCCCGGCCCCGGACGCGGTCTGGGCCGAACAGGCCGAGCAACTCGGCACCGGCCATGCGGTGGCCCAGGCCATGCCTCACGTCAGCGAAGATGTGGTGCTGATCCTGTACGGTGACGTGCCCCTGATCCGCCCGGACACCCTGCGCGACTTCGTCGGTCGCGTCGCTCCCGACCGGCTGGCCCTGATGACCCTGGAAATGGACGAGCCTGGCGCCTACGGCCGCATCGTCCGCAACGCCGCCGGCGAAGTGCAGGCGATCGTCGAGTTCAAGGACGCCGACGACACCCAGCGCGCGATCCGCGAAATCAACACCGGCATCCTCGCCTGCCCGCGCGCCTTCCTGGCGGACGCCCTGCCCAAACTCTCCAGCAATAACGCCCAGGGTGAGTACTACCTCACCGACGTGATTGCCATGGCGGTCAAGGCCGGCCTGACCGTGGAAGCCGTACAGCCGCAGTTCGCCTGGGAAGTCGACGGCGTCAACGACCGGGTGCAGCTCGCGCGCCTGGAACGCATCTACCAGCAGGTCCAGGCGGAACAACTGATGCGCGCCGGGGTCACTGTGCTGGACCCGGCGCGGCTGGACATTCGTGGCACCGTGCAGTGCGGCGAAGACGTGGTACTGGATGTGAACACCGTGCTGGAAGGCGACGTGAGCCTGGCCGCCGGTGTGCGCGTCGGCCCGAACTGCCTGATCCGCAACAGCTGCATCGGCGCCGGCACCGTGGTCGAGGCGAACTCCATCATCGACGGCGCCGACGTCGGTGAAGCCTGCCAGATCGGCCCGTTCGCACGGCTGCGCCCCGGCACCGAAATGGCCGCACGAGGCAAAGTGGGCAACTTCGTCGAGACGAAGAAAACCCGCATCGGCCCGGGCAGCAAAGTGAATCACCTGACCTACCTGGGTGACACCGAGCTGGGCAGCGGTGTCAACGTGGGTGCGGGCACCATTACCTGCAACTATGATGGCGTCAACAAGGCACGCACCGAGATCGGCGACAACGCCTTCATCGGCTCGAATTCGTCACTGGTGGCCCCGGTGACCATCGGCAAGGACGCCACCGTCGGCGCCGGCAGTGTCATCACCCGCGATGTCGAAGCGGGCGAACTGGCGGTGGCGCGTGGCAAACAGCGAAACATCAGCGGCTGGCCCCGGCCGCAAAAAAAGGACTGAACCTCTATGTGCGGCATTGTTGGTGCAATCGGCGAACGTAACGTCGCCGGCATTCTGCTCACCGGCCTGAAGCGGCTGGAATACCGTGGCTATGATTCCGCCGGTGTGGCCATCATCGGCCAGGACGGCCTGCAACGCGTGCGCCGCGAAGGCAAGGTGCAGGGCCTGGAAGACGCCGTGCAGGCCAGCCACACCAGCGGCCAGATCGGCATCGCCCATACCCGCTGGGCGACCCACGGCGTGCCGTCGGAACGCAATGCCCACCCGCACATGTCGGGGGATGACCTGGCGCTGGTGCACAACGGCATCATCGAAAATTACCAGGCGCTGCGCGACGCACTGCAGGGCGAAGGCTATACCTTCACGTCCGATACCGACACCGAAGTGATCGTGCATCTGATCCACCAGGCGCAGGCGCGTGGCGAGGATCTGCTGGCCGCCGTGCAAAGCACGGTGCGTCGTCTGCGTGGTGCCTACGCACTGGGCGTGGTGAGCACCAGCGACCCGGACCGTTTCATCGCCGTGCGCTCCGGCAGCCCGCTGGTCGTGGGGCTGGGCATTGGTGAAAACTATGTGGCGTCCGACCAGCTCGCCCTGTTGCCGGTGACCACGCGCTTCATCTTCCTGCAGGAAGGCGACGTGGCCGAAGTCTGCCGTGACAGCGTGCGTATCTTTGACCGCGACGGCACACAGGTCGAGCGCGACATCCACGAATTCGACGGCACCCACGAAGACGCCGAAAAAGGCGAGTACCGCCACTACATGCTCAAGGAAATCTTCGAGCAGCCCGTTGCATTGCAGCGCACACTGGAAGGACGCCTGGGCAGCGTCGCCGATCTTGACGGCCTGTTCAGCGAGAATGCCGACCTGCTGCACAAAGTGCGCAATATCCAGATCATCGCCTGTGGCACCAGCTACCACGCCGGCATGATCGCCCGTTACTGGCTCGAAGCCCTGGCCGGTGTGCCCTGCCAGGTGGAAGTGGCGAGCGAATTCCGCTACCGCAGCCACGTGGTGCCCGAGGGCACCCTGTTTGTCACTATTTCGCAGAGCGGCGAAACAGCCGATACGCTCGCCGCATTGCGCGCCACCAGCAGCCCGAATTATGTTGGCCGGCTTGCCGTGTGCAATGTGGATAGCTCCTCACTGGTGCGCGAATCCGAACTGGTGCTGCTGACCCGCGCCGGCCCGGAAATTGGCGTGGCATCGACCAAGGCGTTCACTACCCAGCTCGCGGCATTGATGATGCTGGTACTGGCCCTGGGCCGCGTGCGCGGTCTGGAACAGGCGCGCATTCAGACAGTGCTGGATGAAATGCGACAGTTGCCGGGCCTGATCCAGCAAGTACTGCAACTGGATGGCGATATTGAAAAACTCGCCGAAGATTTTGTCGAAAAACACCACACGCTGTTCCTGGGCCGAGGCACTCAGTATCCGGTGGCCATGGAAGGCGCACTGAAGCTGAAAGAAATTTCCTACATCCACGCCGAAGCCTACCCGGCCGGCGAGCTGAAACATGGTCCGCTGGCACTGGTGGACAAAGACATGCCGGTGGTGGCGGTCGCACCGAACGATGAGTTGCTGGAAAAACTCAAATCCAACCTCCAGGAAGTGCGCGCCCGTGGCGGTGAGCTGTATATCTTCGCCGATCGTGACGCGGCACTGCAGAACGAAGACGGCGTCACCGTACTGAACATGCCGCCGGTGCCGGAGTGCCTGATCCCGATCGTGTACACCGTGCCGCTGCAACTGCTCAGTTATCACGTGGCCGTCATGCGGGGCACCGACGTGGACCAGCCGCGTAACCTGGCAAAATCCGTGACCGTGGAATGATCCCCTCCTGGCGCGTCCGTTACCGGGCGCGCCAGCCTTATTCACCCTGCACACGCCCTCACCCTGTTCCGATATCACGCTGAAATCAATTTTCAGCAGCGCCGTGACCGATTTCCCATAGCGAACACTCGTCCATGCTCAGTGCACGAGCGCCCCGTGAACTTTTATTGACGAAAGTTCGGTGCCTCTGGCGTCGGCGTGTCTGCGCAAGTGGGAGAGCATCCATTAAAGATAAGCGTAACAGGCCGATTGCATAATGATACCGGCCATGACGATGCTCATTGTCAAACTCTGTACGCAGGTTCACGTTTATGACGCGATATTCACGTGTAGGCATGCAGGAACTGGATCAGAAATTATCAAGGATTGTGGAATCAGCGCGCGTCAGCCCGGTATCAGTGTTCCGTTATGGTTCACCCTGGGTCTGGATCGTGTCGCAGGAGGAATGGCAGAAAACCCTGACGGATATCCGGGATTACCTTCCGATGGAGCACCCGCTGATCACGTTGCGCGACGCCGTATCGGAGTCTGGTCTGGTGGAGCAGGTCACGGCGATGGCGGGCGAAGGCCTTTTTCGCCTGAACATGACTGCGTTAACGCACATCATGTTGCTGCGTCTGGCCATTACCCATACCGGTAACGAAGCGGACATCTATCACCAGATCAACTACAACATATTGTATCGCTGGTTTGTGGGCCTGGATGTAAACCGGCGCATGTGGTCGCGCGATGATTTTATTCGGGATGTGGGGGCATTTGGTGACCGGCTTGAACTGGTTGCCGTGATCAAGGGGTTTCTGGATAAACGGGGTTTTGGCCGCTGCGGCGCGTAACAAGACCACGATAACAAAACAGAAATGATGGCACTATGCTGCGTTGGCATGGTGCTTTTTTTTGAAGAATGGAAAAGTCTGGAATCTCCCGAGCAATTTTCCCCGCGCTGTCATCGCCACCCCTGAAAGTAAATTCTGTAGCGACCTGATCACCAATACTCCAATGCAGAGGGTGATATCAACGGCGCTGCACGATTTTCCGGACGAAACAAACAAACCCTTAAATGGAGATTTCAAGATGTTCAAGCGTAATGTTCTGGCTGTGTCACTCAGCCTGGGTCTGGCAGCGTTTGCTGGTCAGGCGTCTGCTGATGTCGTTGGTGGTGGTGCTTCCCTGTCTGCCGGCGTGTTCAATGACATTATCACCGGCGAAAACTACAACTACGAAAGCTATGTCTCCGTTGGCTCGAGCGCGGGCAAGCGTGCTTTCTTCGGTAACGATTCAAGCGAGTTTGGTTATGATCCGGCTCTGGTGCCGACCGTACACTATGCTGGTAGCGATTCCATTGCTACGAGTGCGGAGATCAGCAACTATGCGGCTAACGATCAAAGCACCTTTGGCGACCTGATTCAAGTTCCGTTCGCGGGCACCTCCGTTACTGTCCCATTCAACAACAGCGAAGTAACTGCAATGAATCCTCTGGTTCTGAGCAGCAGCGATGTGGCCAAGATTTTTTCCGGCCAAATCACTAACTGGAACCAGCTGGGTGCCTTTTCATCGAAGCAAATAACCGTTGTTCATCGCGCTGATGGTTCTGGTACTGTGGAGATATTCACGCGCCACCTGGCTGCTGTTGAGCCGACTTTGTTCCAGACCAGCACCAACTTCCTGACAGCTCGGATTGGCACGCCGTCCGGGAGCGCTGTTTTTCAGTCAGCCAATGGATCAAGCGGTGTAGTGTCCCTGATGAACAGCATTGATGGCGCTATTACCTTCGTTAGCCCGGATTATGTTGACCCGTCCGACCCGTCGGAAGTGGCCGCTATCATCAACCCTACCAATAGCACTGCGTATATGCCAACGCAGGTTAACGTGCAGGTCACCTTTGACTCGGTAACCCCTCCGTCCACCACTAATCCGGCCGATTGGGCGCCGATTTTCCCTAACCCAAGCGCTGGATATCCGATCGCTGGCTTTACTTACATGCTGCTGAGTGAGTGCTACAACGATCCGGCGATTGGTGCTGCAATTAGCAACTTCGCGATCAATCATTATGCTGGTCTGCACGACTCCTACATTTCCAGCGCTAGCCTGATTCCGCTGCCAAGCAGCTGGCAGAATGCCGTGCTTAATACGTATGCTTTGAATATAAATGGTTCTGGCTGCGCTTCAGTTACCGGTCGATAACATCGGCTGTTTTTCAAATACATAAACACCGGTGGCGAACCAGGAATGGTTCGCCACCTTCGCTAATCCATCATTTGCTCATGGAGGGATCCATGCATTCTCGATCTAGTGTTTCTCTGATTGTATTAACCATGATGGCTGGGACAAGCTCCGTTGCTGCTGATGTGATCGGAGCCGTTAGTGGCGTGGCGGATCCTATAATGAGCTCTATAACCGGAGACCTAAACTCTCGTGGTTATGAGTTTGAGTATGTGCCTGGTGATGAAGTAAACATTCGATATTCATTCTTAAGCAACAGCCCTGGCGCCATCGGTTTAGTCGAAGGCTATCAATCTGTACATTTCGCTGTAACTGCATTGGGGCTTGAGTACAGTGAAATATTGGATTACGCGGATCAGTATGAGCCGAACTTCGGGAAACTTATACAAGTTCCCTTGGCGGTAAGTGGTGTTGGCGTGGGTTTTAATAATGGTGATGTTTCGGCTCAGAATCCGTTGACGGTAACGGCTGATGACGTGGCCAATATTTTTTCTGGCCAGATAACGAACTGGAATCAACTGGGTAACTACCCCTCCAAGCAAATTATGGTTGTTTACAGCAATGTTGATAGTGGGATGACAAAGATAGCAACAAGACACCTGGCCTACAAGGCGCCCCATCTATTTCAAGAAAACGAAGACTTTATGTTGGCTAGGATTGGAACGCCTTCTGGCAGTGCTCTGTTTCTCCCGGTGAATGGCGATCAGTCAGTGATTTCGGTAATGAATAATATTGATGGGGCGATTGCGTTTGTTGGGCCGAACTATCCTGGTTTTAATGATCAAACTAAAGTGGCACGAATAATTAACGACTATGATGGAATTGGATACTTACCATCAGAGACGCGAGTTGAGGCAACGATACAGGGTATTTCCGTCCCATCGACCTCCAATATACAGGATTGGTCGCCGATCTTTCCCGATCCCACCCTAGGATATCCCATGGCTGGTCTGGTGTTTATTCTTGCTAGCCAGTGCTACGAAGATCTGGACGTTGGATTGGAAGTTCAGGACCTTTTGTTCGTAATAGGCCTTGGCGACTACGACGGTATAGTTTCTCAGAATAATATGATTCCAATAACGCAGGATTGGGCATTAGGGGCTTTGTATGAATTTTCCTTTCATATAAATGATCCTGACATCTGCCAAGGGCTGGGCAGATAAGGCCCTGAATTGCCTCAATGGTAAAAGCCTGACGTAAGAATCTGAAAGATATTGTTAAGTCACATATCTTCTATGTTTAATGTGGCCTGATTCCGGTTTGAAGCAAGTTTTGGGCTGGGGGCTATCTCTTGCTTGTTTATTGCGCTGGGGGATGGCAGGAGGCGGCCGAATTATGAATATTTTATTACGCCAGTTCGGTTTTCCTATTCGGATGTGGTCTGCAGGGCATATTAAGCCGACAGCCTGAATAGAGAAGGCTGCGCTTCAGCCAACTCTATTCTTGAGGGAAGTAGTCTATGCCGTTACTAGAGGCCTCGTCAGTGCCGGAAGCTGGCTTGCAGAAGAGCTTTTTTTTTAACCTCTGTCCTGTGGCTCATGCGGTCGCCCTGGCCCTGCTGACCCAGAGCGCTCACGCCGCCCTGCCGGGCTGGATGCAGGGCGGTGCACCGGTGGCGACCCAGCCCGGTGGCGCCGCACTCAGCGGCAACCGCCCCGGCCTGGGCCTGCCCGGCACTGGCCTGAACCGGCCACCCCGGCCGCAGGTGGATCAGGTCCTGCAGCAGTCGCTCAGCAACATGAGCACCACCCTGTCCGCCATCGCTGCCGCACAGGCCCGGCAGGCCGCGCAGCGTGACCTGGCGTTCAGCAACCCCTCGCTTGTCCCCAACGGTCTGGCCGAAGGCGGCCTGAAGATCGACAGCAGTCTGCCGTTCGAGCAGGCCTGGCAGAACGCCGAAGCGCCCACGCAAACGATCAAGGATGGCCACATCACGGTGGACATCAAACAGACCGCCGACAAGGCCGTACTGAACTGGGAAACCTTCAATGTGGGCCGCGACACCACGGTGGCGTTCGACCAGCAGGCCGACTGGGCGGTGCTGAACCGGGTCAATGATCCGAACGCGCGGCCGTCGCAGATCCAGGGACAGATCAAGGGTGACGGCACGGTGATGCTGATCAACCGCAACGGGGTGGTGTTCAGCGGCAGTAGTCAGGTCAACGTGCGCAATCTCGCGGTCGCGGCGGTGGGCATGACCGATGAGCAGTTCCGTGAGCGGGGAATTTACAGCGCGGAAGCGGGCAGCAACCGTTACACCCCGAGTTTCGGCAATGACCTGAGCGGCACCGGGGCCGGTGCGACCTCGTCGGCGGCCACCGGCGACGTCATCGTCGAAGCCGGCGCGCAGATCAATACCCATAAACCGGCGTCAGTGACGCAGGGCGGCGGCTATGTGCTGCTGCTCGGGCGCGAAGTGCACAACGACGGGGCCATCTCCACCCCGCGTGGCCAGGTCACACTGGCGGCGGGCGACAGCTTCATTATTCGCAAGGGCGTCAGCACGGACGGTAACCAGACCTCTACCACCCGGGGCAACGAAGTCGCCACGCGTCGTCTCAACGGCAGCGAGGCGGGCCTGGTGCGTAACACTGGCCTGCTCCAGGCCAGTACAGGCGATATCACACTCACCGGCCACACTGTGCAACAGGCCGGTGTGGCAGTGGCCACCACGTCGGTGGACCAGCGCGGCACCATACACCTGCTCAATGCGGCCAGTGACAGCGAAGGCAGTGTGACGCTGGTGGCCAACAGCACCACGGCGATTTTGCTGGAAGACAGTGATGCTACTGCCGAGGATTCGCGCAGAAACAGCGGACTGGAAGGTCTGGATAATCTGGCGCCCAACAACGGCGGCGACTTCAACAACCTCAGTGGTGTGGTGGACCGCAGCGACCTGTCCCGCGTGGAAATCGTCAGCGGCGGCAACGTGGACTTCGAAGGCGATTCGATGACGCTGGCCACAGGCGGCGAAGTGGTGGTGTCGGCGGCTGGTCAGGCGACCGTGGCAGACAAGGCGGTCATTGATGTATCCGGCGCGGTGGGTGTCAGCGTCGCCATGGACAGCAACAGCATCCAGGTCAACATCCAGGGCAACGAGCAGCGTGATTCGCCGGTCAACCGCGAAGAAGGCGATCTGAACAGCGAGCGCGTCTGGATCGACGTGCGCGATCTGATTTTTGTGCCGGCCGGCACCAATGGCTACGACACCGACCGCTGGTACACGGCGGGCGGGCTGCTGGAAGTGGGCGGTTACCTGGCCAGCCGTGGCCGTACCGTGGGCGAGTGGATGGCGCAGGGTGGCAAGGCCACCTTCACCGGCAACGATCTGGTCACACAGCAGGGCTCACAGATTAACTTGTCCGGCGGCACGCTGGATGTGCAAACCGGCTATATCAACCAGACCTGGCTGAAAGGTGCTGACGGGCGTTTGTACGAATTGTCCTCGGCGCCGGGCGACATACATTACACCGGCGTCTACAAGGGTTTTGAGCGCAACAGCGAGCGCTGGGGTGTGACGGAGTATTACTGGAACCCGCTGGTGGTGGCGCAGCGTCGTCTCGAAAACGGCTACACGGTGGGACGTGATGCCGGCACCCTGGTGGTGTCCACCAGCCAGGCGACGCTGGAAGGCGATCTGGTGGGCGAGGTGTACCAGGGCGAACGTCAGGATCAGGCGCCGCAGGCCGGGCTGGACGGTTACGACCAATCCCAGAAAGCCATTGCCCGGCGTGCGCAACTGGTGGTCGGGCAGTACGTCCCTTATTACCTGGAAGACGAAGGCCGGCTCGGCTATCAGTTCAATCCGACCGTGGACAATATCCAGATCGGTGGTACCGCCACAGACGGCGCCTTGATGCTCAATGCGGACTGGCTCAACAGCCAGCAACTGGGTGGGTTAAAGGTAGCGGCGCGTGAACAGATCGTCGTGCAGGAAGCACTGCAACTGGCCACCGGCGGCGCCTTGCAACTCTACAGCACGCTGGTTGATGTGAACGCCGATATCACGGCGCACAGTGGCGATATCCAGTTAGGTAACGTGGCACGTCAGGTAGTGCTGCAGGCCGGTGTGCCGGTGGAGCAGGATCGTGTGCTGGGCGTTCCGACCGGCCTGCAGGCCGGTGTCACCGTGGCGGAAAATGCCCGGCTGGATACGACCGGGCTGTGGACCAATGAGCTGACTGGCGGCGATACCCGGGACCGCGCCTGGCTGGATGGCGGCAGGGTCTCACTGCGCAGTTCCGGTGATGTGCGATTGCTGGCGGGCAGTGAGGTGGATGTCTCTTCTGGCGCGGCCTATACCCGCGAGGGCCAGTTTGTTGGTGGCCGTGGTGGTGACGTGACAGTTATCGCCGGTTCGGGTACCAGCGCAGGTGAGCTGGTGCTGGACGGCCGGCTCAATGCGATCGGTGCCGAAGGAGGAGGCACTCTCCGTATTGATACGGGCCAGGCCGTGGTAATTGCCAACGACAGGCCGGCGGACGAACAGGCGGCCTGGTTATTGCCGTCGCTGTTTACCAGCGGTTTTTCCCATTACGACATCGCCGGGCGTGGCGGGCTGGCTATTGCGGACGGGACGCAGGTCGAGGTCACGGTGCCGGTCTACCGCCCCACACAGAGCAGCCGTTATCAGGCGAATGGTGTCGCGGCCAGCGAGGCACTGGAAACCTGGCTGCCCCCCGAATACTGGCAGGCAGTGCCAGGGAGCACGACGCTACAGCAGCGTGAGGGAGGCAGTATTACCCTGACGGCCGGCGGCCTGCAGGGTACGGCAGCGGTCATTGCCGATGCCCGCATCGGTGCGGGGGCTACGCTTCGCGTGGACTCAGGGCAGACAATCTCATTGCTTGGCACCGGAGATGTCCAGGTGGAAGGGGCGTTGATCGCCCCGGGTGGCAGCATCTTTATTGGCGATCCCTCCTTGAGCGATACAGCGATCGAAGCGGGGCGCTCGAACTCGGCGGTGCTGGAGCGAGTGATCGAGATCGGCGCCGGCGCACGGCTGGATGTGGCTGGCCGTGCCTATATGCAGAATACCGTTGATGGGCAGGCATTCGGCGTGGTCCGGGACGGCGGGCGCATCCGCATCGGTGGCGATGTTGATCCGGCCAGCGGTACCGCCAGTGGGGCAGCGGATGCCTTTGTGGTGATCCGGGAGGGCGCTGTGCTGGATGCGTCGGGGGCAAGCGCCAGGCTGACGCCGACAGGTCTGGCGGTACCGACCGAGCTGGCGTCCCACGGTGGCGAGATTCAGCTGGCATCCAACAACGGTCTGCTGCTGAACGGTGAAATGCAGGCCCGGTCGGGTGGTGAGGGTGCCTCTGGCGGGCTGCTCAGTCTGGTGCTTGGATCGCCGGCGTATCTCAATGCGGCCCCGGCGGAAACGCGCGCCTACCGTGAGCTGATTGTCAGCGAAAACGCCGTCGAGATATCAGACCAACTGCCGACATTTGGCCAGGCGGTGTTAAGCGTGGATCAGGTCACGCAGGGTGGTTTTGACCAGTTGAGTCTGCTGAGTGAAGGGGCGCTCAGTTTCGACGGGGATGTCTCGCTTCAACTGGGGCGCAGCCTCTCCGTGTATGCGCAGGTTATCGGCCTCGCGGAAGGGGCCGCCGATGATGCCCGGGTACACCTCGAAGCCCCCTATGTGCTGCTGGCGGGAGCCAATGGTCAGAACACGCTGTCGCCTGGCCGGGTCAGGTCGGAGCTCAATCCCAACGGCACAGGCGCCTTGTCCGCCATGCAGGCGATGTCTGCGGCACATCTCGCTGTGGAGGCAGATCACATTGATGTGCGCGACCAGGTGCGTACCAGCATCGGTGCGCCAGCGGTGGCCGGTGGTGAGGCGATGGATCGCGTCGGCTTTGATCAGGTCAGCCTGACCAGCACGGGGGACCTGCGGTTCCTCAACCATGCTTCAGACAGCGCGACGGCACTGACGCTGCCCGGTGATCTCAGCATTTCTGCGGCACAGGTCTATCCCGCGACCGGGGCTTCAGCGACCGTCACGGCGGGCTATCTCACCAGCACAACGCTGGATACTGAACGCACACTGCGTATATCCCGCTCTACCGACGGCGATCTGCCGGACCAGCCCTACTCGGTTTTTGGCACGCTGGAATTGCGGGCTGGCACCATTGAGCAGGCCGGCGTGTTGCGTGCGCCACTCGGAATCATCCGCCTGGGCGCGGGTAACGTGGTGGACCCTGTCAGCCGTGTGGTCCTGATGCCGGGCAGCCTCACCTCGGTAAGCGGTGCCGGTCTGGTCGTGCCCTATGGCGGCACGGTGGACGACATCACCTGGCTGTATGGTGGCGAGGAAGTGGATGTCAGTGCCTGGCTGACGGCAGGCAACAACGCCTCAAAGGTAGACATCAACACTGGCAGCCTGCTGGTAGAAGAGAACGCAGTGCTGGACCTGTCTGGCGGAGGTGAGCTGCTCGGCGCCGGCTTCGTGGCCGGGCGTGGCGGTTCCAGTGACGTCCGTTTCGCCCCGCTGATTCGGGTGACGCCAGAGGGTGTCGTGTTCCCGGAGCTTGCCACCAATCCGGTCTATGCCATCGTGCCGGGCGCCGTGTCCGGCTATGCCCCCATAGACCCGGCGCGCGGGGCGAGTGACCCGCTGATCGGTCAGCAGATCACCCTGGGTGAAGGTGTTCCCGGCCTGCCGGCGGGGACCTATACCTTGATGCCGTCCACCTATGCGTTGTTGCCTGGCGCCTTCAGGGTCGAGGTCAATGGTGGCGTGCTGGCGACGGGTACGGCACCAATGCGAAACGGCTCCTGGAGTGCACCCGCGCACTTCGGCATTGCCGGCACCACCGTCCGCGACCCACTGGCGCGCCAGGTGTTTCTGACTGCCTCGGACCTGGTGCGCCGCTATTCCCAATACAACGAAACCACCTATTCGGAGTTTGTCGCCTCGACGGCGGCGGTTTCCGGCGCGTTGCGGGCCGCGCTACCCGAAGATGCCAAGACATTGGCCTTGCGGCTGGCGTCCCTTGACCCGGACCATTCTGCGCTGACCTTTGCCGGTCAGTTGAAGGCGGAGGCTGCGGACGGTGGCTATGGCGCAACGGTCCAGATAGAAGGGAGTGGCGCGAGTCCGGTGCTGGAAGTTGTGTCTGCTGAAGAGGGCCGGACGATCGGCTTCACCGGTGTTTCCCTGGACGACGTCACGCTCAATGCACTGGCGGAGAATGCCGAGCGGCTGGTGATTGGCGCGCAGGTGCGTGAAGACCCTGCCAACAACCCCGGCATGCTGATCATCCAGGGCGGCGGTAGCCTGACCTTGCGAGAAGGCACCATGTTGCGGGCATCGGAAGTCATTCTGGGCGCTGCAGGCATGAACAACGCACTGACCATTGAGCGTGGCGCGGGCGTCGACACGCTTGGCCAGGGTGAGGTATCGCTGGATGCTGGAAGCGGCTACACCCTCAATGTCCAGGGGGCGGCAGTCATTGCCTCCAATGGCGCGCACCAGGTGTTATTTCAGGATTCCAGCACCACACGTCCCGCGGCCATCAGCATTGGTGCATCAGGTCAGGCTGAGGCCCCTGCAACCACCTTGTATTCCGAAGGGACGCTGGCGTTCGCCACGGGCAGCGACTTGCTGCTGGACGATTCGACGCTCTACGGCACCCGGGATCTGGCACTGGCACTGGGCGCCGTCAATCTGGGCGACACCGCGTCACTGGCAGCGGCTGCAGCAGCAGGCGTCCTGCCGGACGGCTTCTCCTTCAACCAGAGCGTGCTCGAACGCCTGCTCACTGGCGACACGGCCACCGGCGCACCGGCCATGGAGCGCTTCAGCCTGAGTGCTTCCCAGGGTCTGAACGTGTTCGGCGACATCACACTCTCCACCCTGGACGACAATGGTGCTTCGACACTGGAAACCTTCGTGCTGACCACGCCGGCCATCATGGGGGCCGGTGATGCCGACAATACCGTCACTATCGAAACCGGCCACCTGGTCTGGAACGGCACGACCGGCACGCCGCCGGCACCAGTAGGTAACGCTGACCAGATCGGCCCGGGTACCGGCAGCGGGCGTCTCAACATCCATGCCGACGTGATCGAGCTCGGTTACGGCCCGGACAGCCGCCCAGGCGGCACGGAAACCGTGGAGCGCATGATCCTGGGCTTCTCCGATGTGGTCCTGCGTGCGACTGAAGTGTTCACCGCCAACAACCAGGGCGCACTGTCGGTGTATCAGTCCCGTGGCGATTACGTCACCGGTGAAGGCTGGCAATACCACGGTGGCAACCTGCGTATCGAAACCCCCGTGATCACCGGCGAAGCCGGCGCGGTAAGCAGTGTGCGTGCCGGTGGTAACCTGTTGCTGACGACCCCGGATGGCGCCAGCACCGAATTGCCTGATCGGGATGACGCGCTCGGCGCCACCCTGGTGTTCCAGGGGCAACAGGTCACGCTGGATACGCAGGTGATGCTGCCCAGCGGCAAACTGACCCTGGCCGCCGAAGATGACGTGATCCTGACAGACGCCGCGCAGATCGATATGGCGGGCCGCGAAATCCTTTTCGACGATGTCAGCCGTTATAGCTGGGGCGGCAACGTCACGCTGGAAAGCGCCAGCGGCAATATCCACCAGAGCGCCGGCAGCGAGATAGATCTTTCCGCAGAGAACAACCACGCCGGCAGCCTCACCGCCGTGGCGGTCGATGAAGACGCGGGCGAAGTGATGCTGCTGGGCGACATCCTGGGCCAGAGCAGCGGTGAATACGACGCCGGCGGCACTTGGGTGCCTTATGAGTCCGGTCGCGTGGATATCCGGGCGCAGAGCCTCGGTGACTTCGCCTCACTGAACGCACGCCTGACCGAGGGTGAAGTGTTCGGTGCCCGCCACTTCCAGATAAAACAGGGCGACCTGACGGTCGGCAACGAAGTGCGCGCGCGCGACGTGAGCATTTCGCTGGATAACGGTCTGCTGACGGTCAACGGCCGCATTGATGCTTCCGGCGCACAGGTGGGCAGTATTCGTCTGGCCGGCAAACAGGGCCTGACCCTAACCGACAACGCCGTGCTTGACGCCCATGGCGAAATCCTGCGCGTGGACAGCTACGGCCAGATCATCGAGGCACCGAATCGCGCCATCATTGAGCTGAACTCGGGTGACGGCACCCTGACGCTGGCGAACGGTGCGCGCATGGATCTGCGCTTCGGCACCGAAGCACCCGCCGGCACCGGCGCCGGGCAACACGATGGCCGTGCGCTGGGCACTGTGACGCTGACCGCACCGCGCCTAGACAGCGCGACCAGCGGGGATATGGACATCAATGTTCAGGGTCCGGTCTCCGTCAGCGGCGCACGCAGTATCGCCGTGCAGGGCAACTGGCGTTACGACGATGCGCGTTATGGCACCGATGAGGCGGCCAGCGGCCGGCCCTATCAGGTCATTGACCAGGATTACCTGGATGCCAAGCACGAAGACAGCGAGGACTTTATCGACGCAGCATTGCAGAACAACGACTTGCTTGCCCGCCTGGCGGGATTGCGCGACGGCAACGGAGAGGTATTCCACCTGCGGCCTTCGGTGGAAATCGTCAGCGCCACCGCGGATGGCGATCTGGTGGTGCAGGGGGATCTGGACCTGTCCGGTCATCGTTACGCCAGTCTCAATCCGAACACACAAAAAACCGCAGTCCATGGTTCCGGCGAAGCAGGTGCGTTGGCCATTCGCGCCGGTGGCGATCTGAATATCTACGGCAGTATCAACGACGGTTTCGCGCCGCCGCCGGAAACGCCGGACGACAACGGCTGGGTACTGTTGCCGGGTGTGAACCCGTACGGCGTCGATGTGATCGTGCCGGGAGCCGGTGTGACCCTGGCTCAGGGTACGACATTCCCTGCGGGGCGTGTGCTGAACTACGACGTGCCGTTGCAGGGTTTCATCATGCAGGCCGGTACCGAGCTTCCTGTGCCGGTGATGCTTGGCCAGGACACCACATTGCCTGCCAACACAATATTGCGTGGCGATGTCACCGATGCCGCAGGCAATGTATACGCTGCGGGCACGTTGCTGCATGAACCCCTGGTTTTGGGGGCAGGCTCAATGCTGGGTGTCGGCTTTATGCTGGCACAACATACGCCGATCAATAACGTTATCTGGCCGGCGGGCGTACCGCTGCCGGTGCGAATGCGTACGGCAACCGGCACATTGATGGACCCGGTCGTGCTGGCAGAGAATCTGGCTTTGAAGGTTGGCGCCGTTCTCCCAAAAGAAACCGATCTGGTTTTGCCGGACGGCATGGAAGAAATCCCGCTTCGGTCGAGTACAGGTAGTCGACAAGGCGAGAATTGGGCGGTAGCAGCTATGCTGTCATCAGGATCTCAATCGTGGGATATGCGATTGGTTGCAGGAGCAGACATTGCAGCGTCCGATACCCGGATGGCCCGGCCATTGGCGACAACAGGAAACTTGACGCTATCAGATCATCATTATCAATTTGCGGCTGTATTTGCTGTGCCCGGTACTATGGTGTGGGCCCCTGGGAATCCAGACGGGAAGCCATCCCTGGAACTTGTTTCGAGCGATGAGATTGAGTCGTGCGAGACCGAGGGGATGTGTTTGGAGCTCGAACCGGGATATTACTGGAATGCTGCCGGTGAAGAGCGTAATCCGACTTGGAAAGAAGGTACTGCGGCAAATCCATCCTTATGTAGGCTGGCTGCATTCGCGCGGTTCTGTACGGAAATACTCGAACCTGAAGAACCACCAACGCCAGTTAAAGTCGATGAAGTTTACTCCGGGGTACATTTCAGCGTTGTCCGAACCGGCACGGGAGATCTCGACATCGTCGCCGCCGGTGATGTGGCGATTGAATCCATGTACGGCGTTTACACTGCCGGAACACCGCTTTCAGTGGATGCGGGTTTCAACCGCGACCGGGCACTGGGTAACGGCAATGTATTGAGTGACGCACACGGTATAGAAGACTACGAGGCATTGGTGCAGCCGGATACCGGCCTGTACCAGGCCTGGTTCCCGACAGCGGGCGGCAATCTCAGCCTGACCGCAGGTGGGGATCTTACCGGGACAATGTCAAGTGCCTTGCTGAGCAATACGGCCTCAAACCTGGCAGTAAGACGTGCCGCGTCGATGTCGGCAATAGGTAACTGGCTCTGGCGACAGGGGACTGGTGATATATCAGATGTTTCTTCCGTCAACACGGCCTGGTGGATCAACTTCGGCACTTACGTCGACCAGAGCAGCGTGCCGGATATTTACACGGGTTCAAATGCAACGCAGTCTGAATATTCACCCGAGGAACTGCTTTCCGTCAGCAATACGCCCTACCTTGTCGGCTTTACAGGCCTGGGCACGTTGGGCGGAGGGAATGTTGCACTGACCGTTGGGGGTGATGCGGGCATCATCAATGCGGGCAAGACCAATGGGCAAATGCTTAATGCAGCGGGTGCCCCAAAGAGCGAAGGGCTCTCGGTCATTGTGGGTGGTACCGGCAGGGTTGAGGAAGACCGGATTTCCCTCACGGGGGGAGGAGACATTTCGATTCATGTGGGCGGCGCCCTGAATCCTTTGTACTCAGCCCAGGTGATGAAAACTCAGACAGGAATGCAGGATCTGTCGGGGCTGATAGTGAATCTCCGCGGCCAGACATCGGTGTCGACGCGGGCAGTTGGCGGCATGCAGCGCTTCTATGGTGGTCGAGACAGCGCAGGAATCAACAACCAGTGGCAGTACCAGTCGGCCTATGAAAGCAGCATCGTTAATGCTGCGGGTGGCCTGGTCCTGGCGCCAGGCGACAGCCAGTTCACGCTGAATGCGCTGGGTGATCTGGTGCTGGCGGGCGTGAGTGATCCGGGCAGGGTGGCCGGCATCACGGCGTTGCCCTTCGAACACGCAGGCAACAAGGTGGCAGGAGGGGAAACCTGGTTTTCTCTCTGGACAGATAGCACTGCGCTGACGCTTGCATCGTCCGGAGCCAGTGTTGCTGCCGGCACACAGTACGTTGAGAGGAACCAGTATGGCCGCTTGAACGAAGTCATGAACGCCTCTTCTGATGGAGAACGTTTCATTTACCCGGCCAAGTTCAGCATTGCATCGGGCGAGAATATCTTCTTTGGCGCTGCAGCAACTGGTGGTGGCCTGAACGAATATCAGATCAGTGAGATCTACGGCATCTGGATGGCGCCTTCCGAGAGCGGCGTGCTTAATCTGCTCGCGAAGCACAGCATTTATGGTGGTGATATAAATATAAGTGAATCCTCTGCCTCCGAGGATGCGATAGCAACGCCATTCAACCCGGCCTTTGTGGGCACCTTGAATCAAGGCGCGCAGAATGAACAACGGGTTGACAATGTTTACGAGCGAGTAGCGCTGGATGGACAAGGCGGAAGGGACGGAAAGGGGGCCTTGTTTGCGTTTGGGCCCAATACGGCGACACCGGAATCCCTGGCTCAGACGCGCTCCAATAACATCTCCTACGTCTATGCATCGGAAGGTGACATCGTAGACATCAACCTGGGCGAGATGGTGACCTTCGGGCCTCAGTATGGCGGTGATACCTGGTACGTCTCTGGCGGCCCGACATGGCTATCCGCAGGCGGCGATATCATCAGTTCAGGGCGTGCCATTGGGGAATCAGTGAGCATCACCAACCTGTACCAGGGCGCCACCAGCCGAGGCAACCTCTTCCTCCACCACAACGACAACGACATCTCCCGCGTCCACGCCGGCGGCCGCATCCTCACCAGCAATTTCAGCGTCGCCGGCCCCGGCCTGCTGGAAGTCTCCGCCGGCGGCTCCATCCTGATGCAGGACCAGGCCAGCATCGTATCGCTCGGTCCGGTGGTGCAGGGTGACAGCCGCCGTGGCGCGGACATCGCCGTCATGGCCGGCCTGGCGGACTCGCCGCTGGATGTGGACGGCCTGCTGTCACGTTACCTGGACCCGGCCAAGCTGGCAGATCAGGACATGCCACTGGCAGATCAACCGGATCGCGTCGCCGCGCTGTACACCGACGAACTGATCGAGTGGCTGGCGGCGCGCTACGGCTTCCAGGGTGACAATCTGGAGAGCGCACTGGCGGTATTTGCCGGCCTCAACGACAGTGCGCAGCAAATCTTTGCGCGGCAGGTGCTGTTCGCGGAATTGCTCGCCAGCGGTCGTGAATTCAACGATGCCGACGGCCCGCGGCCGGGCAGTTATCTGCGCGGCCGCCGCGTGATCGAAGCGGCGTTCCCGGAGCGCGCGGAAGAAGACAGCGCCGGTGGTGATCTGGTGATGTTCGGTGATGCGGGTATCCAGACGCTGCGCGGCGGAGACATTCATCTGCTGACACCGTCCGGTGCCCAGACGCTCGGTGTCGAGGGAACCGACCCGGCTGGCACTGCCGGTGTCGTGACACTGGGCGAAGGCAGTATCCGCCAGTTATCCCGCGACAGCATTCTGCTTGGCCAGAGCCGGGTGATGACGGTGTTCGGCGGTGACATCCAGGCCTGGTCCGAAGAGGGCGACATCAACGCCGGGCGTGGTTCGCAGACCACACAGGTCTATACGCCGCCGCTGCGCGTGTACGACCAGTGGGGCAACGTTGCGCTGTCACCGAACGCACCGAGCTCCGGCGCCGGTATCGCCACGCTCAACCCGATCGCCGGTGTCGAGCCGGGCGACATCGACCTGATCGCACCGCTGGGCACCGTTGATGCGGGCGAAGCAGGGATTCGTGTGTCCGGTAACGTCAACATCGCTGCCTTGCAGGTGCTCAATGCCGACAACATACAGGTGCAGGGTGAATCGCAGGGTATTCCGGTGGTGGCCGCCGTCAACACCGGCGCACTGACGGCAGCAAGCTCTGCCAGCACGGCAGCATCGCAAGCGGCGGAAACCGTCTCCCGGCGCAACAACAGCACGCAGCCTTCCATCATTACCGTGGAGATTCTTGGCTTTGGTGATGAATCATTGGCGCCGGGCGCAGGGGCGCCCATGAGTGGTGGGTCACTGCCTTTGGATGTGCTGGGGAGCGGCCCGCTTTCAGAAGAAGCGAAAGCCCGATTGACGGAAGAAGAACGTGCGAACCTGATGTAACAGATACACCACGCTACACCCACGGCAGCTCCCCGGAGCTGCCGTTTTTTTTATCTGGGCACCAGTGGATTGGGTGGCGATGTGCGTGCAGGGGTATTGGGATAGATACTGTGGCCGAAGTTGCTGCCCATGCGGATTTGCGTGGCAGCGCGATTGAACAGACCGAGCTGGTTGCCGCCCCGGTTGATCACTGCTGCGGAATCAAACTGGGGAAGCGAACCGGATGCGGTATCTCCCTGCGGCGCCATCATCCTGCTCAGGCAATCGTAGCTGGGGCTGCGGCTGCCATTGACCTCGACCGAAATGCAACTGGGCATCTCCTCACTCTCGCTGGCCGGAGAAATACCGCACAAGGTCATTAACGGTGGAATTATCCAGAAAACTATTTTATTCACAGCCAGAATTCCGGTACGGAAACAGTGAGAGAAAGTATAGCGTATCGATGCATTGACTATGCATATGAAATGAACAAAGGGCATATTGAAAAAGTCTGAAAAGTTCAGGTAACAAACATGCCATGTTTCAAATAAATGTCTCGATCCTGGAGCGCCATATCGCCGGTATTGAAGAAGGAAGCGTGTTCTGTGTAATGCGCTCAGGACCAGGCCGCTCGCGAGTCATGTCATCGAAATGTCATCTGCGCCCTGCACGATGAGGGTCTTTGCTTTCATCCCCGAACAATGACGTGCCGGCGCGGTCCGGCCGCGTCACGGGGTGCCTCCAGCCGGGCGTTGCCCGGGATCAGTGCCGGTGTAGTGCATGTCGGATGCGGGTCGGAACCTCGCGGTCCGCCGCGGCGGTGTGTTGCTGCTGGTGTGGTGCGCGTTGCTCGTGTCGGGCGCTGCCGCAGAGGCGGCGCGCCGTTTCGATATCGCGGCGCAGCCGCTGAATGAAGCGCTGGCACAGTACAGTGCGCTGACCGGCATGGCGGTGCTGTTCGACAGCGCCCTGGTGAGTGGCCGGCGGAGCACGGCGCTGGCCGGGCACTTCAGCGACAGCGCGGCGCTGACGCAATTGCTGGTCGGCACCGGGCTGGAAGCGCATTACAGCGGCGCACAGGGATTGACGTTGCGGCGTCACCACGCGGCGGCGCAGCCCGCCGCTGGCGCGGCCGGGCCACACACGGTGGCCGCACACCGTTACGCCACGTTGGTGCAGCACAGCCTGTGGCAGGCGCTGTGCGCCAGCGCGCTCACCCGGCCGGGGTCATACCGCGCGGCGGTCCAGTTGCATATCGCCGCCGATGGCCGGGTCGCGACATCGCGCCTGCTGGCCTCCACGGGCCATGCGGTGCGCGACGCCGCCTTGCGCGAGGTGCTGGCCTCGCTACACATTGCACTGGCGCCGCCGCCCACCATGGCACAACCGCTGACCTTGCTGTTGCGCGCGGCAGACACCGAAGGATTGGACGACAGTCGGGCATGCCCGGGAGTAACAGATGTCGAGGCAGACCATCAAGGCCCTGTTCATCCAGCGTTACGCGGAACTGCGCAGCCGCCTGAGCTACCGGCTCGGCAGTGACGATCTGGCCGATGATGTGTTGCAGGAAACCTGGCTGCGGGTGGACCAGATGGCCGACATCCATGGCGTGCAGAATCCGCTCGCCTATCTGTTCCGCATGGCACTCAACGTGGCCGCCGACCAGCGCAAGGCACAGTCGCGCCTGCTGTATTACACCGAGATCGAAGAACTGATGCAGAGCACCGATGACGCACTGGACCCCGCCAGTGCCGCCGGGGCCTTGCAGGAAGTCGAGCAACTGCAGCGTGCCCTGTACAAGTTGCCGGCGCGCCGGCGCGCCATTCTGCTGGCGTCGCGGGTCGAGGGTGTGCCGCACCGTGACATTGCCGCGCGCTTTGGCGTTTCCACCCGCACGGTGGAAAAAGAACTCAAGGTGGCGCTGCTCTACTGTGGCGACTGGCTCGACCGGGAAGTGACGCAACGGTTCGGTCCCGGTGCCGGAAAACCGTCTACATGGGAGAGCCAGGCTACGGCAGCACCTGCCCCGACGCATGCCCCTACGGATGATGACGCGCACGATGAACGTGATAGAGATTGACCAGGGACAACAGCAGCGCATTCGCCGCGAAGCGCAGCACTGGCTGGTCCGCCTGACCTCCGGTGAGGCGACCAGTGAGGATGCGCGCGCCTTTGCCGACTGGTGCGCGCGCAGCCAGGCGCATCGTCGTGCCTTCGCCGAAAGTCGCCGCCTGTGGCAGCGGATCGGCGAGGCCGGGCGTGCGGAGAATATCCACGCGGAGACCGCGCCACGCTACGACCGCCGCGCCTTCCTCCAGCGTGCACTGCTTGGCGGCGTGGCGGCCTGCGCCGGCGGCGTCATGATCAGCCGGCAAACGGCCTGGTGGCCGGGGGCGGCGGATTTTGAAACGGCGATTGGCGAACAGCGTCGGGTACAACTGGCGGATGTGGCGGTGGAAATGAATACCGGCACGCGCCTGAACGCCCACGTCAGCGGCGCAGAACTGGCGATGCTGGAACTGCTCAGTGGCGAAGCGGAAATCCGTGCCAGCGGTGCGGCCCGGCAGGTGCTGTTGCGCGTGCAGGGTGGCAGCGTGCTGGCGGCGGCGTCCGACTTCAATGTCCGGGCCGACACCGGCGCCGTGTGCGTCACCTGCCTGCAAGGCAGCGTCGTGGTCGATTACCAGGGCGAGAACCGCACGCTGGCGGCCAACCAGCAACTGACCTTCGGTGCCGACCGTCTTGGCCGGGTGCACCACGCCGACCCGGAACGGGTTACCGCCTGGCAGCGCCAGTTGCTGATCTTCGATGACGAGCCGCTGTCGCAGGTGATCGCTGAAATCAACCGCTACCGGCCGGGGCGATTGATCCTGATGAACGAAGCACTGGGTCGCCGCCGCGTGCAGGCGCGCTTCACCCTGGACCAGCTCCCGGATGTGGCGCAGCTGATCAGCGATGCCTACGGCGCCACGCTCACCCGCATGCCCGGTGGTGTCGTCCTGCTCGGCTGATCCCGCCACATTTCCGTCATCCCGATGTGCTCAGCTGCTCATGCCGGCCTGCTGTGGCACAGCCCGCATTTCCCGCAAAGAGATTGATGAAGTTTTCGTGACAAATGTTCGGTTGGCGCTGTGCCCCATCGTCTATGAGGGACAGTTCTGACATCAGCCTGATGGCTCGCCTCCGTGACCACACCCTGTCTGCGGAAAACAGCGCCGGCCTTCGTCTGACATCAGAACCGCCGGGGAGACGTACGGCGGCTCCCGAACGCGGCCTGGTGCCGGAACGCAAACAAGCGGAAACGAATTCATGCTGTCATTGAACAAGTTGCACCTGCTGTCAGGCGCTGTGTTGCTTTGCCTGCTGGTGCTGGCGGGAAACGTGGCCCAGGCACAGACCGCACATGATGAAAGCGTCGCGCCCGCGCCGGAGCACGAGGCGCGGATACCGACCGTGACGATTCGTGAATACATCGTGCGTGGCAATTCCGTACTGTCGACGCTGGATATCCAGCGCGCCGTCTACCCGTTCCTCGGCGAAGGCCGCACGCTGGAAGACATCGAGGCCGCGCGTGATGCACTGCAACAGGCCTACCAGCAGAAAGGCTACCAGTCCGTATTCGTGGACCTGCCCGAACAGCAGGTCAGTGGCGGCATTGTATTCCTGATCGTGGGGGAAACGCGCATTGGCCGCGTGCGGGTAATGGAGGCGGAGTACACCTCGCCGCTGGAGATCCGCAAGGCCGTGCCGGCACTGGAAGAAGGCAGCGTGCCCAATTTCGAACTGGTGCAGCGCCAGCTGACCGCGCTGTCGAGCAGTGGCAAGCGGCAGGTGGTGCCGGTGGTCCGCGAAGGCGTTGTGCCCGGCACCATGGACGTGGATCTCAACGTCGAAGACAGCAGCCCCTGGTATGGCAGCCTGTCGCTGAACAACGATTACAGTGCCGATACCTCGCAGCTGCGCGCCGTGGCCACCGTCGGTCACGATAACCTCTGGCAGAAACATCACCAGGTCTCGCTGACGCTGTTCACGGCGCCGGAAGAGCCCGATGACGCCATGGTCTGGTCCGCTAACTACACCGCGCCGCTGAGCGAGCGCTGGAACCTGCGTGTGTCCGGCTACACCTCCGACAGTGATGTGGCCACCGTCGGTGGCACCACGGTGATCGGCAAGGGCAGCACCTACGGTGTATCGCTGATCCACACCTGGCCGTTCGCCAACAACTGGGTGCACTCGGTGTCGGCGGGGATCGATTTCAAGGATTTCGACGAACAGATCGGGCTGGGTAACGAGATGAGCAAGGTGCCGCTGAAATATGCGCCGCTATCGCTCTCCTATACCGGTTACCGATTCAGCGATGTATCGCAGGCGGATGTAAACCTGACGTTGCTCAGTGGCTTTCGTTCCGTACTCGGCTACGGCAGCAGCGATTTCGAGTTCAACGAAAAACGCTTCCGCGCATCAGCCAGCTTTTCCGTGCTGAAACTGGGCGGCGGCTACACCCGTACCTTCCCCGGCGACTGGCAGGCGGCGCTGAACAGCTCGCTGCAATTCGCCAGTGGCCCGCTGGTGGCCAATGAACAGCTTTCCGCCGGGGGCGCCAGCAGTGTGCGGGGCTACCTCTCCGCAGAAGCGACCGGCGACAACGGCGGCCTGGGCTCCCTCGAACTGCGCACCCCGTCACTGAGCAACTGGTACGGCCCGGACCTGAACGAATGGCGCTTTTATCTGTTCGCCGAAGGTGCCCGGCTGGAGGTGCTGGAAGTGCTGGAGGAAAACCGGCGGGTATTTCGTCTGGCCAGTGCCGGCATAGGGACCCGTGCGCAGTTCTTCGACGGGTTGTCGTGGGGCGTGGATATGGCCTGGCCGCTGCGCAGAGGGCCGAACACCGAAGAGTACGACCCGCACGTGCATTTCAACGTGCGTGCCAGTTTCTGATTGATCGCGACAAAGAACTGCACCGGATGGCCGGACGGTTCATACCTAATTCAAGGGAACGACCTGGAGTACGCTGACCATGCAACGCTTGATAACCCTGATACTTGCCTGCCTGTGTGCGCTGCCGCTGGCGGCGCAGGCCTGGTGGCAGACGGAATGGAGCTATCGTAAACAGATCTCCATCGACACCACCACCGAAGGGGCGTCGATCAGCGCTCCGCTGGGTCGTGCGCCGTTGCTGGTGCGCCTGCACACCGGCAATTTCACCTTTGACGGTGTGCAGGAAAACGGTGCCGACATCCGCTTTGTCGCCAGTGATGACCAGACCGTGCTGCACCACCAGATTGAACGCTTCGATGCGCTGATGGGGATCGCCTATATCTGGGTGGACGTGCCGCAGGTCGACGGTGGCAGCCGCCAGGATATCTGGATGTACTACGGCAATGACGCCGCACCCTCCACCAGCAACGGCCAGCTCGCCTTCGACCCCAACTACACGCTGGTGTACCACTTCGATGGTGCCGCCGGTGCGCCCCCGCGTGACACCACCGCGTTCAGCAACCATGCCCTGAGCACCCTGTCGGATGTGGCGGAAGGGGTGATCGGCAGCGCGGCGCAGTTCAACGGCATCGAGCCGCTGCTGCTGCCGGAGAGCCCGTCGCTGGCGGTGCCGGCCGGCTCGCTCTACACCCTGAGTGCCTGGGTGCGTGCCGACCAGATGCAGGGCCAGCAACTGCTGTTCAGCCGCCGTGACGCCGGCAACGCCTTGCTGATCGGTATCAGCGACGGCGTGCCGTTCGTGGAAGTGAACGGCGCCCGCTCCGAACCGGGCCAGCCGCTGGCGCCGGGCACCTGGCAGCATCTGGCCGTCACTGCCGATGGCACGGCGCTGAAACTGTTCGTCAATGGTCGCGTCAGCACCACGTTGCAGGCCATGCTGCCGCCGCTGGCGACCGTGGCTGCAATCGGCGGTGATGTCCCCGGCGCGGCCGCGCCGGCGGTGGCAGAGGGCGACGGCGCAGCGCCGGTGCCTGCCGCCTACACCCCGTTCATTGGTGCCATTGATGAATTGCGTATCTCCAAGGTGGCCCGCGCGGATGCACTGATCATGGCCGACGCCCTGTCGCAGGGCGCGGAATCGCGCCTGCTGGTGTTCGGGGTGGACGAAGAACAGTCCGGTTTCGGCTTTGGCGGCCTCGGCTTCCTGTTCAGTGCGGTGCCGCTGGATGCCTGGATCATCATCGCCGTGCTGGTGTTCATGATGATCCAGTCGTGGATCATCATGATCCGCAAGAACAGCGCGGTGGTGCGCATGGAGCGTGCCAACGAGCACTTCCGCGAGAAATTTTCACAGGTCGGCATGCGCCTGGAAATGCTGGCGGACAAGCCCGGCGCGGAAAAAGAATTTGCTGACTCGTCCCTGTGGAAAATCTACCAGGCGGCAGTCAATGAAATCCGTACCCGGCGCAGCCAGGGTATCCAGCATATTTCAGCGGCCTCCATTGAAGCGATCCGGTCCTCCATGGACGTGGTGCGCACCCAGCAACAGAAAATCCTCGGCGCAAAGCTCGGCACGCTGTCCAACGCCATCGCGGGCGGCCCCTATATCGGCCTGCTCGGCACTGTGCTCGGCATCATGGTGGTGTTCCTGGGCACGGCCATGGCCGGCGACGTCAACATCAACGCCATCGCACCCGGCATGGCTGCCGCATTGCTGGCCACCGCAATGGGGCTGTTCGTCGCCATTCCGGCCCTGTTTGGCTACAACCGCCTGGTCAGCCGCAACAAGGATGTGAACGCCGACATGCGCGTGTTCCTGGATGAATTCGTCACGCGCCTGGCGGAAGTGTACGAAGCCGAACACCGCTTCGACGACACACCACACGGCACCGCCATCCACGCGTAAGGAGAACAGCATGGCCTCCGTGAACAGCCCGGAAGACGAAGACAGCGCCGTTGACGGCATCAACATCACGCCGCTGGTGGATGTGCTGATGGTGGTGCTGGTGATGTTCATCCTCACCGCCACCGCGCAGGTCGCCGGTATCCGTGTGGACCTGCCCAAGGCCAGCTCGTCGACGTCGCTGTCGGAATCAAAGACCAAGGCGATTTCCATCAACGACGTGGGCCAGGTATTCCTCGACGCCTACCCGGTCACCCTGCCGGAGCTGGAAGACCGGCTGCGCACGGAAAAGGCGCTGAACCCGGATTTCCCCGTGGTGATACGTGGCGACGCCGTAGTGCAGTACCAGAAAGTCATTGAAGTGCTGGACCTGCTGCGCCGGCTCGAGTTGACCCAGGTGGGCCTGGTAACAGGCCGGCCCAAATAAACAGGACCGAACATGTTTGATCGCGTAACCGTTCTGCGTGCCCGTGGCCAGGCCCTGCCCACCCTGGTGGTGGCCATTGTCGCAGCCGTGGTCGTGGCGGGGCTGGCCTGGCTGATCTGGTTATGGGCCAACGACATGGGCGGCGTACGGCGCGAGGCACCGAAGATGCAGACCATCATCCCGCTGCCGCCGCCACCGCCGCCGCCGGAAGAACCCCCGCCGCCGCCGGAGCCGCAGGACATTGAGGAAGAGGTGCCCGAGCCCGATCCGGAGCCAACGCCAGTGGAAGAGCCGCTGCCGGAAGACGAGGCCCCCACACCTGCAGACGACCTGGCGGAAGCCATGCAGATCGACGGCGAGGCCCAGGCCGGTGCGGACGCGTTCAATATCGCGGCCGGTTCCGGTGGTGGCATGGCGGGTGCCGGCGCGGGTCGCGTCGGCAACGCCACCTATGGGCAGTACCTGGCGTATCAGTTCCAGCGCATTTTGCGTGACGCCGAAGAAACCCGGCATCTGAGTTTCCGCTTGCAGGCCAACGTCTGGCTCAACGACGCCGGCCAGATCACCCGCGTCGAGCTGGTGCGTTCCAGCGGTGACGCCGACGTGGACGCGCGGGTGATCGCGGCGCTGCGTGCGGTGCCGTCGCTGTCGGAACGGCCGCCAGCCTCATTGTCTTTGCCGGTGCGGGTGTCCCTGCAGGGACGCCGGCCTACTTAACCTCACCGAATACAGACTCGTTCAGGAGCAGTGCCCATGAATTTCCGACTTCGCCGACTGGCTGCCATGATCGCCCTGGCCTGTGCCGTGTCTGGCCAGGCCGTGGCCCAGCAGAGCGCGGCCACCGACAGCAGCACCACGCGCAACCTGATCAATCTGCTGGTGCAGAATGGCGTGCTCACCGAAGCGCAGGCGGCGGCACTGCTCGAGCAGGCGACGCGTGACGCGGCGCAGGCCGCCGAGCCGGTGTTGCAGGAAGGGGATGTCCGCGTGCCGTACATCCCGGAAAATGTGCGCGAAGAAATCACCGGGGAAGTCCGCGATCAGGTCATCAGCCAGGCCATTGCGGAAAACTGGGCACAACCGAACACCTTCCCGGACTGGGCTTCGCGTATCCGGCTGGATGCCGACGTGCGTGTGCGCAGCGAATCGCGTTTTTTCGATGACTACAACGACCCCTACCTGATCGACTTCCAGCGTTTCAATGAGGAAGGCCCACAGGACATTTCACAGCAGGCACTGGCCACCGGTGCCTGGCCGCCGTTCTACAACACGCGCGAAGACCGCATCAACCTGCTGCGCCTGCGGGCGCGGTTCGGGTTCACGGCGGATATCTCCGAACACTGGCGCGCCGGGCTGCGCGTCGCCACCGGCAGTGACGATAATCCGGTGTCCACCAACCAGACCCTGGGCGGCGGGCTGGAGAAAAAAGACCTGTGGCTGGACCGCGGCTTCATCAGCTGGCTGCCGACGCAACACCTGGCGTTCACCGCCGGCCGCTTTGCCAACCCGTTCGTCACCACCGACATGCTGTACGCCAGCGACCTGAACTTTGACGGCATCGCTGCCACCTACGCCGCCGCAGAGGACAGTGAGCTGTCGCTGTTCGGCACACTGGGCGCCTTCCCGCTGGAATTTACCAGTGATGATTCCCCGTCGCGCAGCGAATTCAAGACCAAAAACCAGGACAAGTGGCTGTTCGGCGCGCAGCTTGGTTCGCTGTGGAAAATGGACAGTGACAACCAGTTGCGCGCAGCGGCAGGTTACTACCACTTCGACAACATCAGTGGTGAACGCTCCGATCCATGCCAGCCCTGGTTCAGTGACCGGGAGGCAGGCTATGGCTGTAACACCGACTGGTCGCGGCCGGCGTTCTTGCAGAAGGGCAATACGCTGTTCGTGCTGCGCGACATCACACTGGACCCGCTCAATCCGGCGGCCACACCGATGGAGCAGTACGTGGGCCTGGCGTCGGAATTCCAGCTTGTGGATCTCAACCTGAGATGGCAAACCGCGCTGTTCAACGACATGACACTGCAGGTCACCGGCCACTATGTGCACAACCTCGCCTACGATGAAGACGACATGCTCACGCGCTCCGGCAGCACGCAGCAGGGTTCTACCGACGGGCGGGTGATCAACAACCTGGACCAGCAAGGCAACATCCGCAGCGGCGGTGATGCCTGGATGCTGGACCTGGCCCTGGGCACGGCAGTGGAGATCCGCGACGCCGGCCAGTGGAACGTGCAACTGGGCTACAAATACATCGAGCCGGACGCCCTGCCGGATGCCTACAACGATTCCACCTTCCACCGTGGTGGCACCAACGCCAAGGGGTATTACCTGGGTGGCGCCTACGGTTTCCACAAACGTGTGTACGGCCAGATGCGCTGGATGAGCAGCGAGGAAGTGTATGGCGCACCGCTGCGGGTGGACATCCTGCAACTGGAAGTCAATGCACGCTTCTGAGCCGGCGTGATGCAAACCAGAAAGGGAGTACCGTCATGATCACGATTCGTTCTCGCACCTTCGGCCCCAGGGCAATGTTCTGCGGCCTCATTATCGCAGGCCTGTTGCCGGCCCTGTCCGCCAGTGCCAACACCATGGAAGAACGCCTGCGCGCTGAGCTGCGCTCCACCGTGCAGTCACTGCAGACCCTGCAAAGCCAGCAGGCCCGCACCGAGGCTGCGCTGCGCACGGCAGAAGCCGAGCGCGATGCTGCGCAACAGGAAACCGCGCGCCTGCGTGCGCAACTTGAGCGTGCCAGCCAGAACACGGAAAACCTGCGTCGCAACGCCAGCGCACAACTGGAAGCGCGCAACGACCAACTGGCGCAGTTCCGGGGCGCCTATGACGAACTGCTGGAGATTGCCCGTGCAAAGGAAGCGCAGCGCGTGTCGCTGGAAACCGCGCTGGGCCAGCGCGATGGGCAGTTGACGTTGTGCATGGAAAAGAACGACCAGCTTTACGAGACCGGCCAGCGCGTGCTGAAGGCGTACGAGGACATCAGCCTGGGTGATGTGCTGCGTACCCGGCAGCCTTTTGCCGCCGCTGCGCGCGTGCGCTTTGACGACATCGCACAACGCTACGGCGATGAGCTTTACCAGGGCCGCTTCGATCCGCAGATGCCGCTGCCAGCCGCTGGCGCCGATCAGGCCTCTGCTACCCCCATCCATTGAGACAGGAACCGTTCCATGAGTGACACAGCAATGATCGACGCCGTTTCCGTCGAGAGCATGACCACCCTGTTGCAGTCCGCCGGCTACCGCGTGACCCCGTCCGAACAGGGCGACGTGGTGCAGCTGCTCAGTGCCTCCCAGGGCATCGGCTTCGCGCTGCGCTTTGGCAACCGCCGCAACGACACCGAATACCTGGACTACACCCTGAGCTGTGCATTGCGCGTGCAGGGCGAGCTGCCGCCGGCGCTGGTGAACGACTGGAACCGCCAGAAGCGGTTTGCGCGGCTGTCCCATCAGGCCGGCTTTCTGTTGCTGGAGCAGGACGTGATCGTGGCTGGCGGCGTGAGCGAGGGCTGCCTGCGCGCCAACGCGGAAATCTGGGACCGGCTGTTGCAGGAATTCATCCTGTTTCTGAAACAGTACATCGCACAGCCGGTCGAGGCCGCTGCGCCGATGGACGTCGACGAAACCGAAACCGCCTGATCCGCAAAAGGAGGCGAGCATGTCCCGTGGCAAGACGCTGGGTTGGCTGATTGGCGTGGGCGCACTGTCGGCGCTGGTGTCCGGTTCACTGGTGGCCGGACTGGCCCGGCAGGAGAGCGCTGTGCCGGTGTCGAAGGCTGCCGGCGCGGTCGTCGCACAGCTGGGTAACAATGCGCTCCTGCACAGCAGCGAACTGCGCCAGCGATTGCAGTCATTGCCGGCCGACAGCCTGTCTGCGGTGGTGAGTGATCGGGCATTGCTGGAACAGTGGCTGAAAGAACGGCTGGTAGAGCGCGCGCTGGTGAACGAAGCGCTGGCCAGAGACTGGCCGCAACGTGACACCGTGGCGGCAGCCCTGCGCCAGGCGACCGAACAGCTGGTGTTGCAGGATTACCTCGCCACGCTGAGCGAACCCCCGACGGATTATCCCCCCGCAACGATGTTGCAACAGGCCTACGACCGGGCTGCACCGGAGCTGGTGGCACCCGATCTGTACCATCTGCAGCAGATTTTTGTCGCCGTCACCGGCGAGACAGGGCGGCAGGCGGCGCAGCAGCGGGCGAGCGCCCTGGCCGAGCGCGCGCGGCGCACGCCGGCGGCGTTTGCGGATCTGGCGCAGTCGGCGTCGGACAACCCCGACATTGATACCGGCCTGGTGCCGCTGTCGCGATTGCTGCCTGCGGTGCGCGAGCAGGTGGCGGCCCTGTCACCCGGCGAGATCGCCGGGCCGATACGTTCCGAGGCTGGCCTGCATGTGCTCAAGCTGGTGGCACGGGAACCGGCGCGCCAGCTCAGCCTGGAAGACGTATCGCCGCAGTTGCGCGAAGCACTGCGCCAGCAATACCGCCGCGACCAGATCACCGGCTACGTGGACACCCTTCTTGCGCGCACGTCACTGAATATCGATGGCGCGGCGTTGACGCAGGTCGTGGATTCGCTGCGTTGACGGCGTGCCAGTGGCACCACTGGCCGCGCAGGGTCTGATCAGTCGGCAGGGTGGACGAAGGGCCAGGGAGATACGGATTGGCGTTGCAGGCCAGGCAGGCATGACGCTGTCCGATAACAGGCTTTCCACAGTACAGGAGGTGCGCAGATGTTCTCCGCCGATGATGATCCGCGCCATATGACAGAACAGGATGATTCGCGCGCGTCCGCGCGGGCACGCGCGCCCTGGCTGGAATTTTTCGACAGCCGCGCACAACTGGACGCATTCGTGCAGGTGGCCGAGCTGGCCAGCTTCCGGCGTGCCGCCACGCATCTCGGCATCGGTGTGGTCTCGCTGCGGCGCCAGATCGGCAAACTGGAACGGCAGCAGGGCGAGCGCCTGTTTCGCCGTGAGGGTGATGCCGTCCGCCTGACCGGCGCTGGCCGCCGGCTGTATGCCGTGGCGCGATTGATTCCCGGTGCCACGCGCACGGACATGCTGGCGCAATCGTTGTCGCGGCCTGTCACCCTGGCGCTGGATGAACCGCTGGCCCATGACCTGTTGCGGCGCGGGCTGATGACGTATTTGCGCAATCAGCCCCGTGCGCGCATCAATCTGTTGCCGGCGGCCCTTGGCCAGGTGCTTGAGCAGGAGGCCGATGTGCGGGTCGTGCTGCGCGAACCGGAAACGCCCCCGCAGGATGATGCGTTGCTGGTGCGGCGGCTGGGCTGCCTGCGTTTTGCGCCCTTTACCGCGCGCCGGCATCAGACGCGCAACGCGTTGCCACTGGAAGAGTGCCTGCTGGTGCAATACCGGGGGTTTGGTGCGCTGCCGGCGTTTGAGGAATGGAACGCGCTGGTTGGCCAGCGCAAGGTCGGCGTGCTGGAAGTGGACACCAGCGACCTGCTGCGCGACTGCCTGATCTGGAGCGCGGCCGTCGGCCTGCTGCCGCACTACAGCCACCGGCTGGACCGCAATCTGCTGCCGCTGGATACGCTGCTGGCAGGCACCCCCGCGCTGGACGTGCATCTGCTGGTGCGCCGGGACATCAGTAATCGTGTCGAAGTAAATGCCGTGGTCAATATGCTGGTGCAGGCATTCGCCGACAGGCGTGAGTGGCTGATGGATTAACGCCGGCGGCGGCAAACGCTGACAGGCGTCGTCGGCATGTGCTGACAGCCAGGCCTCCCCCGGCGCGGCATGCTCTGTCTCATCGCAAAGGGAGCTTGCCATGAGAACAATGATACTGATCGGTCTTTTACTCTGCGGCGCGGGCGCCGCACACGCTGAGCCGCCGGCGCTGCTGCTGGCCACCGACTACGCGGGCGAAACCGCCCTGGAGGCGTTCTGGGTCAGCGAAAAACTCGACGGCGTACGTGCCCGCTGGGACGGCGCGCAACTGGTTTCCCGGCAGGGCAACGTCTTCAATGCGCCGGCCTGGTTTACACACGATTTTCCCGACGTGCCGCTCGATGGCGAGCTGTGGCTGGGACGCGGCCGTTTTGCCGAGGTGTCCGGTGCCGTGCGCCGGCAGCAACCCGACACAGCGCAATGGCGCGACATCCGTTTCATGGTGTTCGACCTGCCTGATCACCCGGGCACGTTTGACGCCCGGCTCGCGGCACTGCGTGCCCGGTTGCAGCCTTCCCCGTCGCCCTACATTGCATTGATCGAACAGTTTCGCGTGGCGGATCGCGCTGCACTGCTGGCGCGGCTGGACACCGTGGTCGCGCGTGGCGGTGAGGGGCTGATGCTGCATCACGGCAGTGCCCGCTATCAGCCGGGCCGCTCCGACGCGCTGTTGAAGCTCAAGCCTTATCAGGATGCCGAGGCCGTCGTGATCGGTCACCTGCCGGGCAAGGGCCGCCATGCCGGCAGGCTGGGTGCCTTGCAGGTGGAGACAGCGGAGGGGATACGTTTTCGTCTGGGCACAGGGTTTTCCGATCATGAACGCGATGTGCCACCGCCGCTGGGCAGCGTGGTCACGTACCGGTACCACGGCGTCACGCGGGACGGCGTGCCGCGCTTTGCCAGTTTTCTGCGGCTGCGCCACTTGCCGGCCGCAATGGCGGAGGAGTATGAATAGAGGGCCTGTTTCACACTGGACCCGGTAGCACGGATGAACTCAGTGTGAGCAGCTCCAGGGCCGCAAAGGAGATGCGAGGTGTTCAAGGGAATGGTTAACCTGACCGACAAGCTCAGGGAGCTGCGTCAGCAGTTGATGGCCGGAACCGATATGGTCCATAAACTGAACGCAACGGCGCTCAGCAAACGGGAGCAGAAGGTGCTGGCGCATTTCTGGCATCGCCGTTGGAAGGATACGCGTGATGGGCTGACGCGGGCAGAAATCGTGTTTCTCGAGCGTGAAGCAATGAAGCCGCCGGGTGCACGCAGCGCGCTGGCGGCGGATCTGGTCTTGCCTCTGGCGTCACTGGTGAAGAAGGGCTATCTCACCCTGACACCGGGCGGCCCTGATCCGGTGTATTCACTGGGCGCGCTCGGCGAGCGCCATATGGCACGCGAGCACCCGGACCTCGTGGCCAATCTGCAGAAACTGTGGGACTGGATGAAGCGGCATCCGCTGTATGCGCTGGTCGGCTTGATTTCATCGCTGCTGACGATTGCCGGCGCAATCCGGTGGCCAGGATAAGCGGACGGCAATAACCATGCTGAAACAAAGGCTGTTGCCTGAGACTGTGCAGTAAATGTGAATTCCTCCCGGTTGCGGTTGCGCCGTCAACAGGCAGCTTCCTAGAATCCTCTGTCATTATCATCAACCGGTAGTCCGGCCCGGCCTGCGGGCAGGCGCGCGCGAGAGCGTGTTGCTGCCTGCGCAGGCGGTGGCGTATCGCGGGCCACCGACCCAGCGCCGGTAGCGAGCCCATGTCTGAAACACGTTCCGCCCTGTTTTCCCGTGCCCGCCTGATCTGGGTGGTGGTGCTCGTCGTCGTGCTTGGCGGGCTCTGGTATCTGCTGTCGCGTTCCCCGTCGGCCCCGGTCGGCATGATGTCGCGCAGTGCCTGGGACGGCCCGGTGGCCGTGCGCACCGCGAACGCCGAAGCCGGCGAACTGAGTGTACAGATCAAGGCCATCGGCACCGTGACGCCGCTGAACACCGTCACGGTGCGCAGCCGGGTGGAAGGTGAACTGGCGCGGGTGCTGTTCGAAGAAGGCCAGGAAGTGGAAAAAGGCACGCTGCTGGCGGAAATCGACCCGTCCTCCTATCGCGTGCAACTGGCCCAGGCCGAAGGCCAGTACCAGCAGAACCAGGCCGAACTGGCCGGCGCCGAGCAGGACCTGGCGCTGTACAGGGACCTCTACGAACAGGATTCCATCGCCCGCCAGCAGCTCACCCAGCAGGAAGCACTGGTGAACCAGTTGCGCGGCGCCATGAAGGCCAACCAGGCACAGATCGACAGTGCCCGGCTGCAACTGGCCTGGACCCGCATCGAGGCACCGATCACCGGCCGGCTCGGCCTGCGCAATGTGGACCCGGGCAACCTGGTCAGCACCGGCGACACCGAAGGGTTGGTGACGATCACCCAGATGCGTCCGATCTCGGTGGTGTTCACCATTCCCGAAGGGCAGCTCAATGCCGTACGCAGTGCCGTGGCTGCCGGCAAGCCGATGCCGGTGGAGGCGCTGGACCGTAACGGTGAAACGGTGCTTGCCAGCGGCCGGTTGACCACGCTGGACAACCAGATCGACACGGCCACCGGCACCCTGCGCCTGCGGGCCGAATTCGAGAACGACGACAACAGCCTGTTCCCGAACCAGTTCGTCAACGTGCGCCTGCAACTGCGTACGCTGCCGGATGCCGTCACCATTCCCGCCGATGCCGTGCAGTACGGTTCACGGGGCACGTATGTCTATGTGCTGCGCGACAACAAGGCGTACCTGCGTCCGATCATGCTCGGCCCGGTGGATGGCGAGCGCATCGCCGTCAGCGAAGGGCTGGCCGATGGCGAGCCGGTGGTGCTGGAAGGCATGGAACGGTTGCGTGACGGCCGCGATGTTGTGGTCATCGAAGGCGACAGCGCACCGCCGGAGGCTGCCGCACCAACGCCCCGTCCCGGCGGCAGGCCGGGTGGCGGCGCGCGGCCATGAACCTGTCCCGGCCGTTCATTCTTCGCCCGGTCGCCACATCGCTGTTGATGCTGGCACTGCTGGCCGCCGGGCTGCTGGCCTGGCGGTTGCTGCCGGTGGCGGCGCTGCCGCAGGTGGATTACCCGATCATCCAGGTCTTCACCTTCCATCCGGGCGCCGGGCCGGACGTCACGGCACGCACCATCACCGCACCACTGGAACGCAGCCTGGGCCAGATTCCCGGCCTGAAACAGATGTCCTCCACCAGCTCCGGCGGCGCCTCGGTGATCACGCTGCAGTTTTCGCTGGAGGTGGACCTGGGCGTGGCCGAGCAGGAAGTGCAGGCGGCGCTGAACACCGCCGACAACCTGCTGCCGGGTGACCTGCCGACCCCCCCGATCTACCGCAAGGTGAACCCGGCGGACGCACCGATCCTGACCCTGGCGATCACCTCCGACACCTTGCCGCTGCCGGCCGTGCACGATCTGGTGGATACGCGCATGGCGCAGAAACTCGCCCAACTGGGCGGCGTCGGCATGGTCAGCCTCGCCGGCGGCCAGCGCCCGGCATTGCGCGTGCAGGTGAACCCGACGGCGCTGGCTGCCTACGGCCTGGACCTGGAAGACGTGCGCAGCACCATCGCCGCCACTAACGTGAACCAGCCCAAGGGCAGCTTCGACGGCCCCATGCGCTCGACCATGCTGGATGCCAACGACCAGATTCGCTCGGTGGAGGATTACCGCCAGCTGATCCTGGCGTGGACAGGCGGCGCGCCGCTGCGGCTGGGCGATGTCGCGACCATCAACGATGGTGCCGAAAACCGCTTCCTCGCCGCCTGGGCCGACACGCAACCGGCCGTGCTGCTGAACGTGCAGCGCCAGCCCGGCGCCAATGTGATCGAGGTGGCCGACAGTGTGCGCGCACTGCTGCCGCAATTGATCAGCACGCTGCCGGCATCAGTGGATGTGGCGATCCTCACCGACCGCACACAAAGCATCCGCGCTTCAGTGCGTGATGTGCAGAAAGAACTGGTGTTTGCCATCGCGCTGGTGGTGCTGGTGACGTTCGTGTTCCTGCGCAATATCCCCGCTACCATCATTCCCAGCGTGGCCGTGCCGCTGTCGCTGGTGGGTACGTTCGCCTTCATGTACCTGGCCGGTTTCTCGATCAACAACCTGTCACTGATGGCGCTGACCATCGCCACCGGCTTCGTGGTCGATGACGCCATCGTGATGCTGGAGAACATCGCCCGCCATCGCGAGCAGGGCGCCTCGAAAATGGACGCTGCCCTGAAAGGCGCCAGCGAAATCGGCTTTACCCTGATCTCGCTGACGGTGTCACTGGTGGCAGTGCTGATCCCGCTGCTGTTCATGGGCGATGTGGTGGGCCGGCTGTTCCACGAATTTGCGGTGACGCTGGCGGTGGCGATCGGCATCTCGCTGGTGGTGTCACTGACGCTGACACCGATGATGAGCGCGCGCATGCTGGATGAGCCGCCGCGCCATGATGACGACGACCCCGGCCTGATGAACCGCATCATCCGTCGCTATGGTGAAGCACTGGACTGGGTGCTGGCGCGGCAACCGCTGGCGATGGCGGTGATGCTCGGCACCATCGTGCTGACCGCCGTGCTGTATCTGCTGGTGCACAAGGATTTCTTCCCGGTGCAGGACAGCGGCGTCATCCAGGTGGTGACCGAAAGCGCGCAGACGACGTCCTTCACCCGCATGGCCGAGCGGCAGCAGGCGCTGGCGGCGGCGCTGCTGGAAGACCCCGGCGTGACCAGCCTGTCGTCGTTTATCGGCGTCGACGGCACCAACACCACGCTCAACAGCGGCCGCATGCTGATCAACCTGCCGCCACACGCGGAGCGCAGTGAAACCGCGTTCACGGTGATGGACCGCCTGCGTGAACGGGCGGCGACCGTGGACGGCATCAGTGCCTGGTTCCAGCCGGTGCAGGAACTGAGCATCGAAGACCGTGTCAGCCGCACGCAATACCAGTTCACGCTGACCACCCCGGAAAGCGCCACGCTGGAAGAATGGGTGCCGATCCTGATCGAAGCACTGCAACAGCAGCCGGAGTTGGTCGATGTGGCGTCCGACCTGCAATACGGTGGCCGGCAGGCGTACGTGGATATCGACCGCGATGCGGCGGCGCGCCTGGGTGTGAGCGTGTCGGCGATTGCCAGCGCGTTGCAGAATGCCTTTGGCCAACGCCAGATCGCCACGCTGTTCACCCAGGCCAACCAGTACCGCGTGATCCTGGAAGTGGACCCGGCACATGCGCAGGGGCTGGCGGCATTGCAGACCACCTACGTGCCGACCGCCGCCGGCAGGCCGGTACCGCTCGCCAGTGTGGCGCGGGTGACGCAACGGCCCGCGGCGTTGCTGATCAACCATCAGGGGCAATTTCCGGCGGCGACGATCTCGTTCAATCTCGGGCCGGATGCATCGCTCGGCAGTGCGGTAAAAGCCATCGAACGGGTGCAGGCAGAGATCGAGCTGCCGGCGGAAGTCGAAAGCCGTTTCCAGGGTGCGGCGGAGGCTTTCCGCGCCTCACTGTCGAACACGCTGTGGCTGATCCTGGCCGCGATCCTGACCATGTATATCGTGCTCGGCGTGCTGTACGAGAGCACCATCCACCCGATCACGATTCTGTCCACGCTGCCGTCGGCCACTGTCGGCGCGCTGCTGGCGCTGTTGCTGACCGGCCGCTCGCTGGACCTGATTGCGGTGATCGGTGTGGTGCTGTTGATTGGCCTGGTGAAAAAGAACGGCATCATGATGGTGGATTTCGCCCTGGATGCGCAGCGCAACCTGGGCATGGCGCCGCGCGAGGCCATTCACCGCGCCGCCATGCTGCGTTTCCGGCCGATCCTGATGACCACACTTGCCGCGCTGTTCGGCGCCGTGCCGCTGATGCTCGCCAGCGGTTCCGGTGCAGAGCTGCGCCAGCCGCTGGGGCTGGTGATGGTCGGCGGCCTGCTGGTGAGCCAGGTGCTGACGCTGTTCACGACCCCTGTGGTGTATCTGTTTTTTGATCGCCTGACCCGCCGTCGCGGGGCCGGCACCGAAGAGGCCGTGGCCCCCTCATGAATCCGGCGCGGCTGTTTATCCAGCGGCCCATTGCCACCGCCTTGATGGCGGTGGCGGTGGTGTTGTCCGGCCTGCTGGCCTGGCGGTTGTTGCCGGTGGCACCGCTGCCGCAGATCGATTTCCCGATTATCACGGTGACCGCGAGCCTGCCCGGTGCCAGCCCGGAGAGCATGGCCGCGACGGTGGCGACGCCGCTGGAACGTGCGCTGGGCAGTATCGCAGGCATTACGGCGATCACCTCATCCAGCAATCAGGGGTCGACGCAGATCGTGTTGCAGTTCGAACTCGGCCGCAATCTCAACGATGCCGCGCGCGATGTGCAGGCAGCCATCAATGCCGCACGCAGCCAGTTGCCCTCCGGCATGCCGGGCAATCCGCAATACCGGAAAATCAATCCCTCCCAGGCGCCGGTGATGGGGCTGGCGCTGTCGTCACCGAACCTCGCACCGAGTGAACTGTACGACGCTGCGGCGACAATTCTGGCGCAGAAGCTGTCGCAGGTGAGCGGTGTCGGCGAGGTCAGCGTCAGTGGCGCCTCATTGCCCGCCGTGCGCGTGCAACTCGACCCCGCCGCGCTGTTGCACTACGGCATTGCACTGGATGATGTGCGCAACGCGATCAGTGACGCGAACGCGCTGCGCCCATTGGGGGTAGTGGAAAACGACACGCACCGCTGGGAAGTGCGCACCAGCGACAGCCTGCGCAAGGCGAGCGAATTCCAGAAACTGGTGATCCGCCACCAGGACGGCGCCGTGGTACGGCTGCAGGATGTGGCCCTGGTCACCGACTCGGTGGAAAACCGTTACAGCAGCGGCTTCCACAACGACCGGCCGGCGGTGATCGTGATGGTCAGCCGCCAGCCCGGCGCCAACATCGTCGACACCATTGATGCCATCCGCGAACAGTTGCCGGGCCTGCGCGCGCTGATGCCGGCGGACAGCGAACTGACGGTGGTGATGGACCGCTCGCCAGGCATCCGTGCCACGCTGCGCGAAGCGCAGGTGACCCTGTTGATTGCCGTGGCCCTGGTGGTGCTGGTGGTATGGCTGTTTCTCGGCAGCGCGCGCACCGCGCTGATCCCCACGGTGGCGATTCCGGTGTCGCTGATCGGCGCCTTTATCGTCATGTACTTCTATGGCTTCTCACTCAACAACCTGTCGCTGATGGCGCTGATCATCGCCGCCGGGCTGGTGGTGGACGATGCCATCGTGGTGCTGGAAAACATCGAACGGCATATCGAGGACGGCCTGCCGCCGTTCCAGGCCGCCATCAAGGGCGCGGGCGAAGTGGGTTTCACCCTGCTGGCGATGAACCTGGCGCTGGTGGTGGTGTTTGTCTCGATCCTGTTCATGGGCGGTATCGTCGAGCGGCTGTTCCGCGAGTTTTCCATCACGCTGGCGGCAGCGATGCTGATTTCGCTGCTGGTGTCGCTGACCCTCACGCCAAGCCTGTGCGCGCTCTGGTTGCGGGAAAAAACCGCCGCCGCGCCGTCGGCGCTGGCGCGCTACAGCGAGGCGGCGTTTGCATCACTGCAACAGGCCTACGCCGGCAGCCTCGACTGGGCACTGAAACACCGGCTGGCGACCTTGCTGACGCTGGCCGTGGTGGTGGGCATCAATGGCTATCTGTATGTCGCGATTCCCAAGACCACGCTGCCGGCGCAGGACACCGGCCAGATTCGCGGCTTCGTGCGCGGCGATGACGGTTTCTCGTTCCAGTTGATGCAGCCGAAGATCGAAGTGTTCCGGCAACTGATCCTGGCGGACCCGGCGGTGCAGGATGTCACCGGCACCAGCGGTGGCGACGGCGGCCTCACCAACGCGCAGCTCACCATCAACCTGAAACCGCTGGCCGAGCGCGGTGTGTCCGCGCAGGACGTGGTCAACCGGTTGCGTGACAAAACGCCGCTGGTGCCGGGCGGGCGCATGTTTCTGATGGTGGACCAGGACATTCACCTGTCCTCACCCTTCAGCCGCAGCGATTACGAACTGGTGCTGCGCTCCGATTCACTGGAATTGCTGGATATCTGGTCACGCCGCGCCGCCGAAGCGATGCAGAAATTGCCCGAACTGGTGGACGTGGACGAGGCCGGCAATGAGGAGGCCCAGCAGGTGGTGCTGGATATCGACCGCGAAGCGGCGCGCCTGCGCGGCGTGGACATGGCCACCATTGCCTCGGTGCTGAACAATTCATTTTCACAACGCCAGGTGGCCACGCTGTACGACGAACTGAACCAGTATCGCGTGGTGATGGAACTGTTGCCGCGCTATACCGAACAGCCGGCGGTGCTGGAGCAACTGGAAGTACTGACCAGCGACGGTGCGCGCGTGCCGCTGTCCACCTTCGCCACCTGGGATTACGGCCTGACCAACGACCGCATTCGTCACGATGCACAGTTTGCCTCGGTGGGCGTGGGCTACGGGCTGGCGGAGGGCGTCACGCCGCTGGAAGCCGAAGCCGCCATCGAGCGCGCGCTCAACGACATCATGCTGCCGACCAGCGTCTACGCCGGGCCCGGCTCCGGGCGCCCGAATTTCGAAGGCAACCTCAGCCAGCCGCTGTTGATCCTGGCCGTGCTGATGGCGGTGTACATGGTGCTCGGCATGCTCTACGAGAGCACCCTGCACCCGCTGACGATTCTTTCCACACTGCCGTCTGCAGGGGTCGGTGCGTTGCTGGCGCTGCGCATCAGCGATACGCCCTTCAGCCTGATCGCGCTGCTGGGGCTGTTCCTGCTGATCGGCATCGTGATGAAGAACGCCATCCTGATGATCGACTTTGCACTGGAAGCCCAGCGCCGCGACGGCCTGGCGCCGCTGGCGGCGATTCGCCGCGCCGCGCTGCTGCGGCTGCGGCCGATCCTGATGACCAACCTGGCCGGCCTGCTCGGCGCGCTGCCGCTGGTGTTCGGCTTTGGCGAAGGCTCGGAACTGCGCCAGCCGCTGGGCATCACCATTATGGGCGGCCTGGCGTTCAGCCAGTTGTTGACGCTGTACACCACACCGGTGATTTACCTGTATCTGGAAACACTGCGCCAGCGCACCCTGCGCCGTCGCGCGGTGACTGCGGAGCCTGTCGCATGAACACGAAAACCCTCTCGCTCTGCCTGACCGGCCTGCTGCTTGCTGCGGGCTGCACGGTCGGCCCGGATTACCACACGCCGGAGACGGCCCTGCCGGCGCAGTTCCAGTACCAGGACGGCTGGCAGACCATGCCGGCACAACCCTGGATGGCGCAGGGCACCTGGTGGGAAGCCTTCAATGATCCGACGCTCACCTACCTGATCCGCGAAGCGGACCAGGCCAGCCAGACGCTGGCGCAGGCGGAAGCGCGCTTTCGTGCTGCCGAAGCGCAGTGGCGGCTGTCGCGCGGTGACTACAGCCCGGAGCTGGGTGCCTCGGTGAATGCCACCCGCAGCGGCGGCAATAACACGGCCACCACCGAACTGTTCAGCGGCCGCCTCGACCTGAGCTGGGCGCCGGACCTGTGGGGCCGGGTACGCCGGCAGGTGGAAGCCGACCGCGCCGCACTGGCGGCCAGCGCTGCCGATATCGCCGGTGTGCGGCTGACCCTGCAGATCGCCGTGGCACAGGGCTATATCCGCCTGCGCGCGCTGGACCGCCAGCGCGACATTCTCGAACAGAGCATGGTCGCCTTCGACCGCTCCGCCGAACTGACGCGCAACCAGTACAACGCCGGCATCGTGTCCCGGTCCGATGTGATCCAGGCAGAAACCCAGCGCCAGTCCCTGCGCACGCAACTGTACGACCTCGATCAACAGCGCGCGCTGGAAGAAAACGCCCTGGCCGCCCTGCTGGGCGTGGCGCCGTCGGCATTCGGCCTGCCTGCCAGCGATGAGCTGCCGGCCCTGCCTGTGCTGCCGGCCACGCTGCCGTCGGTGCTGATTGCCCGTCGGCCGGACGTGGTGGTGGCCGAGCGCGGTGTGGCCGCCGCCAACGCGCGCATCGGCGTGGCGCAGACCGCCTGGTTGCCGACGCTGTCGCTGAGTGCCTTCGGCGCCGTGCAGGACGATACCTTTTCCGGGCTGTTCGATGCGCCGCAACGGGTCTGGTCAGTCGGTCCGTCACTGGCCCTGACGCTGTTCGACGGTGGCCGCCGCCGCGCCACCCGCGACCTGGCCGAGGCACAATACGACGAGCAGGTGGCGAACTACCGCCAGACCGTGCTCGACAGCCTGCGCGACGTGGAAAATGCGTTGGCCACGATCCAGGTGCTGAATGAAAAAGCCGCACAGCAGGATGCACTGGTGGCACTGGCGGAAGAAAACGAACGCGTCATCAACAACCGCTACCGCGCCGGCATGGTCAGCTTCCTGGAACTGGCCACCGCCCAGAACCTGACCCTGGATGCCCGCCGTACCCGCCTGGGGATGACCAGCGAGCAGTTGCAGGCGACGGTGGAACTGGCCGGCGCCATCGGTGGCGGCTGGGATCTGGATGATCCGGTGATTGAACGCATCGCCCGTCCGGTGGCAGGCGAATAGCCGAAGGCAAAAATTCCTCAATTCCTCCCCGGCGCGGTTGCCCGCCCGCCGGTTCTCGATTAATGTTCGCGCGCCCAAGCTGAATACGCAGACTTATGGACCCGTCCAGTCGACCTTACATCCTGATCAACGCAATCCGCGCTGCCGCGGTGCGTGCGTCTTTCCTGCCTCGCTGACCTGACCTGAGGCTTGCCCGCACGCTCTTTTCCGCAGCGTGACAGGGAGGCAAGCCATGACCTTTGAAGACCTTGCCCGTGCTCTGGAAGCGGCCATCGCCCGTGATGACCGTGACGCCATAGCGCAGCGTGTCGCCGAACTGAACCCGGCCGACATGGCGGACTTTATTGAAAACGTCCGCCAGCCCGAGCTGGAAATCGAACTGCTGATGGCGCTGCCACTGGAGCGCCGCGCGGACACCTTCGGCTATCTGCCGCTGCCGGTGCAGCAACAGCTCGCTTCCCGTCTGCCGCCGGCTGTGCTGGCCGAGCTGGTCACCGCCATGCCCGCCGATGAACGGGCCGACCTGTTCAACGTGCTCGACGAAGGCGTGCGCCGGCTGCTGTTCACGCGCCTGGCGCGCGAAGAACGCGAAGACCTGCGCCGCCTGGCCAGCTATGAAGAAGGCACCGCCGGTGCCGTGATGACGTCCGATTACGCCGCCGTGCCGAATGGCCTGACCGTTGCCGAGGCACTGGAAACCCTGCGCCTGACCGCGCCGGACAAGGAAACCATCTATCAGGCGTTCGTGGTCGACAAAGACCATCGCCTCAAGGGCGTCATCTCGCTGCGCGAACTGATCCTGGCCGTGCCCTCGTCCAGGGTGGACGACCTGATGGAGCGCGAAGTGGTGTCGGCGGATGTCTCCACCTCGCAGGAAGAAGTGGCCCGCCTGATCTCCCGCTACGACCTGCTGGCGCTGCCGATCCTCAACAGCGGCGGCAAGCTGGTCGGTATTGTCACCTACGACGACGCCATGGACGTGGCCGAAGCCGAAGCCACCGAGGACATGCACAAGGGCGCGACGGTGGGCAAGCTCGACGCCAGCTTCCGCGAGGCGTCGCCGCTCTCCCTGTACCGTTCCCGCGTGCACTGGCTGGTGGTGCTGGTGTTCGCGAATATTTTCACCGGCGCCGGCATCGCATTTTTTGAACAGACCATTTCTGCCCATATCGCGCTGCTGTTCTTCATGCCGCTGCTGGTGGCCAGCGCCGGTAACGCCGGCGCCCAGTCCGCCACGCTGATGGTGCGCGGCCTGGCCACCGGCGATGTGTCGGCGCGTGACTGGGCAAAGCTGCTTGGACGGGAAATCCTCGTGGCCGGCGCGCTGGGCCTGACCATGGCGGCGGCCGTGATGGTGGTCGGTGTCTTCCGCGCCGGCCCGGAGATCGCCGCCGTGGTGGCGCTGACCATGATGCTGGTGGTGATGATCGGCAGCCTGATCGGCATGGGGCTGCCGTTCCTGCTGGATAAACTGAAATTCGACCCGGCGACGGCGAGCACGCCGCTGATCACTACCCTCGCTGACGTCAGCGGCGTGCTGATTTACTTCGGGCTGGCGACGGTGCTGCTGGGCATATGATTACCGCAGCGCCACCTGTAACCAGTCCAGAAACACACGCACCGGGGAATGTCGCGACCGCCCCGGTGCACTGAGTACCTGATAGCAGGCGCCGGGCACGCGGATGTCCGGCCGGTACGGCACCAACAAGCCGCTGCCCAGCGCAGCGGACACCATCACCGAACTCGCCATCACCAGACCCTGCCCGCCGATCGCGGCCTGCAGGGCATGGTGCTCCTCATCATAGACGCGCTGCAGTGGTGCTCCGGCAAGCCAGGTTTCACCGGCCTGCGCGCACCATTGCTGCCAGAGCCGCTGGTACAGGGTGGAATCCTGCCATTGCACGGTGATCAGCGCCGGGGTGGTCTGCGTGGCGGCCGCCACCTGCGTCGGCGTGCCGTATACGCCGAAGGTTTCCGCCAGTCGCTGGTGGCAGTCCAGCGTCGGCCATTCGCCTTCCCCATAGCGGATCACCAGATCGACGCTCGCGTCCTGATGCAGATCCACCAGTGCCGCGCGGGTGTCGATGCACACACTGATCGTCGGATGCCGGGCATAGAACTGCCCCAGTCGCGGCACCAGCCACAGTGCCGCGAAGGAGGCGTTGGTGGAGAGCAGCACCTGTCCGGTGTCCGGGCGTGGCCGCAAGGCGTCCGCCGCCTGCTGTATATCCAGCAGTGCGCCGTGCACGCTGTCGAACAGCCGCTCGCCCGCCGTCGTCAGTGCCACGCCCCGGGGCAACCGCTCGAACAGGGCTGCCCCGAGCCAATGCTCCAGCGAGCGAATCTGGTGCGAGACCGCCGTGGGCGTGACGGACAACTCGTCCGCAGCGCGACGAAAGCTGCGCAGGCGGGCGGCACATTCAAAGGTGCGCAAGGCAGTCAGCGGCAGACGGGCGAACACGGTGGCCTCCAAAAGGGATGAAATAAATTCATTGCCATGTAAAAGCAGTCATTTGTCCAGACTGTTACAGCGCCATAGATTGCAGTCTCTCATACAGCTCAGGGAGTTCGGCAATGGATGAACACAATACACCTCAGCGTCTTCTGATTCTGGTGGGCAGCCCGCGCCGTGACGGCAACTCGGCGACACTGGGCGAGGCGGTCCGCGCGGGCGCCGAAGCGGCTGGCAGCGAGGCGACGCTGCTGTACCTGGATGATTACCTCCAGCACTTCCTCGGCGATTGCCGTCGCTGCCGGCGCGAGGATGGTGAATGCAGCCTGCAGGACAACTTCCGCAGCCTGCTGTTCGATCATTTTCTGCCGGCGGACGGCGTGGTGTTCTGTTCGCCGGTGTACTGGTACGGCCCGTCGGCACAGATGAAGGCCTTCTTTGATCGCGGCTTTTGTTATTACGCGGCTTCCTATCCGCAGGGAGCGTCGGTGCTGGCGCGCATGGCCGGCAAGCGCATCGGCCTGGTACTGGCGTCGGAAGAAACCTACCCCGGCGTCGGCCTGGGCATCATCCATCAGGTGCAGGAATACACGCGCTATATCGAGGGAGCGTTCGTCGGTGTGGTACAGGGCGCCGGCAACCGGCGGGGTGAAGTGCGCCACGATCCGCGCCAGCCACTGGTGGAGGCGCGCAAGTTGGGTGAGCACTTCTTTACCCGGCATTACTCGGATTACCGGTTGGCCACGGTGCGGAAGACGCAGGTCTGGAACTAGGCCCGGCGATAATGGCTGCGCTTACGGTGAGGAAATGCCATCATTGTTGCGTGATGCGCAACGCGCTATGATGCCCGCCATGATTAAGTCGATCCGTCACAAGGGACTGCAACGGTTCTACGCCACGGGCAGCAAGGCAGGCATCCAGCCGGCCCATGCCAGGAGGTTGCGCATGCAACTGATCGCGCTGGATACGGCGGCCACCGTGGATGATATGGATATTCCCGGTTTTCGCCTTCACCGTCTGCGCGGACAGGCAAAGCACCGGTGGTCCATGTGGGTCAGCGGCAACTGGAGGCTGACATTTGAGTTCAGGGATGGCAATGCGTATATCGTTGATTACGAGGACTATCACTGATGAGCATGCACAATCCTCCGCATCCTGGTGAATTTATCCGCGAGGTTTATCTGGATCCGTTCAATATCAGTGCCCGACAACTGGCGGAGGGGCTGGATGTAGCGCCATCCACACTGTCGCGTATTCTCAAGGGCAGCAGCGGGGTCAGTCCGGAAATGGCGCTGCGGCTTTCCCGCGTCCTGGGGCGTTCCCCTGAAAGCTGGTTGGCGATGCAGGACCAGTACGATTTGTGGGTTGTGCGCCACACGCTTGATCTCGCCCACATCCGCCCGTTTGATTTCGAGATAGCCTGATCAGGCCCGCGCCTGCTTCTGCGTTTCCAGCAGTTGCAGCAACTCCGCTTCCGGCACCGGCCGGCTGATCAGATACCCCTGAATGCTGTCGCAGCCCATGCCGCGCAGGATTTCCAGGTGTGAATCGGTTTCCACCCCTTCGGCCACCACACGCAGGTTCAGGCTGTGCGCCATGTCGATGATGGCGCGGGTAATGGCTGCGTCGTCGGGGCTCTGGTCGAGTTCGGTGATGAAGGAGCGGTCGATCTTCAGGGTGTCGATGGGGAAGCGCTTGAGGTAGCTGAGCGAGGAATAGCCGGTGCCGAAATCGTCCAGTGACAACTCCACGCCACGGGTGCGCAAAGCCTGCAGCAGGGCGATATTCTTGTCCAGGTCTTCCATGATCAGGCTTTCGGTCAGTTCCAGTTCCAGCAACTCTGCCGGCAGGCCAGTGGTTTCCAGTACCCGGTCGACGATTTCCAGCACGTTGCCCTTGCGGAACTGGTGCGCCGACAGATTCACCGACACGCAGATATCGCCCAGCCCGCTGTTGTACCACTGCATCGCCTGGCGGCAGGAGCGTTCCAGCACCAGTTCACCAATGGCGCTGATCAGCCCTGTCTCTTCTGCCAGCGGAATAAAATCCTTCGGTGGCAGCAGGCCCATGGTCGGATGCTGCCAGCGCACCAGCGCTTCCACTGACGTGATGCAGTTGCGGCCCAGGTCCATCTTCGGCTGGTAGTGCACCACGAACTCGTTCTTGAAGATGGCCTTGCGCAGGCTGGTTTCCAGCGCCAGTTGTTCTACCGAGGCGACACGCATGTCGCTGGAATAGAACTGGAAGTTATTGCCGCCGGCGCGCTTGGCCTGGTGCATGGCCAGGTCGGCCTGGTTGATCAGCGTCTGCACGTCCTGGGCGGTGTCGGGGAACACGCTGATGCCGACACTGGCGCCGAGCAGCAGCTCGTGCTGGTCAAAATGGAACGGCCGGCGCATGGCGTTGATCAGCTTGTTGCAGACATGCTCCAGTGCACGCGGGTCGGAATACTGTTCCACGATCAGGGTGAATTCGTCACCGCCGACGCGGGCCAGATTGTCCTCATCGAAACCGCAGCCGCGCAGGCGCTCGGCCGCCAGTTTCAGCAGCCGGTCGCCGACTTCGTGGCCGAGGGAATCGTTGATCGGGCGGAAACGGTCCAGGTCGATGAAAACGAGAGCGGCTTTTTTGCGGTTCAGGCGGGACAGGGTGAGGCACTTCTGCAGTCGTTCGCGGAACTGGTTGCGGTTGGCGAAGCCGGTCAGGCGGTCGAAGTTGGACAAAAACTGCACCCGTTCCTCGGCTTCCTTGCGCGCGGTGAGGTCGGAGAACATGCCGACGTAATGCGTGAGCCGGCCGGACTCGTCGTACACGGCGCTGATCTGCAACCATTCCGGGTAACGCTCGCCGCTCTTGCGGCGCTCGGTCAGCTCGCCTTCCCAGAACCCTTCCTTGCCCAGTGCGGAGAGGATCTCGCGGTAGAGTTTTTCGTTCTCCGGCACGTTGCCGATGTCCATCACCGAATGGCTGACCACTTCGCGGTCCTGATAACCGGTGATGCGAGTGAAGCAGTCATTGACGGTGAGGAAACGGAAATTGCGATCGAAAATGAAGATGCCCTCGGAGGCATTTTCGAACACCGTGGCTGCCAGCCGCAGTTGTTCGCGGGCTTCCTTGTCCTCGGTGATGTCGCGTCGGGTGCCGATCATGCGCGTGGCGCGGCCCTGCTGGTTCCAGGCCACCACCCGGCCTTCGTCGGCGATCCAGTGCCAGCGGCCATCGGCGTGCTGCATGCGATACACCACTTGGTACTGGGTGGTGAGCCCCTTGAAGTGATCCACCATCGCCTGACGGATCAATGGGAAGTCACTCGGGTGCACCAGCTTGCGCAGGTCCTCGACGAAATTGCCGACGGTGGAATCGTCAAAGCCGAGCAGGCGGTCGAAGTTGGAATGAAACGTCTCGCCGGTGACCAGGTTCCAGTCCCACAGGCAGATGTTGCTGGCATCCAGTGCCAGCTGCAGCCGCTGGCTGGTGGCGGCCAGTTCGGTGTTCATCTGTTCCAGCGCGCGGGTCCGCTCCGTCACGGTGGACTCAAGCCGGTCACGGGATTCCTGCAGACGATGGCGGGCTTCCTTGCGCTCGCAGATTTCACGCGCGAGTTTTTCGTTCAGTGCCTCGGCATCCGCGCGGGCACTGTCCAGGTAGCGGATCAGCGCGTTGTTGCTGTCCTGCAAAGACAGCGTGCTGCGCGCCGCGCCGCTGATGCGACGGATCGCCAGCAGGCTGAACACCAGATACAGCAGCACACCGAGGGAAAACAGCCGGTAATCCGGCGATGCCAGCCACAGATGCAGCGCCAGCGGGATCAGGGCGCTGAGCACATAGGTCAGCGCGGCGGGCAGGTACATGCCGCAGCTGGCCACCGCGACCACGGTCAGCCCGAGCACCATTGTCAGCGCCAGTGCCTGAGCGGTGACGGCACCGGGCTGGAACAGGGCCTCGGCGGGATTGAGCCAGACCAGCGCCAGCCCGAACAGGGCGCCATTGGCGACCAGGGTCATCAGCAGGCTGATGCGCCAGGCACGCAGCGAGGCGGCGTCGGTGTCCAGGTGCCGCAACAACTGGCCGGCCACCAGCCGCAGGAACACCACGCTGATCACCAGCGTGGCCCAGGTGACCAGTTGCCACAGCGGGGTGGAGCCATCGTGATAGAGCCACAGCAACAGCAGGGCTGCCAGCGGTTCCACCAGATTGAGCATCGGCAGTGCCTGCACCAGCAGCCGGGTGTGCGCGTCGGACAGCGCCTGGCCGGATGGCGGCGATAGCTGGGAACCTGTCGACACGCAAACCCCTCCCGCTTTGCAAGTCAGTCAATGAATAGCCGGGTTGTTATTGTTGCCTACCGGTTTTATTTGTCGTTGCCGGGTGTGTTGCTGGCAGTGTAGCCCCGGTGGCCTGTCAGTAAAACATGCTTTGCCGTGCCAGTATGCCTGTGTTCACCGAATTTCGGCAGTCCGGTGTACCGCTTTGTATACCCTGGCGGGATTGGCGGATACGACAAGACGACTTTAGCCGCATGCCATGCGTCGATGACATAAGTGCCGGCAGCGCCTAGAATTCCTGCCCCATGAATGATGCAACCGATCTACTTGATGAACTCCTGGATGGCCTGAACCCCGCGCAACGTGACGCCGTGGCGGCGGACGACCCGTATCTGCTGGTGCTGGCCGGTGCCGGCTCGGGCAAGACCCGTGTGCTGGTGCACCGGATTGCCTTTCTGGTGGCCACTGAGCAGGCCTCGCCATACGGCATTCTGGCCGTCACCTTTACCAACAAGGCCGCCGCCGAAATGCGCGGGCGCATTGAACAATTGTTGCGCATGCCGGCCTCCGGCATGTGGGTGGGCACCTTCCACGGCATCGCCCACCGGCTGCTGCGTGCCCATTGGCAGGAAGCCGGCCTGCCGGACGGCTTCACCATCCTTGATTCCGACGACCAGTTGCGGCTGGTGAAGCGGGTGATCCGTGAACTGGGCCTGGATGAACAGCGCTGGCCGGCACGCCAGGCGCAATGGTTCATCAACAGCCAGAAGGACGAGGGCCTGCGCGCCGCGCACATGGAGCCCGGCGGGGACCTGTTCCTGCTCACCATGCAGAAGATCTACACCACCTATGAAGAAGCCTGCGCCCGGGGCGGGCTGGTGGATTTCAACGAGCTGCTGCTGCGCGCGCTGGAGCTGATCCGCGACAACGACGAACTGCGTGGCCACTACCAGCGCCGTTTCCGGCATATCCTGGTGGACGAATTTCAGGACACCAACGCGATCCAGTACGCCTGGCTGCAACTGCTGTCCGGCGGCGGCGCGGCGGTGACGATCGTCGGGGACGATGACCAGTCCATCTACGGCTGGCGCGGTGCGAAGATCGAGAACATCCAGCGTCTGGCGAAAGATTTTCCCGGCCTGCGCACCATTCGCCTGGAACAGAACTACCGTTCCACAGGCACCATTCTGCAAGCCGCCAACGCGGTGATCGCCAACAATAGCGACCGGCTCGGCAAAGAGCTCTGGACCGAGATCAGCGAAGGCGAACCGATCCGTGTCTATACCGGCTTCAATGAGGTGGACGAGGCACGCTTTATCGCCGGCCGGGTGCAGAAACATCAGGATGAAGGCATCAGCCGCAGTGAGATGGCGGTGCTGTACCGTTCCAACGCCCAGTCGCGAGTGCTGGAAGAAGCCTTTCTGCAGGCCGGCATCCCGTACCGCATCTATGGCGGGCAGCGCTTCTTCGAGCGGGCTGAAATCCGCAATGCGCTGGGTTACCTGCGCCTGCTGGTGAACCGTGATGCCGACGCCGCCTTCGAGCGGGTGGTGAACACACCGACACGCGGCATCGGCGACAAGACCCTGGATGCCCTGCGCGAACGCGCCCGGCAGGCCGGCCAGAGCCTGTGGCGCACGGCGCTGCAGATGATCAGTGATGGCTCACTGCCGGGCCGCGCGGCCAGCGCACTGGGCGGTTTTGTGTCGCTGATCGAGCAGATGACAAAGGACACGCAGGATCTCGCGTTGTGGGAGCGCACCGAGCATATTCTTGCCGCCTCCGGGCTGCTGGAATTCCACGCCAACGAAAAGGGCGAGAAGGGCCAGCAACGGGTCGAGAACCTGCGCGAACTGATCACGGCCACACGTCAGTTCGGCGATGAGGACGTGGAAGATGGCGCCGACGTGCTGACCGCCTTCCTGGACCACGCTGCGCTGGAAGCGGGCGAGCGCCAGGCCGGCGAACACGATGAGGCGGTGCAGATGATGACGCTGCACTCGGCCAAGGGCCTGGAATTCCCGGTGGTGTTCATGGCCGGCCTGGAAGAGGGCCTGTTCCCGCACCAGATGTCCGCCGAGGAGCCTGGCCGGCTGGCGGAGGAGCGCCGGCTTTGCTACGTGGGGATTACCCGCGCCATGCGCCAGCTCTACCTCACCTATGCGGAAAGCCGCCGCCTGCACGGCAGCGAGACGATGAATGCGCCGTCGCGTTTCCTGCGCGAAATCCCGGCGGCGTTGCTGGAGGAAGTGCGTCTGCGCGGCGGCATGTCACGCCCGGTGGCGGCGTCCAGCGGCAGTCCGGTGCGCGGTGAGGAAGTGGGCGGCTATCGCCTGGGCATGCGGGTGATGCACCCGAAATTCGGCGAAGGGACCATTCTGCATTTTGAAGGGCAGGGGCCGAATGCGCGCTTGCAGATCAACTTCGATGGCGCCGGCAGCAAATGGCTGGTGAGCCAGTACGCCCGCCTGGAAGTCATCTGAGGCGTCCGGCAGGGCAGGGAGAAGCTGTAGCCTTGCGGACCTGGGCGTGGTGGATTTTGCCCCCGGCCCCGCCCTACGGCTCACCTTGAAGGGCATGGGGAATGTCGCTGACGCCCCGGATCCTGACCCGCTTGCGCCGCCCGGTGGCGCCGCTTTCGATCACCACCTGCTGTTTCGGTACCCCGCAAAGCTTCGCCAGAAAGGCAATTAACTCGGCGTTGGCGGCGCCATCCACCGGCGGTGCGCTGAGGCGGATTTTCAGCGCACCGTCATGTTCCCCGATGATTTCCGTTCGGCTGGCGCGCGGTTGCAGGTAGCAACTGAGCAACAGGTCGTCACCGTCGCGCGTCAGCAGGGCCATCAGACAGCGAACAGGATCATCATGAACTGGATGATCAGCAACACGATCAGCGGACTCAGGTCCAGCCCGCCCATGGACGGCAGGATGCGGCGCACCGGCGCCATGACCGGCTCGGTGATCTGGATCATGATGGCGGTGAAGGGGTTGTACGGGTCTGGCGCCACCCAGCTGAGGATGACGCGGACCAGTACTGCGAAGAACAGATAGTTCAGCAACAGGCCGGCCAGGGTGCGCAGCGAATACAGCAGCAGCGCCGCGACCGGCGGCATGCCACCGGCGCCACCGAGCACCAGCAGCAGGTAGACCTTGCCGATCACCAGCAGCAGCACCGCCACCAGCGAGGCCAGGTCCAGATTGCCGTTGGCCGGGACCAGCTTGCGCAGCGGCACCAGCACCGGGTTGCTGGCCTTCACGATGAACTGGGAAATGGGATTATAGAAATCAGCCCGCACCAGCTGCAGGATGAAGCGGGTGAGCAGCACAAAGATATACAGATCAATGGCGGTACCGAGCAGGAAGGAAAGCGCTCCCTGTGGATTCATGCAGTGACTCCTGACGTGATGACCGGCGCGGGCGCAGTGAACCGGGCGAGCGGTGTCATACCACCCGGCCGGTCAGTCGTGGCGCCCTGGCACCCGTAATAATGCTGCTCTGTAGTATCGGGGCGGGGCGCTATTTTGCAAGTTCGCGGGCCGGTCCGGCGCCGTCAGTGCCTGATCAACCAGATCGCGCAGGCCGGCCTGCTCGAACACGTTCAGTGCTGCCGCCGTGGTGCCGCCCGGTGAGGTGACCTGCTCGCGCAGGACAGCCGGCGACTGCTCGCTGGTGATCGCCAGTTGTGCGGCGCCCCAGGCGGTCTGCAGCACCAGCTGGCGGGCGGTGCGGCTGTCCAGGCCGAGCTGTTCGCCAGCGTTGATCATGGCTTCCATCAGCAGGAAGAAATAGGCCGGCCCGGAGCCGGACACGGCGGTAACCACATCCAGCTCACTTTCCTGCTCGAACCAGAACGACAGGCCGACGCTGCCCATGATCTGGTTGGCCAGCGCGCGGTGCTCCTCGGTCACGCCGGGGCCGGCGAACAGCCCGGTGGCGCCGGCCTGCACCAGTGCCGGGGTGTTCGGCATGGTGCGGATCACCGGCACATCGCCGAGCCAGGTGCGCAGGTTGTCCACGGTGACGCCGGCGGCAATGGAAATGATCAGCGGTGCGCGCTCGCCGAAATGCGGCTTCAGGCTGGCGCAGACTTCGGCCATCACCTGCGGCTTCACCGCCAGTACCAGCGCGTCGCAGCGCTGCGCCAGTTCGTCGTTGCGGGGGGTGGTGTGCACACGGTGCTGGCGGGCAAGTTCCGTCAGCCGTGCCTCGGACGGATCACTCATCCAGATACGCGCCGGGCGGATGCCCTTGGCGATCATGCCGCCCACCAGGCTGGTGGCCATGTTGCCGGCACCGATAAAACCGATCACTTGCTGAGCCATGCACTACTCCTCAAGGGCCGGCTGCGTGGGCCGGCCCGGTGGTGAACTGTTGCTGTGCGCAAGGGCGGAGGCAGCCGGCGTGGCGTGCGCCGGTCAGTGCTTCGCGGGGCGGGGGCCAAACAGCGCGGTGCCCAGCCGGATCAGCGTGGCACCTTCGGCGATGGCGACCTCGAAGTCGTCACTCATGCCCATGGACAGGGTATCCAGAGAAGCTATGGTATGACGCAATTGTGACAGTGTCATGGCGAGGACACGAAAGGCTGCGCGGTTGCCGTCGGCGGCGTCGGCACGGGGGATCGTCATCAATCCGCGCAGTCGCAGGTTCGGCAGCGCCTGGATCTGCGCGGCCAGGGCGGGCACTGCCTCCAGGGCCATGCCGCTCTTGCTGTCCTCGTCATCAATATTGATCTGAAGGCAGACATTCAGCGGCGGCAGGTGGCCAGGCCGCTGGTCGTTCAGTCGCCGGGCGACCTTGTCCCGGTCCACCGAGTGCACCCAGTCGAAGCGGGTGGCAATGTCGCGGGTCTTGTTCGACTGGATCGGCCCGATGAAATGCCAGGTGAGGGGCAGGTCAGCCAGGGCGTCCTGCTTGGACAGGGCTTCCTGCAGGTAGTTTTCGCCGATATCGGTGACACCCAGTGCCGCCAGGGCGCGGATCTCGGCAGCCTGCCGGGTCTTGCTCACCGCCAGCAGGGTGACAGCGGCCGGATCACGGCCGGCCGCCTCGCAACTGTGACGGATTCGGCGTTGCAGGGCGTCAAGCCGCGCGGGCAGCGTGTCAGAGCGGGTAGCATCCATTATTGAACCGCTTACGGTGTCGGGGTAAGTTAGCCGGCATAAGCGTTTTTTCTGAGTGCGACGGGGTGCGCTCAGTGTCCGCTGCCGATGCCGGGCCATCATAACAAAAGGCGCACAGCCTCAGGGCCTGTATCGTGACCCTGCAACCATCCAAGGTATAAGAACCGCTCATGGATATCACCGAACTGCTTGCCTTCAGCGCCAAGAACGGCGCGTCTGACCTTCACCTGTCGGCGGGCCTGCCGCCAATGATCCGGGTGGACGGCGACGTCCGCCGCATCAACCTGCCGCCGATGGAACACAAGGAAGTGCATGCGCTGATCTACGACATCATGAACGACAAGCAGCGCAAGGATTATGAAGAGTTCCTGGAAACCGACTTCTCGTTCGAGGTGCCCGGCGTGGCCCGCTTCCGGGTCAACGCCTTTAACCAGAACCGTGGCGCCGGCGCCGTATTCCGGACCATTCCGTCGAAGGTACTGTCGATGGAAGACCTAGGCATGGGCAAGGTGTTCCAGAAGATCGCCGAAACCCCGCGCGGCATCGTGCTGGTGACCGGGCCGACCGGCTCCGGCAAATCGACCACGCTGGCGGCCATGATCGACTTCATCAACAACACCCGCTACGAGCACATCCTGACCATCGAAGACCCGATCGAATTCGTGCACGAGTCGAAAAAGTGCCTGATGAACCAGCGGGAAGTGCACCGCGACACGCTGGGCTTCGCCGAAGCACTGCGCTCGGCGCTACGGGAAGACCCGGACATCATCCTGGTGGGTGAGATGCGCGACCTGGAAACCATCCGGCTGGCGCTGACCGCTGCGGAAACCGGGCACCTTGTGTTCGGCACCTTGCACACCACCTCCGCGGCGAAAACCATTGATCGGGTGGTGGACGTGTTCCCGGCGGAAGAAAAATCCATGGTGCGCTCGATGCTGTCGGAATCCCTGCAGGCGGTCATCTCGCAGACCCTGCTGAAGAAAAACGGCGGTGGCCGGGTGGCCGCGCACGAAATCATGATCGGCACCCCGGCGATCCGGAACCTGATCCGCGAGGACAAGGTGGCGCAGATGTATTCCGCCATCCAGACCGGCGCCGGCCTGGGTATGCAGACACTGGACCAGTGTCTGCAGGGGCTGGTGCAGAAAGGCCTGATCTCCCGCGAAGCGGCCCGCGAAAAAGCAAAAACGCCGGATTCCTTCTGATACGGCAGCACTGAACAACACGGAAGCAGGCAATGGAATTTGAAGAACTCCTGAAAATCATGGTGCAGAAGGGCGGCTCGGATCTGTTTATCACCGCCGGCGTGCCACCTTCGATGAAAATCCACGGCAAGGTGGTGCCCGTTACCAAAACGGCACTGACACCGGACATGACGCGCGACATCGTATTCGGCGTGATGACCGAGAAACAGCGCAAGGAGTTCATCGAAAGCAAGGAATGCAACTTCGCCATCTCGGCGCGCGGTATCGGCCGCTTCCGGGTCAGCGCCTTCTACCAGCGCAACCTGGTCGGCATGGTGATCCGCCGCATCGAAGTGAAAATCCCGTCCGTGGACGAGCTGCGCCTGCCGCCGGTGATCAAGGACCTGGCGATGACCAAGCGCGGCCTGGTGATATTCGTGGGTGCCACCGGCACCGGTAAATCGACCTCGCTGGCGTCCATGATTGGCCACCGCAACCGCAATTCCAAAGGCCATATCATCTCCATCGAAGACCCGATCGAATTCATTCACCAGCACCAGGGTTGCATCGTCACCCAGCGTGAAGTGGGTCTGGACACGGATTCCTTCGAGATCGCCCTGAAGAACACTCTGCGCCAGGCGCCGGACGTCATCCTGATCGGCGAGATCCGCTCCCGCGAGGTAATGGACTACGCCATCGCCTTCGCCGAAACCGGCCACCTGTGCCTGGCCACACTGCACGCCAACAACGCCAACCAGGCGCTGGACCGCATCATCCACTTCTTCCCCGCCGACCGGCACGGCCAGCTCTACATGGACCTGTCGCTGAACCTGCGCGGCATCGTGGCACAGCAACTGATTGCCACCCCGGACGGCAAGGGCCGCCGCGCGGTGATCGAAGTACTGTTGAACACGCCGCTGATGGCGGACCACATCCGCAAGGGCGAAGTGCATCTCTTGAAAGAGCTGATGAAAAAGTCCCGCGACCTCGGCATGCAGACCTTCGACCAGGCGCTCTATGATCTCTACACCCAGGGCGAGATCACCTACGAAGACGCCATGATGCACGCCGACGCGCCGAACGACCTGCGCCTGATGATCAAGCTGGGGGCGGAGACCAGTTCCAGTTCGCTGGATTCGGCGACGCGCGGGTTGTCGATCGAAGATACCGAGTAACAAGATCGGGCGGCAGGCATTATCATCAGGACACCGTTACGTTGAGGAGCCGCCCGATGTCCTGTTCCTTTCTGGGCACTGCACTGCCGCTGATACAGGCCCCCATGGCGGGCTCGCAGGATGCTGCACTGGCCGTCGCCGTCAGCACGGCGGGTGGCCTGGGTTCCCTGCCCTGCGCGATGCTGTCTGCCGAGGCATTGCGTATCGCAGTGGCGCAGTTGCAGGCCATGCAGCGCCCCTACAACCTGAACTTTTTCAGCCACACCCCGACAGCGCCGGACGCACACCGCGAACAACAGTGGCGTGCAGCATTGCGCCCCTTTTATCTTGAAATGGGGCTGGACCCCGAGAATATCCCTGACGCACCAGGCCGGCAGCCTTTCAGTGCGGCCATTGCCGATATTGTGGCGCCGTTCAGGCCGCCTGTGGTGAGTTTCCATTTTGGACTGCCCGAGCCATCGCTGCTGCGGGAAGTCAAACGCTGGGGCAGCACTGTGCTCAGCACCGCTACCACAGTGGAAGAGGCGCGTTGGCTGGCGGCCCACGGTGCCGACGCGATCATTGCGCAAGGCAGTGAGGCGGGTGGCCATCGTGGCATGTTCCTGACCACGGACATCACGACGCAGATGAGCACCTTTGCACTGGTGCCGCAGATCGTGGCGGCGGTAGACGTGCCGGTGATCGCGGCGGGAGGCATCGCCGATGCTGCCGGCGTGCGCGCGGCGCTGGCGCTGGGTGCCTCGGCAGTGCAGGTGGGCACGGCCTATCTCTGTTGCGATGAAGCAACGACCAGTGCGGTACATCGTGCGGCGTTGCTGAGTGAGACGGCCATGCACACGGCGCTCACGAATCTATTCAGTGGTCGGCCTGCGCGCGGCATCATGAACCGTCTGATGCGGGAGCTGGGACCCATGAGCGACGTACCGCCTGCCTTTCCGCTTGCCTCGACGGCGATCGCGCCGCTGCGTGCGGCGGCGGAGAGAATGGGCAGCGGTGATTTCTCGCCGCTGTGGGCAGGGCAGAATGTCTCGGGTTGCAAGCAATTGCCTGCCGCAGACATTACGCGGGCATTGTGCCAATAAACAAAAAAAGGCGCCGCATGCGCGGCGCCCGATGTCAGGCCGGTGTGGCCAGTGTGCCGTCACGATAATCCCGTAACGCCTGCTCGATTTCTTCGCGGGTGTTCATCACGAAGGGGCCGTACTGCACTACCGGCTCATTCAACGGCTTGCCGGCGAGCAGCAGGAAGCGTGCGCCCTGTTCACCGGCGACGGCTTCCAGCGTATCGCCATCACCAAGAATGGCCGCGCTGTGCGTGGGCACATCACGCTCACCGCTGCGCAGGCTGCCTTCAAAGACATAGATGAAGGCGTTGTGCGAGGCCGGCACAGGCAATGTGACGCTATTGCCAGCGCGCACGCTCACATCCCAGTACAACGGATCGGTAGCCATGTTGCGGTCGCCGCCGTTAATGGGGCCGGCGGCGTCATCCAGGCGGCCAGCGATCACTTTCACCTCCGCGCCGTCTGCGCGCACCGTGACGGGAATGTCCTCCGCCGGAATATCGCGGTAATCCGCCGGTTTCATCTTGTCCTTGGCCGGCAGGTTCAGCCAGAGCTGGAAGCCGCGCATGCGGCCTTCGGTCTGCTGCGGCATTTCCGAATGGATGATACCGCGTCCGGCTGTCATCCATTGCACGCCGCCCGGGGTCAGGTCGCCACGGTTACCCAGATGGTCCTCGTGCAGCATATGGCCGTCTAGCATATAGGTGACCGTTTCAAAACCGCGATGCGGGTGCGATGGAAACCCGGCGATATAATCTGCCGCGTCATCCGAGGAAAACTCATCCAGCATCAGGAACGGATCAAGCCGCGCCATTTGCGACTGGCCGAGCGTGCGCTTGAGGCGTACGCCAGCACCATCGCTGGTGGTCATGCCGGGAATCACAAAACGCAGTGCACGAACAGTCATGGCAGTGCCTCCTCTGTGAATCGGATCAGAAGCGGCCGCGATCGTGGGGCTGATCAAACGTCACTTCCGGCCCGATGGGTAAAATGCCGTACTTGTTAATGGTCGGGTGGCTGCGGAAATAGTGATTGCGAATGTGCGCAAGGTTCACCGTGCCGGCCACGCCAGGTGTCTGGTACAGATCGCGGACATAGTTCATCAGGTTCGGATAATCACTGATCCGGCGCCGGTCGCATTTGAAGTGCGTGACATACACCGGATCAAACCGCACCAGCGTAGTGAACAGGCGCCAGTCCGCTTCGGTCACCTGCTCGCCGACCAGATAGCGCTGGCGGCTCAATCGTTGCTCAAGCCGGTCGAGCGCGTCGAACAGCGTCGTCACCGCATCGTCGTAAGCCTCCTGGCTGGTGGCAAACCCGGCCTTGTACACGCCGTTGTTCACCTGGTCATAGACCCAGCTGTTCACCTCATCGATCTCGTCGCGCAGCGGTGCGGGATAGTAGTCGCCCGCTTTCGCACCCACCTCATCAAAGGCGCTGTTGAACATGCGGATGATGTCCGCCGATTCATTGCTTGCGATGGTCTGCTGGTGCCGGTCCCACAAGACCGGCACCGTGACCCGGCCGGAGTAGTTGTCATCCGCCTTCAGGTACAGTTCATACAGCCGTGACAGATCATTGAGCCGGTCGCCCGTGGCGCCGGGGAAATCCGTCTCGAAGGTCCAGCCTTCGCCCAGCATCAGCGGATGTGCCACCGATACATCGATCATGTCCTGCAGGCCCTTCAGCTCGCGGAAAATCAGCGTGCGATGCGCCCAGGGGCAGGCCAGCGACACATACAGGTGATAACGGCCGGGTTCCGCCCTGAAGCCGCCCTTGCCCTGCGGGCCGGCGCTGCCATCGGCGGTCACCCAGTTGCGGAACTGCGCCGCGCTGCGCTCAAAGCGCCCGCCGGTCTTGTCGGTGTCATACCACTTGTCCTGCCAGATGCCGTCGACCAGCAATCCCATGTCATTGCTCCTTCGCTTTCGATTGAGACCAGAATACATCTGTCATATGGATAAAAAAGGCGATAGATTTGACTGATTCAATCAGTCTGCCTGATGTATTCCCCATGACAGAACCGAAAATCACCCTGGAACAATGGCGGGCACTGCTGGCGGTGGTAGATGAGGGTGGCTACGCTGCGGCCGCCGAGGCGCTGGACAAGAGCCAGTCGGCCATCAGCTACGCCATCCAGAAGCTGGAGACCACACTGGACTTGCGTGCCTTTGCCCTGCAGGGTCGCAAGGCGGTGCTCACCCCCGCCGGCGAGTTGCTGTACCGTCGCGCCAGGGCACTGGTCAACGAGGCACAGGCGCTGGAAACGGCGGCCACCCACCTGGCGCAGCGGCATGAAGCGGAGATCCGCATTGCCGTGGAGGCCATCTTCCCCACCTGGCTCATGCTTGAGTGCCTGGCCGAATTTGGTCAGAGCTTCCCCGACACGCGGGTGGAGCTCTACGAAACGGTCCTCACCGGCACGGATGAAGCGCTGCTGGAAAAACGCGTCGACCTGGCCATTGCCGGCCGCTTGCCACCGGGCTTTCTGGGCAACCACCTGATGCGTGCCCGGTTCGTGCCGGTGGCACACCCGGAACATCCCTTGCATCAACTGGACCGCGAGCTGGATTTCCGTGACTTGCGCCGCTTCCGCCAATTGGTGATCCGCGATTCCGGCAACCGGCGCATCGACTCCGGCTGGCTCGGTTCCGAACAGCGCTGGACCCTGAGCCACTTCGCCACGTCCATCCAGGCGGCGTGCAGTGGCCAGGGCTTCGCCTGGTACCCGGAATGGAAAATCCGCAATGAGCTGGATACCGGCCGCCTGAAAATGCTGCCGTTGCGGGAAGGCGCCGAGCGCTTTGCGGACCTGTATCTGGTGTTCACCGATCAGGATTACGCCGGCCCCGGCGTCCGGCATCTCGGCGACATCCTGCGCCGCCGCGTGGGTGCCCTGTGTCGGGAAGTGGAAGCCACGGGCGAACAGCTGAGAGGAGAGGAAGGGCATGGCTGACGGTCACCCTGCGCCGGGCCTGTACCGGCACTTCAAAGGCAACCTGTACGAGCTGGTCGAGGTGGCGCGCCACAGCGAAACCCTCGAGGACTATGTGGTCTATCGCGCACTCTACGGTGACCACGGCCTCTGGGTGCGGCCCTTGGCGATGTTCATTGAGCAGATAGAACGCGACGGCGTGCGCCAGCCGCGCTTCGCGCCGGTCAGCGCCGCAGAATAGCCGGCCATCACGATAAATTACGTTCCCCTGCGGTATAACGGGATAAAGTCGGCGTCAACGCCGTCCAAGCAGTCAGAAACGTCTCGCAGGAGGAAGTGCCGTGATGAGCCATAGTGTGAAACGGACAGGTTGGCTGATGATGCCCATGCTGTTGGTGCTGCTCTCCGGGTGCGCCAGCGTGGTGATCGATTACGATCAGCAGGCGCGCTTCGGACAGTACGATACCTACGCGTTCATGCCCCGTGAAGAAGGCAAGGAATACCTCTCTCTTGACGCCGCGCGCATCGAGCGCAGCCTCAACCGCGAACTGGGCGCGCGCGGCATGCGTTCCACCCTGCCGGAAGAGGCCGATATCCTGGTGCGCTACGACATCGAAACCGAGATCCGCAACGAGAGCTCCGGCTTCTCCTATGGCCTGGGCTACGGCCGCGGCGCCTACGGCCTGGGCGTCGTCACCGCACCGGATTCCTACCAGATACGCGAAGGCAAGCTGGTCGTGGAGTTCGTACGTCCCGACGACAAACAGGCCATCTGGCGCGGCGCCGGCCGTCGCAACCTGACCGAAGAGATGAAACCGGAGGCCCGCCAGGCGCTGATCGACAAGCTGATCACCGACATGTTGGTAGAATTCCCGCCTGCCAGCTGAGGCCGGGCGCATTCTGGGATTGGGGGAGTAAACCGGTATAATCCCGGCAACTCCCGCAACCCAGATGTTCTGATTATGAGCCTTTCCGGAAGAATGCTGCTGGCCATGCTCCCACGCCAGGAACGCGACCACCTGCTGAGCTACATCCCCGAGAAAGACCGCCGCTACATCGAGAAAATCCTCAAAGGCCGGGCGCGCTACCCGGAGTGCTTCGATGAGCGGCAGGCGCTGTTTATCCACATCCCCAAAACCGCTGGCCGCAGCCTGGTGAAATCCCTGTTCAACGTCAATTCCGTCGAACACGCCAACGCGGAGTGGTACCAGCGCATCGACCCGGACCGTTTCGACCGTTACTTCAAATTCGCCATCGTGCGTAACCCGTGGGACCGCCTGGTCTCCGCCTGGACTTATCTGCGCGAAGGTGGCGCTAAATCCAGCGAAGACGATACCGCCTGGGGGGAATTCTTCCATCGCTTCGACAGCTTCGAGGATTTCGTCTGTCACTGGCTGACACCGGAGAATATTCGGCGCAAGCATCTGTTTACGCCGCAGTCGGAGTTTGTGACGGACAGGTTTGGGGGAATGGCGATGGATTTTGTGGGGCGGTATGAGCGGCTGAATGAGGATTTTGATGTTATTTGTGAGAAGTTGGGGCTGGATGTGAAGTTGCCGCATTTGAATAGTAGTAAGCGGGTGGGGTATCAGGAGTTTTATACGGATAGATCCAGAGCGATTGTCGAAAAAATATATGCGCGCGATATCGAATTATTTGGATATTGTTTTGATGAATGATGCCAAATTGAAATTAAAACTTTTGGTAGACATATCAAAAATGCTGTCGGAAAATCGCCGGAGGGAAATACATAGAAAAAATAAAGGATGAGTCGATGAATTGGATCAGATCAAGCGTAATCTGGGGCCTGATTGCCGTTGCCTATTCACTTTCCAGCGCTGCCATCGCGGCACCACCTTCCTCTCAGTTAATTAAGAATGTGAAACTAAAAAGTGTGGCTCTGTACGATCAGGGTGGATACCGGATCACAGAAGTCCGCTTTGAGCCCTCGTCCCCCGTCAATACAGGGTGTGCGCCAACTGACCAGCTTAATCTGGTGAGTTACTGGCGGACCACCGAGCATACCGTAAACTTCGCTCTGCGAGTCTCCCATTGGATGGCTGCGCTTTCTTCTGGCGCAACCGTAGATATCATCCTTGAAGGTACGGCTTGCAACACCAGTGCAAGCATCCCTAATGAGGGTGGGCCAAGCGGCATGGGGCGCATGTTTACAGGTATGCGAGTGCATGCTGATTAAAAGCTAACAAAGACTGCTCTGGACAACTGGGGCTGGAGCGAGACAGCTTTGTCTCGTTCGTCTCCCTTTGCGTTAAAAATGCGCCTTCGTCACTAAGTTATCTGAACGAATCTGTGGCGGGTATCTTGCTGTCGTTTCTACAGAAGATGACACGGCTGTCTGAATATTAAAGATAAGGAACAGTAATCATGAAACCATATGCTTGGATGGTTATCTTCGCATCAATGTTTCTTATCGGGCCGCATGTTCATGCAGATACAACGTCGCTTGACCAAAGAAGTTACCATATCTATTACGGTGATATAGATAGCGCAGAGTACGGTCTGGACGGCTATCCTGACATACTTTTAAAAGCAAGAAAGCTGCAGAACAATATTTTTATCGCGCGTGGCGTGACTGCTGCCATCCCCATGAACAAGGGGATTCCAGACATACTTCTTTGCGGAACAGCCTCGGGCGAGTTTGTCGAATGCAGCATGACGGATGGTGCTGCAATCCCGGGTCAGCGTTACGATGGAGCAGCAATATGGATAAAAGATCTTGATGGCGATGGAATCCCGGATGTATTTATCCACTCACATGATCCAGACATTAACAGCGTCTATTTAGGAAGTGACGGGGAGTCGCTCTATCTAAAAGACCAGTTCCTGGATATTGACGGACACCTGGTTTCTGGTGCTCCAGGTATTGACTTCGAGGAAGATGAGTACGGACAAAACACCGCAATTGTCACAGCATCAGGCTACCGTGCAACGTGGAATGGCTCGGGGTTTGGTTCGGCGCCGCATTCAGGCGTTAATTATTCTCTGGTTGGTGCGTCCCCCGGATCGTTTTCGGTAAGTAACGGGAGAGCTGAATACTCAATCCCCATTAACCTCGTTCCGGGTGGAGCAGGGGTAAATCCCAGTTTTTCCCTTTCTTATAGCAGTGGCGCTGACTACGGCCATGCAGGAATGGGATTCAGCCTGTCCCTTGTCTCATCCGTAGAGCGATGTGGTAGATCTTTTCTGCGTGAAGGCTTTGTGCAGGGTGTTCGAGGGACCACCGACGATATGGCATGCCTGGATGGAAACAGGTTGGTGTTGGTCAGAGGCGATTACTGGGCGGATGGATCGGTATATCGAACAGAGGGCGAATCCTTTCAGGAAATCAGGTACCAACGAACCAGCTCCGAAGCAGATCAGGGCACGTTCGTTGTTTACGGAAAAAATGGAGACATCACCAAGTATGGCTCAGATGCCGACACCAGAATTTCTGGCGATATCAATGGTGGAGTGATAGGAAAATGGGCGCTGAGTAGCGTCGAGGATCGACTGGGATACGGTTATCGAATCACCTATTTGCCGAATACAGGTGGTGAATTCCCTGAGCGAATCTATTACACCTTGAAGCCAGAAATTGGCGGCTACGGTTATGCATCGGTTGAGCTGACTTATGAGCCAGATCAATATGGAATGACCAGTGCAGTGCTTGGAAGAACCTATCAGGCAAATTTTAGGCTTTCCCGTATAACCAACAGGATGAATGGGGCTGTCGCCAAGCAGTACTTTCTTAATTATGAGATCAGCACGGTTACCAAAAAGTCGTTGCTTTCAGAAATTGTAGAGTGTGGTGTTGGGGCTGAATGCCTTCAGCCAACGAATTTTAGTTGGGAAAAAACGACCAGCCATAATTTCTCTGACGCGGTATACATGAAGTTCCCCGGTGCGCCGACGACAGTCAGTACTTTCCAGGAAGGAATCTATGTGCCCCGGTTTAATGGCTGGGTGGACATCAATCGTGACAGATTTGACGATTATTGCCGCATATCGCCAACCCAGGATTTTGATCATTCGCCGGTGGAGGTAGTTTGCTACATCAGCGATGGCGCGGGTAATTTTTCCTCGCAGATTAACATCCCGACAAACCTTTCAGGGTGGCGGTTCGTCCACAACAGCAATACGTCGAGCTACTTTAACTGGAATGTCGATCCATCATGGATAGATATCGACAATGATGGGTATGTCGACCTGTGTTATTCCAGACCACTTGCTTCGAATGACAAACTTGAATGCTTGCTCAACCAATCGGAAGAGGGTCAGTTCTCGAAGGTAATTTCTTATGAGATACCTCGGGCGATGACCGACAAGTTCAAGGTTGGGGGAAGAGTATGGGTAGATATTAACGGAGACTCTCTGTCGGATTACTGCTACGACTATATAAACGGCACTAAGAAGTATGTGAGGTGTGCAATACAGAAAGCCGGTTTTGAATTTGAGGAAAATGTTTTCACAAAGGAAATTTCCGAAGCGGGTGGTAGCTGGTCCGATGTAAACGGCGATGGCCTGCCGGATTACTGTATAGCCGCTTCATCAAAAGTCACGTGTCATATAAACGACCGTGGTCAGAACATAAACTATGCTGTATGGGAAAAGACGGGGCAAAACTTCAAAAGTGACGAGCCTTCAGGTTATGTCTATCCGGGCTCGACAACTCGCTGGTTCAATGCAGGGTTCTTTGACTTCACAGGAAATGGCTATCCTGACTACTGTCGTATTTACAAGACTGCCCGAAATGGCATGCACGGTTATGAGGCAGCCTGCCTGGAATCTCTGGGCACGGGATGGGGAGAAGACATAGTTTCGACTTTTATGCCATTGACGCCCGTGGTGGCCGGCGGTGTGAGTGAGGATCTGCTGGCTGAAGCCGTGCAGTTCATGGATATCAACAATGACGGAAAGATAGATTGGTGCATTGAGCGAGGCTACGCAAAGCAATGGCATGGCGCAGATATTAAATGCTTCCTTGGCACTTCCTCGGGGTTCGGGGCCGCCATTACAAACTACACCCTTCCGGATCTGGGGGTGAACCAGACCGGACTGAGAGGGCTCCGCGAGGTTAATCGTGGCTGGGCCGATATATACGGCGACGGAGAGCCACGATATTGTGCGCTCTACTGGAAATCCAATACCCCACATAACAGAGGCATGGCGTGCTATGGGCCGCAAAACAGCCAGCGGCAAGACCTTCTGTTATCCGTGAAGAACGGACAAGGCCTTTACTACGGCGTTGAATACAAAGACGTATCAGACCCAAGCGTTTATGACTATGACGCAGAGGTCGGCCCAGAGGGCCAGATATACCTGAGTTCGGGCATGACGGTGGTCGCTAAGTTCATGGCTTCGAATGGGGTAGGGGGCCTATCAGAGCAAAGCTATTTTTATAAGAACTATGGGTACATGCCGGATGAACGGGGCGGGCTGGGTTTTGATTATGAGCGGGTGGTTTCAGAAGAAGGGAAAAAGCGATATGAAGCGTGGTTCAGCCATGAGGTGAACCGCCATCAGGCCGGCCAACTGCTTCGTGCTGAAACAGCTTACCAAGTCTCCCCGGGCAACTTCAGAGTCGTCTCCGAAGAAGAATATGATTGGAAGACAGTAATATACTGGTTAGACGGGTTCATGATACATCCGTGGACAGATACGATCTGGAATAAGGATTTGCCTCTAAGATACACGGTATGGCTGCTCGGCAGTACTTCCAGGAAGTATGAGCTCGACGGAACACTAATAAGCACCACAGTGACAGAGAACGAGAATGACGCCTATGGCAATCTGGCAAGCCAAACCATCACGACGTCCGGCCAAAATCAGTCTTTCACCAAGACGCTGACAAATACCTATCAGAATTATCCTGAACAGTGGGTGCTCGGACGTTTAACAAGATCGGAAGTGACACAGGCTGCAAGTTATAACGGTGTGACATCTGCGCCGATAACACGTACCTCTGCCTGGGAGTATTACTCGCCAGTCATGCCGGGTATTGGCGGTATGCTGCACAAGGAAATCATCGAGCCAGACAATCCGGCGCTGCGCACGGAGAAACACTACACCTACAATCAATTCGGAGCGAAGTCGTCCGTAACCGCTATTCATCCCGGTTTGCCCGACCAGATGGTGTCGTATACCTATGATCATCAGGGTCGGTTTGTGCTGCAAGAGGAGAATACGCTGGGTCATACCATGAGCTATGGGTACGACCTGGCCACAGGCAACAAGCTCAGTCAGACCGATGCGAATGGACTGACGGCTTATTGGGATTATGATGCCATCGGGCGCCTGAAGACCGAGATATCTGCATCTGGCCAACGAAGTCAAACGAGAATTGGCGGCTGCAATACTGGATGCCCAGCTTTGGCGCGGTACTACACTGAGTCCTGGTTGGAATCGAGTACGGGCGCGAGAATAACAGACTCGTCAATTGAATATGTAGATGTGCTTGGAAGAACAATCGAGGCGCATTCACCTGGCTTCTCTGGCGAGACGATCATTGTCCGTACCCAATACGATGATAAAGGTGAGGTAACACGCAGCTCCGAGCCGTTTGTATATGGCATGCCGACTTACTGGAACACAGTAGTGAGCCGGGACGTCCTGGGACGTACTTTGGAGGAAACTACGGCCTCCGGCGTACAGTTCCTCACGGAGTATCATGCCTATGCCGTTGAGCAGACCGCTAACTGGAGTGATCCTGTCTCCGGTAGCCAGATATCCCAAACCAGCGTGGTGGTCAGCGATGTAAACGGCAATATGCGTTCGGCTACTGACGCGGCTCAGCGCACCATTCTTTATCACTATGATGCTTATGAAAATCTGACCAGGATTGATTTGCCGGATCAAGTACAGGTTGAAAACACCTATGATGTGCTTGGCAGACGGTTGACATCCACCGACCCCAATATCGGAAACTGGCAGTACGCATACGACGGTGCCGGGCGCATAGCGCTGCAGGAAAATGGTAGCGGTCGCCGAGTATGTTTCGCCTACGATCAGATCGGGCGCATGGTTGCCCGCGTAGATGATTATCTGTCTTCATCCAGCTGGTCTGTTGCGAAAGCATCTGCCCTGAACCAATGCGCGGGCCAGGCAGCTACAACTTCCTGGTCGTATGACCAGCCGGCGAAAGGCGTGGGTCGCCTGGCGTTGCTGCAGGATATCAATGGATACTCAGAAGAGCCTTTCTATGATGCCTTTGGGCGGGTTCTGTCAGTTGATATTGAATACGATGGTTTGGAGCTTACCGGTGGTTCCGTCTATGACAGCGCGACCGGCAGGCTCACGCAAGAAACCGTGCTGCACGAAGTGGGTGGGCCTTCGGTAACCATTGAGTATCGATACAACAATGGCGGGTACCTCTACGAAATCGGCAAGCCAGGTCTGGCGGATTACTACTGGCGGGTGACAGACAAGGATGCCCGGGGTCAGGTGACAGAAAGAAGCCTGGCGAATGGCATGATTCAGGGGCGGGCGGAGTATGATGCAGCGTCCGGCTTCCTTCAGGCGATGCGTGCAAAGGTTGCCTATACATCGGAATGGGCCATTCAGAACCAGACTTACGCCTATGACGCGCGTGGCTTGATGCGGCAACGGGCGGAGCAGATTGCCTCACTGAACCAGCATATTCAGGAGACGTTTTCCTACGACAATAGCAACCGGCTTACCAACGCGTCGATTGTTAATATGAATGTGCCAGCGGCATCTTATAACCAGTCGGTCACTTACGATGTATCGGGTAACATCCTGAACAGGAACGATGTTGGCTCCTACGTCTATGGAGAGGCTTGTGAAGTAAACGGGCAGGCCTATACGCCTGGGCCGCACGCGGTTACCAGCGTCTCGGGCGCCCGAAACGCGAGCTATTGCTACGATGGCGGCGGCAATATGGTGTCTGGAGATGGTCGCACTATTTCCTATACCTCCTTCAACAAGCCGGATCAAATTCAAACCTCTAGTGCGTCGGTTCAGCTTATATATGGACCTTCGCGCAGTATTCTGAAGACAGTGACTACTTACGGAACAGAGTCAACCACGAAGTACTCATTTGGTGCCTACGAGAAGATCGTCAAGACGGAACAGGGCCAGACCAGCGTCAAGGAGCGATTCTCGCTGCCTGGCGGTGCGGTTGTTTCGTTTGAAGACGGAGTGGAAGGTTCCAAGAAGGAAGAATATCTGGTATCTGATGCGATAGGTTCCGTTATTGCAACGGTCAATGCGTTGGGCGGTGTCAGTGAGCGATATCAATATGATCCATGGGGACGGCCAAGGGCGTCCATCAACTGGGAAGCGATCACTGATCTAATATGGAACCAGATTGATCGTAGCGACGCAGCCACCAGTAAAGGCTTCTCAGGTCATGAGATGTTGGATCAAGTGGGGCTGATCCATATGGGTGGCCGAGTGTACGACCCAACTATAGGTAGATTCCTTAGTGCTGACCCGGTAATCAAAGGGCTTGAGAACACCGAGAGTTATAACCGATACAGTTATGTTCTAAACAGTCCTTTGAGCTTCACAGATCCGTCTGGATACTCGTGGTTAAGTAAAACATGGAAGAAAATTCGAAGGGTAATGAAAAGATTTAAATTGGGCACCTTTGATCCAAAACACTTACTTATAGAGGGGTCTTTGAAGTCTCTAGGGAAGGAGCTTGCCAGATTTGCAGCTAGAAATAAATATGCAGGGGAAGTTATAGGGCTTGTCGGAGTAGGTGCATGTGCTTTTATCACAGGGGGAGTTGGTGCGGCTGGTTGTGTTTCTGCCTACCAGGCCATCGTTACGACAAGTATTTCATACGGTAGTGGAGGCTCATTATCAGATGCTTTGCAAGCTGGTGTTAGGGCTGGTGCCTTGGCCTATGCAAATGCCGCTTTTGCAAAGAAGATTGGGAGCAGGGGGTGGGAGTGGCACGCTAGTGGGGCTGCACATGCTGTGCGAGGCGGCATCTTTGCAGCCGCGGCTGGTTCAGATGTGCAATCGGGAATGACGGGTGGTTTCGTTGAAGGGGTTCTTGGTGACTATATAGAAATTAAGACCGCCAGCGATCCGGGGATGGGAACTGTAGCTGCCGGTTTTATTAGTGGAACAGTCTCTGAAGTTACTGGGGGGAAATTTTCTGTAGGCGCAGTAACTGGAGCAATGGGATACTTATTCAATCAGATGGGTAGTAGGGACTTTCCTGCTCCTGCCGGGGTATCAAGAAACCCAGAAACATTGAGAGGTATTAAAGATTACTATGCATCGGCCGAGGTAAGGGCGATGATAGGCGCTGGAATGAACGTTCCCTACCCAACTCAGGATATGATATTTACGGAAGGGTTGTCATCGTACATACAGGGAATTCTGGATATTGGGATATTTTTTTATCCAATAGGCCAGGGCGCAAGCTGGTTTGCAATAGGTAAAGAGTTTCGCTTTGGAAATAACTTTAGGGTTGCTCCTTTCGGTAATAGGACAGGTCATCCTATAGGTAGATACCCGCACTACCATCGACGTGTAACAAACCCGGATACAGGGGTGCCACTCGATGGCCAAGGTATTAATAGGCATCGTCCAGTTGAGACGAAATCTACCGATAAAAGTTTCTTCGATAGATTTTAATATAGGATTAAGATGTTTATAGTGATTGAAGGGCACGACATAAATTTCTTCCATACCAAAGCTGATGCCGAAAGGTACGTCGAGCCGGAAGCTGTGGAGGAGGGAGTGTTGGCCTTCTACAATGAAAGTGGCGATCGTCTTCTTGTGGATATTGTTAAGATGAAAGGAGGGGCGAGAAAAGTAGTTATTGGAGGGAGGGTCGGAGATGGAAGCGAGGAATTAGCGCTTGTGCTGAGTGATTCTATACGGATGGCGGGTTTGGTGCCAAGTATGGGAGGCTTGAATGATTTGCTGAGGCAATCGTTGGCCATACATGGCATGACCAGATGATGGGGATTCAAAGGGATGTGCGGAAATCTAGGGCACGCACGGTTGGACGCTTGGTGTCTTCCATTGAGGAGCCTGTAAACAATTCTGTCTCATCCCATTGGTTATTGATAAATTGTTGAAAGCCTGATCAACGAAGTCCGGGACACGCACAAATTGGACAATCTCTTACAGCGATCCGGTCAATAAACTGACATTCGGTTTGACGGATTCCCCCTCTGTCAGGATAGTTGTCGCCTCACATGAATCCAGAGGGAGCGGCAACGAGGACAGATATGCCCCGATATTCCGAGGAGCGCAAGTCAGCCATCCTGAAACGGCTATTACCGCCTGAAAATCTCTCAGTACCAGTGGTTGCTGGCCAGGAAGGCATCAGTGAAGCGACCCTGTACAATTGGCGTAATCAAGCCAGAGAACGGGGGATGCCTGTGTCGGGAAGCGGCAAACAATCAGATGACTGGTCACCGCAAGCGAAGCTGGCAACGGTGATGGAAACGGCCACGCTGAGTGAAGCCGAGCTGAATGAATACTGCCGCCTGAAGGGCTTGTATCCCGAGCAGATCAAAGCCTGGAAGGCCGCGTGTCTGGATGGTGTGGCCTCGGGCGATGCTCGAGTGCTTCGAGATCAGAAGGCGGACAAGCAGGCCCGCAAGCGAATCCGGCAGTTGGAAAAGGAGCTGCACCGCAAGGAGAAAGCACTGGTCGAGACGGCGGCGCTGTTGGCCCTGCGAAAAAAGCTCAATGCCCTCTGGGACGACAGCGAGGAAGACTGATCTCCCACCCGGAGCGGCAACAGCACAGGAATTTGAGGACACGCACAAATTGGACAATCTCTTACAGCGATCGGGTCAATAAACTGACATTTCCCCTGGCGAGTTTCGGTTATGGTGGCAACTCAATCAGCAAGGAGCGCTGCCACGACCCAATCCCGTGCATCCCAGCTAGCCCCGGACGATACCCCTTACTACCATTGCATTTGTCGTTGCGTCCGACGAGTCTTCCTTTTTCGGTAAGGAGCATTACTCCGGGCAGAGGAGTCATCCGCCGCCTATCTCAGCAGCAAAAGCGCCGAAGTCGCGGTCCGCAACATCTGCGTCGTAGTACTCCCCACCAGAAACTGCCGAATCCGGGAATGCCCATACGCCCCCATCACCAGCAGATCAATCCCGTGATCCTGCTGATAGGCATGCAACGTCGGTTCCACCTCGCCGGGACGAATCACCGCCTCGGCAGTCAGCCCCGCGTCGCGCAGGACGTTCAGGCCGGCTTCCAGTTGTGCCCAGGCGTCGTTGGTATCTGCGCCGACCATCACCAGATGGATCGACATGTCGCGGAACAGGGGACTGGCGGCGATCATCCGCACGCCTTTGCGCACTGTTTCTGATCCGTCGTAGGCCAGCATGGCGCTTCTGGGGGCGCTGAACTGAACCGGCGATACCAGAATGGGCCGGTGCAGGGCGCGAATCACGCTTTCCAGATGGCTGCCGATGTCGCGTCCCTGAAAGCCGCTGGTGTCGCCCTGCCGGCCCATGACCAGCAGGCGGATGTCCTGCTCCAGTTCCAGTACGCATTCGAGCAGATCGCCGTGGCGTTGACGGAGGCGAATCTCGTCCGCATCAAGGCGGTCGCGCGCGGCTTCCAGCATCAGCCGGCCCTGTTCGAGCGCCAGTTTGTTGCGGCGCTCGTCCAGTTCGGCCAGTTCGGTGAGCAATGCCTCGCGGCTGCCGAGGCCGATGTTGCCGGTGAGGTTGCCTGCAACCGGATAGGTCTGGTGATCCAGCACGTGCAGCAGTGTCAGCGGTGTGCTCAGGCGCTGGCTGGCCCAGGCGGCGTAATCGCAGACGGCGGGCGAAGAGGGCGAGCCGTCGATGCAGGCGAACAGGTGCGGCATGGTAGTTATCTCCTGTTGCCCGGAGCGCTTTGTCGTCATGCTCAGTGCCCCATCAGTTGGTCAATGGCATCGGGTTTGTCGTGCACGCCGAAGCGGTCGACGATGGTGGCACTGGCTTCATTGAGGCCGAGCACTTCCACTTCGGTGCCTTCGCGCCGGAACTTGATCACCACTTTGTCCAGGGCGGCCACGGAGGTGATGTCCCAGAAGTGTGCCCGGTGCAGGTCAATCACGACCTTATCAATGGCTTCCTTGAAATCAAAGGCGGCAACGAATTTCTCCGATGAGGAGAAGAACACCTGTCCGATGACGTTATAGCGCCGTTCCCGGCCATCTACATCGATGCTGGATTCGACATAGAGGTAATGCCCGATCTTGTTGGCGAAAAACAATGCTGCCAGCAGCACGCCCACCCCTACACCGTAGGCGAGGTTATGCGTGGCGACCACCACCGCCACGGTGGCCACCATGACGATGTTGCTGGAAAGCGGGTAGTTGCGCAGGTTGCGCAGGGAATCCCAGGAAAAAGTCCCGATGGAGACCATTATCATCACCGCCACCAGCGCGGCCATGGGAATCTGCGACACCAGATCGCTGAGAAAGATCACCATCATCAGCAGCACAAAGCCGGCGGTGAAACTGGAGAGCCGGGTGCGGCCACCGGATTTCACGTTGATGATGGACTGGCCGATCATGGCGCAGCCGGCCATGCCGCCGATCAGCCCGGAGGCAATGTTGGCGACACCCTGGCCTTTGCACTCGCGGTTCTTGTCGCTGCCGGTGTCGGTCAGGTCATCGACGATGGTGGCGGTCATCATGGATTCCAGCAGGCCGACCACAGCCAGTGCGGCGGAATAGGGGAAGATGATCAGCAGTGTTTCAAGATTCAGCGGCACATCCGGCCACAGAAATACCGGCAGGGTATCTGGCAGTTCACCCATGTCGCCTACGGTGCGGATATCCAGCCCCGCCAGCCAGGCGACCAGGGTCAGGACGACGATGCAGATGAGGGGAGAGGGAATCAGCCGGCCAAGCAACGGCACATAGGGAAACAGATAAATGATACCCAGCCCGGCCGCGGTCATGGCGTACACATGCCAGGTCACATTGGTCAGCTCCGGTAACTGCGCCATGAAGATCAGGATGGCCAGTGCATTGACGAAGCCGGTGACCACGGAGCGGGAGACAAACCGCATCAGGCTGCCGAGCTTCAGGTACCCGGCGCCGATTTGCAGTACGCCGCAGAGCAGGGTGGCGGCGAGCAGGTATTCCAGGCCGTGGCTTTTCACCAGGGTGATCATCAGCAGCGCCATGGCGCCGGTGGCGGCGGAAATCATGCCGGGCCGGCCACCCACGAAGGCGGTGACCACGGCGATACAGAATGATGCGTACAGGCCGACTTTCGGGTCCACGCCGGCGATGATGGAGAAGGCGATGGCCTCGGGGATCAGCGCCAGGGCGACAACAAGACCGGCGAGCAGGTCGCCACGCAGGTTAGAGAACCAGTTCTGGTGAAGAGCATGCCACATGGATCGTTATTCCGGAAAAAGGGATGGAATGCCCGCAGTCGGGCGGCGTTCAGCGCGATGACACAGCAGCACAGCGCGCAGCCCCGCGCGGACACACGGGTGCGTTACAGGCACGAAGCCGGTAGGAGGGGGCGAGAAACTAGGGTGGCGTAGGCCGCCGGGAGGAGATCACGATCATCAGAGTATCGGGTTGTGAAGCAAGGCGCGCATGGTACGGGACGAGGGCGGGGATGTCGAATGCGCGCCCGGGCGGCGTCAATCGGACAGCCAGGTCACTTTCCCTTCGCAGACCGTCAGCCGCACGGCACCGGGCAGGCTTTCCGACAGCCAGGGCGAGTTCTTGCCCGCCGACAGCCAGTCGTCTTCCGGCACACGCTGTGCCTTGCCATCCACCACGCACAGGCTGGCCAGCCGTCCGTTCTCCAGATTGCCCACCGGCAAGCCGAGGCAGCGGGCCGGTGCCTGGGTCAGGGCATCCAGGGCGCGCATCAGCGGCAGTTTTTGTTCCTCGACCAGCTTGAGTGTCAGCGACAGCAGCGTATCCAGCCCGGAAATGCCGGGTTTTGTGGCCGGGAAGGGGGCCAGTTTGGCGGAGGAACTCAGCGGCGTGTGCTGCGAGCAGATCGCATCGATGGTGCCGTCGGCCACCGCCGCCAGCAGGGCGGCACGGTCTTCCCGGCGACGCAGCGGCGGGTCGATATGGCAGAGGCTGTTGAAGCCTTCGATGGCGTATTCATCCAGCAGCAGGTGATGCACGCTCACGTCTGCGGTTACCGGCAGGCCACGGGCGCGGGCATCGCGCAGCAGCTCCACGCTGGCAGCGCAGCTCAGTTGATGGAAGTGGGCGCGTACACCGGTAGCTTCCACCAGCAGCAGGGCGCGGGCCAGGTCCACGGTTTCCGCCACGGCGGGGATGCCGGGCAGGCCCAGGCGCGAGGCGACCGGGCCTTCGTGGGTGCAGCCGCCGGCACTGAGCGCACCGTCCTGCGGACGGAAAATCACCAGCAGATCAAACGTGGCGGCGTATTCCAGACAGCGCTTGAGTACCAGTGCGTCCTGCACCCGGTGGCCAGCGTTGCCGACGGCGATGCAGCCCATTTCTTTCAGGGTCTGCATTTCGGAAAGCTGGCTGCCGGCGAGGCCCTGGGTCAGGGCGGCAATGGGCATCACGCGGGCGAAGCCGGCCTTGATGGCGCGTTCGCGAATCAGCCGCACCACGGCCGGGTTGTCGGCCACCGGGTCGGTGTCCGGCAGGGCGGCCATGTGGGTGATGCCGCCGCTGGCGGCGGCGCGGGTTTCGCTGGCGATGCTGCCGGCGCGGCCGCTGGCGGGTTCCGGCAGGCGGATGCAAGTGTCGACCAGGCCGGGGATCAGCCACAGGCCGTCGGCGTCGAACAGCTCGGCGCCGGGCGCATCCAGGCTGGCGCCGATGCGGCTCAGGCGGCCGCCTTCCACCAGCAGGTCGGCGATCTCGTCGCGGCCGGTGGCCGGGTCGATCACCCGGGCCTTGCGGATCAGCAGGTCAGCGCGTGGTTGCATGCGGGCGTTCCGGGGTCAGGCTGTCGTCGCGTTCGGTTTCGCGGCCGCTCATGCACATGGACATTACGGCCATGCGCACGGCGATGCCGAAGGTGACTTGGTGCAGGATCACCGAGCGCTCGCCGTCGGCCACTTCGGAGGCAATCTCCACGCCGCGGTTGATCGGGCCGGGGTGCATCACGATGGCGTCCGGGTGGGCGGCGCGCAGGCGGTCGTTGGTCAGGCCGTAGAGACGGAAGAATTCGCTTTCCGACGGCAGCAGCGCGGAGTCCATGCGCTCTTTCTGCAGGCGCAGGGCGATCACCACGTCGGCGTCGCGCAGGCCCTGGTTGAGATCGGTGCAGACGGTGACGCCCAGGCTTTCGATATCCACCGGCAGCAGCGTCTTCGGTGCGACCACGCGCACCTCTTCGGCGCCGAGAATGTTCAGCGCGTGGATCTGCGAGCGGGCCACGCGCGAGTGCAGGATGTCGCCGATGATCGCCACTTTCAGGCCCTCGAAGCGGCCCTTGTAGTGACGGATGGTGTACATGTCGAGCATCGCCTGGGTCGGGTGCGCGTGGCGCCCGTCGCCGGCATTGATGATGGCCACGTCGGGGGTCGCGTGGCGGGCGATGTAGTGGGCGGCGCCGGAGTCGCCGTGGCGGACGATGAACATGTCGGCGGACATGGCTTCCAGGTTGCGCAGCATGTCCATCAGCGACTCGCCCTTGCTGGTGGAGGAGCGGGCGATGTCCATGTTCAGTACGTCGGCGGACAGGCGCTTGGCGGCCAGCTCGAAGGTGGTGCGCGTACGGGTGCTGGCCTCGAAGAACAGGTTGATCACCGTCTTGCCACGCAGCAGCGGTACTTTCTTGATGGCGCGGTCGCCCACGTCGACGAACGAGGCGGCGGTGTCGAGGATTTCTTCGAGGATCGCGCGGGGCAGGCCGTCAATGCCGATAAAGTTGCGGAGCCGGCCAGTGCCGGTGAGCTGCAGGGTATCCGGTGCCGGATCGCTCATGTCAGGCCTTCATGTCCAGAATGTCCGCCGTGAGAGGGGCGGGCCCGCGCAATTCTACCCGCTGTTGCGGGTCCAGTGCCAAGTGTTCGCCACAAATATCGGCGGCAAACGGCAATTCTCTTTGTCCGATGTCGAACAGCACCGCCAGGGTGACGCTGGCAGGGCGGCCGTAGTCGAACAGTTCGTTGAGGGCCGCCCGCACGGTGCGCCCGCTCATCAGCACGTCGTCCACCAGCACCACATGGGCATCGTCGATATCAAACGGCAGGGTGGTGGGCTTCACTTTCGGGTGCAGGCCGCGACGGGAGAAGTCGTCGCGGTAGAAGCTGATGTCCAGAGTGCCCGGTGGTGCGCTGTCGCTCAGCTTGGTGTGCAGCGCTTCGGCCACCCAGGCGCCGCCGGAATGGATGCCGACCAGGACATGCTGGCTGATGCGACGTTTCGCCAGGTGTGCATGCAGCTCGGTGGCCATGCGTTCAAGCAACTGGTCGATATGGGCACTGCTGAAATCACTCACACGGCTTCTCCGGCGCCATCGTTGAAGAAGGATTCTATAAGCAAAACGGCCGCCATGCTGTCCACGCGCGGATCGCTGCCGCCACGGTAGTGATCACCGAGGCGGTCGCGGGCCTCGCGGGTGGAGAGGCGTTCGTCGATCAGTTGCACGGGTTTGCCGAAGCGGCCCTTGAGGCGGCCGGCGAAACGGCGGGCGCGCTGGCTCAGGTCGCTGTCGGTGCCGTCCATGTTCAGCGGCAGGCCGACCAGCAGGAGGTCGGGTTGCCATTCCGCCAGCAGGCGCCGCACCTGTTCCCAGTCGGGGATGCCCTCGCGGCACGGCAGCGCCGGCAGCGGTGAGCCGGTGCCGGTCAGCGACTGGCCGCTGGCCAGGCCGATCTTGCGGGTGCCGAAATCGAAGGCGAGCAGGGTGGTGGTCATGGGGTGTCTGTGCCAACGGTTGGGCCGGCGACGGGTATCGCCGCAGGCGGCGCGCTGGACAGCTTTCCCGTCACTCAGCTGTGTCCCGCCTGGGTGGAAATCAGATGCAGATCAATGCCGATCTGCCTGGCCGCCGCATGCCAGCGCTCGGCGAACGGTACGTCGAACACCATCTCCGGCTGGGCCGGTGTGGTGAGCCAGGCGTTTTCGGCCAGTTCCTGTTCCAGCTGGCCGGCTTCCCAGCCTGCGTAGCCCAGGGCGACAAGGGAATGCGAGGGCCCCTGGCCGCAGGCGATGGCTTCCAGCACATCTTTCGAAGTGGTCAGCCACAGGCCGGATTGCAGGACCACGGTGGAGTGCCACATCTGTTCGCAGGGCGGGTGCAGGATGAAGCCGGTCTGGGTGTTCACCGGGCCCCCGGCGACCACCGGATGGACCTCATCGGGGACCGGCACGCGTGGTGTGATCTTCATGCTGTCGAGCACGCGGCTGAGGTTGATGTGCTCCAGCGGGCGGTTCAGGGTCAGGCCCATGGCCCCCTGCTCGTCGTGCTCGATGATATAGGTGACCGTCTGCCCAAAGCCCGGGTCGTCGAGCTGGGGCATGGCGATCAGCAGATGATGCGCGAGGCTTGTAGGGTCCATGGGGTGCAGTATCCGACCCTGCTGGCGGGGGTGCAAGCTGGCCGGCTCAGTGGCTGGAGACGATCTGGTCAGGGTCGAACTTCCAGGTGCGGATGATTTCCAGCACATCGGCTTTCTCGCGCATCTCCGTCGAAAAGGGCGAGAACGGCGCGGCCAGGCGCACACTTTGCACGGCGGCTTCGTCCAGGAAACCGTGCCCGGAGGACTGCAGGACATTGATCTCGCGCACGCTGCCGTCGGCATTGATGGCCACCATCAGGCGTACGTTGCCGAATTTCTGTTCGGTGAGGGCACGGCGGGGGAAGTGCCGGGTGCCCATGGCCTCCACGTCTCGCCGGAAGGCATCGATATAGAGGGCTTCAAAATGGGCCTTGGCCGACACCGAGGTGAGGCGGTGAATGCGCGGGCGCTTGGCATAGGCTTGGCGCTGATTGTCCAGGCGTGCCTGCAGGCTGGCGATTTCCTGGCTCAGTGCAGCGAGGGAATGGGTGTCGCTGATCGGCAGCGGGCGCGCGGGGTTGTCGTCGTCCGGCGTGCGGACACTGACCTTGCGCGGTGATTCGCCCTGGGTCGTGATCACCAGGCGCTGGGGCTGGTACTGGCGCGGTTCGGTGACGCTGGGGGCCTGCAATTGCACGCGCTCGACCTTGCTGTCGGCGAAATCGGCCAGCTCGGTGGTGGTCAGCTCGGCCTTGTCGGCCTGGTCACCGGAGCCTTCCTGGTCGGCCTGGGCGAGAAAGTCGGCGTCTTCCACCGGGCGTTCGGCCTGATGACGGGCGATAGTGACTTCCAGGGTGCGGGCCGCGGCGGCGGGCTTCTCCTGCGCGAACCCCAGCCCGAAGATCAGCGTGGCGTGCACGGCCACGGCCAGAAACAGCGTGAAGCTGAGGCGGTCGGCCGGCGAAACTGGGCTCTGGGTCTGGCTCATCGGCTGGATCGGTTCCGTGACTGCGCGGCGCGGTACATGGCCGGCCGCTGGTAGCGTGCCGGGGAGTCTGCCGCCGGGCGTGCACCTTGTCCATTCCCGGCGTCGCATTCTTGCTTGCGCGCCGGCGGGATCAGGCGGTGGCTTTCAGTTCCAGCAACTGGTCGAACAGTTGCCCGGCGATATTGATGCCGTAGATCTTGTCCAGCTCGCGAATGCAGGTCGGGCTGGTGACATTGATTTCGGTCAGGTAATCGCCGATCACGTCCAGGCCTACGAAGTAGAGCCCCTTGCGGCGCAGCGTCGGGCCTACCTGCTCGCAGATCCAGCGGTCGCGCTCGCTCAGTTCGCGGCCTTCGCCGGTGCCACCGGCGGCCAGGTTGCCACGCAGCTCGCCTTCGCGGGGAATGCGCGCCAGCGCGTAGGGCACCGGCTCGCCGTTGATCATCAGGATGCGCTTGTCGCCCTGGGTGATCTCGGGAATGTAGCGCTGCACCATGATCGGCGTCTTGCCCTGGTGGGTGAGCACTTCGATCACCACCGAGATGTTCGGGCTCTCGTTCTGTACCCGGAAGATATTGCTGCCGCCCATGCCGTCCAGCGGCTTCATCACGGTGTCACCGAATTCCCGTACAAACTGCCGCAGCAGATCGGCGCGGCTGGTCACCAGGGTCGGGGCACAGCACTGCGGGAACTCGGTGGCGAACAGTTTCTCGTTGCAGTCGCGCACGCTGCCGGGGCGGTTGACCACCAGCACGCCCTCGCGCTCGGCTTTTTCCAGCAGGTAAGTGGTGTAGATGTACTCATTGTTGAACGGCGGGTCCTGGCGCATCAGCACCATTTCCAGATCGGCCAGGTCCAGATTGCGTGGCTCGCCGAGGTCGAACCAGTTTTCCAGCCGGTCGGTCACGGTCAGTGGCCGCGCAATGGCCCAGGTGCGGCCGTCACGCACGTACAGATCGCCGGGCTCCATGTACATCACGGCCCAGTCACGACGCTGTGCTTCCAGCAGCATGGCGAAGGTGCTGTCTTTCCAGGGCTTGATGTGGTCGATGGGGTCCATGACGACCCCGATGGTGATGGACATGCGGTGCTCCCGGCAGGCTGGCCGGCACATGTTAGCAACGCCGGGAGCACCGCGCCATGAGAGCGTTTTCTCAACGCTGCCAGTGCCTTATGGATTGAATGTTGAAACTGTGTTAAAACCATCCGCAAGGCGCGGAGAACTGGGTAACGCTGCCAGTCTGCAGAATAAAAGGCAATTAATACAATAACTTGAAGCCTTCCACTTCGGATCACGGTTAAAGGCAGTTTCCATGACTGATAACTTCCAGGATCTCAAGGTAATGGTGATCGACGATTCGAAAACGATCCGTCGCACCGCAGAAACCTTGTTGCAAAAGGCCGGTTGCACGGTGATCACCGCAACCGACGGCTTCGACGCGCTGGCCAAGATCGCCGATACCAAGCCCAACATCATCTTCGTCGACATCATGATGCCGCGTCTGGACGGTTATCAGACCTGCGCGTTGATCAAGAACAACAGCGCATTCAAGGACACCCCGGTTATCATGCTCTCCAGCAAGGACGGCCTGTTCGACAAGGCCAAGGGGCGCATCGTGGGGTCGGACGAGTACCTGACCAAGCCGTTCTCGAAAGAAGAGCTGCTTGGCGCGATTCGCGAGTATATGGCTAACTAGCCGGTGCGTCGGACGACCGGCGGCTAACCAAGAGGACACTATGGCACGCATTCTGATCGTGGATGATTCTCCCACGGAGACCTACAAATTCCGGGAGATCCTCGAAAAACACGGGCATGAGGTGCTGGAAGCGGCGAACGGGGCAGACGGCGTGGCGGTAGCCCGTGCCGAACACCCGGACCTGGTACTGATGGACGTGGTGATGCCGGGCCTGAACGGCTTCCAGGCAACCCGGCAACTGACCAAGGGTGCGGACACTGCGGATATTCCGATCGTGATCGTGACGACCAAGGACCAGGAAACGGATCGCGTCTGGGGCAAGCGCCAGGGCGCGCGCGATTACCTGACCAAACCGGTGGATGAATCCGTGCTGATCAGCACGGTCGACCGGCTGCTCGTCGCCGGCTGACCGGTGATATTGGGGGAAGAGGGATGAGCGCGGCATCAGCGGCCTACATCAAGCTGGCGGAATACTACGTCCGCTGCCGGGAAAAGGCCGCGGCGCTGCCGTCGCAGCAGGATCTGGTCCAGTACTGGAGCGGTATCGGCTTCACGCTGGACGGCGTGCGCTATGTGGCGCCGCTCGACGAAGTCTCCGAAATTCTCAAAGTCCCCCCCTATACCCGGGTGCCGGGTGTGCTGAACTGGATGAAGGGCGTGGCCAACGTGCGTGGCCGCCTGATGACGGTGATGGACCTCACCGGCTTCCTGGACAAGCCCACTGCCCTGCAGGAGCGCCGCCGGCGCCTGCTGGTGATCGACGAGGGCGAGCTGTACACCGGGCTGACCGTGGATGACGTGCTGGGCATGCAGCACTTTCCCGTGGATGGCTATGTGCCGGAAGCGCCGGCACTGGATGACGCCGTGCGCCCCTATACCCTCGGGGCGTATCAGCGTGACAACGAATACTGGCCGGTACTGAGTCTGTTCCGGCTGGCCGATGACCCCCGCTTTCTGCAGGTGGCCCGTACAGGCTAGCAGGCTGTTGAAAAACAGCCTGCACTGACGGCTTAATCACGCCGTCAGCAAAATCAGGCGCGTTAAGCGATTGATTTTCGTGCCCACTTTTGCGGACCTGTGCCGCAAAGGTGGCTTGGGAAAGCCTCGAAGAGGCTTTTTCAACACCCTGCTAAAGGAAGCGGCATCGGGGGGAAATACGTGGACTGCCGCGCCCGGCTGATGAGCCGGGCGGTCGCGTTTCCGGTGGGGACCGGATGTTTTCCGATCAGGCAGGTACGCGGTTTGCAAGGCGCGCCAGCGCCGTAGCGCAACACAAGACAACGAGCGAAAAGCCAGGCCGGGAGCCAAAGATATGAAGTTCAATTCGGGAGAACTGATTGCCAAGCTGCGCGGTGGCGCCGGTGCCAGCCCGCTGAGCCTGTTTCTGTCATTCGGCGCGGCAGCAGCAGTGGTGGCGGCGATCTTCACCTTCGTACTGCTGGCGGTCCAGGCCGGCCAGTCGAAGGCATATGTGACCACCGCTTCCGAGATGCGTGTGGTGTCACAGCAGATCGCGAAAAGTGCGCTGGAAGCCGCCGCCGGTAACGCCGAGGCATTCGCGCTGCTGTCGGCGGCCCGTGATGACTTCCAGAACGCCTGGGACCAGGTGAAGGATGTCGACAGCGCCGACCCGGCCCTGATCGAGAAACTCGACCGCACCTGGCGTGATGTAAGCCGCAATGCGTCGCAGATTCTCAACGGCGAAGACACCGTGCTCGACCTGCATGACGTGGCCGACACCCTGGCCCAGACCATCCCCGCCCTGCAGGCTGAATACGAAGGCGTGGTGGAGATCCTGATCAGCAACGGCTCCGGCAGCGACCAGGTGGCTTACGCCCAGCGGCAATCCTGGCTGGCGGAGCGGATCGTGCGCTCCATTGCCCGGGTGCTGGAAGGCGGTGACGGTTCGGTGGTGGCCGCGGACGCCTTCGGCCGTGACGCGGCGATGTTCGCCCGGGTGCTCAACGGCATGATCGAGGGCGACACCTCGCTCGGCATCGAGCAGGTGACTGATCCGGATGCGCTGGACTATCTGGCCGAAATTGCCGACCTGTTCGACGAGTTCGTCAACCAGTCCGTGGACGAGATTCTGGAAACGGCACCGGAGCTGTTCCAGGTGCGTGCGGCGGCGGATTCCATCTTCCTGCGCACCCAGGACCTGCTGTCCGAAGCCACCGCGCTCAACGACGAGTTCGAGGATTCCACCGCCGGCGTGTTCCCGTCCGTGCCGATGGGCCTGGGCTTTTCACTCGCCGCCCTGGTGATGGTCGGTATCCTGCTGTTCCTGCGCGCCAGAGAGGGCCGCAGCCAGCGTGAAGAACTGGAAGCGGAGAACCAGCGTAACCAGGCCGCGATTCTGCGTCTGCTCGACGAACTGGGCGACCTCGCTGACGGTGACCTGACGGTACAGGCGACGGTAACCGAAGACTTCACCGGCGCCATCGCGGATTCCATCAACTACTCCATCGACCAGCTCCGCTCGCTGGTACAGACCATTAACCAGACCGCCGTGCAGGTGGCCTCTGCAGCCCAGGAAACACAGTCCACCGCGATGCACCTGGCCGAGGCGTCCGAGCATCAGGCGCAGGAAATCGCCGGCGCTTCAGCGGCGGTGAACGAAATGGCGGTCTCCATTGACCAGGTATCCGCCAACGCCGCCGAGTCTGCCGCGGTGGCGGAACGGGCGGTAGCCATCGCCAACAAGGGCGCCGAAGTGGTACAGGCGACCATCCACGGCATGGACACCATTCGCGAGCAGATTCAGGAAACCTCGAAGCGGATCAAGCGGCTGGGTGAATCCTCCCAGGAGATTGGCGACATCGTATCGCTGATCAACGACATCGCCGACCAGACCAACATCCTGGCGTTGAACGCGGCGATCCAGGCGTCCATGGCCGGTGAGGCTGGCCGGGGCTTCGCGGTGGTAGCGGACGAGGTACAGCGCCTCGCGGAACGTTCCGCCGCCGCCACCAAGCAGATTGAAACGCTGGTAAAAACCATTCAGACCGATACCAACGAGGCGGTGATCTCGATGGAGCACACCACCGCCGAGGTGGTGAAAGGGGCGCGCCTGGCGCAGGATGCGGGTGTGGCACTGGAAGAAATCGAGTCGGTATCGAAAAACCTTGCCGACCTGATCCAGAACATTTCCAACGCGGCGCGCCAGCAGGCAGCGTCCGCCGGCCACATCTCCAACACCATGAACGTTATTCAGGAAATTACCTCGCAGACCTCGGCCGGTACCACCGCGACCGCGCGCTCGATTGGTAACCTGGCGGAAATGGCGCAGGCGATGCGTAACTCAGTGGCAGGTTTCCGCCTGCCCGAACACGGCTGATACCGGTAGCGGCCCGCAACAGCGGGCCGTTTTGCCGGTTCCGGAGACGGGGCCATGATACCGAGCTATGCAGTGACAGACAGTTGGTCGATTCGTACAACGCCCAGCATGAGTTCGGAACATTTCGAGCTCTGGCAAGCGCTGCTTGAAGAACGCACCGGCATGACACTGAGCCCGGAACGCAAGGTGTTTCTGGAGAGCAGCCTGTCCGTGCGCATGCGCGAGCTGGGCCTGGAAGATTACGAGCGCTATTACGAGCAACTGGTGGCCGGTTCCACCCAGGCCAAGGCGATGGAATGGTCGGTGCTGGTGGATCGCCTCACTGTGCAGGAGACCAGTTTCTTTCGCCATCCGGGCTCGTTTGCGCTGGTGGAAGAATTCGTGCAGCGCTTTATCGATGAGCGTCCGCCGAAGTCGTCGCTGGATGTATGGAGCGTCGGCTGTTCCACCGGCGAAGAACCCTACTCGCTGGCGATGCTGATCAGTGAGCAGTTCCAGGCGCGCAAGTCATCCGATTACTACGGCATTACCGCCACCGACATCAGCCTGCCGACACTGGGCAAGGCGCGCAAAGGCGTATACAGCGCACGCAAGGTCGAGCGTATCGATCCGCAACTGCGCGAGCGCTATTTCGAAAAGCTCAACGAACGTGAATACCAGGTGGTCTCCACCCTGCGTGATCGCATCTGCTTTGCCCGGCTGAATGTGCTGGACCTGCAGCAGGCGCCGATCCGCGACATGGACATCATCTTTTGCCAGAACATGTTGATCTATTTCCGTCGCTGGCGGAAACGGCAGATCGTCACGCGGCTGGCGGAACGCCTGGCGCCGGGCGGCATTCTGGTGTTGGGGGCAGGCGAGATCACGGACTGGCACCACCCGGATCTGGAACGGGTACATTTTGCCGACGCGCTGGCTTTCCGGCGCTGCAAATAACGCACAACACACGGCAGAAAACGCAGAATTTTCGCAGGAGCGTTCATGGCGGAGCGGCACGACTATCTGGCACTGGACTGGGTCAAGGGAGAAATCCAGGAGACCCTGAACCAGGCCCAGCAGGCCCTGGAAGCCTTCGTGGAAAACCCGGAGGACTCTTCGCGCATGCGTTTCTGCCAGACCTATCTGCACCAGGTGTACGGCACCCTGCAGATGGTCGAGTTCTACGGCGCGGCACTGCTCGCCGAAGAAATGGAGAAACTGGCGCAGGCGCTGCTGGAGAACCGCGTCGGCGCGACACAGGTGCGCGATGCGCAGGAAACGCTCATGCGCGCGATCCTGCAACTGCCGCCGTATCTGGAGCGCATCCAGTCCAGTCGGCGTGACCTGCCACTGGTATTGCTGCCGCTGCTGAATGACCTGCGCGCCGCGCGTGGCGACACGCTGCTCTCCGAAACCTCCCTGTTCAAGCCCGATCTCGAAGGCGGCAGCGCCGGCACCGGCGCCATCGCACCGGCGGCCAGTGATCCGAATTTTCCGCAGCTTGCACGCAAGATTCGCCAGATGTACCAGGTGGCGCTGCTGGGTGTGCTGCGTGGGCAGGACATGCCGCAAAACCTGGCCTACATGGCAAAAGTGTTCAACCGGCTGGAACAGATCAGCGGCCAGGCCGCGCGCTTGCCATTGTGGCAGGCCGCTGGCGCCCTGGTAGAAGCGCTCACCGCTGGCGCACTGGATATCGGCACCTCGGTGAAACAAGTGCTCGGGCATCTGGATCGCGTACTGCGCGATGTGGCTGCTGACGGCGCCGCGTTACTGGCCGAGCCACCACCGCGCGATCTGTTGAAAAACCTGCTTTATTACGTGGCCAAGAGCAGCGCCGACACGCCGCGCATCCGGCAGGTGCGCGAGCGCTTCCGTCTGGACGAAGCATTGCCCTCTGAAGAACTGGTCAACGAAGAACGGGCGCGCATGAGCGGCCCGGACCAGGCGGCGATGGGCTCCGTAGTGCAGGCGCTGTCGGAAGAACTGACCAAAGTGAAAAGCGCGCTGGAAGTGTTCGCCCAGCAGAACAGTGCTGCCCCGGCGGCGCTGCGCGAACAGGGTGTGACACTGAAGCAGGTGGCCGATACCGTCGCCGTACTGGGCCTGGGCCAGCCACGCCGGCTGCTGGAAGAACAGCTTCAGGTCATCGAGGCGATGGCGGCAGGCGAGGCGCCGGTTGAGGCCGAAACACTGATGGAAGTGGCCGGCGCGCTGCTGTATGTGGAAGCCACGCTGGCCGGTGTGTCCGGCGAACGCCGTGCGCGTACCGGGCAGATCAATCAGGTGCCGGATCACGTCGGCAAGGCGCGCGAAGCCGTGATACGCGAATGCCGCGCCGGGCTGGAAGAAGCCAAGGACGGTATCGTCGAATTCATCGCCTCCCAATGGGACCAGAGCCATCTGGCCAAAGTGCCGGCGCGCCTGGATGCCGTGCGCGGCGGGCTGCAGGTGATCCAGCTCAACCGTCCGGCGCTGGTGTTGCGCCAGTGCGTGGCCTACATCAGCCAGCGCCTGATTGGCGACGATGCCGTGCAGCCGGACTGGCGCAGCATGGACACGCTGGCGGATGCGATCACCAGTGTCGAGTACTACCTTGAGCGCCTCAGCGATGACCCGGACACCAGTGACGACATCCTCGAACTGGCCCGCGACAGTGTGGCGGCGCTCGGGTTTGCGCTGGAGGATGCCGAGTTCGGTGAACCTGATGATGAAGTCGAGGTAGAAGACATCACGGTCGATGCCGTGCCCGCCGACGCCACCGGGACAGCGCCGCGCGTCGCTGATGCGCCGGCACCGGAGCTGGAATTTGCACTCGATGACGACGCCCACAGCGACACCATCGAGGCGCTGGATGCACTGGGCGGTGAAGGTTTTGAAGTCAGCGAAGATGACGAAGAACTGCCACCGCTGACCACGGCACCCGCAGCCGGTGCCCGTGACGATGACAACCTGATCGACGACGAGATCATCGAAATCTTCGTTGAAGAAGCTGGCGAAGTGCTGGATGCACTGAACACCTATTTCCCGCGCTGGGCGATGAACCAGCACGACCAGGAAGCACTGGTGGAATTCCGCCGCGCTTTCCACACCCTGAAAGGTTCCGGCCGCATGGTCGGCGCCGGTACGGTCGGTGAGCTGGCCTGGTCGATCGAGAACATGATGAACCGCGTGATCGACAACAGCATTGTCGCCACGCCGACACTGATCGAGCTGGTGCGCACTGTGCACGGCCTGATCCCGGAACTGGTCAACGCCTTCGCCAATGGCCAGGACGACCCCTACGACGTGACACCACTGCGTGATGCCGCCGATGCCCTGGCGCGCGGCGACAGCCTGAGCGTGGTCCCGTCCGTGGGTGGTGCCCAGCCGGTCGCGGAAAGCAGCGTGGCGGCCAGTGACGATGATGACGCGGTGGAAGAACTGACGCTGACGTTGCCGGAAGAACACGCGGCGCCGGCGCCGTTGGAGAGCGAGCCGGATATCGAGGACATCGCGTTTGACGTGCCCGAGCCGGACGCGGGCGCCGATGAAGACACCTCCTGGCATCTGGACGTCGATGACGTCGAGGAAATCAGCTTCGAGGCCAGCGCGTTCGACAGCGGCGCCGCGACAGACGCCACCGACCCGGTGTTGCTGGATATTTTCCGCAACGAAGGCGAGTCCAACCTGGCACTGATCCGTGACTGGCTGCACCAGCTCGACGACGACATTTCCGAACACCCGCTCGACGACAGCGTGCATCGCGCCCTGCATACCCTCAAGGGCAGCGCCCGCATGGCGGAGATCGAAGCCGTGGCCCGCGTTGCCGAGCCGGCGGAAAAATTCGTCAAGGACATGATCAACAACAACGCGTTGGCCAATCGCGATGTGATTGCCCTGCTGGAAGACGTGGTCGCGGTGATCAGCGGCGGTTTCCAGGCGCCGCACCCGATGATGCCGCCACTGGCGGGCACCGAGCCCTTGCTGGCACGTATCGCCATGGCACACGAGGCGCTCAGCCATGTCGCCGACCGGGGTGACCAGCACATCCTGTCCGTGTTCCTGTCCGAGGGCATGGATCTGATCGTCGATGCCGATCACCTGCTGGAACAATGGGTGGCGGGTGATCAGAACCCGGCCACGCTGATACCGCTGCGCGACGAACTGACGTTGCTCGGCGGCAGCGCCGAGACCGCCGGCCTGCTGGAAATCAGTGCGCTTGCCAACGTACTGGCCGATGGCTACACCGCCATCATCGAACAGCGCCTGCACTGCGATGATCATTTTGTCGAGCTGGCCCAGCAGGCGCACGAAGCGCTGATGACAATGATGGACTTCCTGGCTGCCGGCCAGACCGTGCGCCCGACACCGGAACTGGTACAGGCGCTGCGCGATCTGCTGGAAGACAAACCCGAGCCGCCCGATGACGGCCGTCCGGTGGCTGACACGGTGGCTGACTGGCCGGTGCCCGCCGCACCCGATGTCACAGACGCCGACACCGCGCCGCTTGCAGACGACGGTGGCCGGGACGCGGACCCGGAGCTGGTGGCCCTGTTTCTGGAAGAGGCCGGCGAAATTCTGGAATCGGTGTCCGAAAGCCTGGACGCCTGGGAGCAGGGCGGTGACCTCACCGCCGTGACGGTGCTGCAACGCGAGCTGCACACGCTGAAAGGCGGTGCCGGCATGGCGGGTATCGGCGCCATCGGCGAACTGGCCCACGAGCTGGAAAACCTCTACGAAGGCGCCACACAGGAACGCCTGCAAGCCAGCCCTGCGTTGTTCGCGTTGCTGCACCGGTGCCACGACCGCCTGAGTGACATGGTCGACGCGCTGGGCCGTAGCGACACACTGTGGACGGCACCGGACCTGATCGAGGCCATTCGCCGTTACATGGCCACCGGCGATGCCGCCATGCCGGACGAGGCGATATCGCCGGCACCACCCGCTGCCGCACCGGCCACGCTCGAACATGCCGCCGCATTGTCCGCCGAACCCGCCACTGAGGAAGCTGCGCCGCTGGTACAGCGCGACAGCGAGCTGGTGGAAATTTTCCTGGAAGAAGCCGACGAAATTCTCGAATCCGTCGCCGCGCGCCTGGACGCCTGGATGGCGGCGCCGGACAACCTGATCGAAGTACAGTCCCTGCAGCGTGACCTGCACACCCTCAAGGGTGGCGCGCGCATGGCAGAAATCGCCGAACTGGGTGACCTGGGCCATGAGCTGGAAAATCTCTACGAAGGGCTGGCACAGGGCAGCCTGAAAGCCGAGCCGGTGCTGTTCGAACTGCTGCATCGCTGCCACGACCGGCTGGCCGATATGGTCGAGGCGGTGCGCGCCGGCCGCGCTGGCACGCCAGCACCGGAGTTGATCGCGGCCATTCACGACTATATTGCCGACCCGGCCGGCTTCAGCCTGCCGCAACAGGGCGACGCGGTGCCGCGTGTACCGGCTACGCCGGCAGCACCGGCACCCGTGGAAATCGACGGCCAGCCTGTCGCTACCGAAGACCTGATCGCCGCCGACGCCGATGTGGAAATCCTGCAGATCTTTATCGAGGAATCCGGCGAGCTGTGCGAACTGATTGACGAACATATCGGCGCCTGGCGCGAGACACCGGGCAGCAGCACCCACCCGGACGAGATCAAGCGCGCGCTGCATACCCTGAAAGGCGGTGCACGGCTGGCGGGCCTGAAAGCGCTGGGCGATGCCAGTCACGAGTTTGAGCAGCACTTGCTGGAAAATATTCCGCGTCACCAGTTGCCGGGTGAGGCATGGTTTGCCTCGCTGCACCGCTGGCAGGAACGCATTACCACCTTGATGGAGGCGATTCGCGCCGCCGTGCCGAAACCGCCGATCCGTTCAGCCCTGCCGGAACCGGTGGTGACGGAAGCGCCTGGCACCGCCATGGCCGAACCGGCCCCGGTGATGGACGCGCGCCTGCGCCGCGAAGAACGTCTCAAGCGCCAGCAGCAACCGCAGGAAATGGTGCGGGTGGCGTCCGAGCTGCTGGAAACGCTGGTGAACCTCGCCGGTGAAACCAGTATCAACCGTGGCCGGGTGGAACAGGGTATTTCCGAGTTTTCCGCGCACGTGGAAGAGATGGGCAACACGGTAGAACGTCTCTACGAGCAACTGCGTCGCCTGGATGCGGAAACCGAAGCGCAGATCATGTCCAATTACAAGCAGGGGGTGGAGACCGGCCAGTACGCCGAGGATTTCGACCCGCTGGAAATGGACCAGTATTCCGAACTGCACCAGATCACCAAGCAGTTGTCGGAATCCGCGTCTGACTTGCTCGACCTGAAATCCACCCTGCTGGACCGCACCAAGGACACGGAAACGCTGCTGCTGCAACAGGCGCGCATCAACACCGAGCTGCAGGAAAAACTCATGCGCACGCGCATGGTGCCCTTTGCCCGGCTGGTGCCGCGATTGCGCCGCGTCGTGCGGCAGGTGTCCGGCGAAATCGGCAAGCGCGTTGAGTTCGATGTGATCAACCCGGAAGGCGAACTGGATCGTACCCTGCTGGAGCGGGTCGTGGCGCCGCTGGAGCACATGCTGCGTAACGCCGTGGACCACGGTATCGAAGACCCCGCCGCGCGCAGCGCGTCGGGCAAGGACGACACGGGTCGCGTCACGCTGGAGCTGGGCCGTGAGGGTGGCGAAGTGGTGCTGGTGCTGTCGGATGATGGCAAGGGTATCGATACCGACGCCGTGCGCCGCAAGGCCATCGAGCGCGGCCTGATCGACGACGCCGCGCAACTCAGTGATCAGGAAGTGCAGCAGTTCATCTTCAACGCCGGCTTCTCCACGGCGGCGAAAGTCACGCAGATCTCCGGCCGTGGCGTGGGCATGGATGTGGTCGCCTCCGAGATCAAGCAGATGGGTGGCTCGGTCACCATCGACTCACGCAAGGGCCAGGGCACGCGTTTCGTGATCCGGCTGCCGTTCACCCTGGCCATGAACCGCGCGCTGATGGTGCGTGTCGGTGAAGACAATTACGCCATTCCGCTGAACCAGATCGAAGGGATCGTGCGTATCAGTCCGTACGAACTGGAGGCCTACTTCGATGCGGACACCACACCGTTTACCTACGCCGGCCAGCAATACGATTTCGAGTACCTGGGCAACTTCGTCCACGGCGTGATCAAACCGCACCTGGAAAACCAGATCATGCCGCTGCCGGTGCTGCTGATCCGCTCGTCCGAACATACCGTGGCGGTGCTGGTGGATGGCCTGGTCGGCTCGCGCGAAGTGGTGGTGAAATCCGTTGGCCCGCAGCTGGCCACCGTGGCCGGCATCAGCGGCGCCACCATTCTTGGTGATGGTTCGGTGGTGATCATTCTGGATATTCACTCGCTGATCCGTGCGGCGCACATGCAGCGTCAGCACCAGGCCGTGGAAGAACGCCGTGCCGTGCAGCTGGAGCAGTACGAGCGTCGCCAGCAGGCCGAGCGCGAGCGCGCCGCCCGCGTGCCGGTGGTGATGGTCACCGATGACTCGGTGACGGTGCGCAAAGTGACCACGCGCCTGCTGGAGCGTAACGGCTTCGAAGTCATCACCGCGAAGGACGGCATGGACGCCATCGCCACGCTTGAAGAGCACCGGCCGGACCTGATGCTGCTGGACATCGAGATGCCGCGCATGGACGGTTTCGAGGTGGCCATGCACGTGCGCCACGATGCGCGCCTGCAGGACGTGCCGATCATCATGATCACCTCGCGCACGGGCGAAAAACACCGCGACCGCGCCTTCGATATCGGCGTCAACGCCTACATGGGCAAGCCGTTCCAGGAAAACGAACTGCTGGCCACCATCAATGAACTGCTGGCGCAGACGCGGGATACCGCAGGCACATCATGACGCCGGCCAATCCGCGTATCGGCATCATTGCGGACACCAGTCTGCAGTGCCATCTGCTCTCCTCGGCGGTGCGCGGGCACGGTTACGACGTGGTGCTGGCCACCGACCCCGGCAACCTGGAGCCCGACTGGCTGGCGCGCAAGCCGGACCTGTGGGTGGTGGACCTGACGCACGAGGATCGCTGGCAGGTCTTCCTCGACACCCTGCTGGAACAGGCGGCCGTGCCGATCCTGTTCTGCGACAACCAGGCGCCGGCAAAGATTGCGCCGGAGTACCCGCGCTGGGAGCGGCGCCTGCTGGCCAAGCTGCTGGACTATGTGGGCAAGCCGCGCATTCGCGAGGAACTGGCCACCCTGGCCCCCGATAATGTGCGCGCCCGGGGCGAGGCGGTGCAGGCACCGCAGGAATTCCATGCCCTGCCGCAGGGCGATGCGCCGGACCGGGTCTGGGTGCTGGGCGCCTCGCTGGGTGGCCCGGCGGCGGTGAAACTGTTTCTGGACTGCCTGCCACCGGAGTTGCCGGTCGCGTTTTTTCTGGCCCAGCATATCGACGGCGGCTTTCTCGACACCCTGGCCAAAGTGCTTTGCCGCGACAACGGCTTCACCTGTCAGGTGGGGCATGACGGCAGTGCCCTGCGCCATGGTACGGTACTGATCGCGCCGGTGGAGTACGCGGTCACTTTCACCGGCACCGGCCGCGTCTGCTCGATGGGCAAGCCCTGGGACGGCCCTTACGCGCCGTCCATTGACCAGGCGATCCAGAATGCGAGCCTGAGTTTCGGCCCGCGCGCTGGCGCGGTACTGTTCTCCGGCATGGGCAACGATGGCAGCATCGCTGCACCACAGATGGCCGCCCGCGGCGCGCCGGTGTGGGCACAGAGCGCAGAAAGCTGTGCAGTCAGCAGCCAGCCGGACGCCGTGCGTGACACCGGCTGCGTGACCTTCAATGGCGCACCGGACGTGCTGGCCAGGCAACTGGTGGAGCGTGTGCGCCGCGAACTGCGCAGCGCCGCCAGCGCCGGATAACCCACAAGACACCCGAAGGCAGGAATCGACATGGCCGAATTGCCCACAGAGATCACCAGCTTGCTGATCCCGATGCAGGGGCGCCCCTGGCTGCTGCCGAATATCCTGGTGGCAGAGGTGATTGCGCTGCGCCAGCCGGATCGCCCGGGGCATGGCTCCGAATGGCTGCTTGGCTGGCTGAACTGGCGTGATGTGGACCTGCCACTGCTGTCCTTTGAGCGCCTGAATGAGTCCGGCCAGGTGATCATCGGCGAAGAGGCGCGTATTGCCGTGCTTAACAGCGTCACCGGCAAGCTCGGCTTCTATGCCGTGGTGGTGCAGGGCATTCCGCGCCAGGTCAAAGTCAACGGCAACGATCTGGTGGAAGAGCCGGTGGAAACCGGTCCGGCAGAGGCCATGTACATTCAGCTTGGCGGCGACCTGGCAGTGATCCCGGACCTGGACGCTATCGAACAGGCCGTGGCAGGTCTGCATGCACGGGGTTGACCGACAGCGGCTGGCGCAACTGGCGCTGCGACAGACCCTGCATAAAGGCCGCTTCTACAATCTGGACCGCATTCCGGGTCATGGCCTGCGGGATTTCCTGCGCTGGCAGCGCGAAAGCCGTGGGCGTTTCCCCGGCGGCCAGCGTTTCCCGGTGCAGCCCCCGCCCGACGACCTGCTGCATGGCAAGGCAGAAGAGCCGCGCCTGACCTGGATCGGCCATGCCACCTTCCTGTTTCGTCACGGCGACACGAACCTGCTCACCGACCCGGTGTTTTCAGAGCGCGTCAGCCCGGTGCAATGGGCCGGCCCAAAGCGCTACACACCGCCGGCCCTGACCGTCGACCAGTTGCCACCGATCCACAAGGTGCTGATCTCGCACAACCATTACGATCATCTGGACCTGCACAGTGTGCGCGCCCTGCATGGCCGTTTCGGCGAACAGATTACCTGGTACGTGCCCGAAGGGGTGGGTGACTGGTTCCGCAAGCGCGGTATCCACAACCTGGTCGAACTGGGCTGGTGGCAAAGCGCGCCACACGGCTGCGGCGAAGCCTTCTTCGTGCCCGCACAGCATTTCAGCGGCCGCACCGGCACCGACCGTAACCGTTCGCTGTGGGGTGGCTGGATCATCGATATCGATGGCTTCCGGCTCTACTTTGCCGGCGACACCGGCTATGGCAGTTGCTTCAGCGATATCGGTGACGTGTTCGGCGGTGTCGATCTGGCGCTGCTGCCCATCGGCGCCTACGCACCGCGCTGGTTCATGCAGCCGGTGCACGTGAACCCCGAAGAGGCGGTGCAGATACACCTGGATGTGAAAGCACGGCGCTCCGTGGCCATGCACTGGGGCACCTTTGTGCTCACCGACGAGCCCATGGACGAACCACCGCTCCAGTTGCGTGCGGCGCTGGAGACGCGCGCGCTCGACCCGGCGGACTTCCTTGTGCTGCAACATGGCGAGACAATAGCCGCCCGCGATACCCGTACCTGAGAAACCATGTCCGACGACAACAACAACGCCCGCCAGCAACAATGGATGCTGAATGCCCTGCGACTGTTCGGCCGCCTGCCGCTGGGGTTTGTCACCCGTTTCGGCGCCTTCGGCGCCTGGCTGATTTCCTGGCTGCCGCTGAGCATGGCCGGTGCCTACCGCGTGGCACTGGTGAATATCCTGCTCTGCTACCCGGAGCTCAGCTACCGCGATGCCGCCCGCCGTGCCCGCCGCGCCCTGACCGAAACCGGCCGCACGCTGGCGGAATTCACCCACGTCTGGACGCGCCCGCCGGCGGAAACCCTGCGCCGTGTGCACGCTGTCAAAGGCATGGAGGCACTGCGCGACGCCTATGCCAGTGATCGCCCGGTGCTGCTGCTGACCCTGCACCAGTCAAGCTGGGAAATTCCCAACCTGCTGCTCGGCCCGGAAGGTCCGATGACAGTGTTTTACCAGACCAGCGCCAGCGACGCGTTCAACGACGTGGTCACCCGGGCGCGCGAGGGCACCGGCAGCACACTGGTGCCGGCGGATGCACGCGGCATCAAGGCGGCCATCGCCGCCATGGGCCGCAACGAGGCCGTGGCGATCCTGGTGGATCACACGCCGCACGGCAGCAATAACCCCTGGGTGCCGTTCTTTGGCCACCCGGTGCGCACCTCCAACCTGCCCCACAAGCTGATCAGCCGCTACCACCCGCACGTTTTCTACGTCGGCTGTCATCGCCGCAACGGCCCGAACGATATCGAGGTCTACATCGAGCCGGCACCGGAGGCGATTCACAGCGCTGACGAACACACCTGCCTGGCCGCGATGAACGACGGCCTGGCCACACTGATCAGCCGCTACCCGGACCAGTACCACTGGGTTTACAAACGCCTGCGCCACAGCCATGGCCGCAAGCGCCAGTTTTATCGTGCTGATGTGGTACCGTATTTGCGGGACGCTCGCCGTCGCAATGGCACATTGAAGGTGGACGAGCTGCCCTGACACGGATCGACAGGGGAGAACAACAATGACACTGCGCAGCACCGACACCCGCTGGGGTGCCCTCAACAAACTCTTTCACTGGAGCCTGTTCCTGCTGGTGGTGGCGATCATCGTCGCCGTGAACATGGCCGAAGCCCAACCCAGGGGCAGCGATGCCAAGGCCTGGTGGATGGTGGCCCACCGCAGCCTGGGCCTGACCGCGATGCTGGTCATGCTGGCCTGGGTCCTCCTCAAGCCCTGGCTGGGCCGCCCCCATCCCTACGGCGCCCTGTGGCAGACGCGGCTGGCTGCACTGACGCACTGGGGCATGATCCTGCTGATCATCGGCATGCCTATTGCCGGTTTGCTGATGTCGCAATTCGCACAGAAGCCGGTAAGCGTGTTCGGCTGGTTCGAGATTCCGGTGGTGCTGGCGGAAAACGAAAAGCTGGCCGGGATCATTTATGAAATGCATACGCATGTGGCGGCGCCGATACTGGTGGCGCTGGTCGCACTGCATATTCTGGGTGCCCTCTGGCACCATCTGTTCGACAAGGATGACACCCTGAAAAGAATGATCCGGTAAGCGAGCACGGGCGCTTGCCCGTGATGCCGGGGTCTGCGTCATGAGGTGACGTTTCCAGGCCATAAGGATAAAAAACTTCTGTCCTGGCATAGGTCAGAAAAAAGGCGGCTATCGTCGGTATTTGCCCTCCCTGATCACCATGCAGGGCAGGGGTTGTGCCATCCACAAGGAAGAGGGAGGAAGGGGGATGAAGACTTTCAGCGTAATGGCGAAAGACGAACAGGGACGTACCGGGTTGATCCGGGTGTCCATTAACGAACTGCGCCAGGAGGGCGAGCTTGAATGGCCGCCGGAAACCTCCGCACTGATAAAAATGACCGTGTTGGAGAGCCGGGACCAGATCCAGTGCTGGGTAAAATGGCCTTCCTTCAATGTGCGTTGTGTCATCTCATCCGGTGAAACCGGCGGCAGGACTTTTCTCCATATCGATCTTGCCGGCACGCGCCGCTCATATGAAATGGAGGCGGCTGACCGGCAGGCGTTTCTGGCATTTGTTGCAGGGCTGGCATTGCCGGCGGCGGCTGTGGTGCGCGAAGGGGAGGCTGACTCTCACCAGTCAGAGGATGATTTCCTCCAGGCCGGCGAGCTTGGCTTGACGCATGTCTCACTGTTTCTCGGGAAGCGACCAGCGGCCAGTGTCGAGATGGATTTCATGAATGTGGTCATCAATGGTGTGAGTGTCAGCCTGCCGCCGCCGTCTCCGATACCGTCAGATCAAGGCATTTTTGTCCCTGTTGGCTTCTACCCGTCGGGCGAGACGATAACCATCGGCTGGGAATTTGAGACGCGCTACGTGCATGCGCCTGCGACGGTGCTGGTGGGTATCTTCCGGAACCAGTCCCTCCAGAACAGAACACTTATGGCCACCCTGAACGTGGAGATGTTTGAACGGTACGCCGGGGTGTCGAGCGTGAAAGTCTGATGCGCCGGCCAGCAAGGCGGTGTTGATAAGGATATCAAGGAGAAGGCAATGACCGATGAGCGGATCGACCTGAAGGCTCCCTGGCTGGCGGGAAAAATATTTGCGCTTAATGATGCCGGCACGGAACTGGCGGCACCGCCTGCCGATCACATTGTGCTGTCAGGCCCTGAGAAGGGTGTGGTTGACGAAAACCTGCGGTGTGAACTGTCGGGTTGTGACCGCAAGGTAAAGGTGTCGGAAGAAGGGAATGCCAAGTACGCATGGTACTACCTGACCAATTCGGCCGACACTTACGTCGGGGTGACCATCGAGCGGCGCTGGGTGTACGACGGGCAGCTCAGGAAAGACACGGTTCGCCACCGCCTGTATCCCGGGCAGCACAAGGAAGTGTTCAGTTTTCCGAGAAACCAGAGCCCGGTCTGCTGCATCCTGGCCTGCGCTGCCGAACCGGATCAGTCCTGAAAAACGGAACGGTCCGGAAACATGTCAGAGGGTGATATAAATGCGGTTGTGGTGGTGTGGGCTGTGCATGACAGTGTCCGGCTGCGTGTCGATGTCAGCCATGAAAGAGGCTGTCTATCCTGAGCTGGCCGAGCTTGAACTGTACCGGCAGGGCAGCGAGATATTCTGTGCCGAGCCGGCATTTCTGGCATGCGCTAACCTTTCTCGCCAGGCGTGCAATGAGGAAGGGCGCGGTTACACGCATGACTGTATTGTTGCCGCCAAGGCCGGGCAGGGCGAGATAGCAGGCCAGGCTGGCGCCGAAGCCATGATCGAACGGTTTTCTTCCTGTATGGCCAACAGAATGTTGGCGTCCCGTCATTCATCAGAGATGGAGCACTGCTTCGACGGCATAGCGCAGCACTAGAAATGCAAAGGCCCGATACGGTGCGGTGAAGACATCGGGCGAAAGAACGTATACCGACCCAGTCCCGATCGGGCATGCCCCGAACATCCGCTTTATCCGCAGACCGTCTGTCCCCTGAAAAGGGGGCAGTTTGTCGCCATGACGCCCGGCGGTTTCCGGTTGTTGTGTGATTTTCCTCTCGTTTATACTCGGCCCACTTTATTGGGGTTGTTTCATCTTGGGGGTATTCATGTTCACACGGTCACTCGTGGCGGTGGCTATTGCCACGGCTTCAGTTTCTGCTGCTGCCTTGCCGGGGGCGGCGGGTAAAGGTCCGAACGTGACCTACGGTTACAGCGGCCATGGCGTCAACCTGCACAGTCTGTCCAACAATCCTGCCCAGGGCTTCTATGTGATGCCTGAGGAAGACCGCTTCCGCATGGGAGTGGCCGGCAGCATCAGCGTCGGTTACGAGATGGGTGAGGTCGACAACTTCCTGGATCGCCTGGATGATATTCTCGACGATCTGGAGCGTGACGACATCGGTGTTGCCGAGGGCATTACACTCGCCAACGAAATGAACGATGTGCTGGTGCAGATGGGGCGTGATGGCTACGCACGGATCAACACCGGTCTGCAGGCGCCACTGACGCCGATTGCCTTTCGTACTTCTCTGGGCACGTTCAGTGTCTCCATCGAAGCTGACGCAGAAGTGAAAGCCAGCGTGCTGGACGATGCTGTCGTCTACGACGCCGTCAATCAGGAACTGAGAACCCGCTCCTCCCTGTACCTGAAGTCAGCCACCTTTGCACAAGTGGGTGTGGGCTGGGCGAAAGAGCTGTGGAAGGACGAGGGTCAATCCCTGGTGGGCGGGGCGCGGCTGAACATTATCAACGGTGCTTTCAGCAAGCAGGTGATCAACCTGAAAGCGGCCGCCACCAACCCGGACGATGATGATATTGGCGACATTATCTCCGACCAGTACGACACCAATGAAAAGAAAAGCACCAACATCAGTATTGATCTTGGCGCCATTTACCGGATCAACAACTGGAGTGCCGGCCTGACGCTGAAGAACATTAACGAGCCAGAGTTCGATTACGGCGCCGTGGGCCAGAACTGTGCGTCGCTGCCGGGCGGATCGCAGGAGTACGCCAACTGCATGGCTGCAGATTACTTTGCACAGAATGGCCGTATTTCCGCCAGCGAGAAATGGGTGATGGCCAGCCAGGCCACTGTGGATGGCAGTTACAGCTTCAACAACGGTCGTGGCATGGTCGGCTTCAGCTATGACCTGACCGATGTGAATACGCCCACCGGCGATCTGCAACAGATGCTGTCGCTGATGACCGCGTACCAGTCACCGAAAATCTGGCTGCCGGGCGTCCGTGCGGGCTATCACACCAACCAGAAAGGCAGTCAGCTTTCCAGTGTCAGTGTCGGGCTGACCTGGTTCAACCGCCTGACCTTTGACGTGCTGATGGGGCTGGAAGACACCGAAATCGATGGTGACAAGTTGCCGCGTACCGCAGCGGTCAGCCTGGGTTGGCAATCCCGTTTCTGAGATGGGCGCCGGGCACAACAGATGTCCGGCATACACACAGCGTTGAGTCTGGAAACTGTCAGGGCATCATAAAAGCGTGCTGTCCTGAACAAGGAACGAATTGGGGGACGTATGACTGCATACAAGAAATGGGCACTGGTGCCGATGGTCAGTGCCATGCTGGTGGCCTGCGGTGGTGACAGTAGCCAGGACGGCGGCAATGCGCCGGTGACTGGCACGGAAGGCCGCGTCACGCTGGCGGGCGGGCTGGCGAACGCCACAATTTTCGTGGACCTGAATGACTCGTCCAGCCACGACGAGGACGAGCCGATCGGTTACACCGACAGCCAGGGCTTTTTCGGCTATAACCCGGTCACGCATACCAACTACTGCAAAAGCCAGGACCTGACCCTGCGTCAGCATTGTCTGCGCTTGCCGTCGCTGTCCAACCTGCCGGATGACGTCACGCTTTTCTACTTTGGCGGCGTCAACCTGGTGACGGGCCAGCAGAATGAAAAGGTCTACCGTTACCATGTGCAGGTAGACCAGCTGCGTGGCCAGGATCTGGACCTGAACGCGGCGAAGGCAGCGGTGTCGGCGGCGGCCGACAGCCAGGACGGGCTCGATATCCTGTACAGCATCATTGATGCCTTTTATCAAAAATACATCACCACGCCGGTCGGTTTCGCCGCCCGCAGCGCGGTGCCCTACGCCTCGGACAACCTGTCGGCGCAGGAGAAGTTCGATGCGCTGGTCGAGGCGGGCATTTTTGAGGGGATGGACGACGGCAGTGCTGCACTTGATGAGGGCATGACACGTGCGCAACTGGCCAGCGTCATGCAGCGTCTGCTGGGCCTGGATCAGGAACCCCCTTCACAGAGTCCGTTTGCCGATATTTCATCAAGCGAGTGGCAGTTCGGGTACATTGCCGGCCTGGGGGCCAGCTTTGAAGACATCAACGGGGGCACCTTCACGCCACCCGGCGACGTAACGATGGAACAACTCGCCGCCATCATGACGCGTGCCCTGGGCTTGCAGCCGGTTGACCAGGCGGTGCCCGGCCAAGTGTCCGACTGGGCGCAGCAGTATGTCCAGGCGGCCGTGAATGCGGGCCTGATCAACGGTGGGCTGGATTACAGCTCGCCAGACATCCGCTCTCAATTGGTGCTTGCCAGTTATGAGGCTTACTCGTTCCTGGAACCAGAGGCCGATCCGCAACTTGAAAACCAGGTCTCGTCCGCGTTGCTCGATTTTATCGAAACACTGCTGACCAACAGCAGCCTGAACGACAGCTTCAGCGAAACGGAATTCAACAGCCTGCTGGATGGCATGGAGGCGTTGATCGCAGACGCCACCGAGAACGGCCAGCACCTGAACGTGGACACACTGCGTCAGTTCCTGCTGGATGAAAGCCGCGACTGGACCAACTGGGATGCCGGGGACTTTGACGCCCTGTTGCTGGACGCTGCCTTCTTTGATGCCACGATGGATTTCCTGCAGGGCAAGGTGCTGGATATCCATTACTCCGATCCGGCCAAGGGCGAAGGCCGCCTGCAATTGCTGTTGTCCGCCGGTGAGGCATCGGCCATCACTGCCGGCCGGCTGCAGGCCTGTGTGCGCTACGAAGAAGCGGGCGTGCCGGACAGCGAGCAGCGTTTCAAACAGCCGCTGTATGTTTCTGGTGACTGGCGCCGCATCAACGACAACTCCATTCTGCTGAACATGCAGTTGCTGCCGGGTTATACCGACTCACGCGTGCTGCAACTCGACTGGACCCAGGTCACCGTGGACCCGTCGGACATGAACACGCTGCGGTTCGACATGACTGACGAGCTGGAGGACTGGAGCTTCGATGTGCTGCCGACAGTGCCTTCGGCCTGGGCAGTGATGGACGATAATCGCGATGCAGCGAACGCGTCCTGTGCGCTGTTTCTGGCTGACTGACGCAGCCTGGCATTGAGACAGAAAACCCGCCGCTTGGCGGGTTTTCTGTTATCAGGGGAAAACGGTACTAAAGCTTTGCCCAGAGCGCGGCCAGCAACGCCACTGGAGCGGTTTCTGCGCGCAGTACACGATTTCCCAGGGCAAATGCCACAAAGCCGTGATCGGCGGCGCTGTACAACTCGGCGTCGGAGAAGCCGCCTTCCGGGCCGGTCAGCAGCACCATGCTGTCGGCTTGGCGTAACGTCGTGTCTGCCAGAGGGGCTTCACCGGGATGCGCAATCAGCTTCAGCGTCGTGTCGGCAGTCGGTAGCCAGGCCGTCAGCGGCAGGGGGGCGTGCACGGTCGGCACCCGATTCATGCCGCACTGCTCACAGGCGCTGACCACCACCTGCTGCCAGTGGCGCAATTTCTTGTCCTGCCGGTCGCCGTCGAGCCGCACGTCCGTGCGTTCGGTGGTCAGTAACTGGAAACGGTGCGCGCCCAGCTCGGTGGCTTTTTGCAGGGCGTAGTCCATGCGCTCGCCCTTGATCATCGGCAGCGCGACGGTCACCGGCAATGGTGCAGTGCGATCCTCTGCATCAAAACCCTGCGTCAGGACAGTCACCGCTTTCTTGCTGATAGCGGTGATTTCTGCTTCCCAGGCGCCGCCCTGGCCATTGAACACCTGCAGGCGTTCGCCGACCTGCATGCGCAGCACGCGCGCAATATGGTGGCTGGCATCCTCGCCCAACACAGTCTGCTGGCCCTGGCTGAACGGCTGCGGATCAAAGAAGCGGCGCATGGGCGTTAATCCTTGGTGGCCAGGTTGATGCCTTCCCAGGCCACATCGGCCAGATGGTCAATCTGCTCCGGTGTAATCACATAGGGCGGCATGAAATAGGTGACGTTGCCCAGTGGGCGCAGCAGCGCCTGATGCTTGAGCGCGTGCTGATAGACGCGCAGGCCGCGACGTTCCTGCCAGTCGTAGGGTTCGCGGGTGCGCTTGTCTTTCACCATTTCCACGGCGGCGATCATGCCGGTCTGGCGCACTTCGGCCACGTGCGGATGGTCATTGAAGCGTTCCAGTGCGCGGCTCATGTGCGCGGCCAGTTCGCGGTTGCGCTCGATCAGATTATCGGTCTCGAAGATTTCGAGCGTGGCGAGCGCGGCGGCGCAGGCCAGGGGATTGCCGGTGAAGCTGTGTGAATGCAGGAAAGCGCGCATCGTGTTGTAGTCATCATAAAATGCCTGGTAGATCTCGTTGCGGGTGAGCACGGCGCACAGGGGCAGGTAACCGCCGGTCAGCGCTTTGGAGAGCGCCAGGAAATCGGGGGTGATGCCGGCCTGTTCGCAGGCAAACAGCGTGCCGGTACGGCCGAAGCCGACGGCGATTTCATCGGCGATCAGGTGCACGCCGTACTTGTCGCAGGCTTCACGCAGCAGTTTCAGGTACACCGGGTGATACATGCGCATGTTGCCGGCGCACTGCACCAGTGGCTCGACGATGACCGCGCAGATTTCCTCGTGGTGCTCAGCGAGGATCTTTTTCATTTCGACAAACTGGCGGCGGCAGTAGGCTTCCCAGGACTCGCCTTCTGCGCGGTGATAACAGTCGGGGCTTGGGGCAGTGAACACATCCATCAACAGGGGTTTGTAGGTGGACTTGTACAGCGCCACATCGCCGACCGCCAGGGCGGCCAGGGTTTCGCCGTGGTAACTGTTGCCCAGGGTGACGAACCGCTGTTTGCGGGTGTGGCCCATGTTCTGCCAGTAGTGGAAGCTCATCTTCAGGGCGACTTCGATGCCGGAGGAACCGTTGTCGGCATAGAACACGCGGTCCAGGCCTGGCGGTGTCATGGCCACGAGCTGTTCGGAAAGGGCGACCACCGGCTCGTGGGTAAAGCCGGCCAGGATGACATGTTCGAGCTTGTCGAGCTGTTCGTGCACGGCGCGGTTGATGCGAGGATTGCCGTGGCCGAGGATGTTCACCCACCAGGAACTGACCGCGTCGATATAGCGGTTGCCGTCGAAGTCTTCCAGCCACACACCGTCACCACGACGGATCGGGATCAGCGGCAGATGCTCGTGATCCTTCATCTGGGTGCAGGGGTGCCAGAGCACGCTCAGGTCGCGCGCCACGATTTCCTGGTTACTGCTCATCTGGTTTCTCCGACGGTCGTGGACATGTTGCACAGGGTAGCTTTCCGGATGCCTGGCCGCCAGCGGAGGTGCGTAAAAAAGCGGCGAGCCTCGAACTGCGAGCGGCAACGACGTGCCTGCGATGCACTGCTCGCCGCTGCCAAAAAAAGGTTCATCGCGGATTAGCGGGAAAGTAGTGGTATCAGGGGTATTGGGTTGGACGACGGACGTCTGACGTCTGACGCTAAACCCGAAGCAAACAATTGTGCCAATAACGATGTGGTGCTGCCTGTCGGGCAATTCTCTCTCTTCGGGGGCGATGAGCGGGGAACGCGACAAGCACAAGCATCGCGGATGGCGACAAAGCAGCCGGGCAGTGCTGCCCGCATCGGAATCAAGCGCTTTTGGCGTCAGACGTCAGACGTCCGACGTCCGACCCAGCCAACATGCTAATTCGCCATGAACCAAAAAAAAGCCCCGCAGGTGCGGGGCTCAAAGGGGTATCCCTTGTCGTCAGTGAGCGGTGATGTGTTCCATCGACTCACCAGTGTTGCCGTGATCACGGCCGATATAAAGATAGATCGCCGGCACCACGAACAGGGTGAACAGCGTCCCCAGTGTCATGCCGGTGGCGATCACGAAGCCCATGGCGAAGCGGGCGCCGGCACCAGGGCCGGCGGCGATCAGCAGCGGGATCATCGCCAGTACCAGTGCAGCGGTGGTCATCAGCACCGGACGCAGACGAATCGAGGTCGCTTCCTCGATGGCGGCGCGCTTGGACAGGCCCTGATCCTGCAGCTTGTTGGCAAACTCCACGATCAGGATGCCGTGCTTGGAAATCACGCCGATCAGCGTCACCAAGCCCACCTGGGTGTAGATGTTCATGGTTGCGGTATGCCAGAGCAGCCCGCCGAACTGCGCGAACGAACTGGCGATGTTCAGTATCGCCATGCACAGCAGCGCGCCACAGATCGACATCGGCACCGACACCAGCATGATCAGCGGATCCCGCCAGGATTCGAACTGCGCGGACAGCACCAGATAGATGATCACCATCGCAAAGAAGAAGGTCATCAGCAGTTGCGAGCCTTCCGTCTTGAACTGGCGCGACTGGCCGGAGTAATCGAGGCGGTAGCCCTGCGCCGGCAATACTTCAGCGGCGGCCTGTTCGAGCACGGTCAGCGCTTCACCCAGTGATACACCCGGGCGCGGCACTGCGGAGATGGTCACCGCGTTCATCTGCTGGAAGCGCTTCAGGGCCTGTGGTTGCACCGTGTCTTTCAGCGTGGCGATGGTCGACAGTGGTACCAGGTTGCCGTCGCGGGTACGGGTGTAGTAGTCCAGCAGCTGGTCGGTGTTCAGACGGTCGCTGCGCTGTACCTGCGGGATGACCTTGTAGGAGCGGTTTTCCAGCGAGAAGCGGTTGGAATAGCCACCGGCCAGCATGGCCGACAGATCCTGCCCGACGGAGCGCATGTCGATGCCCAGCGCGGCCGCTTTTTCACGGTCGATGACGATCTCGGTGCGTGGCTTGTTCAGGCGCAGGTCCGTCTTCAGGAAGATGAACTTGCGGCTTTCATAGGCCTTGCCCACGATCTGCTCGATCAGCTCGCCGGTGGTGGAAATCGGCTGCGTGGTGCCGATGACGAATTCCACCGGGAAGCCACCACCCCCGCCGGAGGGCAGTGGTGGTGGCTGGAACGCGGCGATTTCAAGGCCGGGAATTTGCGGGGCGATCAGTTGCACGCTCTGTTCCAGTACGGCGCGTGTGCTGCGGTCGCGGTCTTCCCAGGTCTTGAGCACCATGCCGGTGATGCCGTCGGTCACGGTGCCGGCGCCGGCCGCGCTCATACCATTGATCATGAACACCTTGTCCATTTCCGGCAACGCTTCGACTTTTTCGCGCAGCAGCGCGGTGTTGGCCTCGAAGTATTCCATCGTGGTGTAGGGGTCGGATTCCGAGAACGCCAGAATGAAGCCCTGGTCTTCGCCCGGCGCCAGTTCTTCCGGAGTGTTGATAAACAGGAAGTAACAGGACACCAGCGCGACAGTGCCGAAGATCAACACCACGAATTTGGTGTTCAGGGTACCGTGCAGCGTGTTGCGGTAGGACAGGCGCAGGCTTTCGAACTTGGTGTCCAGCCAGTGCGCCAGGCCGTCATTGCTGTTTTCAGTGTGCGGTTTAAGCAGTTTTGCACACAGCATCGGCGACAGTGTCAGCGCCACGATGCCGGACAACAGCACCGAGCCGGCCAGTGTGAAGGCGAACTCCACGAACAGGGTGCCGGTGAGGCCACCGATAAAGCCGATCGGCAGGTACACCGCCACCAGCGTGGTGGTCATCGCGACCACGGGCCAGGCCAGTTCGCGGGCGCCCTTGATGGCAGCGTCATACGGCGCCATGCCTTCTTCCACGTGCCGGTGGATGTTCTCCAGCACGATGATGGCATCGTCCACCACGATGCCGATGGCCAGCACCATCGCCAGTAGGGTCAGCAGGTTGATGGAGAAGCCCATCAGCAGCATCAGGAACAGGGCGCCGACCATGGAGATCGGCACCGCGATCATCGGCACCAGCACCGAGCGCAGCGAGCCGAGGAACAGGAAGATCACCACGATCACGATGAGCAGCGCTTCGACGATGGTTTTCACCACCTCGTTGATGGAGTCCTGAATGTACTCGGTGGAGTCGTACGGGATATCCGCCGACAGGCCTTCCGGCAGTTCCGGCAGGATGTCGTTGTCCCAGACTTCGCGTACCGCCTTGATCACGTCCAGCGAGTTGGCATCCGGGGCCACTTCGATGCCCATGAAGGTGGCGGCCTGGTCACCGAAGCTGACCGAGGTGCCATAGCTCTCCGCACCCAGTTCCACATTGGCCACGTCGCGCAGGCGCGTGATGGCGCCGTCGCTTTCGCGCACGATGAGCTCTTCGAATTCCGCCACTGATTGCAGGTCGGTTTCGGCGGTCAGGTCGATACTGATCAGTGAGCCTTTGGTGGACCCCACGGCGGACAGCACGTTGTTGGATTGCAGCGCGCCATACACATCGGAGGCGGTAACACCCAATGCCGTCATGCGCGCCGGATCGAGCCAGATGCGCATGGCGAAGGTGCGGGCACCGAGAATCTCGGCGCGCTGTACGCCGGGCACGGTGGACAGCAGCGGTTCCACCACACGCACCAGATAGTCGGTGGTCTGGTTGTTGTCGAGGATTTCACTGTAGAACGCCAGATACATGGCGGCGGTAGTGTCGCCCACGGTCATGTCCACCACCGGGTCTTCCGCTTCCGCCGGCAGTTCGCCACGCATCTTGTTCACTTTGGCGACGATCTGCGTGAGCGCCGCGTTCTGGTTCGCGTCCAGGCGCAGGAAGGCCTGGATCAGCGAGACGCCACCGGTGCTCGATGAGGTGATGTAGTTGATGCCTTCGGCAGTCGCAATTTCCCGTTCCAGTGGCGTGGTGATAAAGCCCTGGATCAGGTCCGCGTCGGCGCCGATGTAAGTGGTGGTCACGGTGACCACGGCGTCCTGCAGCTCGGGGTACTGGCGCACGTTCAGTTCCGTCACGGCGCGCACGCCGAGCAGGAAAATGAACAGGCTCACCACCCAGGCGAGTACAGGTTTCTGGACGAACAAGTCGGTGAATTTCATGGATTCGGTCCCGGCTCCGTTCAGGTATTGTCAGGGGTCGGTTCAAGCTGCGGGTCCAGATTCACGTCTTCGCTGATCGTGACCGTCGCGTTGTTGTTCAGCTTGAGCAGGCCGGATGTGGCGATACGGTCGCCTTCTTCCAGGCCCTCCACGATGGCGACATAGTCGCCCCGGGTGCGGCCGGTACGGACGAAGCGGCGGTTCACGACCAGTTGCGTTTCGCCGGCGTCGTTCTGTTTCTCGACGATCACGAAGACAGCGTTGCCGTAGGGGTTGTAGCTGATCGCCGTTTGCGGCACGGCCAGCACCTCTTCGGCTTCACCGAGGTCGACGTTGACGCGGGCGAACATGCCCGAGCGCAGCTTGCCGTCTTCGTTGGCCAGGGTGGCCTGGGCGGTGAAGTTGCGGGTGCTGCGGTCGATGCCCGGCTCGATCGCGGTGATGCTGCCGGTGAAGGTGTCGTCCGGCCAGGCGTCCACGGTCACGTCCACTTCCAGGTCCAGCGCCAGCTCGGACAGACGCTGCTCCGGCAGGCTGAACTCAATGTAGATCGGCGACAGTTGCTGCACGCTCACCACCGGCGCACCGGCGGCCACGTACTCACCGAGGTCCACCTGGCGAATGCCCAGCTGGCCGTCGAACGGCGCGCGGATGGTTTTCTGTGCGACGCGGGCCTCCTGCGTATTCAGGCTGCCCTGGGCCTGGTCGTACTGGCTCTGTGCCCGGTCCAGTTCGGCTTTCGAGACGCTGCCCTGGTTCTGCAGGCGGCGGGTGCGTTCAAGCTCCAGCCGCGACAGTTCGGCGGCGGCGCGCAGCGCCTGCAGTTCGGCGCGGTCGGTGGCGTCGTCCAGGCGCAGCAGAATGTCACCCTTCTTCACCATGTCACCGGAGTTAAAGCGGATCTCGGTGACGATGCCGGCGGCCTGGGTGGTCAGCTGGGTGCCGTTCACGGCGCGTGCTGTGCCCACGGCGCTGATGCCACGTTCCCAGGTGAAGGATTGTGCTTCGGCGGCGGTAACGGAGGCAGCGGGCATCGGCATGTTGTCGAAAAAGTCGTTCATGCCTTTGCGGAGCATCATCTGCAATGCGAAGACGCCCCCGAAGACGACAACGCAGGCAGCTATGACGATGATGAAGCGCTTGTTCATGGGTCTGGTCCTCAGTGGGGCGAGCAATAACGGTAACCGGTGCCTTCCGGGCACAGGTCATCGAATAACGTGGCGCAGATGTGGCTGATCTGGGCGGTCAGCGCCTCGTCATCGAACGGGTCGGACAACGGCTGCCAGTGCAGGCCGTTGAGGTGAATGTGGCTGTGGCGCAGCAGCAGCCGGTAAGGGTCACGCAGATCGTAGAAATCCAGTACGCCTTCGGCATGCACCAGATTATGCATGCCTTCGGAAAGCGCCCAGGGGCCGATGGCGATTTCCAGCGGACGCAGGTTGAACGATGCGACGTCGCCGGCATCGACGGCGTCCTGTACCACCTGGCTGACCAGTTCGCCAATCGGGCCATGGGCCTCCAGCACGGCGTCGCGCCGCTTCTGGGAAGCCGCGCGCCAGATCACCTCGGTGGTGACGTACTGAGCGAGTCGAAAGTGGTCCGGGTGGCGTTGGGCGAACAGCACATCGGCCACAACCAGCGCGATCATGCGGTCGCGGCTGGGGGCATCCCAGCGCGCGGCGCGGGCCATGGACTCCACCCGCTTTTCGGCCTGGTCGGCACAGATAGACAGCAGCAGGTCTTCTTTCGAGGCGAAATGCTGGTACAGCGTACCGGTGGCGTAATCGCAGGCACGCGCTACCTTGGCCATCTGCAGTGACAGCAGGCCATGCTCGCTGATCTGTTCGCGCGCTGAATCAAGGAAGCGTTGCTCACGCTCGGCAAGCTCTCGCAGGCGTCGTTCCCGCGTCCCCATGCACCTCTCCTGGCTGCGTATCGTTGTTTGTCCGGTTCTCGGGATGAACGGAATGGCGGAGTATGAATCGGGTTCATTCGATGATCAAGCGTCGACCGCACCATGGTGCAAGACCGTCATACGGCGTTGCGGACGTCGTCAACCGCGGTGGCGGGTCAGGGCTGGAAGGCGCCGAGTACCCGGTTCAGAAAGCGCAGGCCGGTTTCGGTACAGGCCAGCCGCCCGGGCGTGATCAGGCCGTCCCGGCGCAGGCGGGTGAGGGCGGGTTCCAGCGTCGTCAACGGCAGGCCGGTGCGTTCGCTGAACAGGGCCTCGGGGACGCCCCCGGGCAGCCGCAGGGCATTGAGCAGAAATTCCAGCGGGCGCTCGGCGGTGGCAATGTCCTGGCTGTCCAGGCGGCGCTGGCCGTCAGCGGCCAGGTAATGGGTGGGCAGGCGGGTCTTGCGGTAGCGCAGTATCGTGCCGCGATCCGGGCGGGTGACCTTGCCGTGTGCGCCGGCGCCCAGCGCCAGGTAGTCGCCAAAGGTCCAGTAGTTGAGATTGTGGCGGCACTGGCGCCCGTCCCGGGCGAAGGCAGAGACTTCGTAGCGGCGGTAACCGGCCCCGGCCAGCAGGGCGAAGCCGGCGGCCTCGGTGTCGGCCATGGCGTCGTTGTCCGGTTGCGGGGGCGGCGCGCGGTAGAAGGAGGTGTTCGGTTCGATGGTGAGTTCGTACCAGCTGATGTGGGCCGGGGAAAGCGCGATGGCCTGCGCCAGGTCGGCCAGTGCCTCGTCCTGCTGCTGATCCGGCAGGGCGTGCATCAGGTCCAGGTTGAGGTTGTCGAAGCCGGCGGCGCGCGCCTGCTCTGCCGCACGTATTGCCTCGCGGCTGCCATGGATGCGGCCCAGCGCACGCAGGTGGCGGTCGTTGAAACTCTGGATGCCGAGCGACAGCCGGTTGATGCCGGCGCGGTGGAACCCCTCGAAGCGCTGTTGTTCCACGGTGCCCGGATTGGCCTCCAGGGTGATTTCGATATCCTCGGCAAAGTGCAGGCGGGTACGCAGCATGCCCAGCAGCTCGGCGTAAAAATCCGGTGACAACAGGCTGGGTGTGCCGCCGCCGAAAAAGAGGCTCCCGATGGGACGGCCCTGTGCATCCGGCACCTCTTCACGCAGGTCCTGGCGCAGCGCCGCCAGGTAGGCGGTTTCCGGCAGTGCGCCGTCGCGTTCGTGGGAATTGAAATCGCAGTACGGGCATTTGCGCACACACCAGGGCAGATGGATATACAGCGCCAGCGGTGGCAGGGTGAGGCTCATGGTCGGACCGGTTGCGTGTCAGCGGGAAGGGCAGTCTAGGCGCTGCCCGGTGGGCTGTCACCGGCTTGCCGCCAGAAAAGGGAAAGGCGCCTTGCGGCGCCTTTCATGACACGCGACGAAAACGGATCAGTTGGTGGCATCCTCGTAGGTGTCTTTCACCGCGTCCTTGGTGTCTTCGTAGGTTTCGTCGACAGCGCGGCCTGCTTTCTCCATCGCGCCTTCGTTACCGGTCGCAGAGTCCCAGGTTTTCTCAATGCGTTCCCCGGCGTCGTCGACGTTTTCGCCTGCTTTCTCAGCCGGTCCCTGATCACAGGCTGCGATGGCAAATACACTGATCAGGGCCAGGCCGGCGAGCGATACTTTCTTCATGAGAATCTCCTTATCTGCTGACGATTCGTCTTTGCGGTTTCCAACCTCACGCAGAGACTACCTGATAGTGAGAGCAAAAGGAGAGGGCAAAGTTTGTGGTTTCGCCCAGGTTTAACACTTGTTTGTATTCCCGCGCGGGCTGCCTTGACGGAAGATTCCGATCAGGCCAGGCGCGGGCGAAGCTGTTGCATCAGTGATGCCAGGGCCTGGCCGCGATGGCTGATGCGGTTTTTTTCTGCCGGCGCCATTTGTGCGGCGGTGCAACCCAGCGACGGAATATAGAAATGCGGGTCGTAGCCAAACCCCTGTTCGCCGGCCGGCTGCAACACAATTTCACCTTCCCAGCTGCCGTGGGCAATCAGCGGCACCGGATCGTCGGCGTGGCGCATGAACACGATCACGCACTGGTAGCGGGCACTGCGCGTGGCGTCCGGCAGTGCGTTGAGGCGTTGTACCAGCAATGCGTTATTGGCAGCATCGGTGGCGCCCGGGCCGGCGAAGCGTGCGGAATAAATGCCGGGCGCGCCGTTGAGGGCATCCACTTCGATACCGGAATCGTCACTGACGGCGGGCAGGCCGGTATGCGCAGCGGCGTTGCGGGCCTTGAGAATGGCATTCTCGACAAAGGTGAGCCCGGTCTCCTCGGCCTCCGGCACATTGAAAGTGCTTTGTGGCAGCACGTCGCAGCCCAGGGGCGCGAGAATGGCGTTGAGCTCGTTCAGCTTTTTCTGGTTGCCCGAGGCGAGCACGATTTTCATCAGCGGTATCCGTCAGCGGGTGACACGGTACATCGCCAGTTCGCCGAAAAAATTTGGCCACAACTGGCTGAACAGGGCGGAGCGGTGATCATGGTTGAGCACGCGCCGTTCCAGTACCCGGAAGCCGTTCTTTTTGCAGTGGGTGTCGAAGTCACGCACGGTGCACAAATGGATGTTCGGTGTGTCGTACCATTCATAGGGCAGGCGGCGGGACACCGGCATGCGGCCCTTGAAGAACAGATAGCCGCGCACGCGCCAGTAGCCGAAATTCGGGAATGTCACGATCGCCTCGCGGCCCACGCGCAGCATTTCCGAGAGCACCTGGTCCGGACGCTGCACCGCCTGCAGGGCCTGGGTCATGAGCACGTAATCGAAACGCTGGTCGGCGATGTTGCCGAGCCCTTCGTCGATATCCTGTTCGATCACGTTGACGCCTTTTTCGATGCAGGCGGCAATATTATCCTGGTCGATTTCCAGCCCATAACCCCGCACACCAAGATTGTCGCGCAGGTGTGCGAGCAGGGTGCCGTCACCGCAACCCAGGTCGAGTACCTGCGCGCCCTGCGGAATCCAGTCGCGGATGATGGCGAGGTCCTGGCGCAACATCACGCGTTCTCCAGTTCGTCGGCGACGCGGCGCATGTAGGCGCCGAACAGTCGCGTGTATTCGGGGATGTCGAGCAGAAACGCATCGTGGCCTTTGTCGGTATCGACTTCGGCGTAGCTGACATCCCGGTCCACCGCCACCAGCGCGTTGACGATTTCTTCCGAGCGCTCCGGCGAAAAGCGCCAGTCGGAGGTGAAGGAAATCACCAGGAACTGGCAGGTGGCATGCGACAGGGCGGTTTCCAGGGAGTTGTCAAAGTTGCGCGCCGGATCGAAATAATCCAGTGCCTTGGTCATCAGCAGATAAGTGTTGGCGTCGAAATTGCGCGAAAACGTCTCGCCCTGGTGACGCAGGTAGCTCTCCACCTGGAATTCCACATCAAAACCGAAATGAAACCGCCCGCTTTGCAGGTCACGGCCGAACTTGGCGCGCATGGCGTCGTCGCTGAGATAGGTGATGTGCCCGACCATGCGCGCGAGGATCAGGCCCTGGCGCGGATAGGTGTCGTGCAGGTAATAGCGGCCGCCATGGAAATTCGGGTCGGTCAGGATCGATTGCCGGGCCACTTCGTTGAAGGCGATGTTCTGCGCGGACAGTTTCGGTGCCGAGGCGATGACGGCGGCATGGCCAATGCGGTCGGGGTAGTCGATGGCCCACTGCAGGGCCTGCATGCCGCCGAGGCTGCCACCGATCACTGCCGCCCAGCGCTGGATGCCGAGCCGGTCCGCCAGGCGTGCCTGGCTGGTGACCCAGTCCTTTACCGTCACCATCGGGAAATCCGGCCCCCAGGGCTGGCCGGTTTCCGGGTTGACGGTGCCGGGCCCGGTGGAGCCGTGGCAGCCGCCAAGGTTGTTCAGCGCCACCACAAAAAACCGGTTGGTGTCGATCGGCTTGCCTGGCCCGATGCAGTTGTCCCACCAGCCGGGACGCTTGTCCTCCGGGCTGTGGTAGCCGGCGGCATGATGGTGCCCCGACAGTGCATGGCAGATCAGCACGGCATTGGAGTGCGCGGCGTTCAGGGTGCCGTAGGTTTCGTACATCAGGTCGTAGCTGGGAAGCACGCGGCGACATTCGAGCTCAAGTGGCTCGTCGAAATGCATCAGGGCGGGCTTGACCAGCCCCACTGAATCGGGCGCGGTGGGATCAAACATCAGGGGCGACTTCAGGACCTTGTTGGCATTGAAAGAAACGAAGTCTAGGGCCTGTGCCTGTGAGTATCCAGCGATGCGTGGCGCTGTGATGTCAGGGCTCGCGTGGCAGCAGGTCGGGCCGGTACCACAATGCCGGCCGGTCCAGTGGTGTTTCCGCCGGCAGTACCGGGTTATCCAGTGTCAGTACGCGGCGCACGCTGGCGCGCGTGCGGGCCAGTGCTTCCTTATGTTGCGGGTGATTGAAGAACAGCCGGTCGAAGCTGCCGTCGGCGATGGCCCTCTCCAGCCCCTGTGTCAGGCGTTCGGCCAGTGGTGCGTTATCCGGGGCGACGAAGAAATAGGCGGCGGTGGGGTAATACAGCAGCAGGCCGGGGGCAACGGTGATGGCCATCTCCGGGCGCTGGTCCAGTTCCGCCCAGGCTTCGGTGAGCCCGCGGGGGAGGTAGTCGAAGCGGCCCTGATCGAGCATCAGGAACAGGCTGTCGTAGCTGCTGGCGCGGACCACCGACAAGCCGTTGGCGTTGAGGATGTCCACGTCCGGCCAGTCGTGGCCCTGGCCGGCGCGCACTTCACGCAACTGGTCCAGGTTCTGGACGCCGGCAAACCAGGGAATGTCTTCCTCGCGGATGATCAGCAGGCGGTAGCCGAGCAGGCCCTTGAGCAGCGGAATGCGGATGGGGCGTGCGAGCTGTTCGCGCTCGATGGAGGTCATGCTCCAGACCACGTCCAGCTCGCGGCCGGTGGAGAGTTCCGCCAGCGCGCGGCTCTGGGTCAGGGCTTCACTGGCGGGTTCCAGCCGGTAGGGGCCATGGCTGTCGACGGTCTTGTCCAGTGCCAGGCGCAACAATTCGATGATGTACAGATCGCGCGAATCGCGCTCGCTCACCGGCGCCGGGTACTGGATGACCTCCACAGCCCTGGCGGGCTTCCCGATCAGGCTGGCCAGCATCAGGCCGGCCAGGATCAGATCACCGCAAAACCACCACTGACGCATCGTTCCGCATCCCTGACAGACAGCGTGGCTGCCAGTATAGCGGGGATGCATGCGGCGAGATATGCGCGTCTCAGTCCTGGTGCACGGCCCGGGTACGGCCGGTCTGGTCGATGGCGACAAAGGTGAACAGGCCCTCGGTGACCTTGGCCACCTCGCCCATGCTGCGGATCCACACTTCCACGCGGATGTTCATCGAGCTGCGGCCCACGTCCAGCAGTTCGGTATAGCAGCTCACCACGGCACCTACCGGCACCGGGCGCAGGAAGGACATGGAATCGATGGCCACGGTGGCGACCCGCCCGCGGGCGGTCTTGCGGGCGCAGACGGCGCCGGCCAGGTCCATCTGGGAGACCAGCCAGCCGCCAAAGATGTCCCCGTTCCAGTTGGCGTCCTGAGGCATGGCGATGGTCTGGATGGCGAGTTCTCCGCCCGGTTGCGGCTCGTCGTCGCGGTCGTCGGTCATGATCTGATCCGTTTTGTCATAGGTGGTAGGTCCTGAAGCGCAAGTGTACTGAAGGCGGGGCCTCATACAATCCGCTGATGGTACATAAATGTCGTCGTGGGCCGGGAAATGGGCGGATTTGCGCGGTGCGCCCATTCCGGCAGCCAGGATGGCTGTCGGAAAGATGTCATTTTGTTGTCACAAAACTGACCTAGACTGCCCATGGCTCGAAGCAGAGTGTGGCCGATGTCTGCGCCAGGACCGATGGATTGTGTGTGAACAGGTCCAAGTGTCACACCACTGCAACAGTTGCTGCCCAGAATCCAGTGACCCTTGGTCCCAGGGGCTGTCGGGGGAACCGGAGTCTGAAGGCCTGGGCCAGGCGGGCATCAACGATGATGCCGCAAATTCGCAGATGCAGACGAGGATATGACAATGCGCTTCAAGCAAACTCTTGGCCTGGCGTTCGCCGCCGCTGCCATGACCACCGTTGCCGCACCGGCAATGGCCCGTGACACCATCCAGATCGCCGGTTCGTCCACGGTGCTGCCGTTCGCCAGCATCGTGGCAGAAGAGTTCGGTAACGCCTTCGGCCAGTTCAACACCCCGGTAGTGGGTTCGGGCGGCTCCAGCGGCGGTCTGCGTCAGTTCTGTCAGGGCGTGGGCGCCAACACCATCGACATCGCCAACGCTTCCCGCGCGATCAAGTCCAGCGAAGTGGAAAGCTGCGCCGGTGCTGGTGTGAAACAGATTCTGGAAATCCAGTTCGGCTACGACGGCATCGTGTTTGCCTCGCGCGCCGACAAGGGCACGTTCGCCCTGGAGCCGAAGCACGTCTTCACGGCTGCCGCCGCCCAGGTGCCGCAAGGCGGCAAAATGGTTGCCAACCCGTACACCCGCTGGTCGCAGATCGACGACAGCCTGCCGAACCAGGAAATCATTCTGGTGATCCCGGCGTCCAACCACGGCACCCGTGAAGTGTTCGAGGAAAAAGTGATTCTCGACGGTTGCGCCGAATTCGCTGAAATCAAGGCGATGGACAAAGATGCTCAGAAGAGCGCCTGTCTGAGCCTGCGTCAGGATGGCCGTATCATCGAGATCGCCGGTGACTACACCGAAACCCTGGCACGCCTGCAAGCCCAGGCTGACGCGGTGGGTGTATTCGGTCTGAGCTTTTACGACCAGAACCGTGACCGCCTGAAAGTGGCCACCATCAACGGTGTGACCCCGAGCCTGGAAACCATCGGCTCTGGCGAATACCCGGTGTCCCGCCCGCTGTTCTTCTACGTGAAAGGCGAGCACCTCGGTGTTGTTCCGGGCATCGACCAGTATGTTGAATACTTCCTGAACGATCAGGTATCCGGTTTCGGCAGCCCGCTGGAAGCAGCTGGCCTGATCCCGCTGAACGACGAAGAGCGCGCCAAAGAAGTGGCCGACTTCAAAGCTCGCAAGGCGGTTCAGTAAGGCAGTACCCGGGGAGGCCGGACGATGATGAACGATCGCGTCCGTCACCTCCTCTGGTAACACCCGGCCCCCGGCGGCCTGGAAAGGGCCGTCGGGGGCTGCTGGTTTCTGGAGTGTTGTTGCCGCAATATGACAATCGCTCCTTGATCTGCAACACATGTCCGCCATCCGGCGACGGGCAACTGGAGTCAAGATGAGTAACCTGACGCTGATCGCCATTCTGCTGATGCTGATGGCGGTGGCTTATCAGATGGGCCTGATGCGCAGCCGCGCTGTCGCGCGCGACAGCAGTGAGCGCATGCATTCGCGGCCCGGTTATTACGGCTGGCTGGTGGCACTGTGGTGTGGCCTGCCGGCATTGCTGGTATTTCTGATCTGGTCGGCGGTGGAGCCGTCCGTGATCCGCGCGGTGGTGCTCTCCGAGTTGCCGCCCGACATGGCCAACCTGACGGCTCAGCAAATCACAGTGTTGATGCGCCGCCTGGATGACATTGCCTCCGGCTTCGGTGTCTCCAACGATATCGCGCCATACGAGGCCGCTGCGGCAGAGACCCTGTCGCGTCTTCGCACTATCGGCCAGTTGGCCAAGATTGCCGTGATGGCGTCGCTGGCCCTGGCCGGGCTGGTGGTCGCGCGCCGCCGCATTCAGGTGAGCCTGCGCGCACGTAATTATGTGGAAAAGGTGATCAGCATTCTGCTGGCACTGTGTTCCGGCGTCGCCATTCTGACCACTGTTGGCATCGTGTTCTCCATGTTTGGTGAAGCGATGCACTTCTTCTCGTTTGTCAGCCCGATTGATTTCTTCTTCGGTACCACCTGGAACCCGCGCTTCAGCACCACTGGCACTGGCGGACAAGGCGAGTTCGGCCTGCTGCCGCTGCTCTGGGGTACGCTGATGGTGAGTTTCATCGCCCTGCTGGTGGCGGTGCCGATCGGACTGATGACGGCCATCTATATGGCCGAGTACGCGCCCTCCTGGCTGCGCTCGGTGGCCAAGCCGGTGATCGAGGTGCTGGCGGGTATTCCGACAATCGTATACGGCGTGTTTGCGCTGATGGTGATCGGGCCGTTCTTCGCCAGTGTGGGTAACCTGCTGGGCATTCAGATTCGCGCCACCAGTGCGCTCACCGCCGGCTTCGTGATGGGCGTGATGATCATCCCGTTCGTGTCGTCGCTGTCCGACGACATTATTACCCAGGTGCCGCAATCGCTGCGCGACGCGTCGCTTGGCCTTGGCGCGACCAAATCGGAAACCATTCGCCAGGTAGTGCTGCCGGCGGCGCTGCCGGGCATTGTCGGCGCTTTCCTGCTGGCGGCCAGCCGTGCCATCGGCGAAACGATGATCGTGGTGCTGGCGGCGGGCAACAGCCCGGTGCTGCACGCCAACCCGCTGGAAGCGGTGTCCACCGTGACAGTCACCATCGTCAACCAGCTCACCGGCGACACCGATTTCGCCAGCCCGCAATCACTGGTCGCGTTTGCACTCGGCCTGACGCTGTTCGTGATTACGCTGGGGCTTAACGTGGTGGCGCTGTACATCGTGCGCAAATATCGGGAGCAATACGACTGATGAGCAACGAGACGCTGAGCGAACGCGCCATCATCCAGGCCCGCGTGGAAAAAAGCCTGCGCCGGCGCCATGCGCGGGAAACACGCTTCCGGCTGTTCGGCCTGAGTGCGGTCATGGCTGGCCTGGCCTTTGTGGCGCTGCTGTTTATCAGCATCCTCGCGCGTGGCCTGCCGGCGTTCTGGCAGTCGGCGATGACCGTGGATGTGTTCTTTGACCCGGCCATCATTCAGGTGGACCCGAAACCGGTGCCCCGGGCAGATGAATCGCCGCAGGCTTTTGGCGAGCGCGAGATTGCCTGGCAAAGCCAGCTCACCATGGTGAACTGGAACCGGATCATGGAGAACAGCATCATCACGCTGAAGCCGGAGCTGGAGAAAGAGCGTCGTTATGTGCGAGCGCTGTTCACCAGCAGCGAGCGGTTCCGCCTGCGCGACATGGTCATTGAGGACCCCTCGCTGATCGGCAAGACCGTGAAACTGGACCTGCTGGCCGATGCCAACGTGGACGTCTGGGTGCGCGGCAACATTGACCGCAGCCTGCCGGACAGCCAGCAGCAATTGCGCGCACCCGTGCGTGAGCTGGCCGACATGCTGAAGGCAGAGGGCGTGCTGAACGTCAAGTTCGCCACGCCGCTGTTTACCAATCCGGATTCGCGCAGTTCGCCGGCAGCGGCCGGTCTGGCCGGTGCTTTCATGGGCTCGCTGTTCATGATGGTGATCGTGATCTTCCTGGCGGTGCCGGTGGGTGTGGCCAGCGCGGTGTATCTGGAAGAGTTCGCGCCGCGCAACCGTTTTACCGATCTGATCGAAGTGAACATCAATAACCTGGCCGCCGTGCCGTCCATTGTCTTCGGTCTGCTGGGCGCGGCAATCTTCATCAACTGGTTCAGGCTGCCGTTGTCGGCGCCGCTGGTGGGTGGTCTGGTACTGAGTCTGATGACGCTGCCGACCGTGATCATTGCCACCCGTGCTGCACTGAAAGCGGTGCCGCCGTCGATTCGCCAGGCGGCGCTTGCGCTGGGCGCATCGAAAGTCCAGATGGTATTTCACCAGGTGTTGCCGCTGGCGATTCCCGGCGTGCTGACGGGCGCCATTATTGGTGTGGCGCAGGCGCTGGGCGAGACAGCGCCGTTGCTGCTGATCGGCATGAATGCGTTCGTGGCCAATATTCCGGCCACGCCGTTTGAGCAATCCACGGCCTTGCCGGTGCAGATTTATCTGTGGCAAGGCAACGAGCTGCGCAACTTCTTTGAGGCCCGCACCTCTGCGGCGATCATCGTGCTGCTGAGCATGATGATCGGCCTGAACGCGCTGGCTATCTTGCTGCGCAAGAAATTCGAGAGAAGGTGGTGACAATGAAAATGGTCAATCCGGAAATGATGAGCCAGCGCACCCAGGCCCGCCAGGCCGAAGGCGCCATGAGCGACAAGGCGAAAATGAGCGCCCGTGGCGTCAAGGTGTTCTATGGCGATACCCAGGCCATCAAGGGTATCGACCTGGACATCATGGAAAACGAGGTGATCGCCTTCATCGGGCCATCCGGCTGCGGCAAGTCCACCTTCCTGCGAACGCTGAACCGCATGAATGACACCATCGAGGGCTGTCGTGTGGAAGGTGCGGTGACGCTGGACGGCCGCGACATTTATGATCCGTCGCTGGACGTGGTGCTGCTGCGTGCCCAGGTGGGCATGGTGTTCCAGAAGCCGAACCCGTTCCCGAAATCGATCTATGACAACGTCGCCTACGGCCCGAAGCTGCACGGCCTGGCACGTGGCCGTGGTGATCTGGACGATATCGTCGAGAGCAGCCTGCGCCGCGCGGGCCTGTGGGAAGAAGTCAAAGACCGCCTGGACAAGCCGGGCACCGGGCTGTCAGGTGGTCAGCAGCAACGGCTGTGCATTGCGCGCGCCATTGCCGTGAGCCCGGAAGTGATCCTGATGGACGAGCCCTGCTCGGCGCTGGACCCGATTGCCACCGCAAAAGTGGAAGAGCTGATCGACGAGCTGTCGAACCAGTACAGCATCGCCATCGTGACGCACTCCATGCAGCAGGCGGCGCGCGTGTCCGACCGCACGGCCTACTTCCATCTGGGGGAGCTGATCGAGGTGAACAACACCGAGAAGGTATTTACCCAGCCGGACCACGACCTGACGGAAGCTTACATTACCGGCCGCTTCGGTTGATGATATTGACGGCCGCCGCACGGCGGTGGCCCCACTGTTTTTGAGGAGAGCGTCATGGATCGCTTCCATTTTGGCAAACACAGCTCCAGCCAGTACAACGAGGAAATGGAATCCATCCGTACCCACCTGATGGAGATGGGCGGGCTGGTGGAAAAACAGGTGGGCGACGCGCTGCAGGCGCTGCTGGCCGGTGATTCCGAGCTGGCCGAGCAGGTGCTGACGGTGGAAGACCGTGTCGACAGCCTGGAAAAGAAAATCGACGAAGAGTGTGCCCGCGTACTGGCGCTGCGTGCGCCGGCCGCCTCCGACCTGCGCATGCTGATCGCGGTGTCCAAATGCGTCTCTGACCTGGAGCGCATCGGTGACGAATCCGCCAAGATCGCTGCCATGGCGATCCAGCTGGCACAGGAAGGTGAATCCCCCAGTGGGTATGTCGAGGCGCGTCATATCGGCAACCATGTGCGCCGCATGCTGCATTCCGCGCTGGACGCCTTCGCGCGCTTCGATGCCGACAAGGCGGTGGAAGTGGCCGGTGAGGATGCCCAGATTGATATGGAGTACCGGTCAGCCATGCGCTCGCTGGTGACCTTCATGATGGAAGACCCGCGCTCCATTTCCCGTGTGCTGAATGTCATCTGGACACTGCGCTCGCTGGAGCGGGTGGGCGATCACTCACGTAACATCTGTGAGCAGATCATCTATCTGGTCAAGGGCAAGGACGTACGCCATATCTCGGTCGATGAGATGGAGAAAGAGGTCAAGGGCAAGCCTTGATGGCCGGGTAACGAAAAGGCGCCCCTTGCCGGCGCCTTTTCCCTGGTCTAACATATTCGCATATCCGAATATTCATATATGGTGAAACATGGCTGACCTGACCCCGGTGATGCTCTGCAAGTGCCTGGCCGATGACACCCGCCTCAGCGCCGTCATGCTGCTCAGCCGCTTTGGCGAGGTCTGCGTCTGTGATCTGGTCAGTGCCCTGTCGTTGCCACAATCCACTGTATCGCGGCACCTGGCGCAGTTGCGCAGTTGCGGCATCGTACAGGACCGGCGCGCCGGGCAGTGGGTGCATTACCGGCTCAGTGAAACGATGCCCGACTGGGCGTTCGCCGTCATCAGCCAGCTCACCGGGGCGGCGGCGGCCAGCCGGGGAGCGCTGCTGAAGCGGGCCGCCAATTGTTGCTGAATTTTCCAACGGAGCACTGTCAATGAAACTGCCTCTGCGTGTCCTGTTCCTCTGTACCGGCAATTCCTGCCGTTCCATTATTGCCGAAGCGCTGGCCAACCATCTCGGCGCCGGCCGCCTGGAAGCACTCAGTGCGGGCAGCCAGCCCACCGGTGAGGTCAATCCGAATGCACTGAAAGTGCTGGCGCGCCACCAGATTCCTGTGGGCGAGGTGGCCTCACAATCCTGGGATGCTTTTGCCGATCAGTCTTTTGACCTGGTAGTGACCGTGTGCGACAACGCCGCTGGCGAGAGCTGCCCGGTATGGCTGGGCAAGACCCTCAAGGCACACAGGGGTGTGGCCGATCCGGCGCCGGTCCAGGGGGATGAGGACACCGTTGCGCGTGCCTTCGAGCGTACGCTGCGCGCTTTGCAAGTGCGCCTTGAAGCGCTGCTGGCGCTGCCGCTGGAAACGATGAAGCCGGCGGAACTGGTCGCGGCGCTGGGTGATATCCAGCAACGCCTGTCACACGCGTACCCGGGCTGATCCCATGGGCCTCTTCGAACGTTATCTCAGTGTCTGGGTGGGCCTGTGCATCATTGCCGGCGTGATCGCCGGGCTGGCACTGCCTGAACTTTTTACCGCCATCGCCGCGCTGGAATACGCGCATGTGAACCTGGTGGTGGCGGTGTTCATCTGGGCCATGATCTACCCGATGATGGTGCAGGTGGATTTCGCCGCCGTGCGCGATATTGGCAAGCGCCCGCAGGGTATCTGGCTGACGCTGGTGGTGAACTGGCTGATCAAGCCGTTCACCATGGCGGCGCTGGGCTGGCTGTTTTTCCGCGTGCTGTTTGCCGGCCTGGTGGATGAGGCCAGTGCCACCGAGTATATCGCCGGCATGATCCTGCTGGGTGTGGCGCCCTGTACCGCGATGGTGTTTGTCTGGAGCCAGCTCACCAAGGGCGACCCCAATTACACTCTGGTGCAGGTGTCGGTGAACGACATCATCATGATTTTCGCGTTTGCCCCCATCGCGGCGCTGCTGCTGGGCATGACCGATGTGACCGTGCCGTGGGAAACGTTGCTGCTGTCCGTGGTGTTGTATGTGGTGCTGCCCCTGCTGGCCGGTGTCATGACGCGCCGGCAACTGGAGCGACAAGGTGGTGCGGCGCGTATCAACGCCTTTGTGTCCCGGATCAAGCCCTGGTCGGTGACCGGGCTGTTGGCCACCGTGGTGCTGTTGTTCGGTTTCCAGGCGCCAACCATCGTCAGTGAACCCTTCGTGATCCTGCTGATCGCCATTCCGCTGCTGATCCAGAGCTACGGCATTTTTGTGATCGCCTACGGTGGCGCCAAATGGCTGCGCCTGCCGCACAATGTAGCGGCGCCGGCGGGGTTGATCGGCACTTCGAATTTCTTTGAACTGGCGGTGGCGGTAGCGATTTCCCTGTTTGGTCTGCACAGTGGGGCGGCGCTGGCCACCGTGGTGGGAGTGCTGGTGGAAGTGCCGGTGATGCTGTCACTGGTCGCGCTGGCGAACCGCACCCGGCACTGGTTTCCTGCAGAGGCGACACGATGAAGGATCTGCCCAATGTAGACGGCGAACTGTTCCGGGTGCCGGATAACGACGCAGTGTTCGCTGCGTCGCCGTCCGCGCACCCGCCGCGCATCCTGCTGTTGTACGGTTCGCTGCGCGAACGTTCTTTCAGCCGCCTGGCCACGGAAGAGGCGGCGCGGTTGTTGCAGGCCATGGGCGCCGAGACACGTATCTTCAACCCGGCTGGCCTGCCGCTGCCGGATGCGGCGCCGGTGGAGCATCCGAAAGTGGCCGAGCTGCGCGAGCTGGCGGCCTGGTCGGAGGGCATGGTCTGGTGTTCGCCGGAGCGTCACGGCGCCATGACGGGCATCATGAAGGCGCAGATCGACTGGATTCCGTTGTCGCTCGGTGGCGTGCGTCCGACCCAGGGCAAGACGCTGGCGGTGATGCAGGTCTGCGGCGGTTCGCAATCCTTCAACGCGGTAAACCAGTTGCGCGTGCTCGGGCGCTGGATGCGCATGGTGACCATTCCGAACCAGTCATCCGTGGCCAAGGCGTATCTGGAATTCGACGACAACGATCGCATGAAGCCGTCACCGTTCTACGACCGCATCGTGGACGTGATGGAAGAGCTGATGAAATTCACCCTGCTGGTGCGGGACCGCAGTGATTATCTGGTGGACCGCTATTCCGAACGCAAGGAATCGGCAGAGGACGTGGCGCGCCGGGTGAACCAGCGCGCCCATTGAATCACCACCACAGGCTGCCCAGCGTTACCACGCCAAACAGCACGAACAGCGCGGCACTGATCCGGTGTGCCCACGCCTCGCCGCGTGGGCTGATCAGCCGCGCGCCGAGCCACACCACCGGCACATTGGCCGCCATCATGCCGAGGGTCGAGCCACTGAGCACCTGCCAGAAATCCGCCGGGAAACGGGCTGCCAGCGCCACCGTGGCGATCTGCGTCTTGTCACCGATCTCGGCCAGGAAAAACAGCACGAATGCGGCAGCGAACGGCCCCCAGCGCCGACCGTTGTCGATGTCTTCTTCCTTGTCGGGAATCAGCATCCACAGCCCGAGCAGGATAAAACTGCCGCCCAGCAGCACCGTAAGCCAGAACGGGCTGACCAGCCCGGCCAGATAACCGCCGAACCAGGCCGACAGTCCATGGTTGAGCAGCGTGGCCAGCAAGACGCCGGCCATGATCAGCCAGGGTGCGCGATAACGCTGGGCCAGCGCGAAGGACAGCAGTTGGGTCTTGTCGCCGATCTCGCCGATGGCAACCAGGGTGGTGGAAACAACAAAGGCTTCTGCAAGCATGGGACATTCCAGAGGCGGGACCGAATCTTCAACACCGAGACACATGCGCCCGTCCCGCCATGGGAGGCACCTGTGTCCCGGGTCTTGTCAGTCCCTGTACCCGTGGTCAGACGGGTGCGGGATCGGGGCGCCATGTCGTGTGCGACAAGTATGTTGACGGCCCGCCGTGCCATTTAATCGAGGGGCGGCACGGAGACTACTCCCCCAGAACGGCGCCAAGCCTAAGGGATTATGATAAGGTCGGCAACTCTCTCGGCCAGGTGGAGGCAACGCCATGAGTGAACAGCGTCTGGTGGACATCGAAACCAAACTGGCCTACCAGGAAGACCTGCTGCTGGCCCTGAACGGCATCGTTGCCAGCCAGCAACAGCAGATCGACCAGCTTGAGCAGGTCTGCCGGTCCCTGATCGGCCACCTTCAGGACATGAACGAGCTGGTCAAAGACCGGCGCGGCCCCGAGGACGAGGTGCCGCCGCACTACTGATGCCCGCCGGGCAGGACGTCGTCCGGCGCGGGCCACGACAGGTAAGGGTCCATGACATCGCAGGCTTCGGCCGAACCATCCCGGCGGCGTGTGCTGCGCGAGCCGGGTTTTGCGGCGTTTCTGATTGCCCGGCTGGCGGCGGTGTTCGCCATGCAGATCCAGGCGGTGGTGGTCGCCTGGCAGGTCTACGACATCACCCGCGACCCGTTGTCGCTGGCCTGGGTGGGGCTGGCGCAATTCATTCCCATGCTGTGCCTGCTGTTGCCCGCCGGCGACCTGGTGGATCGCTACAGCCGCAAGCGCATTCTGTTGCTGAGCTGGAGCGGGCAGGCGCTGTGCAGCGGCATGCTGCTATACCTGTCCCTCGGCGAGCATGAGGTCGGTTACTACTACCTGGTGCTGGCGTTGTTCGGCTGTGCCCGCGCCTTTACCGGCCCGACCCTGCAAAGCCTGCTGCCGCAGATTGTGCCGCGTGAGCAACTGGCGCGGGCCATTGCTGTGAACAGCATGATCATGAAAGTCGCAGTGATCGGCGGGCCGCTGATGGGCGGCGTGCTGTACGCTTTTGGCGGCAGCCTCGCGTATGCGGTGTGCCTCGGCTGCTTTGTCATCGGCATCCTGATGCTGCTCCCTGTGCCGGTTCTGTACGCGGCAAAAATTCTGCCCGTTACCAATACGGCCTGGCAGCGTTTCACCGCCGGCATCCGCTATATCCGTTCACGGCCGATCATTCTCGGCGCCATCTCGCTGGACCTGTTTGCCGTGCTGCTCGGTGGCGTGGTGGCCCTGCTGCCGATCTATGCCAGCGATGTGCTGCACGTCGGGCCGGAAGGGCTGGGTGCGTTGCGCAGTGCGGTGGCGGTGGGTGCGCTGCTGATGGGGATTTATCTCAGCACCCGTGCGCTCACTCGCCATGTCGGGCGGGTGATGTTCGTGGCGGTCGCGGTGTTTGGTGTCGCCAATCTGGTGTTCGCCTTCTCGACGCTGTTCTGGGTGTCGTTCGCGGCCATGTTGGTGGCAGGCGCGGCGGACATGATCAGTGTGTATGTGCGCACCACGTTGATCCAGCTCGCGACGCCGGATGAAATGCGCGGCCGGGTGAATGCGGTGAACATGCTGTTCATCGGTTCGTCCAACGAGCTGGGCGAGTTCCGCGCCGGCACGGCGGCAGCCTGGCTGGGCACAGTGCCGGCGGCCGTGATGGGCGGCGCCGCCACGCTGGCGGTGGTGGTCGGCTGGGCCTGGGGGTTCAAGCCGTTGCGGCAGGTGGACCGGTTCAGTGATGTGGAGAGCGTGTCGCGTTCAGCCTGAGTCGGCTTGCTGTTGCAGCGTCTGCTGATGGGTGCGTTCGCGCATTTTATTGTCCAGGTACTCTTCCAGCGGCAATTCCCTGAGCTGGTCCGGGTAGTTCAGCGTCAGCGCATGCCAGCGCGCCAGACGTGTTTCCAGCGCGCTGTCTGCCGGGGCTTCGAGATAGGCCTGCAAGGCCAGATAAAAGCGCATGGTGTTGCGTTCCATCATGCCGCGCAGGCCGCGAATCGGCTTGCCGTCTTCGCTGGAAAAGCCGATGCGGTGCCGGCCTGCGGTGGCGAAATACAGGCGCTGCGCCGTGCGCGTGAGCAAGCCGTAGCTGACCGAATAACTCAGCCGCAGCAGGCTGCGCTGTGCATCCAGCGGCACGGCTTCAATGCGGATTTCATAATCACGCGTGCCGAACGGCCCGTCGGCACCCAGCATGCTGACGGCAAGCCGCGTGTCCGTGCGGGCTTCTTCGCGAAAAAGGTAGTCATTGCGGAACGACTTCTCCGGCGGCTGGTAATGCATGCGCCCGCTGTAGAGCGTGACCCGCCCGCCGCTGTCATCCTCGCGGTACACGCATGCCTTGATATTGAAATGCAGAAAGGTGATTTCACACCAAGGGTCGATGCCGGTCAGCGCGGTGCTCAATACGGCAAACGGATAATCGACAATCGCATCGACACTGCCCCGTGCGGTGTCGCCCTGTTCTTCCGACCGGATCAGCAGGCGTGACGCCAGCCCTTCACGGCGTATGGTCTCGGCCAGGGTCGCGGCGGAGATCGTCGAAGCATGCAGCGACGTAGCCCACAGGCTGGTCGTCAGCAGGCAGAGGATAAGCAGCAGTCCCGGCCGTGGCCGGGTGGGCGCCAGGGAATGCATGGGTGATAGCCTAGCCTCTTGGCCAGAGGGTGGGTAGGGGCGTTGCCGGCCTCTTGATGGCGTGGGAGGCGGCGGGCGAGGCCGAGTTCCTCGAAGCAACAGGCTTCTATGAACAACGCGTTCAGGGATTGGGCGCTGCGCTGATTGATGAGCTGGAGGTAACGCTACTGCGAGCAGCTGACGCTATGGCCCATTGAGGCATCACCCGATATCCGGCGCGTAGTGATGCAACGCTCCCCTTTCTCCATTCTTTATCGCGCTATCGACCAGCAGATACTCGTGCTGGCGGTGGCACATCATCGCCGCCGGTCTCAATACTGGCTGACACGAACTTAACCCGCTTCCTCCACACTCTGCGCCGGCGCCAGCCGGTGCGGCGGGAAATGACAGGTAAAGGTGCTGCCCTTGCCCGGCTGGCTCTGGATTTCCAGCCGCGCGTTGTGGCGGATCAGTACGTGCTTGACGATCGCCAGGCCCAGGCCGGTGCCGCCGGTCTGGGTGACGCGGCTGGAGTCCGGGCGGTAGAAGCGTTCGGTCAGGCGCGGGATATGGCGCGGGTCGATGCCGACGCCGTTGTCATGCACGCTCAGGTGGCCGCCCCGGTCATCTTCCCACCAGCGGATTTCGATGCGACCGTTTTGCGGGGTGTACTTCACCGCGTTGGTGATCAGGTTGCCGAACGCACTTTGCAGCTCTGCCGGGTCGCCGAACACAGTGGCGCTCGGGTCCACTTCCAGGTGCAACTCGTGGTTTTTTTCCGGGTCGGTGGCCTGGCCATCCTGGCGCAGGCGGCGCAGCATCGGCGCAATCTGCACGCGCTGGTTGTGCTTGTCGGCCTCGGTGCCTTCCAGGCGCGCGAGCAGCAGCAGATCGTTGATCAGGGCCTCCATGCGCTGGCTCTGCTGGTTCATCTGCAGCAGTGCGCGGTGCACGCGTTTCTGCTCTGGCGGCATGGTATCGATCAGGGTTTCCAGGTAGCCCTTGAGCACGGTCAGCGGTGTTTTCAGCTCGTGGCTGACGTTGGCGACGAAGTCCTTGCGCATCTGTTCCAGGTTGTGCAGCCGTGTCACATCGCGCACCAGCACCAGCCATTCGCCGGCACCGAAGCGGGTGATGGTGTATTCCAGCTGCACGTTGTCATCCAGCGGCGATGGCAGATCGATGGGCTGTTCGAAATTGCCGGCCTGCAGATAGGTGACAAAGCGCGGGTCGCGGACCAGGTTGGTGAACGTCTGGCGGCGGTCCTGCGGGGCGCGGAAACCGAGCAGGCGTTCGGCGGCCAGGTTCCAGTATTCCAGCCGGCCGCGTTTGTCGACCACGACCACCGCGTCGCGCAATGCGGTAACGGAGCTTTCCGCGCGGCTGATCAATTGCTGCAGGTCATCGCGTGCTGCGTATTCCTTGCGCAGCATGCGGTAGATGGCGTCGAACAGTTCGCCCCAGGCGCCGGTGCCCTCCGGGGGTTCCCAGTCGTCGGGGTAACGCATGATCCAGCGATGGAAACGCACCAGCTGGCCGAAGGAATAACCGATGTAGGCAATCGGCAACAGCGCCGCCGGCCACAGGGTGCCAAGATACCAGGACAGCGCAAAGCCGATCACCAGCAGCAGGGCGATACGGCGCAGTTCGGTGTTCGCAGTAAAATTCAAGCCGGTTTCTCCACCATCGGCACGCGCTACGTTGTCCGGTGACCCAGGCAGGTCATCCGGTCAGCGCAGTGTACCCTGCCGCCACGGCGTGCGTCAGGCGACGCGCGGGGTCTTGATGGAGAAGCGGTACCCGGTGCCGCGCACGGTCTGGATGAACCGGTCGAAATCATACGGCGACAGGGCCTTGCGCAGGCGGCGGATGTGGACGTCGATGGTGCGGTCTTCCACGTACACGTTGGCACCCCACACCTGGTCCAGCAGCTGCGTGCGGGAGTAGGCGCGTTCCTGGTGGCTCATGAAGAATTCCAGCAGGCGGTATTCGGTCGGGCCCATGTCCACCGGGTCGCCGTTGGCGGTGATGCGGTGGCTGACCGGGTCCAGGCACAGGCCTTCCACTTCGATGGCTTTCTCGGCGCCACCGGCAGACGTGCGGCGCAGCACGGCCTTGATGCGCGAGATCAGTTCGCGGGTGGAAAACGGCTTGGTGATGTAGTCATCCGCGCCGACGTCCAGGCCCTGGATCTTGTTGTCCTCTTCGCTCTTGGCGGTGAGCATGATGATCGGAATTTCCGAGGTGCCCTCGTCGCGCTTGAGGCGGCGGGCCAGTTCGATGCCGCTCACCGAGGGCAGCATCCAGTCGAGCAGCACCAGCTCCGGGCGTGCATCGACAATGATCTCGTGAGCCTGCTGGGCGTTTTCCGCTTCCAGCACTTCAAAGTCGGCCAGCTCCAGCGCCACCGCGACCATCTCGCGGATCGCCGGCTCGTCGTCAACAATCAGGATCTTGTGTTTGCTCATGGCGGTCAGTTTTTTCGCTAATGGTTTAGGGTGCCCATTAGATGGCCGTTTAGTGACAAGAATATGACACCGCCACCGCTGTCAACAGCAGGCCGACGGCCCCGCCAGCGTGAAACCCCGCAAATGGCGTGGTTTGGGAGATATGAGCGGCCGCAGTGTAAAAATTTTTACATTTCTGTCGGCCGGTCACGGTGATTCAGCGCAGCAGGTATTGCAGCCACAGGCCCGCGAAGATAGCCAGGCCCACCCACTGGTTATTGAGGAAGGCGCGGAAGCAGGCCGCCGGTTCGCGGTCACGGATCAGCCACTGCTGGTAGACGAACAGCACAGCGGCGACGGCCAGCCCCAGGTGCCAGGGCCAGCCGAAATCCAGGCCGCGGCCGAGCAGCCACAGTGGCCACAGTGTCAGGGCCTGCAGCACACCGATGATCAGCCGGTCGGCGTCACCGAACAGAATGGCGGTGCTCTTGATGCCGATCTTGAGGTCGTCCTCGCGGTCGCACATGGCGTACTGGGTGTCGTAGGCCACGGTCCACACCACCTTGGCGGTGAAGATCAGCCAGGCCGCCGCCGGCAGGCTGCCCGTCTCGGCCGCAAACGCCATCGGGATGGCCCAGCCAAAGGCGGCGCCGAGAAACAGTTGCGGCAGGAAGGTGAAGCGCTTCATGAAGGGGTACAGGATCGCCAGCCCGGCGCCGCCAAAAGAAAGATAGAAGGTGAAGCGGTTCAGCGGGATCAACAGCAACAGCGCCAGCACCAGCAGGCCGGCGAACAGCAGCAGCGCCTGTTTCGCGCTCAGGGCGCCGGTGGCCAGTGGCCGCTCGCGGGTGCGGGCCACGCTGCCGTCGAAATCACGGTCGGCAAAGTCGTTGATCACACAGCCGGCGGCGCGCATCACCCAGACGCCGGCAATAAACACCAGGATCACGGTCAGGCTCGGCGTGCCGTCGCCGGCCACCCAGACCGCCCAGAGCGTGGGCCAGAGCAGCAGCAAGGCGCCGATCGGGCGATCCAGGCGCATCAGCTGAATCCAGGGCCAGAGAGCGGGGTAGCGGGTCTGTATCGCAGCAAGCATCAGCGGTCTGCCTTGTCCGTGAAAGGCGTCATCATAGCGCCGATGGACACGGGCTTCAGCGCCGGTGATGGGAGGGCATGCCACCGGCGACGTCTGGCCGTGCCCACAGCGCCGGCAGGAAGAATTCCGCCACCAGACAGGGCTGGCCACGTTTCTCGAACAGCGACTCGCGCCCCCAGACCGGACCGTGTAGGCCGGGCACCGGCAGGCGGGCGCCATCGAGGCAGGTGACCCAGACGGCGCGCCGCGTGGCCTGCGGCGGCTTGAACAGCTCCAGGCCCAGTGAGCGGCGGGCCATATGACCGAGCACCCGGTTGGCGCCGCGCAGCGAGCGCAGTGGCAGCATGCTGCGCGCAAAGACCACCGGTTCGCCATCGAGCGTCAGCAACACTTCACGCAGTAGCGCATGCTGGCGCGGGCGCTGGCCGGCCAGGCGCAGTTCGGTGGCGGTGGGCCGGGTAATCAGTTGGCGCAGCGGCTGCACGGCGAAGCGGCCATGCTGGCGCAGGCGGCGGGTCAGGGAGCCGCTGTCGGCGATCCAGTCACCGATCACCGGGGGCAGGGGCTGGCGTCCAAGGGGTTGCCAGTGGCACTGTGCAGGCAGGATGGGACTGGGGTAAAACGGCTGCTTCACGGAAGAGGCTCCGGCCGGCTGGAGGATGCCGCGCGCACTATGCGCCAGGGTCCCGGTCTTGGCAAGAAACCGGCGGCGCATCAGGGTGGGTCATATGTTGCCAGAGGCGAATGGCATTGTGGCCCCGATGTCATTGATTTTTCATATGGGCGCCGCTAGTTTAGGCGCCTTCGCGGGTCACCCGGCTGCCTTCGCCGGCCGGTGACTTAGCCCCGGATAAGCGTGAGGAAAGATCATGAGAAAGTGGGAATGCGTAGTGTGCGGCTTCATTTATGACGAAGCCGAGGGCCTGCCGGACGAAGGCATTGCGCCGGGCACCGCCTGGGACGACGTACCGGATGATTGGGTTTGCCCGGATTGCGGCGTTTCCAAAGATGATTTCGAAATGGTGGAAATCTGATCCATCCCACCTGCGGGGCGCGACGCGCCCCGGACCGCCTGCCCTGATCAATGCCGCCGGACACCGAGAAGCCTATGGACCCCATTATCGTCATCGGAACCGGCCTGGCCGGTTTCAATCTGGTCAAAGAGCTGCGCAAGCTCGACCAGGATACCCCCGTGATCATGCTGACCGCCGATGACGGTCGTAACTATTCCAAGCCGATGCTCTCCACCGGTTTCACCAAAGAAAAGGGCGCGGACGAACTGGCCATGGGGGGTCCGGAACAGACCGCATCGACCTTCAATGCCACGCTGCGTACCGGCGTTACCGTTACGGCGATCGATCGTGACGCAAAACAAGTGGTGCTCGGCGACGAACGGCTGACCTACAGCAAGCTGGTGCTGGCCTGCGGCGCCGACGTGTTCCGCCCGCCGATGGAAGGCGACGGCATGGACGCGGTCTATACCGTCAACGACCTGATGGACTACGCCCGCTTCCGCGAGGCGGCCGCCGGCAAGAAAACCGTGCTGGTGGTGGGCGGCGGCCTGATCGGCTGTGAGTTCGCCAACGACCTCACCAACGGCGGTTATAAGGTGCATGTGGTGGAGCCGGTAGGCCGCTGCCTGCCGACCTTCCTGCCGGAGCCGGCATCGGTGGCGGTGTCGTCCGCGCTGGGCAAACTCGGTGTGGTGTTTCACTTCGGCCCGTTTGCGCAGCGCGTGGACCGGCACGGCGACGGTGTGCGGGTGACGCTGTCCGATCACAGCACCGTGGACGTGGATATCGTGCTGTCTGCCGTGGGCCTGCGCCCGCGCATTGGCCTGGCCAAAGACGCCGGCCTGGACACCGGCCGCGGTGTCAAAGTGGACCGTTTCCTGCGCAGCAGTGACCCGGATATTTATGCCCTGGGCGATTGCGCGGAAGTGAACGGCCATGTGCTGCTGTATGTGCTGCCGCTGATGAGCGCGGCGCGCGCGCTGGCGAAAACCCTCGCTGGCGAGGACACTGCGGTGAGCTACGGCGTCATGCCGGTGACCATCAAGACGCCGGCCTGCCCGGTGGTGTGCGTGCCGCCGCCACAGGATGTGGCCGGCGACTGGGAGTTTGAGGTCGATGGCCACCACGTCAAGGCACTGTTCCGCGACACCGACGGGCAGTTGCGTGGCTACGCCCTGACCGGCGACGCCTGCGGCGAAAAAATGAAACTCAACAAGGAGCTGCCCGCCCTGTTCTGAGGCGGCGGCTTTTTTCAGACGAGGGAACGGCAATGCGATTTCGGCTGGTACTGTTGATTCTGGGCTGGCGCCTGCGCTGGCTGGGGCGCCATAACGCGGATTTCCGCAAGCAACTGGAAAACCGCAACGTGATCATGCAATGGCGCACCAAAGCGGGTGCGCCCGCACGCTGGTTTCACTTCCAGCCCAGCGGCGTGACCGCCCGTGGCGGCCTGAACCCCGCGCCGACCGTGACGCTGGCCTTCGAGGACGCTGCCTACGCCTTCGCCACACTGCAAAAGGCCGGCAAGAACCAGATGGCGTTCATGGAAGGCATGCAGCAGGGCAAGATCAAGATCGAAGGCGATCCGGGTCAGTTGATGTGGTTCATGACCTTGATGAAATTCATCATGCCCAAAAAGCAGAAAGCTGCCTGATATCGTCCGTCATAATTGACGCTGCCGTTCGCCTGCTTCGTGTATTCCTGTGCCGGCGCACTTTGGCGGAGACGAAGGCGGGCAACGGGAAAGCCGGTGGAAGGGTTTGCGGACGCGTGTGATCAGCCTTCCCCCTGAAATTCCAGCATCACATCACCAAACGTTTCGGCACCCGGGCGCGTCTGGTGACAATGTCTGAGTGCTGCCGTCTGGATATCCAGTCGGCTCCTTTCTGTGGAGCCTGATCAGACAACTCTGGGTGTTTCTTTTCCGGGTTGGCCACTCGTCACCGGTTGGCGCGAAAAGATACCGATAATAGGTGTGCCCTGTTCCCGCAGAATAAACTGAATATCCCGATGTAGCGCATGGTATCTGTAAAAGGGGACGCGGGGGAAAAGATGATGAATGGAGTGCAGGTTCTGCCCTAGCCAGAACCACTCCACGGGTTTCATCCAGAAGGGCATGATCAGGCTATTGGTGTTGCGATAGCGTTCGCTTGTCTTGTACGGGTGATGCGGCCGATAGGCGAACCAGTACGCAGTAAAAAGAGCGCCCGTGTAATAACCCCCTAAAACCACGGCTATCGTGCCGGGTTGATGCACCAGGGCTATTAAGGCAACGCGCCAGCCCAGTGACACCGCGAGTTCCATGCAATAAATCAGGCGTTCGGTCGCTGAGGCGCCAGCCCAGCCGTGTTTCAGGAAAAAGGTATTCTGAATCCACAGCAAGCGCAGCCCGTTAGTGACCACGGCCATCAGGCCCTTCTGCATGCCACTGACTATAAAGTCCGGGTCTTTCTCCGGCTGATTGGTATAACGGTGATGGGCGAAGTGCTCGATGCGGTGTGACGCATAGGGGATGGCGATGATGGGAGCAACCAGATAACCGCAAAGATCGTTCATCCATTTTCGACTATCGTGCTGGCCCTGGATGTTGCCATGGGCGGCTTCATGGAGCGGTGTATAGGCCATATAAGTCAGCACGGACACCGCCAGGTAAGCGCCCCAGGCAGGCAATGCTCCGCCGGCGAACAATAATAGCGTGGCCGCAAAAGTCACCACCACTGCCAACGTGAGCGCAACGGTCAGCCAGGCCGTTTTCCCCATATAATGTTTCGCGCAGGCAATGGCCTGCTTGTTCAATGTCGCCGGCTCCATGCAGGTGGCCTCTTGTCGGGACTGTCATATCCCATAGTAAAGTCGCCCCATAGCCACCAGAATAGCCGCTGCGGCCATCTGCCCTGCAATACTGGCCATTGGAAGAAGTGGTAACGAGCCATGCACAACACTGGGGAAACACTGCACCCGGCGGCGATCAGCGAGGTCATGCTCAATTTCGCCCAGCGCAACGGTATCGACCGGCAAACCTGCCTGCTGGGCACCGGGATCTCTGATGTCTCCCTCGCAGGGGGTGAGGGGCTGATCACGCGCACCCAGGAAATGCGCCTTATCGAGAATCTCATGCTGGCCTTGCCGGATGCGGGGCCGTCCGGCTTCGAGCTGGGTTTGCAGTATAGTCTGGCCACGTTCGGGGTGTGGGGATTTGCGCTCCGCACTTGCAAGACGTTGCGCGACGCGATTGTCCTGGGGATACGTTACCTGCCCCTGAGCACCGCTTACTGCCGGGTCGCGATATGTGAAGACGAAAATGCCTTTGGTGTCACGTTTGATGCTGATCCGATCCCTTCTCATCTGCGACAATTTCTGCTGGAGCGGGACATGGCGACAGCCATTAATCTGGTCCGGGAAATCACCCTTCATGGTGTGGATTTCAAAGCGGTGGAATTCATCGGTGTTCCTGAGGTCAACCCGGAGCTCGTAAAAGGTCTGTGCAGTGTTGCGCCAGTTTTTAATGCGCCGGCCCATCGCATCATGGTGAGCTACGAGGGTGCTGATAAGCCTTTTCCCGGTTACGAGCCCACACTGACGCGCATGCTGGAGCAGCAATGTCGTCAGCGCATGGTGGCTGTGGAAAATATCGGTATCACCGGCAAGGTCCGCCAGAAACTGCTTGGCGACATGGGGCTTGGCGCCACGCTTGATGATATGGCCAGCGAGCTGGCGCTGTCTTCCCGCAGCCTGCGCCGCAAGCTGGAGCAGGAAGGTTCCAGCTATCGTGAATTGATAGAAGAGGAGCGCAGGCAGCTTGCCTTGCAGTTGCTGGACAATACCAAGATGAAGGTCGAGGAGGTGGCTGCGCATCTTGGCTACACGGATGCTGGCGGTTTTGTGCGTGCGTTCAAGCGCTGGATGAATTGCGCGCCAAGTGAATACCGGAAATGATCTGCGATGCTGTGCTGAAAAAGCCGGCACGAGCCCGCTGGCGTTCAGCTCCCGTCTTGCGTTAGCCATGTCCCGGCACGGGAAAAGTGTACGGCCTCTATGCCATCGCTCATCTGAAAATCCTCGCCATTATAAGCGACCGCTGCACGGGCAAGGGCATGGTTGTTTCGGGAAAAGCGTTTCAGGCCCTGCTTGAAATGACTGTTCCAGGTTTCTGCGGCCTTGATTTCCATGCCACTCAGTTCACTGCCAGATTTATGCAGAAGATCAATCTCATTGCCGTGGCTGTCACGGAAGAAGTACAGGTTGGCTGCATGCCCCTGATTATAGCGGGCCTTCAGGGCTTCCAGTACGACGAGGTTTTCGAAAATGCTGCCAAGCAGTGGGTCACGGGTGATCTGTTGAGGGGTTTCTATATCGAGCAAATAGGTCAATAAGCCGACGTCAATGAAATAGTACTTGGGTGATTTGATGACCCGTTTGCCGAAATTATCGAAATACGGCGGCAATTTGAAGACTACAAATGATGCTTCGAGAATGGAAAGCCAGTGTTTGACGGTCTTGTTGTCCACGCCGATATCGTTGGCCAGTGATTGGTAATTGATAATTTGCCCGGCGCGCCCGGCCATCAGTTTGATGAACTTCTCGAACAGGGTGGCGTCTTTCAGGTTGATAAGCTGGCGCACATCGCGCTCGACATAGGTCTGGTAATAATTGGCCCATGCCCGGTGGGGCCGTTGTTGCTGGTCGTGAATACGTGGCAGAAAGCCGTGGAAGGCGTACTCGGTGAAATGCTCGAAGCCCATGCCTGCTGCCTTCAGTTCAGGGATGGACAGAGGCAGCAAATGCAGTATGCCGGTACGGCCAGCCAGTGATTGGCTGATGGCGGCACGCAATTCCATTTGGTGGGAGCCAGTGAGAACAAACTGACCGTTCTCGCCGGGCCGTTCGTCCACCAGTGTCTGGATATAGCTTAGCAAGTGGGGCGTGCGCTGGATTTCATCGAAAATCACCCGCTTTGGGTAACGCTTGAGAAAGGCCTTGGGGTCTTCGTTGGCGAACTCGCGCGTTTCCGGGGTTTCCAGGGAAACATAGTCATAGTCCGCGAGGATGGAGCGCACCAGCGTCGTTTTGCCTGCCTGCCGTGGGCCCAGCACGGTGACCACCGGGTATTCGGTGAGTTGTGTGCGTAGCTCTTTGGTAAGGATTCGAGGGATCATGGCTTGTGCAAATTTGGAGTTGATGTCCATATTTGCACAGATTGGCGAAAGAGTCACCATCACCATCGGAGCAGGTTTGGGACACGCACAGCAGCATCGGTCCAGCCGCAAGCCCAGAGCACGCCTGCGCCCACATCACGCAAAATCCGGGCAGGGGGTTTGCCGGCGCGGCGTGCCGGGCAGCCGGGTCAGGACGCTGATTGAATCTCGGCTTTCAAGCCATCGAAGGCTTGCTTGAGCAGCGCTGCTACCGGCTGTCGCTGGCTGCCCTGATCGTTCCACGCCTGAGTCGCCAATCGCACGGCACCGATGGATACCATCGCCACCATGTGCAGGGCGGCACGCCGTTCCGGCTGTCGCCAGACCTCGCAAAGGGTGCTGAAAAGCGCCTGTTCCTGTTTGGCGTAGAACGCCGGCTTGAGGGAAAGCAGGGAGTCGCTTGAACGCATCAGCCTGTCGATGGCCGTCATTTCCTCCGCCGTATAGCGGGCGCTGTGTTCCAGCATCACGTCGCAGACGGCGTCCAGTGGCGCCACGTCCGGCGATACCTTCAATAGCTCGGTATAGATGCTGGCCCAATTGGCGTCCATCCAGAACAGGACAATGTCGTCCTTCGATTTGAAGTAGGAGAAAAACGTGCGGCGCGAGATGCCGGCTTCTGCCGCGATGGTGTCCAGCGTCGTGCCTTCGTAGCCGTTGGCCAGGAACAGGCGCAGCCCGGTTTCGGCGATGCGCTGACGTGTTTCGCGGCGTTTGCGCTCCCGCAAGCCTTCGCCGGGCGCGGTGTTCGCGGTGGGGAGGGTCTCTGGCATTCGGGCGGCCTGTTGCAATGGTGCACCAAGTGCATTAAATTTTGCACTCAGTGCATTTGATTGTGCACTTAGCTTACCGTGCCCATCCCTTGCGAGGCAAAGATATGGCGAACTGGACGATGGCGGATATCCCCGCCCAACGCGGTCGCACCGCGATCATCACCGGCACGGGCGGGCTTGGATATCAGGCCGCTCTGGCACTGGCCAGTGCGGGCGCGGAGGTGATCCTGGCGGGCCGAAACCGCGCCAGGGGCGAGGCGGCCGTCAATCAGATCCGTCAGCATGTGCCGGATGCCCGGGCAGGGTTCGAGATGCTGGACCTCGCCAGCCTGGCGTCCGTTACGGCATTTGGGAAACGTCTGCGGGAAGCACGCCCCCGGCTTGATCTGCTGATCAACAACGCTGCGGTGATGACGCCGCCGACGCGCCAGCTGACCGCCGACGGGTTCGAGTTGCAGTTCGGCACCAATTATCTGGGGCATGTTGCGTTGACCGCCCAGCTGCTGCCTCTGCTGCGCCAGAGTGCGTCAGCGCGTGTCATCAATACCTCCAGTATTGCCGCCCGCAGCGGCACGATCGATTTCGACGACTTGCAGTCGGCGCGCGCTTACCGGCCCATGGTCGCCTACAGCCAGTCGAAGCTGGCCTGCCTGATGTACGCATTTGAGTTGCAGCGTCGCAGCGAGGCGGCCGGCTGGGGTATCCAGAGCATCGCGGTGCATCCGGGGATTGCGCGCACGGAGCTGTTGCCCAACGGTGCCGGTGCCTGGAGTGCTGCGGGCATGGCGCGTCGCTTTCTGTGGTTTCTGTTCCAGCCGGCGGCGCAGGGTGCCTTGCCAACGTTGTTTGCCGCAACCTCGGCACAGGCCCGCGGCGGTGCCTATTACGGCCCGGACAAGCTAGGTGAAACGCGTGGCTATCCCGTCGCTGCCAAGATCCCGCCGCAGGCAGCTGAGGCGGACAGCGCGGCAAGGCTCTGGGCTGAATCAGAACGGCTTGCCGGCGTGGTGCATAACGGCTGAGTCGCGTCTTTCGGCGCACGGGGAGGAATTATCATGCACCAGTATCTTGTCTATGCCGCCTACGGTTGGCTGGCGCTGAGTGGGCTGCTTCATTTCAGTGTTGATGTGGTGTCCCAGTACCTGCGCGGCACGCGCGCGCCGGGACCGGAGGCGACGCTGTATTACGGGTTAAATACCGCGTTTGCGCTGGGTCAGGTTGTGTTCGGGCTGCTTGGGCTGTATCTGGCCTGGCGGGCAATGAGCGTGCTGGCCGAAACGCCGGTGCTGCTCCTGTCTGTGGCCGCCGCGCTGGGATGGCTGGCGATCACCTTTCTGTTCATGGACTACCACGAGCCGAAGTTTGCCGCCGGCCTGTTCTGCCTGCTGTTGTGCGCGGCGTTCGTGACGCGCTGACGGCGATGCGGGGTGGTGATGCAGGAGGGGGAGAGAGCCCGTGGTCACGGCACGAGTGCCTCGTTGTCGTGACCACGGTCTTTGGGGCAGGGGCCTGGGACGGCCCCTTTCTCTGGTGCGAGCAGTGCGGCCTTAACCGAACAGGCCACCAAGGATCGGCCCCAGAATCGGGCCGAGGATCGGCAGGTCGTCCAGCGGCGTACCGCTGCCGCCGCCCGTGCCGCCACCCAGCACGCCGCCGAGCAGGCCGTCGAGGATGTCGCCGACCACCGGAATCTGCGTCAGCAGATCGGTGATCGGTTGCAGTTGCTCGACTGACAGCAGGCATTGCAGCGGGTCAGCGGCGTCGCCGCAGAGCGCTTCCAGGTCCGGAATGCCCGGCAGTGCCGGGGTGCCGCCGGAGAGCAGGGCATCCAGCAGGCCATTGACCACATCACCCAGCACGGGCACTTGTGCCACCGCGTCAGTCAGCGGGGCGAGCAGTTCGGTCAGCGCACCCAGGCAGCTCAACGGGTCGGCCGGGTCGCACAGGCCGCCCAGGTCGGGCAGTTCGCCGCCCGGGGTGCCGCCGCCCAGCAGCGGCGCCAGCAACTGGTTGATGATGTCGCCGAGGACCGGCACTTCACCGACCAGACCGGTCAGCGGGGCCAGCAGTTCAGAGAGTTGTTCCAGGCCCGGCAGGTCACCGCCGCCCGGCAGGCCACCGCCCGGCAGTTCACCGCTGAGAATGCCGTTGATCAGATCACCCAGCACCGGCACCTGGTCCAGCAGGCCGGTGAGGGGTGCCAGCAGGTCAGACAGTGCGGTCAGGCAGCTCAGCGGGTCGGTTGGGTCGCACAGTTCGCCCAGGTCGGGCAGGCCCGGCAGTTCGCCTGGCGTGCCGCCGCCCATCAGGGCGCCGAGCAGGCCGTTGACCACATCACCCAGCACCGGGATTTCCTCAACCAGACCGGTCAGCGGGGCCAGCAGTTCAGAGAGTTGTTCCAGGCCCGGCAGATCGCCGCCACCCGGCAGGCCACCGCCCGGCAGTTCGCCGCTGAGCAGGCCGTTGATCAGGTCACCCAGCACCGGCACCTGGTCCAGCAGGCCGGTGAGCGGGCCCAGCAAGTCAGACAGTGCGGCCAGGCAGCTCAGTGGATCAGCGGGATCACACAGATCGCCCAGGCCCGGCAGCTGCGGCAGTTCGCCGCCCGGGGTGCCGCCGCCCAGCAGGGCGCCAAGCAGCTGGTTGATCACGTCACCCAGCACCGGAATTTCACCCAGCAGCCCGGTCAGCGGGGCCAGCAGGCCGGCCAGCTGATCCAGGCCCGGCAGATCGCCGCCACCCGGCAGGCCACCGCCCGGCAACTCGCCGCTGAGCAGGCCGTTGATCAGGTCGCCCAGCACCGGCACCTGGTCCAGTGCGTCGGTCAGCGGATTCAGCAGCTCCGCCAGCGCGCTGAGGCAGCCGAGCGGATCGGTCGGGTCGCACAGACCGTCCAGGCCCGGGAATTCGCCCGGCAGCCCGCCGCCCATCAGGGCGCCGATGATGTCGCCGAGTACCGGAATCTGGCCGACCAGTTCGGTCAGTTCAGACAGGCCCGGCAGGTCGCCATTGCCCAGGCTCAGGGCCTCGGTCAGGCAGTCGGCCGGGTTGAATTCGTTGCTCATGGACGCCGTCGGGCACAGCGCGGTCAGCAGCGGATTGCCGCCGTCGCCGCCGAGCAGGTCTTCCAGATTGCCGAGCATGCCGGCGAGCTCCTGCAGACAGGCCGGGCCGAAGTCCATCGGCAGCACGGTCAGGCCATTGTCGTCATGGGTGATGACGGCGAAATCCTCGGCGGCTTCCGGGCAGAAACGCGCCAGGACATTGCCATTGAGGCCGGGGATGCCGGAGGAAGCTTCTGCCTGGCAGTCGGTCGCTGAAATCTGGCCCTCTACCTGGCCGGTCACCGCGGACGGGCAGAACGCTTCGGTAAATTCGTTTTCGGTGCTGGTCAGTTCAGTGGCAGGTGACGCCGGCTCCGCGGGTGGGTTGCCGCCGCTTCCCGCGTTGTTGCTGCTGCCGCCCCCGCCGCCACAGGCGGCCAGTGCGAACAGCACCGCGCCCAGCAGGGCGCCCCGAGCAAAGATTCCGTTCATTGTGTAACCCTCATTGCCAGATATTTCCCACGATTGCGGAGGGACCCCCGCCCACTCATGACTATAGGCAGCGCGGCGTGGGCAATATGTAGGCACTGATTTACCTCATGTAACGGTTCAGTGCGCTTGGGTGTGTGAAATGCACAGGGTGTGAGGGGGTGTTACGGAAGGGGCGGAAACGAGCACACGAGAAGACCGAAAACCGCCGTCAGGCCGCTCTCGGTGCCAGCAGGGAGAGCACGAAGATGCTGGCGGCGGCCACCACGATGGAGGGGCCGACGGGCGTATCTGCAAACCAGCTCAGGGCCAGCCCGCCGATCACGGCGAAGGCCCCGAGCAGGCTCGCCAGCATCGCCATCTGGGCGGGGGTGCGCGACAGACGCCGGGCGCTGGCGGCGGGGATGATCAGCAGGGAAGTGATCAGCAATACGCCGACGGTGCGGATGGCGCCGGCGATCAGCAACGCCAGCATCAGCATCAGCAGGGTGCGGGTGGCGGCCACGTTGATGCCTTCCACGCGCGCCAGTTCCTCGTTCACGGTGATACTCAGCAGGCGGCGCCAGTTCAGCACGGTGAGCAGCAGGATCACCAGTGCGCCACTCCACAGCCAGACAATGTCACGGCCGCTGACGGCCAGCAGATCACCGAACAGAAAACCGAACAGGTCCACCTGCACCGATGGCAGCAGGCTGATCGCGATCACGCCCAGTGCCAGCGTGGTGTGTGCCACGATGCCGAGCAGTGTGTCGCTGGCGATGATCTGTTGCTGTTGCAGGGCCACCAGCGTCAGTGCCAGCACCAGGCAGCAGAGCACCACGGCCGGATACAGCGCCAGGCCGAACGCCAGCCCGAAGGCGGCACCGAGCAGGGCGCCGTGCGCCAGCGTGTCACCGAAGAACGCCATGCGCCGCCACACCACGAAGGCGCCCATTGGCCCGGCGACGGCGGCCACGGCCAGGCCGGCCAGCAGTGGCAGCAGCAACAGCTCAATGATCATGGTGATGATGCTCCGCGCAATCCACGTTGCCGTGCAGGTCGTGCTCGTGGTCATGCTCATGCGTGTACAGCGCCAGGTTCGTCGCCGGGTGACCGGGGAACATGTCGCGGAAGGCCGGATCGCGGCTGACGGCTTCCGGCGTGCCGGAGCAGCAGATGTGATGGTGCAGGCACACCACGTCATCGGTGGCGGCCATCACCAGGTGCAGGTCGTGGGAGATCAGCAGAATGCCGCAGCGCAGTTCATCGCGCACTTCGGCCAGCAGGCCGTAGAGTGCATCCTGGCCGGCCACGTCCACGCCCTGGGCGGGCTCGTCCAGCACCAGCAGGTCCGGTTTGCGCAGCAGTGCCCGGGCCAGCAGCACGCGCTGCATTTCGCCGCCGGACAGCGCCTGCACCGCACGCCGGCGCAGATGTGCCACGCCGGCGCGGCCCAGGGCATCACGCCGCGCGCGGGTCGCGCCAGCCATGCCCAGCGCCAGAAAACCGTCCACGGTCAGCGGCAGGCTGTCGTCGATCTTGATCCGCTGCGGCATGTAGCCGATACGCAGGCCGGTGCGCCGGGTCACCCGCCCCCGGCTGGGCGGCACGATGCCGAGGATCACCCGCGCCAGGGTGGACTTGCCCGCGCCATTGGGGCCGATCAGCGTGGTGATGCGGCCGCTGTGCAGGGCGAGATGGATGTCACTGAGCACTTCCTGCTGGCCGAAGCGCACTGCCACGTCATGCAGCGCAATCAGCGGTGCATCGGTGGTGTCGGGGACGGGGCGGGGTGCGGCCATGCATCAAAGCCTGTGTCAGCGGCGTATTCGGTGGAGCGCCGATGATATACTACGCGGCCTGTTTTATTCACCGGAGTTTCCATGCGTGTTTTGCTCGCGGCCCTGCTGTTGTGCCTGAATGGCGTCGTCGCTGCCGCCGAAGTGTCCCGTCCAAAGGTGCTGGCGAGTACCGAACCGGTGGCGATGCTGCTGCGCGAAGTGCTGGGTGATGCGGTACGCGTCGAGACGCTGATGCTGCCGAACCAGACCCCGCACAACGCCTCGTTCACACCGGGCCAGGCAAGGCAGGTGCGCGAAGCGGATCTGCTGGTCTGGCTCGGCGCCGACGCCGAGCCGGGCATGGCCGGGTTGCTGAAGCGCCATGCCGGCCGCCAGCTGGCGCTGACGGATCTTGATGGCGTGTACCGGCGCGACGGCGATGAAGGCCACGACCATCACCACGACGACGATGCCCACCACCACGGGCTGCTTGATCCACACCTGTGGTTGTACCCGGCCAACATGCGGCGTCTCGCGCAGGCGTTGCCGGCCGAGGCAGATGCGCTCGGATTGTCGCGTGATGAGGTGGTGCAACGTGTGGCGCTGTTTGACGCCGCGCTGACCGAAACGGAAGCCGCCGTGCGTGCTGCGCTGGCGCCGGTGGCGGGCACGCCGTACCTCAGCCATCACGACGCCTGGGCCTATTTTTCAGATGCCTTCGGCGTGCGCCGTCCGCTGGTGATCAACCACAACATCGAGGCCTCGGCCAGCAGCCGGCGTTTCGTGGAACTCAGCAGCACCTTGCAGGCGCAGCAAGTGCATTGCGTGATGGCGGAGCCGGAAGCGCGGCGGGCATTGCTGGAGCGGTTGTGCCGTGACCAGTGTCGGCTGGTGCAGGCCGATCCGCTCGGCCGGGATGTGGCTGGCGGCACCTACAGCGGGTTGCTGACCCACCTGCAAGGCCTGTTCAGCCAGTGCCTGACGGCGCCCTGATCAGAGTTCGCGCACGGGAATGCCCACCGGGGGCGGTGGCGGGGTGACCTGCTCCGGTGGCGGCGGCGGGGCCACGGTGCCCTGGCTGCGCAGACGCTCGAGAAAACTCGGATCCTGCTCTGCGTAACGTTGCTGGTCCGGCAGTGTGCGCCCACCGCCACGGCGGGTTTCTTCCGGTTCGATCAACAGCGGCGTTTCCAGAAACAGCCGCTCCATCTCCTCGGCATCCATCACCGGCGCGGGAAACCGTTCGGCCATGTCTCGGCCCACCGGCTCATCACCCGGCGCGGACTCCGGCAGCCGTTCGGCAGCGAAGGTGCTGCCGCCCGCCAGCAGGCCCGCCAACAGCCACGCCGCGCGCAGGCGGCGGGTTTCTTGCATGGTGCAGGGCGGGGTGTTCGAGCCTGTGAAAATGTCAGTGATTGCCGGGCGGGCCACGGGCGCTTCTCCGGTTGCGGGTCGGGTCTACTGTAATGCGATCAGGGCTGATCAGGCAGCCCGGGCCGATATGCGGCAGGCCCATTGTCGCCAGCGCGCAAATGCGTATGCTGGACCGTCTTTTTTTGTATTCAGGGTGTCTGATGGTGGGAGAGGCGGGCAGCACACCGCGCCTGGCGCTGGCTTGCTGGGATTATTCCTGGCTGACCCGCCGTGACGGCCGCGCCAGTGAGTACCGCGATCTGGACAAGGTGTTTGCCGAGCTGGCCGAACGGGGCTACAACGCCCTGCGCCTGGACCCCTTCCCCCATCTGCTGGCCCGTGGTGAAAGCGGGCTGACCCAGGACCGTTTCGACGTGTTGCCCGAAGGGCTCGACCTGCGCCGTGGCGCCCGCGTGCCGGTGCAGGTGCAGCCGCGTAAAACGCTGGTGGAAATGTTGCGCCGCGCCCGTGCCCACGGCATCAGCCTGTGGCTCACCAGCTGGTTCATGCCTGATACCCAGGCACGCCGGTCCTTTGTGCGACGGCCACAGGACTTTGTCCGCGTCTGGGCAGAAACGCTCGCTTTCATTGAAAACGAAGGCTACGCCGACCTGATCCTGGGCGTGGATTTCTGCCACGAATTTCCCCAGGCGCCCTGCGCCCACGGTGCCTACCGGCGCATTTTTGCCAGCCACCCGCGCAACCCGCTACCGCAGATGCTCGGCTGGTCGGGCGGGGTTTGCCGGCGGGTGGAAGAGTATCTGCTGGAGGTGCCGCGTTCGTTGCGGGCACTGTATCCGCACTACCGATACGGCGTGTCCGTGGCGGCTACGCAGGAAGACAACATCCGGCAGCTCGACACCAGCGAACTGGATTTTCTCGACACCCACGCCTGGCTCAGCGACGACCCGCGTTTCCGGTTTGCCAGCGGTGAAATGCTGACCCCCGTGGCCCCGGCCGTGGCGAGCCGGCTGCAAAGCCGCGTGGCGGCGCTGCTGTACCGCGCCCGGCAGAGCCAGTGGAGCCGTCGCGCCGGACGACGCCTGCACCAGCAGGCCGAGTTTGCCCGCATGCGCCGGCTGGCGCCGATCCTGGGCGAAGGTTATGTGCACGATGCCCGCGAAAGCGCGCTGGACTGGGACTGGGTGCGCCTGGTGTCCGAGCACATGGTGATGGCGGCACTGGAAGAAGGCATTCCGGTGATTACCACCGGCCTGCACGCGCGCCCGCACAGCCCCGGTTTCTGGGAGGATGTCGCCTGGCACCAGCGGCTGACGACGATGATCCGCGAAGCCTGACGGCAGCCTGGCTACAGCGCGTCCGCGCGTAACCGGAACAGCACCTCGAACTCCGCCGGGTCCTTGCTGCCCTGGCCAATCACCTCCTCACCGGGCTGCTCCGCCCCCAGCCGCGACAGCCAGAAACGCAGCGCCGCGATGGCCAGTGCCAGCGGCAGCCGCATGCGCGCGGCCATGTCCAGCGGGCGCACATGCTGGTAGCCGTTGAGCAGCGCGGTTTCCAGTGCCGGCACCGGTCGCCGTGCAGCATCCAGGCACCAGTCATTCATGGTCACCGCCAGGTCGTATTCCGCCGGTGCTTCACCGGCGTTGTAGAAATCCAGCAGGCCGGTGAGTTGCTGGCCGTTGAACAGCACGTTGTCGCGAAACAGGTCGCCGTGGCAGAGCACCGGCGTCGGCAGCCGCTGTTGCCAGCGGGTAAGCAGTGTTTCCGCACGGGCCCGGTCGGGGCCGGGCAGGCGGTGCAGGTGGTTGTCCACCAGTGTGGCCAGTTGCTGCATCGGATTTGGCGGTGCGGTGAGGTTTTCAGGGGCCTGTGTCAGATGGATCTGTGCCAGTGCACTGCCGAGCGTGGCGAGTTGGGTGCCGTCGGCCCGGGCAAGATGGTGTCCGGAGAGTTTCGGTACGAGAAAAGCCGGTTTGCCGGCCACTTCCATCAATGCCTGCGTGCCGCCCAACGGGGCCGGCACGAACAGCCCCCGGGCCTGCAGCCGGTGCAGCAGCTCGATGAACCACGGCAGGCTGTCCGCCGGCAGAGTCTCGAACACCGTCAGCACCAGCGCCACGGGGATGCCGTTGGCACGACGTGCTTCCAGCAGATAATTGCTGTTCTCGATGCCCTCGCTGATCGGCCGCTGGTGCAACAGGGTGAGTTGATGCTCTGCGAGCAGGGCACTGATCTGGTCGGGTGTCAGGGGTGTGAAGACAGTCATGGGCGAGAGTATAGCGCCGGGTTGAAACGTATGCGTGCGGGCATGTACGTGAAGAAATTGGTACTGGTGTGCTGGCAAACTGCCGCCACTTGCCATTCGTCGGCGCATGGACTGCAATGCGGGTGTTCGATCACCTTATCATCCGGCACTGGCAATAAAGCCGGTGCACGCCAGGCAGGGAAGGGGCCCGGGCGTGCGCATCATGCCAGTGGATTATCGCCGGATATCAAGTCCGCGCTCTGCTTCGCGGACGGCCCAATGCAGGAGGCATCGGCCATGCATACGCAACGACTGGCTGCCCGTGGCGAACCATGCCAGGGCAAGCGTGAACTGACCAAACTACGCAACCGGGAAACCCTGATCGCCGCCGCCACGGACATCTTTCTGGAAAAGGGTTTCGAGGCCACCACCGTCCGGGACATCGTCAACGCCACCGATCTTGCCCTGGGCACCTTCTACAACTACTTCGCCGATAAAGAAGCGCTGTTTGCCGCAATTGTTGATGAACATATCGGCCGGGTGGCGGAATCCGTGCGCGAGTTCCGTCGCAAGGCGACCAGCCAGGCCGAGTTCGTGCGCTTCGGCTACGAAGCCTACTTTCGCGGGCTGGCCGCCAATCCGGTCAGCTTCGAGCTGGCGCGACGGCACGAAACCTCCATTGGCAGCCTCAATCGTATCCCGATGTTCTGTCTGGCCATGGAGCATCTGGTCGAGGACATCGACGACGCCAAGACGCGTGGCTGGCTGCCAGACGCCGACAGCGAATACATCGCAGCGGCCTTCGTGGGCGTGGGTCACGAAATCAGCCGGGTGATGGTCAGCCGCCGCCCGCTGGACCCGGACTACGCCGCGCGCTTTGCCGCAGCGCTGTTCCACGCCGGCTTGTGTGAACTGCCCCGCAACTGATGCTGCTGTTCGTCGGGCCACCGTGCCGTTTGCCCGGTGGCTGCGTTATAACTCGCGGAACGCATAAAAAACGTGCAGCCGGGCATTGGCGGTGCGCACGTACCGACAGCGCCACGGCGCTGATAACAGGCCCTGGGAAGGGCGTATAACAACAACGGAGTTCCGCATGCGATACCGGGGATGGCCGCGCGCCGGCCGGCTGGCCTGTCTGCTTTTTTTGCTGATGCTTTCCGCCCGGCCTGCGTTGGCCGATGTGTCCGTCTACCGTGACCAGCCGCGTTTCTGGGTGGCGGTCAGTGCCGCGCAGACGACGCTGGATTTCGGGCACCTCGATGCCAGGCCGCTGACGCTGGGGCTGCGGGTCGGCGGCATGATGGACGATATGTTCGGCACCGAGTTGCGCATCGCGCGCGGCATCGTTGCCGACCGGGACGAACGCGCCGTCGGTAGCGGCAGTGCGCGCCGTGACGACAGTCTTGATCATCTGGCCTCGGCACTGGTCCTGGCGCGGTTGCCACTGGCAGAGCATGTTTACGCGCGGGCCTTTGCCGGCCTCTCTGACGCGCAGATCCGCACCCGCCTGCGGCGCTGCAACGCCGGTGCCTGCCGCAGCGATACCGAACGCAACGACGATACCAGTCTGAGCTGGGGACTGGGCGGTTACTGGCAGCCACAACCGGCGCTGGCGCTGAGTGTGGAATTCATGCGTTACGTGGACCGCGACACCCTGGCCCTGGACGCCATCGAACTGGCCGCCGTGTTTCTGTTCTGACGCAGCAAACGGTTGAAATCTGGCGGGCCTGCGGCAAGATGCTCTCTCCAGCCGCGAACAGGCCCGCACGCCATGTCACAACCGAAACCCCTCGTCCTGGTAGACGGCTCGTCCTACCTGTACCGAGCCTTTCATGCCCTGCCGCCCCTGGCCACCTCGTCCGGCCAGCCGACCGGCGCGGTGCGCGGCGTCGCCAGCATGCTGCGCAAACTGCTGGCGGACTATCAGCCCGAACGCATGGCCGTGGTATTCGATGCCAAGGGTAAAACCTTCCGCGACGAACTGTTTGAACAGTACAAAGCCCAGCGCCCGCCGATGCCGGATGAACTGCGCGCACAGGTGGAACCGCTGTACACGCTGATCCGTGCCATGGGGCTGCCGCTGATCGTGGAAGAGGGTGTGGAAGCCGACGACGTGATCGGCACGCTCGCCCGGCAGGCCGCCGCCGCCGGCCAGCCGGTGGTGATCTCCACCGGCGACAAGGACATGGCACAACTGGTGGACGGTCACATCACGCTGGTCAATACCATGACCGGCACGGTGCTCGACCCTGACGGTGTGGTGGAAAAATTCGGTGTTGGCCCGGAGCTGATCATCGATCTGCTGGCGCTGATGGGCGACAAGGTCGACAACATCCCCGGCGTGCCGGGTGTCGGTGAAAAGACGGCGTTGGGATTGCTGCAGGGCATCGGCAGCCTGACGACGCTCTACGACAATCTGGACAAGGTGCCGGCGTTGCCGATTCGCGGTGCCAAGACCCTGCCGAAAAAGCTCGAAGAGCATCGTGACCAGGCGTTCCTGTCCTACCAGCTGGCCACCATCAAGCTGGATTGCGTGCTGAACGAGACCTTCGACGAACTGACCCTGCGCGAGCCGGACAAGGTGGCCCTGGCAGAGCAGTACCGCACGCTGGAATTCAAAAGCTGGTTGCTGGAAATACTCGACGGCGAGGAGGTGCCCGAGGACGTCACCGCCGAGACCAGCATTGATCGCGCCAGTTACGTCACCATCACCGACGACGCAACGCTGGATGACTGGCTGCAACGATTGGTTGCGGCAAAGCTGTTTGCCTTTGATACCGAAACCACCAGCCTGGATTACATGCAGGCGGAACTGGTCGGTGTTTCCTTTGCCATTTCGCCGGGTGAGGCCGCCTATGTCCCGGTGGCGCACGATTACCCCGGTGCGCCCGACCAGCTCGACCGCGACGCGGTGCTGAAGAAACTCAAGCCGTTGCTGGAAGATCCGGGCCTGAAAAAGATCGGCCAGAACCTCAAGTACGACATGAGCGTGCTGGCCCAGTACGACATTACGCTGCGCGGGGTGGAGTACGACACCATGCTGGAATCCTACGTGCTGGATTCCGTCGCCACCCGCCACGACATGGATTCGCTGGCGCTGAAGTTTCTGGGCCATCGCAATATCGCCTTCGAGGACATTGCGGGCAAAGGCGCCAAGCAGCTCACCTTCAATCAGATCGCGATTGATGACGCCGCGCCCTATGCGGCGGAAGACGCGGACATTACCCTGCGCCTGCACGAAACACTCTGGCCACGTCTGGAGGCGATCCCGACATTGGCCCGCGTGTTCCGTGAGATCGAAGTGCCGCTGGTCAGCGTGCTGTCACGCATTGAACGCAACGGCTGCTACGTGGATGCCGGCATGTTGCGCCTGCAAAGCCAGGAACTGGCGAAAAAAATGGCCGCGCTGGAAAAGCAGGCGCACGAGATCGCCGGGCGCCCGTTCAACCTCAATTCCACCAAGCAGCTTGGTGAGATTCTCTATACCGAACAGAATATCCCGGTGATCAAGAAAACACCGAAAGGCGCGCCGTCCACTGCCGAGCCGGTGCTGGCCGAGCTGGCGCTGGAATATGAACTGCCCAGTGTCATCATGGCGCACCGCGCGATGAACAAGCTGAAAAGTACCTACACCGACAAGCTGCCGGAGATGGTGCAGCCGCGCAGTGGCCGCGTGCATACCTCTTACCATCAGGCCGTGGCCGCGACCGGGCGGCTGTCGTCCAGCGACCCGAACCTGCAGAACATTCCCGTGCGCAGCGAAGAAGGGCGTCGCATTCGCCAGGCGTTCCGGGCGCCCGCCGGGCGCAAGATCGTCGCGGCTGACTATTCGCAGATCGAGTTGCGTATCATGGCGCACCTCAGTGGCGACAAAGGGCTGCTGGATGCGTTTGCACACGGCCTGGATATTCACCGCGCAACGGCGGCAGAAGTGTGGGAAAAATCCCTTGATGCGGTGACCGACAACGAGCGCCGCAACGCCAAAGCGATCAACTTTGGCCTGATCTACGGCATGAGTGCATTCGGCCTGGCGAAACAGCTGGGTGTGCCACGCGGCGAGGCGCAGGATTACATCAACCGTTATTTCGAGCGCTATCCCGGTGTGCGCGAATACATGGACAGCACACGCGCCAAGGCCGCCGAACAGGGTTATGTGGAAACGCTGTTCGGCCGCCGCCTGTACCTCCCGGAAATCGGCAGCCGCAACGCGGCCATGCGCCAGGCTGCGGAGCGCACTGCCATCAACGCGCCGATGCAGGGCACGGCGGCAGACATCATCAAGCGCGCCATGCTCCGCGTGGACCAGTGGCTGACAGACAGCGGTATCGACGCGCTGATGATCATGCAGGTGCACGATGAACTGGTATTCGAGGTCGACGAGAAACAGGTGGATACCCTGATCAATGAAGCGACCGCATTGATGAGTGGCGCTGCAGACCTGAAGGTGCCGCTGGTGGTGGATGCCGGCATAGGCGACAACTGGGACGAGGCGCACTGATTCATGAGCAGTATCGACTGGAAACTGACCACTGCTGCGGTCTGGCGCGCCCATAACCGGCAACTGCGAGCTGTGCGGCACCTTGATCCGATTCGTCTCGATGACCTGCTCGGTGTCGACACCCAGAAAGGCAAACTGGTACGCAACACCGAGCGCTTCCTGGCGGGCGAACCCTGCAACCATGTGTTGCTCTGGGGCAGCCGCGGCACCGGCAAGTCATCACTGGTGAAAGCGGTGCTGAATGAATTTGCGCCGCAAGGGCTGAGGCTGATTGAAGTGGACAAGGACGAACTGGCGTCGCTGCCGGAAATCGTCGACGATATTCGCGAACGCGCACAGCGTTTCGTCATTTACTGCGATGACCTGTCCTTTGACGAGGGTGAGCGTGGCTACAAACACCTGAAAACCGTGCTGGAAGGCTCAATCGAATTGCCGCCGGAAAACGTGCGCATCTATGCGACGTCCAACCGCCGGCACCTGCTGCCGGAATACCACCGTGACAACGCCGCCAGCCGCGTGGTGGATGGCGAATTGCACCTGGGTGACGCCGTTGAGGAAAAGATCTCCCTGGCAGACCGTTTTGGCCTGGGGCTGTCGTTCTACCCGATTTCCGAGCAGCAGTATTTCGAGATGATCGACCACCTGTTTCCGGCGGTGAATGATCGTGAGCAGTTACATACCCTGGCGCGGCGGTTTTCGATGGAAAAGGGCGGGCGCTCCGGGCGAACGGCACGGCAGTTCTGGAATCAGCACAGTGGTGATATCTGATCAGAGGGCGACGGAGGGCGCCTGCCTTCACGCGTCGTTGGCGCGCCGGGCAGCAGTGTGCAGGAGGGGTGTCTGGTGAAGGCGCCGAACCGTTTCTGAGGACCGTTTGTCCGGTGACGCACGCGTTCCGTGTGACGCACCGCAAGAAAAAACACGCCAGTGTTGTGCCAAACGGTAAAATCTGTAAAAGAGTAGAGTTCCGGAGCAGAAAAGTTGAAAACCGGGAACTCCGGCCCGATACAATGAGTCACAGGAAATAGCTGCGGAACGGTACCCCCCGATCCCCCAGTAACCCTCGCCGGTCCGCAGCTTTTTAGTCTCCGGTTTCTTCCCCCAGAGAACCGGAGGCGGCAAGCCTCCCTGGCAGCGCAGTCGTTCCCTTCCCCCGATTTGCTGCCAGGGATTTTTTTTGCCTGCCGTTCAGGCCAGGCACCCGTTCCCCAACGGGTTTTCTTACCTGTCTTTAACAAAGCAAACCCCGTGCCAGCTTTGACACCGACATGACAAATGCCCCGGTGGACGCGGCTTCGGGCGAATGTGGGCAAGCGCATGCCGGAGGGCGGCAGGCTTCACCTGCCGTAAAAGGTCGCTGAGTGACGCCGGGTGACAGCCGGCGTCAGGTGGGAGGCGGTGCCGGTCAGTCCAGCGGCAGTTCGAGCCAGCCGCCCAGACGATCCCAGGCATCATCGCAGCCGGCGCCACTGGTGGAGGAGAACAGTTGCGCGGTGAGCGGCGCCGGGTGGCCCTTGAGCGAGCTGGCGACCTTCATCACGGTGGTCTTGGCCTGGCCGAAGCTGAGCTTGTCGGCCTTGGTCAGCAGCAGGTGCAGCGGCATACCGGCCTCGGCGGACCAGTCCACCAGCATCCGGTCGAAATCCTTCAGCGGATGGCGGATGTCCATCAACAGCACCAGCCCGCGCAGGCAGCGGCGCTCGGCCAGGTAGCCATCCAGCTCCTTCTGCCACTGCTGGCGCGTGGCACGGTCTACTTTGGCGTAGCCATAGCCGGGCAGGTCCACCAGCCGGCGGCCTTCGGTCACTTCAAAGAAGTTCAGCAGCTGCGTGCGGCCGGGGGTCTTCGAGGTCCGCGCCAGGCTCTTCTGGCCGGTAAGGCGATTGATGGCGCTGGATTTGCCCGCATTGGAGCGGCCGGCAAAGGCCACTTCCAGGCCTTCGTCGGGGGGGCACTGGTCCAGCCGCTGGGCGCTGGTCAGGAACTGGGTCTGCCGCAGCAGGCGTTCTACAGGGTGCATGGGCTCTCGGTCACGGCGCCCCGGGGGCGGGGCAGGGCAATGGTGGCGGCTGTGTCCGGCAGATGCAACGGCACAGCGGAAAGCGGGCCGACAAACCCACATTGGATGTGACGAAATAGACCCGCTGTGGTATATAATGCGCGCCGCGTGGCACCCCGGCCTCCCCGACCGGCGCCGCGCATGAAACTCCCGAGCTGGTTCAGAACAGGCCCCGGCGGGTTCCCGGAGGCGAGGAGCGCATCGAATGAAGTGGATGGTTGCCCTGGCAGCTTTGCTGCTCACCAGCGCCGTCAGTGCTGACGCGATCGAAGACCGTTACAACAAGAGCTGTGTGTTCTGCCACGGCAGTGGTGCCGCCGGTGCTCCGAAGGCCGGTGATCAGGCCGCCTGGGCGCCACGCCTTGAGAAAGGCATGGAGACCCTGCTCGAACACACCCGTTCCGGTATTGGCGCGATGCCGCCGCGCGGCATGTGTGCCGACTGCAGCGACGACGAATTCCGCGCGCTGATCGAATACATGTCCAAGTAAGACGACGTAACGTAAGGAAAGGCGATGAAGTCCTTGAAGCTGTTTGCCCTGATGCTCGCTGGCCTGTCCACGGCCGGTTACGTTCACGCCGCCGGTGATGCCGAAGCGGGCGAAGCCAAGGCTGCGGTCTGCGCAGCCTGTCACGGTCCCAATGGCAACAGCCAGGTGGGCATGTATCCGAAGCTGGCCGGGCAGGGCGAGAAATACCTGCTCAAGCAGCTGCAGGACTACAAGAGCGGTGCCCGTGAGAACGCCATCATGCAGGCGCAGGTCGCCAGCATGTCCGAGCAGGACATGGCTGATCTGGCCGCCTACTTCGCCAGCCAGACCGTCGAAGTCGGCAAGGCTGATCCGGAGCTGGTGGAAGCCGGCGCCCGCCTGTACCGTGGCGGCAATCTGGAATCCGGCGTGTCCGCCTGTTCCGGCTGCCACGGCCCGGCCGGTGCCGGTATCGCAGCGGCCGGCTTCCCGGCGCTGCACGGCCAGCAGGCCCAGTACATCGAAGACCAGCTGCGCGCGTTCCGTGCGGCCGGCCGGGATGACCTGGGGGCGCAGGCCTACCGTCGCAACGACACCGATTCCGATGCGCCGGGCATGATGCAGTCCATCGCTGCCAAGCTGACCGACCGCGAAATCAAGGCCGTGGCCAGCTTCATCAGCGGCCTGTCCGAGTAAGCGGGCACTGACACACCAGAGAAGGCGGCCACCGGCCGCCTTTTTTGTGCCTGCCAAAAGGCGCATGCTGGCCCGCTGCCACGACACCCATCGACCGGTAAAATCGTTTATCCTCGCTGCTTCGGGAGCAACTGCCGCGTTTTTCGGTCAAAGGCTCCATACAGTGATAACCAGAAAGGAGATATCCGGATGTTTCGAGTACTTGCTGGGGCGGCTGCCCTGCTGGGCGCCCTGATCATTGCCCCGGCGCAGGCCCAGGTGCTGGCCAGCGACGGCCAGTTCGTCGAAGGCCAGCACTATGAGGTGCTGGACGAGCCGGTGGCCACCCTGGACCCGGACAGGATCGAAGTGCGCGAGTTCTTCTTCTACGGCTGCCCGGCCTGCTACGGTGTCGAGCCCTACGTGAATGCCTGGAAAGCCAACAAGCCGGAAGACGTGGCGTTTGTCCGCTCGCCGATTCTGTTCATTCGTGGTGCCGAGCCGCTGGCCCGCGCCTTCTACGTGGCCGAGGCCAAGGGCCTGACCGACGAAATCCACACCCCGTTGTTCGATGCCATCCACAAGCATCGTGAGCCGCTGTTCTCGGCAGAATCCATCGCCGCCTTCTTCGAGAAGTACGATGTCAGTGAAGAGGAGTTCAACGAGCTGTATTCCTCCTTCGGTGTCTCCACCAAGGTACGCCAGGCGGATACTGCCTCCCGCGACTATCGCCTCCGGGGCGTGCCGGCCTTTACCGTCAACGGCAAATACGTGGTGCTGCGGGCCAACCTCAAAAACGACACCGAGACTTTCCAGGTGGTCGATTATCTGGTCAACCGGGAACGCAGTGCCCGCAAGTAACCTTGCTGATCGAGCACGCCGGCTTCACTGCCGGCGTGCCTGACAGGTGAACCATTGAAGACAGACCCGATCTCCCCCGATACGCCGCGTAGCCGTGGCAAGGGCTTCTCCCTCGTGCGCGAGGGCCTGCGCGGGCGTACCCGCCAGCCGAGCATGATCGAACTGCCCGATGACCGCCTGAAGCTGCTCAGCTTCAATATTCAGGCCGGTATCGGCACCAGCAAGTTCAGCGACTACATCACCGGCAGCTGGAAGCATCTGGTCGCACATCCGCGCAGCCTCAGCAATATCCAGAACATCGCCGAAGTGTTGCGCGACTACGACATGGTGGCGTTGCAGGAAGTCGACGGCGGCAGCCTGCGCTCGAAGTTCCTCAACCAGTTGGTGCACCTGGCCTCGCTGGCCGATTTCCCGTTCTGGCACCAACAGCTCAACCGCAACCTGGGCCGGCTTGGCCAGTTCAGCAACGGCCTGCTCAGCCGCGTGGTGCCCTACCAGGTGGAAGACCATCGCCTGCCGGGCCTGCCCGGCCGGGGCGCCTTTATCGTCAAGTACGGTCACCCGGAGATGCCGCTGGTGGTGGTGGGCGTGCATCTGGCACTGGGTGGCAAGCACCGTAACGCCCAGCTCGCCTACCTGAGCAAGCTGCTGCGGGAATACCGCTACGTGGTGATCATGGGCGATTTCAACTGCCTGCCGGACCAGTTGCTGAATTCTCCGCTGGCAGAACTGGACATGAAGCTGATGGACGGCGAGCATCGTACCTATCCAAGCTGGGCGCCGGAAAAACACCTGGATCATATTCTCGTCAGCAGCGGCCTGCAGGCCGTGCAGACCGAAGTGCTCGACAGCTGCCTGCTGTCAGACCACCTGCCGGTATCGACGGAAATCCTGATACCCGATGATGTGCGCGCCGCCAGCCTGATGCCGTTACCCCGGGGAAAATGATCTCATCCTCCGTGGTGGCGGCGTTCCCGGTGTAGCCCTGCCACCGCCTGCCACGGACTGCTGATGCACTACCTGTACCAGTCAAACCGCCTCGAACACCTCGCGGAAATGCTCGCAGCCGTATTGCGCGCCGATCCCCCCGCGCCGCTGGTGCCTGAAGAAATCCTCGTGCACAGCCCCGGCATGGCCACCTGGTTGCGGCTGCACCTGGCGGAGCGGCTCGGCATTGCCGCCAACTTTCATTTCCCGCTGCCGTCCTCCTTCTTCTGGCAACTGCACCGGCAATTGCACCCGGCGCTGCCAGAGCAGTCTGCCTGGAGCAAAGAGGCGATGCTCTGGCACCTGATGGCGCTGCTGCCGGACATGCTCACCCAGCCTGACGGCGCGCCGCTGGCGGAATACCTGCGGGATGACCGCCCGCTGCGTCGCTTCCAGCTGTGCCAGCAGATTGCTGACCTGTTCGACCAGTACCTCGTCTACCGTCCCCGCTGGATGACCGACTGGGAGCGTGGCGAAACAGGGGACGTCCCGGCACACCGCCGCTGGCAGCCACGGTTATGGCAGCAACTGGCCGCGCGCATCCGGGCGCTGGCGCCAGAGGATCTGCACCGGGGCGAACTGATGAATGCCACCCTGCTCGGGCAGCGCCTGCACCAGGCGCGCCTGCCGAAGCGTGTGTGCCTGTTCGGGCCCACCAGTCAGCCGGCGGCGCAACTGGAAGCACTCGGCGCCTTGGGCGAGCAGCTTGACGTGCACCTGTTCCTGCTCAACCCCAGCGCCGAGTACTGGGGCCATGTGCAAAGCGACCGGCAACTGGCGCGCCGCCGCGTCGAGGCCCTGCGCAATGGCCAGGCGCCGGAAGAACTGTTCGAGGAAACCGGCAACCCGCTGCTGGCATCCCTCGGTGGCCAGGGCCGCGAACTGCTGGAACTGCTGCTCGGCGGCCTGTGGCCGGAGACCGTAGAGCTGGACAGCTTCGAGGCGCCGGAAGACACCACATTGCTGGGCCAGATACAGGCGGACATTTTTCATCTGCGCGACGGCCGCACCGCACCGCGCCCGCCGCAAACACCGAACATTCAACTGCACGACTGCCACAACCCCATGCGCGAGGTGGAAGTGCTGCACGATCGACTGCTGGCACTGTTCGAACAGTATCCCGATCTCGAACCTCGCGATGTGGTGGTGATGATGCCGCAGGTGAGCGACTACGCGCCGCTGATCGAAGCCGTGTTCGGCGCCGACAGCAGCCACCCGATTCCCTGGGCAATCGCCGACCGCAGCCTGGCGGAAGAAGCGCCGGTGCTGCGCGCCTTCCTGCAACTGCTGCAACCGCGCCTGAGCCGTTTCACCGCCAACGAAGTGATGGACCTGCTGGACGTGGCGCCACTGCGCGAACGGTTCGGCTTCAGCGTCGACGACTTGCCATTGCTGCGCGGCTGGATCGAGCAGGCGCATATCCGCTGGGGCCTGGATGCCGAGCACCGCACCCGACTGGGACTGCCGACGTTCTCCGAAAACAGCTGGGCCGCCGGCCTTGAACGCCTGCTGCTGGGCGTCGCCATGGGCGAGGACGAAACGCTCTGGCAAGGCATTCCCAGCCTGCCGGGGCTGACCCAGGGGCAGGCAGAGCTGGCCGGCAAGCTGGCCTGGTGCCTGCGCCAGTTGCAGCGTTTTGATCGGGATTTCAACCAGCCGTGCAGTGCCGCACGCTGGCAACAGCGTCTGAACCTGCTGCTCGACGATTGCTTCCAGGAAGACGCCGCCTGGCAAAGCGAGATCGACCAGTTGCGCGCGGCGCTGGATACCTTCGCCAGCGCCGCAGGACAGGCACTGGATGACACACCGCTGGACGTGGACATGGTGCAGGGCTGGCTGCGGCAACAACTGGCCGGCAGTGCCGGCGGCCAGCGCTTCCTGGCCGGCCGCGTGAACTTCTGCACGCTGATGCCGATGCGCAGCGTGCCGTTCCGTGTCGTCTGCCTGCTTGGCATGCAGGACGATGCCTACCCGCGCCCCGAGCAGCCCGCCGGGCACGACCTGATGCGCGACCGGCCCCTGCCGGGCGATCGCTCCCGCCGCAGCGAAGACCGTTACCTGTTTCTCGAAGCCCTGCTGTCCGCGCGCGACGAGCTGTACATTTCCTGGTGCGGCCGCGACAGCCGCGACAACAGCGAGCGGCCACCGTCCGTGGTGCTGGCGGAGCTGACCGATTACCTGGACCAGGCTTTCGTCACCGAAGACGGCACACGCCTGTCGCAGTCCCTGATCGTGCGGCACCCGCTGCAGCCGTTCAGCCCGCGCTACTTCGGCGGTGATGAAACACTGTTTTCCTATTCCAGCCTGTGGGGCGACGTGGCCGCCGGCAGCAATATTGCCTCGCTGCCCATGAGCAATCTGCCCGACGACGACACCCTGGCCGAACGCCTGCTCACGCCGGGCATCGCCGATCTCGCGCGGTTTCTGAAAAATCCGCCGCGTGCGTTGCTGGAACAGCGCCTGGGCATTTATCTCGGCACCCGTGACGACGTGCTCGAAGACGATGAGCCGTTCGCGCCGGATGGTCTGGATATCTGGCAACTGGAAAAAGACGTGCTCGAACAGGCACTGGCCGGCGAAGACCTGGATGATCTGATGGCTCGCTGGCAGGGCCGGGGGCAGTTGCCGCCGGGTGACACCGGCCGGCTGTTCCTGCAGGAGCATGTCGCCGCGGCCGAAGAACACGCGCAACAGATTCGTCGCCTGTGGCAGGCCGGGGAGTTGCTGCCGGGCGCGGACTTCAGCGTTACCGCAGAGGGCGTCACGGTGGCCGGGCATTTTCGCGAACTGACCAGTGCCGGCTGGCAGGCGCGCAACCCGTCGCGGCTGTTCCGCGAGGCGCCCAAAAAAGCCGCGCCGCTGGCCGATTCCCGTGCCATGCCGAAAGTGCGTCACCTGCTCGAATACTGGCTCATGCACCTGGCGCTGAATACCCTGCCACTGCCGGAACAGGCGCGCACCTCCATGCTGTATTTCCGTGATGTGCGGCTGCAACTGGCGCCGCTGCCGCCCGTGCAGGCAACAGAACACTTGCAGACAATATTGCAGCGTTATCGCCGTGGCCTGAGCACACCGTTGACCTTCCTGCCGCAGACCGGCTGGGCCGCGCTGGTGTACCCGGACGAACCGGCCCGGCTGGAAACCGAACTGCTGGGCAACGAGCGCAGCGCCGGCGAAGCCGCTGACCCGGCGGTAGCGCGCCTGTTCCCGGTCTTCACCGACCAGCACCTGCGCGACTTCGCCCGCGAAGGCGAGTGCCTGCTCAAGCCGCTGCGACAGGCTGCCGAGGTGCTGCCGTATGAATGACATGCAGCCCATGGACCTGCGCCGCCTGCCACTGGACGGCCTGAACCTGATCGAAGCCAGCGCCGGCACCGGCAAGACCTTCTCCATCGCCGGCCTGTACCTGCGCCTGGTGCTGGGCGTTGGCCGCGAACCGCTGCCGGTGGAAAGCATTCTGGTGGTGACCTTTACCCGCGCCGCCGTGGCCGAACTGCGCGGCCGTATCCGCCTGCGCCTGGCTGACGCGCGGCAACTGTTCCAGCGTGCCGACAGCGACGATCCGTTCGAACGCTTCCTGCTGGAACAGGTGCCCCAGGCCACCGCTTTGCTGTTGCTCGATCGCGCGCTGACCAGCCTGGACAACGCGGCCATTTTTACCATCCACGGCTTCTGCCAGCGATTGCTGCGCGAATACGCACTGGACCTGGGTGCGCCACTGGAATGCACCTTTGTCGAAGACGAAAGCGCACTGATCCAGCAGGCCGTGACCGACGTCTGGCGACAGCAGGTCTACACCGACACCGACAAACTCAGCGCCGCCCTGTTGCGCAGTTTCGACACCCCCGACGGCCTCTTTGCGCAACTCAGGCCCTTGCTGCGCAGCCCGCGTCCGCAACTGGAGCCGGCGATCAGCCTGGGCGACTACCGCAAGCGCGAACGGCAACGCCTCGCCCTGCTGGAAGAACTGCGCCTGGCCTGGCAAACCCACGGCGGCGTGGTGCGCCGCCATCTGGAACAGGCCTGCCAGGACAAGGTGTTCAACGGCCGCAAACTGCAATGGCGCTGGCTGCAACCGGCGCTCAACCAACTGGACGCCTGGGCCGACGGCGAGGCCGACACGCCCGTCGCCCGGACCGGCAACGGCCAGATACAAAGCGTGCGGCTGTACCCGGAAGAATTACGCGCGGCAGCCAACCCGGACCGGCTGGCGGATGTGCCGGGCCACGAACTGCTGGCCTTGTTGCCGGATATCGTCGCCGCCGAAGAACAGGCGCCGGCACTCGAACGCTGTGTGCTGCTGGGCTTTACCCGCGAGCACGTGCTCGAGCGCCTGCAACAGCTGAAAGCCGGCGCCGGCCAGCGCGGCATGGACGACCTGCTCAGTGACGTCGCCCGCGCCCTGAATGCCGACGCGGGCGAGCAACTTGCGCAACAGGTGAGCGGCCGTTTCCCGGTCGCCCTGGTGGACGAATTCCAGGACACCGACCCATTGCAGTATCGTATTTTTCGTCGCCTCTACTACCAGCGCGCCGGCACCGCGCTGTTCATGATCGGCGACCCGAAACAGGCCATCTACCGCTTCCGTGGCGCGGACATTCATGCCTACCTGGGCGCCGCGCGCGATTGCGAAGCCGACAAGCGTTTTACCCTGGACACCAACTGGCGTTCCACCACGCCGATGGTCGAGGCCGTCAACCGCGTATTTGCACAGCACGACGACCCGTTTCTGATCGACGGCATCGGCTTTTATGCCGCCAGGGCCGCAGGCCGCGCCGATGAAAAACCACTGCGTATTGTCGCGCCGGAACAGCGCGCCGCCCTGACCCTGGTACTGGCTGACCCGGAACAGACCGGTCTGGAAGACAACAAGGCCGACGCACAGCTTTGGCAGGCGGGCTGGATCGCCGCCGAGATTCGGCGGCTGTTGAGCCTCGCCGCGCAAGGCAAGGCGATGCAGGGTGACCGGCCACTGGCGGCGGGCGACATTGCCGTGCTGGTGCGTGGTCACAATGAAGCACGCCTGGTGCGCGATGCGCTGGCGGCCGAAGCGATCGGCTGTGTGTACCGTGGCCGGCAAAGTGTGTTCACCACCGTGCTCGCGGCCGACCTCGAACAGGTGCTGGCCGCGCTGGTCGAGCCGGAAAACGAAACCCTGGTGCGCAGTGCGCTGGGCACCGCGCTGTTTGCCATCGCCCCGCTGGCGCTGCACAAACTGTTCAACGATGCCCGTGGCTGGCAGCGCACACTCGAACAATTCCGCGAACTCGCTGCGCTGTGGCGGCGGCAGGGTGTGCTGCCCGCACTGTATCGATTATTCGAAGAGAAAAAAGTGCTCGTGCGTTTGCGCACCGGCGAAGACGGCGAACGCCGGCTCACCGATCTTCTGCATCTGTGCGAATTACTGCAACAGGCCGCCGGCACCCAGGGTGGCCCGCGCGAACTGCTGCACTGGTATGCCCGCCAGCGCCAGGAACCGATGGAAGATGACGCCCGGCAGTTGCGGCTGGAAAGCGAAGACAATCTGGTCCAGGTGGTCACCATCCACACCAGCAAAGGGCTGCAGTATCCGGTCACCTTCGTGGCAGGCATGTGGAATGCGCCGTCGCGCGCGAGTCACGATATCGGTTACTACGACGACAGCACACAACAGCAATACTGCGCACTGGATGCCGCACGCCTGTTGCCGGAAGCGCGCGTCGAGGCACTGCGCGCGGCCGCCCGGCGCGAACAGCTCGGCGAAGACATGCGGCTGCTTTATGTGGCACTGACCCGCAGCATCCAGCGCTGCTACGTCATGCTGGCGCCGGTGGGCAAAGGCCGTGCCGATTCCGCACTGCATCACCTGCTTGCCCTCGGCGCCGACGAAACCGACACCGACCATTACCGCGTACGGCTCGACGCCCTGGCCCACGGCGATCAGGTCACCTGGACCGATGAACCGCCGGCCGCCGCCGGCGACGTGCCCGTGCCGCCCGCACAGCGTACCGATCAGGTGCGCCGCTTCACCGGCCACATCAGCGATCACTGGCGCCTGACCAGCTACACCGGCCTGACGCGCGACCTGGAGCATCCACACGCCGAGCATTTCGAGCCGGCGGAACTGCCGGTGTTCAGTCTGCCGGCCGCCCAGTTCACCTCCATCCATGCGTTTCCACGCGGCGCTGCGGCGGGCATTTGCCTGCACAGCATTTTCGAACGCGTCGAGTATCAGCTGCCGTTCCGCCTCTCCGACGACATGGTCCGCGCCCAGCTCAGCCGTCATGGTTTCGATCCCGCCTGGACCAACGTGTTGCGTCAGATGGTCGAACAGACCTTGCAGGCGCCACTGGCCAGCGGCCAACCGCGCCTGGGCGATGCGGATCTCTGGTGTCCGGAAATGGAATTCATGCTGCCGCTCACCAACCTGAACGCCGCCGCCCTGGATGCCGCCGTGAATATCCTGCCCGCCACACAACCGCGCCCGACCCTGCACTTTGACGATGTGGCCGGCATGCTGCGCGGCTTTATCGATCTGGTGTTCAGCGTCGGGGGCCGTTACTTCCTGGTGGATTTCAAAAGCAACTGGCTCGGCGTCAGCGTCGCGGATTACCACGCCGAGGCCCTCGATGCCGCCATGGCCGAACACCGCTACGACGTGCAGGCGATGCTCTACGCTGTGGCGCTGCACCGTCATCTGCAACGCACCGTGCCGGACTACGACCCGGCGCACCATTTTGGCGGCGTTGGTTACCTGTTTGTGCGCGGCATCAGCCGCGAAGGCCACGGCATCTGGTTCCACACGCCCGCGCCGACCTTGCTGCAGCACCTGGATGCCCTGCTCGGAGGTGACGCATGAGCGCGGCGCTGCAATGGCTGGAAGCACGCGTGGGCCGTGGCGGCCTGCGGCCACTGGATGTGAGCCTGGCGCGCTTTGTCGCCGAACACGGTGGCGACGATCACGCCGTCTGGCTGACGGCGCTGGTCAGCTTCATGTCGACCCAGGGACACGTCTGCCTTGATCTGGCCCACGCCCCGGCGGAGCCGTTTGATCTGCCGGATTGCCCCTGGCGACCCGACACGCCGCCGCCCATCGACGGCACACTGATCGGCGCGCCCGGCGACAACGCGCCCCTGATTCTGGATGACACCCGCCTATACCTGTCGCGGCATTACCAGGCCGAAGGCCGCGTGGCCGCCGCCGTGCGCCATCGCCTCATGCTCCGCGAACTGCCCACGGGCCTGACCGGCCAGCTGGCCGGCACCCTGTTTCCCGACAACGCAGAGGAAACAGACTGGCAACGCATCGCCGCCATCAACTGCACCCTGCATCGCTTCGGCATCATCACCGGCGGCCCCGGCACCGGCAAAACCTGGACCGTCACGCGCATGCTTGCCCTGCAACTGCTGGTCGCCCACACACTTGCGCCGGATGACCCGCTGCCGCGCATCCGCCTCGCCGCCCCCACCGGCAAGGCGGCGGCACGCCTGACAGAATCCCTGCGCGCCGCCTTGCCGTCACTGCAGATAGATGACGCATTACGCGACGCCCTGCCGAGCGAAGCCGTCACCCTGCACCGCCTGCTCGGCGCCGGCCGCGACGGCCGCCCGCGCTACACCGCCTCACGTCCACTGCCGGTGGATATCGTGGTCGTCGACGAAGCTTCCATGATCGACCTCGGCCTGATGACCCAACTGGTTGCCGCCCTGCCCGAACAGGCCAGCCTGTATCTGGTCGGCGACCGTGACCAACTCGCTTCCGTGGAAGCGGGCAGCGTTTTTGCCGATCTGTGTGGCCAGGGCGGCACACAATTTTCCGCGCCACTTGCCGAGCGGCTGGCGCTGGAAGGCATTCATGTGCCGGACAGCGCCCAGCAGACCAGCTTGGTCGATGACACCGTTGTCCGGCTCACCCGCACGCATCGCTTCGGACACACTTCAGGTATCGCCCAACTCGCCGAGGCTGTCCGCACGGGCGACGTACGCGCCGTGCAGGCATTGCGTGACACGCCCCCGCCGGACCTCGCCTGGGCCGCCCCGGACCGCGCCGCGTTAATCCAGTACGCCGTCAACGCACTGAAGCCCATGCTCACACTGGCCGCCACCGGCGCCCCCGCCGAAGACGTCCTGACCGCCTTCGGCCGCTTCCGCATCCTCTGCGCCCTGCGTCGCGGCCCATGGGGCGTCGAACAGATCAACACACAGATCACCCGCGCACTGCGCCGCGCCGGCCTCACTGACAGCGAGGAATGGTATCCCGGCCGCGCCGTGCTGCTGACACGTAACGACTGGGCGCTGGGACTGTTCAACGGCGATGCCGGCGTCGCCGTCCTCGACCCGGAAGATGGCCAGCTCAAAGTCGCGTTCCTCGCGCCGGATGAGCAAGTGCGTTATGTGCCGCCCGTGCGCTTGCCGGCGTTTGAGGAATGCTGGGCGATGACGATTCACAAGAGTCAGGGGAGTGAGTTTGATGAGGTGGTGTTGGTGTTGCCGGAGAGTGACAGCCTGATTCTGGGGAGAGAGTTGGTTTATACCGGGATTACCCGCGCCAAAGAGCGGGTGATGATGACCATGGATGAGCGATCATTGAATGCTGCGATGAGTAGGAGTGTGTCTCGTCACACTGGTTTGGGTGATCAAATTATTTAAGGTGAGCTGAAGATGTATGAAGCGGAAAGCAAAGCAGGGTATGTCTATGTTCTTTATGATTCAAGTAATCCCCGCCTTTTAAAGATAGGGAGAACAAAAAGACATCCTCATACCAGGAAAAGAGAACTTGAAATTCACCACAAGATAAAATGGATTATTTACGCTATCCACTGGTTCCATGATTGCGAGAAGGCGGAAAGGGTGATTCACAAACTAATTAGGTCGTCAGGTTGTGTGTATAGGTCGGAGTTATATAACTATGATGCCGCCTTGGCTAACCAAGTCATTTTAAGTATCAATCAGGCAATGGAATCAACGAATCTTGTCCCGCGACGGTAAGTCAAAATCTACGCCGATGCCCGCTGCCTTGACCCTTGCCTGGATGGCGTCCACCAGTGATTCGCTCGTGTCAGATTCCTGATAAAGCGTAATCCGCAGAATATCCCGCGCTTCTTCCTCTATGGAACGACCCTGTTTCGCTGCCCGGTCGGCTAGCCTGGCCATCAAATCCTTATCCAGCCCCATGATCGTCAGGTCATTCATAAAAAGCGCCTTGCCTACCGTTAGCAATCAATGTCGGGAAGCCCTGAACGGTAGCGGCTCCCCGGTGGACGGGCAAGCAGGCGCTCAGCCCGGCATCTCCAACTCATTCAACGCCTCAGCCTGATTCTTGAACGCCTTCGCAAACACCGCCCGGTTCTTCGCCATAAAGATCCCCAGCTCTTCCCCTTGCTGTTCGCTCAGCGACGGCACGGCCTTCTGCAGCACATCGCGCAGGGTTTCGGCCAGTTCCAGCATCTTGTCGTGACGATCCGCTTCGGCCTTATCCATGAAAAGCTGCTCCGGATCCCGTGTGCTGCGATATACCACTTCGACGGCCATTCATTACCTCTGTGCCTTCCCGTTGAAAGAATGTGATAACTGTCCATATGAACAGTATGACGCAGGATAGACCAGAACGCGGTGTTTGCACAGGGGCGAGAGCCAAAGAGTGCGGTCAGCGCGCGAGGATCGCCTCGGCCAGTTTGATCACCGACAGCGGGGAACTGCCCTCGGCCTTGTTGCTGAGGGTGACGTAGGCGCGCTGTCCGGCGTTAACGGTACCGGCGATCACGTTTGCCAGGGCCTGGCGCGTGACCAGGTCTTCATCGACGAGTTTGTCGAAGGGGGAATACTGGTCGCGGGCGTCTTCGTAGCCGAAGGCACCGTGGACCGGGTTGAGGTTCCAGCGGCATACGAGTGGACCGGGCCAGAGGGCACGCAGGACTGGCAGTTGTTCGGTGATGGGCGGCATCTTGGCGTGCAGACCCAGGCAATAGGTGGCGCCGGTGTCGCGCAGGGCAGCGACAAAATCGGGCGTGAGCCACTGCGGGTCGCGGACTTCTACCGCCACGACGGCATCGGGCGCGCGCTCGTGCAGGGCGGGCAAGGCGCGCAGCAGGCGATGCAATTGGGTTATCTGGCGCGGCATCTGTTTCAGTGCGGGCATCAGCAGCGGGCTGATCTGGAACACCAGCGCGCCGAGCTTGTGGCCGAGGCCGGCGAGGGCCGGTTCGGCGAACTGGGTGATGGCGGCGTCTTCGCTGAGGAAGGCGGGGTTGTCTTCGCGCCCCTGCCCGCCGGGGCCACGAATCTGCGCGTCGGTGACGAGGCTCGGTGCCTTGATGACGAAACGGAAGTCGTCGGGCACTTGTGCTGCGTAGGCCGCGTATTGCTCGGTCGTCAGGGGGCGATAGAAGCCACGGTCCACGCCGACGGTACGAAACAGCGGATGCTGTGCGTAGGCGGGCAGGCCATCGCGGGAGAGTTGTGCTTCGGTGTAGAGCTTGTCCCACACCAGGCCGGCCCAGCCGGGGTAGTGCCAGGACGAGGTGCCCAGCCGCAGGTTGGCGGGCAGTTGCCCGGCCAGTGCGCGCAGGGTGGGGGCCTGCGGTGCGGGGCGGACGCTGGCGAGGGGCTGGTCATCCTGATCGGGAAACAGTGAATTCTGCATGCTGATCCGGGCTGCGGTAGTGCACCGCATTATCCCGGATCAGCAGAACATGTCTAACGCAGGCCGGCGACGTCCTTGTCGCTGACGGCGTCGCCGCGATTCCCCCAGCGCGTATTCAGATAATTCACCAGTGCCGCGATCTGCGCATCACTGAGCTGCCAGCCGTAGCCCGGCATGCCGTATTGCGTGTTGCCTGCGCCGGTGTCGGGGCTGCGCGCGCCGTGCAGGATCACGCGAATGGCGGAGCTGCTGTGGTCGGCCAGCACGGTCGGGTTGCCGGACAGCGCCGGGGTTACGCCGGGGTAGCCGGCGCCGTTGTCGCGGTGGCAGGTGGCGCAGTATTCGCTATAGAGTTCGCCGCCGTTGAGCACCGGCTCGTTGACGCGCGTGGTCTGCGTGGCGGGCTGGTCGGAGAGGGATTTCAGGTACACGGCCATGGCGGTCAGGTCTTCGTCGCTGAGATGCGTGGTGCTGTGCGTGATCACATCGTCCATCGGGCCGGAGACGGAAAGCTGGTTGCTGAAGCCGGTTTTCAATAATGCCACCAGCGCCGGCACCGACAGGCCGCCGATGCCGGTACGCCAGTCGCCACGCAGGCTGGTGGCCCACCAGCCATCCAGTGTGGCGCCGCTGAGGTAGGCGTCGTCGGCGTCGGTCAGCGCTTTTTCCTGGAATGCGATGCCGCGCGGGGTGTGGCAGGCACCGCAGTGGCCCAGACCCTGCACGAGATAGGCGCCGCGATTCCATTCGGCATCCTGTTCGCTGTCGGCTTCGTACACCCCTTCCTTGAGGAACATCATTTTCCACATCGCCAGCGGCCAGCGCATGGACAGCGGCCAGGGGATGTCGGCGTCTTTGTTGGGTTGCGAAACGGGTTCCACGCCGTGCATGAAATAGGCGTACAGGTCGGCGATGTCATCGTCGCTGACTTTGGCAAACGAGGGGTAGGGCATGGCCGGGTAAAGATGGTGGCCGTCGCGTGCCACGCCTTCGCGCATGGCGCGGGTGAAATCCTCCAGCGTGTAGTCGCCGATGCCGGTGTCCTTGTCCGGGGTGATGTTGGTGGTGTAGATGGCGCCGACAGGTGTTTCCATCGGCAGGCCGCCGGCGAGTGATGCGCCGCCGGGTGCGGTGTGGCAGGCGACGCAATCGCCGATGCGGGCGAGGTATTCGCCGCGTTGGATCTGTTCAGCATCCGCTGCGTGCAGCAACGGTGTCAGCGCGAGCAGGGGCGCGATAAGCAGTGCCGTATGGCGCATGATCAGCCCTCCCCGTTGAGTTCGTTGACCGCGCGCCAGGCTTCGTCGATGGCCGCATGCATGTACGGGCTCCAGCCCGAATCGGAGTTGGCGATGGCCACCTGGCCGTGGGCCTGCCGCGCCAGGTTGATGGTCTGCTCCGCCTGGTCTGAATCATCGAACAGGCTGGTTTCCTCGTAGCTGTAGCCGTGTGACCAGCGGTTGATGGTGATGGCCTTGATCAGCGGGTCCAGGGGTTCGTTGACGGTGGCAAGAATGGCGCCGAGTTGTTGCCGGATTTCCGCTTCCATCTCGTCGAACGACATGCCGAGCAGTTTCGAGCGGCCCATGCGCAACTGCTGGCGCACATCCAGGCCGGTGTTCGGCACGGTGGGCACCTGCACCATGTGCACGATGATCGGATCGTCCGGGCTGCGGGCGTGGGTGTAGCCGCCCATGTTCACCGGGTAATCCAATTTCACCAGACTGTAGGGCGCGGTGGGGGCGTACAGGGAATGCACGCCCAGTTTCTTGAAGGCATGCCAGTTTTTCAGCAGCACTTTGGTGTAGACCAGCGGTGCTTTCACGTTGCGGTGCAGCGCCTGTTTCTGTTCGTCTGGCAGCGACGGCATGATCGACGGGATCATCATGTTGTAGCAGGCGAGGATGCACTGTTTGCCTTGCACGCGATGCAGTACGCCGTCGCGCAGGTAGCCGATATCCACCGGGCCTTGCGGGTTGTCGATCTGCACGGCGGTGCTGTTCAGGCGCAGGCGCACGGCGTTGCCGGGCTGGTCGAGCTGGCTGTAGTCGAACATCGCCATGACGATGTCGTCCATGTCGGCACCGGGTGCCACGTTCGGGATCAGAGCACGCACCAGCAACCGCGCCACGGACGCGTTGCCGTCGGGGAAGTGGTAGATGTACGGCTCGTCCAGCTCGGCCTGCACTTCCTCGCTGATCGGCGGCAGGTGCATGGCATCGAAGCCGGGGTAGCGGGTTTCGTAGGCGTCGATGGCGGCAATGGCATCGACACCATAGCCGTAGAATTCGTTGCTCATCGAGCGGAAATACAGCATGGCGTCATCGCTCAGGCCGACGTGCTGCTTCAGGAAGGTGCTGTAGCTGATGGTGGCGAGGTATTCCTCTTTTTCTTCCAGGGACATATCGGGCAGATAGTCCGGCGGATCGGTGTGCAGGGTGATCAGGGCGCGACGGTCGGCTTCCGGTAAGGGGAAGTCGTTGATGTAGGCTTCCAGCGAACGACTGTTGAGCAGGTCTGGCCGCAGGTCGTCGGCAATGCCCATTTCCGGGCTGCCGCCGATCACCTTGTCGACACCGAAGTGCGCCTTGTCGAAGAAGGCGCCCCGGCTCAGGCCCTGACGAAAATAAAAGTCGCGGTCGAAGTAACGCATGAATTTGTCGGCGTCCACGCCCAACTCACGCAGCAGGCCGTTGACGCGTTCGCTGAACAGTGCCTTCGGCGACTGGAAGGATTCGCTGCCACCGTAGGTCAGCAGCGTGTGCCCGCCTTCGTGAAATTCATTGCGCTTGGCGTGGCCGCCGAAGTCATCATGATTGTCGAGGATCAGCACTGTCGCTTTCGGGTGCTGCTGGCGATAAAAATACGCGGCGGCCAGGCCACTGATGCCGCCGCCGACCACCACCAGATCATACTGTTCGCTGACCGACAGTCCGCCGAGCGGGAAGCGGTGCCCCTGCCGGCCGACCTTGTGTGCGGCTTCGAACGAACCGGGATGGTTGCCGCGCATGCCGGTGAGAATGGGTGGGTAATACAATTGGGGGGCGGCGCGCAGTGCCTGGAGGGGAGTGAAGCCGGCGGCGATGGTCAGCGCCGCCCCGTTGAGAAAATCCCTGCGGGTGATGGTCATGAGAACGTTCCTGTTCCTGACGGGCGTTCTCTATTTAAGGCCTGGGGGGTGACGCGGTCAATCGGCGCGTGAGCCCGGTTGCAATGGGTAACAGATTGCACGGGCGTGCGTGGCGGCGTGTAATGAACTGTGAACGACGCGGGCGGACCTGGCGGGAAAGAGGCGATGAGTGAATACACGGAATACCTGCGGGAAGTGCTGTCGGACTTTGGTCCGGTCACGGCGCGCCGCATGTTTGGCGGCCACGGTATCTTCCATGCGGGGCTGATGTTTGCGCTGGTCGCGGACGACGTGCTGTACCTGAAAGCGGATGACGAAAACCGGCCGGATTTCGAGGCCGCGGGGTTGCCGGCATTCGGTTACGAGAAGCGCGGCAAACGTGTGCAGCTTTCCTATTTCCAGGCCCCGGATGACATGCTCGATGATCCGGAGGTGGCCGTTCACTGGGCGCGCCGCGCGTTTGCGGCTGCCCGCCGGGCGCGCCGGTAACGGGTTACCAGAGAAACGTCAGCAACACATCCCGCCGCCCCCGGGTTACCGGCTGCACGCCATGCAGCAGGCTGCCGGAGAACACCACCGCACTGCCGGCAGCCGGCCGGTAGCGGGCTGCACCGACGCCGGCCGCACTGAACTCCGGAAACACCAGCTCGCCGCCGTCGTAGTCATCACTGAGCAACAGCGAGAGTGCCAGCCGGCGATGCCGTGTGTCCGGCAACGTGTTGTCGCGGTGCAGGGCAAAGTGTCCCTGCTCACCACCGTGGTAGGCGACCACCTTGTACCCCTCCAGTTGTGTCACCGGAAAGGTGAAGGCCTGTTGCACCAGGGGCAATACGCGCTGGCGCAATGCGTCGGTCACTCGCTCGGTCAGAGCCGGTATGGCAAGCGCATGATCTCGCCGGCGCTTGATCCGATAGTCCGGTACCAGCGTGGTGGTGGTGTTGCGCCGGCGCAGCAGGCCGCTGTCGTGGTGGTCGGTGTCGTGCGCCTGGATCAGTGCCTGGCAGAGCGAGGCCGGCACAACGTCCGGAATGCACAGCACTGGCGCGGCGTGCTGGAGGGGCGCGGCGGGCAGAGACGGCGGCATGTCCAGGTGCGCGAGATCATCGGCGGTGGCGGCGGCGAACACCTGACGGATGCGCAGGTTGGGCTCCACATTCAGCAGGACGGGCAGCGCGAGCGTGGTGGCGTTCAGGTGCTGCAGCCAGCGTTGGCACAGCGTGCCGTCGTCATCCCGGCGCTGCGTAAACGGCCAGTCGCCCGGCGCGCCGCCCAGCGCGATCACCAGGGTCTGCGGCGCCAGCCGGGCGAGTGCATGCAGCAATGCTGCGTCACCGCCGAGTACCAGCAGGCTGCGCCGACCGGCGCAGCGTTCGTGCAGGGTACGGCTGTCGCCATCGGCCGGGGCCAGCAACATTTCCGGGATCGGCAGGCCAGGCAGCGGGGCGGTATCGGGCAGCATGCCGGGCAGTGTCGCTGTGCTGTGCGTCAGTAATGTGACAGCGCGGCCGCTTTTGCTTTCTGTGTTGACGGTGCCATGATGCCGAAGAGGGAGATCGGGCTGTCCGGTGCGGACGGTTACTGACCAGGGAGGTTCGTCATGTCGATTGCCGAGTTCAGAGACGTGCTGCTGTGGAGCACGTTGATCAATTACCTGTTGCTGATGATCTGGTTCGCCGCTGTCGTGCTGGCCCGTGATGCAATGTACCGGCTGCATACGCGCTGGTTCGATCTCTCCGGTGCCACGTTTGATGCGCTGCATTACGGTGGCATGACGTTGTACAAGCTCGGTATTCTGCTGCTCAATCTGGCGCCGCTGATCGCGCTGTGTATTGTGGGCTCATGACAACGGGTGAGGTGTGCTGATGAACGCTGCCTGGATTGTGCTACTGCTGTGGGTGCTGTTTGCCGCAACGCATACGGTGTTGTGCCATCCGCCGGTGCGTGCTCCGCTGGTGAGTCGTCTTGGCTTGCGTGGTTATCTGCTGCTGTATTCGCTGGTCGCGCTCGCCACCTTTGTGCCGCTGGTGTGGGTGTTCTTCGCCTCCCGCACTGCGCATACGGTGCCGTTGCCCGTGCTGGTGCAGACCCCCGGGATCTGGTGGCTGACAATGGCGCTGATGGGTGTCGCGATTCTGTTGCTGGTGCTCGGTTTTTCGCGGCCGAATCCGGTATCTGTCCTGATGAATCGCTCTGGTGCAGCCGCTGCCGGCGCGCTGCGCATTACACGGCATCCCGCGTTTATGGGGGTGGCGCTGATGGGCGCGGCACACCTGCTGGTCAATCACAGCCTGCTTGATCGCGTCTTCTTTGGCGGGTTGCTGCTGTATGCGCTGCTGGGTTGCGCGCATCAGGATTGGCGGCGTCGCCAGGCGGGTGAGCCGGGGACCCGCGAGTATTTTGCGGAGACGTCTTTCCTGCCCTTTGTCGCCATTCTGCAGGGGCGCAACCGGCTGGTCCTGCGGGAGCTGAACCCGCTGGCGCTGGTGCTGGCGGTGCTGCTGTTCGGGCTGATTTTCCTGTTCCACCATCGCGTGATGGGCTGACGCTCAGGCGCCCGGTGCCGGGTATTCTTCCAGCAACGCCAGCCAGGCGCGCGCGGCGCGGGACAGATAACCGCCGCGCCGCCAGATAAAGGCGATGTCCCAGCGCAGGTCGGAGCCCTGCAACGGCCGGCACACCACACCGGGCCGCCCCAGTGAGTGCGCCACGATGCGCGGCAACAGCAACACGCCCTGGCCGGCCGCCACCAGCGCCACGAGAAAATCCGCCTGGCCGCTGCGGCCGCCTTCCTTTGGTGTGAAGCCCAGGCTGCGGCAGGCGCGCATCAGCCGGTCGTTGAGCGTGAAACTCTGCTGGTACAGCACAAACGGGGTATCGGCCAGTTGCGCCAGGTTGAGGTGCGGCTCGCTGGCCAGCGGATGGTCTGCGGGCAGCAGTACATCCAGCGGCTCGTTGCAGAATGGCTGGCAGTCAAACGCAGTGCTGTCCGGCGTCAGGCTGGCGCCGACATCCAGTTCGCCGTTGAGGATCAGTTGCTCGACGGTTTTCGAGCCGCCTTCCATCAGGTGCACGTTCACGCCCGGATAGCGCCGGCGATATTCGGCGAAGGGGGCGGCGAACAGGGCGTCGCCGCCGAGCATGGTCAGGCCCAGGCGCAGTTCGCCCCGGGTCACCTGGGCCAGGTCATCCAGCTCGGTACGCAGCTCCTGCTGCTGGCGCAGCATCACCTCCGCATGGCGCAGCACCACCTGCCCGGCATCGGTCAGGCGGATATGCGGGCCGTTGCGCTCCAGCAAGGGCTGGCCCAGCCGCTGCTCCAGTTGTGCCACCTGCTTGCTCACCGCCGACTGGCTGGCGTGCAGTACGCGCGCTGCCTGGGTAAAGCCGCCCTGGCGGATCACCTCGGCGAAGGCGCGCAGTTGCCTGAATTCCATTCTGGAATAGCCCCAAGTCTGATAATTCGCTTTTGTGATGATAGACGCAGCCCTAAGCTGAATACCAGTGAACCTGGAGGCTGTAATGAAAACCGTGACCCGTGGGCTGCGTCGTGTGCTGGAACTGGCCGTGCTGGTGGGGCTGTACCTGTTCGGTACGGCCCTGGCCCGCTGGCTGGGCTGGCCGGTGCCCGGCGGGGTGATCGGGCTGGCATTGCTGCTGGCGGCGTTTGCAACCGGGTGGGTGCAGCCGGCGTCCGTACAGTGGGCCGCCGGCCTGTTGCTGGCGGAGATGCTGCTGTTCTTTGTGCCGGCATTGATGAGCCTGCTGGATTACGGCGCGCTGATCCGCGATGCCGGCCTGCGCATTCTGCTGGTGATCGGCGGCAGCACACTGCTGGTGATGCTGGCCACGGCGCTGACGGTGGAAGGGCTGTGTCGCTGGAGTGTGCGCCATGACGCTTGATGCCGTGCCGTTGTTCTGGCTGCTGTTCACGGTCGCGGCCTATGCGGTGAGCCGGGCGCTGTACCGGCGCTGGCCGCGCTATCTGCTGTCGCCGCTGCTGATGACACCGGCCGTACTGCTGGCGGTGGCCGTGCCGCTGCATGTGCGCTATGCGGACTATGCCGCCGATGCGCACTACCTGGCGCTGATGCTTGGCCCGGCCACGGTGGCGTTTGCAGTGCCGATCTGGCAGCAGCGGCGCCTGCTGGCACGGCACTGGCTGGCGCTGCTCGGCGGCATGCTGGCGGGCAGTGCGGTGGCGGTGGGCAGTTCCTGGTGGCTGGCCAGCCTGCTGTCGCTGGATGGCGAGATCAGCCGCTCGCTGGTGCCCCGTTCCGTGACCACGCCGTTTGCCATGCCGCTGGCGGAAAGCCTGGGCGGCGTGGCAGAGCTGGCGGCCATCTTCGTGATGCTGACCGGCGTGCTCGGCGCCTTGTGCGGTGGCGTGTTGCTGCGCTGGCTGCCGTTGAAAACCGCGTTGGCGCGGGGGGCGTTGTTTGGCGTTGGTGCGCACGGTGCCGGGGTGGCGCGGGCGCGGGAAGTGGGTGGTGAGGAAGGGACTGTGGCCGGGCTGGTGATGGTGCTGATGGGGCTGCTCAATCTGGCGGCCGGGCCGGTGCTGGTGTGGCTGTTTGTGTGACGGCGCCGGGCAGGCCCGGCGCCGTCATGCTGCTCAGGCCGGCAGGGCTTCCAGGATCGCCGCCATGTCGTCGGCGTGTTCTTCTTCCTGCGCCAGAATATCTTCCATGATGCGCCGTGTAGTCGGGTCCTTGTCACCGAGGTAGGTGGCGATTTCCCGATAGCTGTCGATGGCAATGCGCTCGGCGATCAGGTCTTCCTTCACCATCTCGCGCAATGTATCGCCTTCCACATACTCGGCGTGCGAGCGTGCCTGCAAACCTTCCGGTGAAAAATTCGGTGCGCCGCCCAGTTGCACGATGCGTTCGGCCAGCCAGTCGGCGTGTTGCTGTTCCTGCTGGGCGTGTTCGAGAAATTCCGCTGCTGCGATGCTCGCGCTCAGACCGTCGGCCATGTAGTAGTGGCGCTTGTAGCGCAGCGTGCAGACGATCTCGGTGGCGAGGGCTTCATTGAGCAGTTTCAGCACCGTTTCACGATCCGCCTGGTAACCGGCGGTCACCGCGCCTTGCTCGATATGCTGGCGTGCCCGGTCGCGGAGGGTCTGGATGTCGGTGAGAAAAGGCTGTTTCGTGCTCATGCGATCTCCCTTCTACATATGGATGTGTGGGGTCGGGATCTCTGAGAGTACACAGCGGGGCTGCCCGGCTCACTTAAAGCAGTGTTTAAAATGCAAAATTCGGTAAAGCGCCGCCCACCCTGGCGGGGTGGGGTATCGGCCTGGCGGCGTCCCTACACTGGCCGTATCGGATGGAGATCTCGATATGGCAATGAAAACCGCTTCAATGGGCAGCCTGATCATTACGGTCATATTGCTGGTGACCGGTCTGTCGGCGGCGCATGCGCAGCCGGATGAGGCGCGGCTGGCCAGTTACCGGCTGAGCATGCCGGTGCTGAAGAAAATGGACGCTGCAATAGCCAACCTCGCTGACGTGATGCAGAGCGATGCGGGGCTGCTGACGGAAGAGGACCGCGAGGACGCAGAGAGCATCAGCGATATTGCCGACCTGTACCGCTCGCGGCCGGCGCTGCGCCGGGCCATCGAAGAGGCGGGCCTGAGTGTCGATGAATTTGCGCTCTGCCTGATGTCTTGGCTGCAGGCCGGCATGGCATCCGCCATGTTGCAGAATGCTTCGCCGGCGGAGCGTGACAGGATGATTGAGCGCAGTGGCGCGCCGCTGGAGAACGTGCGCTTTTTTGAAGCGAATGCAGACTACATGCGGGCGCTGGGAAGCCGTGTGCAGCAGCTCAGCGAATGATGGCCTGTGGCGAGGTGGTCTGTATCGCGATGTCCAGTTGCGAGAGCAGCTCACGGCGGTTGGCGGCACCGAAACGGGCATACAGCTGGCGGCGGTGATAGACCACGGTGTTGATGCTGATCTGCATGCGCTGGGCAATGTCCTGTTCGGAGAAGCCCTGGCTGAGCCAGTAGAAGGTTTCCGACTGTTGTGGCGGCAGGCGCATGTCGCGCAGGGCTTCCAGCACGCGTAAATGGCGCGGGCGATGATGTTCGACGCGAATGCCGGCCACATTGTCCTGGCCGGTGGTGGAGACCATCAGGCGTGCCTTGAACACAAACCGGCCGTGTGGCGTGGTGATGGCGGCGTGGGGCAAACCTTGTGCTTCACGGCCGTTGCTCAGTTGCGACAGTTTTTTCAACAGAAAACGCAGCATGCCGGGCAGGTTGCTGCTGTGCTGGTGCCAGCGGCTGCTGAAGGCCAGCGAAAGAATCTGCCGGGCCTGATCGGATATCCATTGCAACTCGCCATCCAGTGTGGTGACCAGGATGGCGTCGTTGACCAGATCCTGTTCATGGCCTGCGGCGGTGTGATCCAGCACGTCGGCCAGGTAGCGTTCCTGCGCGCCGAAAAGGCGCATTTCGTCATCGGTAAAGTGATGACGCGGGTCACGCCGGTACAGTTTCAGCGCGCCGGTGGGGCGCCCGCCCGCGAGGCGGGGGACCAGGCTGGCGCACTGGTTCAGGCCCATCGGCCGCAGGATCAGATTGTAATAGTCGTGGCGAAGAAACTGACGCAGCGGCAGCTTGATCATCTGTTCGGTGCGGATAGGGCCGAAGTCCTCGCGCAGGCCCTCTTCGAAGGAGCGCCCGGCCTCGCGTTCCGCCTTCTGTATGTAGTCGTCCATATACAGGGGCAGCAGATCAATGACGGCCTGGTCGTCCATGAACAGGTCGGTGGCACCGTGTTCGTTGCGCCAGAAGTATCCCGCCGAATCGAAATAGAGCACATCCCGCAATTCCCGTAACAGAAGCGGGGCCAATTGAGGCCCGCTGATATCCAGGCAGGCAAGGCGGCGAATGCGTTGTAACGCTTTCCGCCGGCGGGTGGCGTCGGTCATGGCTCGGAATTCCGTGTCGGGCGGGGCCATCTGCCGAGAATCTAGCCCACCCCGGGAATATAAATCCACTGTTACCGCAGCACCCTACCCCGTCGGGGTAGGGTGCTGCGCAGGATGTCATACCGGGGCAACCTACCCTGACGGGGTCGGGTGTGCCACATCCCCGGGCGATAGAGTCGGCACCTGCTGAGGTGATCGATATCGGGGGATGGATGGCGGGGAAAGCGGTGATTGTGCTGTGGGGGATGTTATTGGCCGCCTGCGGCGGCGGAGGTGGTTCGGGCGGGGAAGGCGGCATGGCGCCACCACCACCGGAACAGCGGGACGTTGTATTTTTCTCCGCGCATGAAGCCGGTGGCGAGCCGGCGCGTCTGTGGCGCACTGATGGCACCGGGCCTGGCACGGTGCGTGTCCATGACAGTCTGATGCCTGATTTTGGCACCACAACACTGATCGCAAAGACCACGCTGCTGGCGGACAGGCACTATCTCGCGGGTGCTCAAGCAGGCCAGCGGGCGGGGCTGTGGGTGACGGATGGCTCTGCGCAGGGTACGTCTGCGATACACAGCGCCCTGTATGCCGGCCCGTACGACGTGCGCGACATGGTGGAGCTGGATGCGAGGATTTTCTTTTCTGCGGCCGCCGACCAGGGGCGTGACCTGTGGGCCAGTGATGGTACGCCGGAGGGCACCGCGCGCATCGACGGCCTGACAGCGTCGGGTTGCCCGGTAAATCCGCAAGCCCTGCGTGTGGTCGCAGGCTATCTGATGTTCTTCGGTGACGTTGACTGCAATGGCACACAGACGCTGGTACGTCTGGATACCACCCGCAATGACGCCACGGCGCTGTGGGCGTTGAGTGGTTCTTCGCGTGGCGAACCGGTTGTGCTGCGCGGTCTTTGGGTCGTGTCTGTGCGAGAGGGCAGCAGCCATCGGCTGCTTGCCATTGATCCGGTGGACGGCGCCCGCACGCTTCTGCTGGAACTGCCCGCGCTGGGTGACCTGGCTATTTTTGAATACCTGACACGCGTCGGGGATCACCTTTACTTCGTTGCCACGGAGACGACGCATGGCAGAGAACTGTGGGTGACGGATGGCACCTTCGCCGGCACGCGCATGGTGGAAAACAAAACGCCGGGGCCAGGCAGTACTCAATTCCAGAGTGTGCGGGCGGCAGCCGGGAAGCTGGTGTATGTCGCGCCGGTACTCAGCAGTGCGCACCGTATCTGGGCGGTGGACAGCCCGCAAGCGGTGGCGCGTGAAGTCTACCAGCCGCCGGCGACCGGATTTTCGTCACCGGCCCTGCACTTTGATCATGAAGGCGTGCTGTATTTCTTCATGGTGGCAGAAGACATGGTGCGGCGGCTGTGCCGTGTCGATCTGGAACAAGGTGCTCACGGCTGTCTTCAACAGAGGCTTTCGCCGGCATTAGGGTTCGGCATGCTCGCCCTCAACGATGAGCTGCTGTTTATCGGCTACACCAATGAGCTGGGCCAGGAGCTGTGGCGCTCGGATACGTTACTCGGCACTGCAGAAATCATCAGTGATATCTGCCCCGGCCGTTGTAACGGTCATCTGTGAAAAAACGTTGCTACCCAGCAGAGGCATGACAATAAACCGGGACGGGATAATGATGCGTAAAGTACGGCCAGCCTTTCTGGCGGGCATGACCCTAGTGTTGTATGGCTGCGGTGGAAGCGATGGCAGGAATGCATCGCCACCGGTTGAGGAACGTGATTATCTGCCTTTCACGGCTACGGATACTGATAACTATCTCAATGCAGAACTCTGGCGTACGGATGGAACGGAAAGCGGGACGCGGGTCGTTCACGAGATCGCAGAGAGCGGCGGCAGTCGTCCCGTCAGCATTACACAATCCGGTCGGCGCACTTTCTTCGTTGCAAGTGACGGCGTGCATGGTCCAGAGGTCTGGGTGACCGACGGCGCCGGGAAGAACACGATCCTGCTGGGGGATATTCATCCGGGCCCTGATGTGGTGTCGCCACTGTCCTTGACGCTGATGGGCGAGCAACTGTTCTTCACACACGACGACGGCGTGCATGGCCGTGAGCTGTGGGTCAGTGATGGAACGCCGGCGGGGACCCGGCTGGTGAAGGATATCGCACCGGGGGTTTGCGAGGGGGCGCCCGGAGCGCTGACGGTCGTGGGCGACACCCTGTTGTTCTGGGTCAGGGATAGCTGTGAAACCTGGCCATCGCTGTGGCGCAGTGACGGGACGGAACAGGGCACCTACCGGCTGGAGGGGCTGGATTTTGACCGGCAGAACGTGTTCATGACGCAGGTCTGGCAGGGGCACGTCTACTGGGTGACGTCGACCAGTCGCGAGTACAGCCTGTGGCAATCCGACGGCACCGCAGAGGGCACGCGGCTGTTATTGGGCGGTGAAATGGCGGGCATACGCTATATCAACAATTTGTCCGGCGGCTACAACCACCTGTTCTTTACTGCCAGAACGGACGCGCAGGGTGAAGAGCTCTGGTGGTATGACCCGGTGACAGACGCGTTGCAGACCCTGGATATTCTTGAAGGCCAGCAAGACAGCTTGCCGGAGCAGTTCGTCACATTGGGCGAGATCACCTATTTCCTTGCGCACAGTGTCGCCGGTTCACAACCGGAAGTGTGGCGGACGGACGGTACGCAGGCTGGTACATGGCGCGTGCTGCCCCGGAAAATATGGCGGACCCTGGCGGTGTACGGCGACCATCTGGTGGCCATCGCGGCGGGCAATGGTGAGCTGTGGCTGAGTGATGGGACCGAGCAAGGCAGCCGGCGCGTGGCCGCCGAGGCCGGCTTCGGGGTGCCGACCCTGCTGGGCGTGGTCTACGGTCAGCTGATATTCGATGCGCCACACCAGGAATACGGCCGGGAAATATGGCGCACCGACGGTACTGACGAAGGCACCGTGCTGATCAAGGATATCTGCCCGGGACCTTGCGACGGACCCATGTGATCGGCCCTCCGTGAACGTGCCATCGAGCGCTCAACAGGGTCGATGGAAAATGATTGAAAAAGCGCCCCGCTCGCGTGGTGGGGCGTATTCTCTAACGCCTCCTTCTGTGCAGATTCGCTGCTGGCGGCCTGTCCGGTTTACACCGTTTTCCTGAAGGCATAGTGGAGCGCTTGTCATTCAGCAGGTTAATCGCTGCTGAACCTATCCTTGTCAGGTGGGGTGATGCGAACCGGCACAGCATAGGCTGCGCGGCATGGATGCATATCGCGTCCCTTATGACATGTCGAGTGGATAAGCATGAAAAGATGCATGATCGGGATGATGGTGTCCGCGGCTTTTTTGAGCGCTTGCGGGGGCGGCGGTGGCGGCTCCGGTGCCAGAACAGAATACATCCTGTTTGCCGGGAACACTGCGCCGGAACCGGTGCGGAACTGGGAGCTGTGGCAGACCGACGGCACGATGGCCGGCACACGGCTGCTGCGGGATCTGAACGACGCCTCTGGTGGTGTTAGCAAGAGTGTAACCGAGCAACGCTGGATGGCCGGCACCGGCTTCTTCGTGGCCGATGATGGTGTTCATGGTCGTGAACTCTGGACGTCGGATGGCACAGCTTCGGGCACCCGGATGGTCAGGGACATCCGCCCCGGCTCATCACACGCAGGGATCGATTCGCTTTACCTGATTGAGGGTGTGGTCTATTTCGACGCAAACGACGGTGAGAGCGGCAACGAACTGTGGCGCAGTGACGGCACCGCTGCGGGGACACGGCAGCTTGTGGATCTGGTGCCTGCGGGTTGCAGCAGTGCGCCAGGCGATGTGCATGGCGCAGGCAACATCATTTATTTCCTGGCACGGGCGGAATGCGAGGGGCCGCGCGTGCCATGGCGGCTGGACCTGAGCACCGGCACAGCGGTGCAACTCTATGAGACGCAAGGTTACATCAGCCGTTTGGAAAATGTGGCTGAGCGCGTCTTTTTCGTCGAACAACGGGACGGGCGGAGCCAGCTGTGGGTCTCGTTCGGTACGGCGGAGCAGACCTACCCTGTCGTGGTGGATGAACAGGGCACCCAGGCCGAGGTGCATTACAGCCTGTGGCGCCTGGGGGCGTCATTGTTCTTCGCGGCGTTAAACCGGGACGAAGGTGTCGAGCTGTACCGTGTCGATGAGACGGGCCGGCGTGCTTCCCTTGTGCGCGATATCGCGGAGGGTGCGGCATCGTCGAACCCTTTCAGTTTTTCGGCCATTGATGGCGTGGGATATTTCGCCGCCGACGACGGGGAGGGGCAGGCCGTCTGGCGTACTGACGGCACGGCGCAAGGCACGCACAGAGTGACAGACCCTGCCATTGTCGGCCCCGGGGATATTTACAATATCCGGGCGTATGGCGATCGTTTTCTGTTCACGGTCGAACACGCCGGTCAGAGGTCCTTGTGGAGCACGGACGGCACGCCGGCAGGCACGCTCCAGTTGCTGAACGATCCGCTGGTCTCCTCGATCAGCCAGTACCGGCAGGTCAACGGATGGCTGCTGTTTAGCGCCTTGCATGATCAGTATGGCAGCGAAATGTGGCGCACGGACGGCACGCCGGAGGGCACGGTCATGATTCAGGATCTCTGTCCGGGCCCGTGCAACGGTTACTGACGGCACGTCCCACCTTGTCGGGGTGGGGCGGCCGGTGTTTCCCGCCGATAGTCTGCCCCGCGTGATCGTAACTCGTATCAACACACTTTATTTCAGGATGAGATTCATGCAACGAACGCTATTGATGGCGCTGGCATGCGGCGCCTTGTGCACGCTGGCTGCCTGTGGAGGCAGCGGTGGCGGAGCGCGTCATTCAGGTGATGAACCAGAGGTGACGCAGTACCGTTATTTTTCGGGTTCGCACCTTGGTGGTGACCAGGAAGACTGGGAACTCTGGCGTACGGACGGCACCGCCGAGGGGACTGCACGGGTACATGATGTCTCGGCGGAAGCGGCCTCCTATCCGGAAAATATCACTCAGATCGGGGGCCGTACCTTCTTTACCGCCTGGGATGCTGACAGCGAAAACCTCTGGGTGACGGATGGCAGCGATGATGGGCTGACCCTGCTCGTTCAGGCGGGCTCAGAGGGCTATCTGAATCAGCTCACCGCAGTGGAAAACCTTCTCTACTTCGTCATGACCACACAGGAGCATGGCTCGGAGCTGTGGCGCAGCGACGGAACGCCGGCGGGCACCCAGATGGTCATTGACCTGACACCGGGAAGCTGCAACAGCCACCCCGCTTCACTGACGGCGTTTGACGGGGCGCTTTATTTTTCTGCCATCAACAGCTGCATTGGACGGCCGGGCCTGTGGAAAACGGATGGTACTGCAGAAGGTACCGTGGCGGTGCTGGCACCACAGAATGGCAGTTATCCGGCCAACCTGACTCCCTGGGGAGACAGCCTTTATTTTTCGGCGATTGTGGAGACGGAGTATGGGCTGTGGAAGAGCGACGGTACCGCGGACGGCACCACACGCGTTCGCGGCATACGCCTGGCGCAACAGGCAAACCTGGGATGGTTTACCGTGGCCGGCGATCTGCTGTTTTTCCGGGCCAATGATGGCGAGCACGGTACAGAGATATGGAAAAGCGATGGCACGGAAGCAGGCACGCAGAACGTGCTGGACCTGCTGCCTGGTGCCGACTCGTCCAATCCGCAATGGCTGATTGCGCACGCAGGACAGCTTTACTTCGCAGCCTACTCTGGCGGCACCTCTTCCGGCCTGTGGCGAACAGACGGCACGGCGGCGGGAACGGTGGAAATCCGTGACACGGATGGCAATAGCGTGCGCGCCATGAATGTGCCGGTGATCTACCGCGACAGCCTCTACTTCGGTGCGCTCTGGGATGGGCGCCATGTGATGTGGCGTCTGCAGGACGGTGGCGATGTGGCAGAAATCCTGAATGCCAGCGTGTATCTGGATAACGGTAACCCGCCTTTCGTGCTGAATGACCGCCTGATGTTCCTGGCCGAGGACAGCGCGCATGGCGTCGAGTTGTGGCGCTCGGAAGGCACTTTTGAAAGCACTGTGCTGGTTCAGGATATCTGTCCCGGTGCCTGTAGCGGCTGGGAACCTTATTACGTCCCGTAAAGCGAAAAGCAAGGAGTGCATCATGTACAGATCAGCACTATGGATGACGTTTGCGCTGCTGCTGGTGGCGTGTGGCGGTGGCGGTGGTGGTGGGCCTTCGGGGCCGCCGCTGGTGGCCTTTACTGGCGAAATTTCAGGACAGCTTGTCGCACCCAATGGTGTGACGCCCATTCCGGGCGCGACCGTATATATCGAATCTCCGGGTGCATCGGCCCGCGTACTGCCACGCGGTGCTGACAATGGTGCCTGCCCGGCGCCGCAGACACAGAGCGAATGGACTTGCTCCGGGACCACGGGCGAATTCAGTTTCGACGTGACCGGTCTGCCGCCGGGCAGCACCCTGCACGCTGAGAAAGGAGCGTGGACGCTGAGCCAGCCGTTGCGCTTTACCGCGCAGAGCACGGGGGCCCTCGGTGCTGTCGCATTCAAGACCGATACCGCTGCGGGGGCGGCGCGCATCGCGGTGGTCACGGGCGATTATGACAACATCGAATACCTGCTCGCCAAAATGGGGCTGGGTGAAGTGGAGGACAACGACGGGCTTGCCGCCAGGGCGGGCCATGCCCATGTTCACGCACCGCGCACAACGCAAGTGGCGCCGCGCTCGCTGCCGCTGAAACTGGGAACTGAAAAATTCGACCTGTACGACGGCAACGGTGCCTTGCCATCCCAGTATCCCGATGTTGACGCCCTGTTCAGCACGGTCAACGGCCAGGTGCGGTTGTACGAGTACGACATCATTTATATCAACTGCGGCGCAGATGAACCCACCACCGGCAGCTGGCGGGATCTGCTGAGCAGTTATGTGTCCCAGGGCGGCGCCCTGTATGTCACCGACCAGTCCAGTGTCTGGCTGGAGGGCTTCACGGACTATCTGCAGCCCGCGCAGGATTGGGGCGAGGGTGTCGGAGAGCTGACCGCCCGCGTGGTGAATACGGCCATGGCCACCTGGCTGGGCGGTGTCACCTGTGCCGGCGGTGACTGCATCACGGGTGAACAGATCCAGATAGAAGGCATGCTCTCCGGCTGGCACCTGGCGCAACCTGTGCCCGGCGCGGTGACGCCACTGGTACGGGCGGATGTGAGCGCTGCCGGTTTCCCCGGCAACACGGATGCGATCCTGACGCTGACGTTCCGTCACGGGCAGGGGCAGGTGGTGTACAGCTCCTATCATGTGAGCCATGACGCGCCGGAGGAAGGTTACCTGCCGCAGGAACGGGTGCTGGAATACCTGTTCTTCAGCGAAACTCCCTGACCTGGCCACGATCACCCGCCCGGCTCGCACATGGCTTGCGAGCGGGCGCGGTGTCGCGCGACACTCCCGCGCATGGCTTTTCATCGTGTTTTCGTTTACGGCACGCTGCTTGCCGGCGAGGCGAACCATCACTGGTTGCGCGGCGCGCCCTGCCTGGGCGCGTGGCGCACGCCTGCGTGCTACCGGCTGTTTTCACTGGGCGCGTATCCGGTGCTGGTGCCCGGTGGCCGGTATGCCGTGGAAGGCGAAATGTATCGCGTCGATGAGGCCGGCCTGGCGTTGCTCGACCGGCTGGAAGATTACCCGGTGGATTATCTGCGCCGGCAGTTGCGTACCCCCTTCGGCCCGGCCTGGGTCTACTACCAAAAGCAGCCGCCACAAGGCGGGCGGCTATTGCCGCACGGAAACTGGCGCAGGGTGCGCGCCCGCCCGACGGTGGGCGAGCCTCAGTAGCGCGTCACCGCCATGCCGGAAAACTGCTTGGCCAGATAGGTGGCATAGTCGTCGGTCATGCCGGAGAGAAAATCCAGTGCGCGCATCATGCATTGGTAGATGCGTTCATGTTCCGGCAACTGCCGCAGGTCCGGCGGAAAACTGTGCCGGCCCATCAGGTCGATGATGCGCTGGTGACGGTAGTTGGAGGTGTCGTCGCGGGCATGGCTCACCGCCGCCTCGATCAGGCCGTCCAGCAGGGTGCCGATCACTTCGAAGGCGCCGATTTCCAGCTCGATCTTGCGCGGGTGTTCAAATACTTTGGTCTTGGCCAGTTGCTTGGCATTTTCCACCACATTGCGCACCGCCGGCTCGCAGTGCGAGATCAGGTCGCCGGCCAGCTTGCCGGCCAGCAGGCGGTCGTGGTTGGCCATGAACGCCTCCACACCGGCTTCGATGCAGCGCTCGATGATCTTGCCGCGCAGCAGCGCCGCCTTGCGGCCGACGCGCACATCCGAATGCAGCAGTGCACGTACTTCGTCGCTGTCGGGAATGGCCGGCGACAACAGCGCGTGGACTTCGTCCCAGTGCAGCAGGTCCATTTCCAGGCCGTCTTCGAGATCAATGATGGCGTAGCAGAAATCGTCCGCCGCCTCGACCAGATAGGCGAGCGGGTGGCGTGCATGAATATCGGCGGCCAGCGATGTCAGGCCGGTGGCGGCGCAGACTTCCCGAAACGCCTCGGCTTCGGCCAGGAAGGCGCTGTACTTGTGCGGTCGCGGGCACCCTTCGGCCTCACTGGTGGAAGACAGCCAGGGATACTTCAGAAAGGCGCCCAGCGTGGCGTACGTCAGCCGCATGCCGTCGGCGTACTGGTGATATTCGCTTTTGGTGAGAATGCGGAAACCCTGGGCGTTGCCTTCGAACACGCGCAGGTCGCTGGCCTGGGCGGGCGTCAGGCACTCTAGATAGTGCGCCCCGCGATCCCCGAACCAGGCACGGATGGCGCGCTCGCCGGTATGACCGAACGGCGGGTTGCCGATGTCGTGGGCCAGGCACGCGGACTGCACGATATCGCCGAGATCGGTGGCGCCGGTCTGGGCCGGCAGCAGGTTGCGTTTCTCCAGCCGTTCGCCGACACGGATGCCGAGCGTGCGGCCCACGCAGGACACTTCCAGCGAATGCGTCAGGCGGTTGTGCACATGGTCATTGGTGGCCAGCGGATGCACCTGCGTCTTGCGCGCCAGCCGGCGGAAGGCGCCGGAGAAAATGATCTTGTCGTGGTCGCGGATAAAGGCGGTGCGGCCGCTTTCGTCTTTCGCCGCGCGGCCACCCAGGCGGCCCTTGTTGAGCAGTGTCTGCCAGTCCATGCGCTGTCCGGATAGAAGCTGAAGGCTGCAATCTACCGGGCACGGCGTGCGCGCGCCACCCTCGCCGGGCGGCGTAGGCGCGCCGGGGGCGCTCCGGTACACTCAACGCGGTTTTCCTTTTTGCCGATGTCGGGAGAGTGCCAGCCATGGCCGATGTATACGGGTTTTCCGCCACCACCATTGATGGCAAAGAACGCACCCTGGGCGACTATCGCGGCCAGGTGCTGCTGATCGTCAACACCGCCAGCAAGTGCGGTTTCACACCACAGTACAAAGGGCTGCAGGCGCTGTATGAACAGTACCGGGACAAGGGCCTGGTGATTCTCGGTTTTCCCTGCGACCAGTTCGGTCACCAGGAGCCGGGTGACGAAACGCAGATCAGCGAATTCTGCGAGTTGAACTACGGCGTGAGTTTCCCCCTGTTCGCCAAGATCGAAGTGAACGGCAGCGGCGCGCACCCCTTGTACCGTCACCTCAAGGAAGAGGCGCCGGGGGTGCTGGGCAGCAAGGGCATCAAGTGGAATTTCACCAAGTTCCTGGTCGGCCGCGACGGCAAGGTGGTGAAGCGTTACGCCCCCACCGACAAGCCGGAGTCACTCGGCAAGGACATCGAAAAACTGCTCTGATCAGCCGGCGTCGGGCAAGGTGCGCGGCAGGGCGCCGGGCTGCAGGCCCGGCCCCGCCAGCGGCGTGACCTGGCGCGGGTCCAGCGGCTCGCCACATTCGGAACATACCAGTGTCGGTGTGGTGAGCTGCCCGCAGGGGCGATGCCGGTACACCAGCGGTGCGCCCTTGCCCTCATCCAGCCAGGTGTCGCCCCAGTGCGCCATGGCCATCATCACCGGATACAGCGCCAGCCCCATGTCGGTGAGCCGGTATTCATGCCGGTTGGGCTGGTAGGCCTCCTTGCGGAACACGCCTGCTTCCACCAGCCGCTTGAGCCGGCTGGCCAGCACATGCCGGGTCACGCCCAGATGCTGCTGGAAATCCTCGAACCGGCGTGTGCCGAGAAAGGCGTTGCGCAGCACCAGCAGCGTCCAGCGGTCGCCGACGATGGCCAGCGTGCGCGCCACCGAGCAGGTCTGGTGGCCGATATCGTTCCACTTCACGTCAGGGTCCTTTCAGGCTGCATGACCCGGCAAGCATAGGACGGCGGGTTCCGGAATGGAACGCGCGGCCACTGCCCGCATTCAACAAAAAATTGCCGGCTGTTGGTTGTGGTGCCCTGGCGGCTTTGCTTGGATGAAGGCTCTTTACATCAGGCGGGAGCGTGACGAGTGCGGCACAGGATGTGGTGGATGGTGGGGGTCGGGTTGCTGTGCGGCGCGCCAGCGCTGGCCCAGCAGGGCGATGCCGGTGCGGACGACGAATGGCGCATGATGCGCAGTGTGCTGGCCCAGGGAGCAAGCGAGGCCCGACGCTGGCAGTACGCCTGGGCCGGTGGCTATGGGGCGGCGACGGTGTTCTATGGCGTGCGCGCCGATCAGGCCAGTGACGAGGACGACCGCTACGATGCCCGCGTCAGCGCCGTGAAGACCGCGCTCGGCCTGGCGGATGTGCTGCTGTTTCCGCAACCGCACGTGCGCGCCGAACGCCGCCTGCAGACGCTGGAAGCCGATGGGCAGCTGGACGAAGCGCGCGCGCTGATGGCCGGGGTGGCCGCCGAGGAACAGCGCCGCCGCAGCCTGCGTGCGCGGCTCGGGCCACTGCTGGTGAACCTGGCGGCCGGGCTGACCATCGCCATCGATGATGACCGCCCCGGCGACGGTGCGCTGAATTTTGCCACCGGCATGCTGGTGTCCGAGCTGCGTCTGCGCACCCAGAGCCAGGCGGTGTCGCAGGCGCACCCGGTGCAGCAGTTCACGCTGCGGGCCGGGGGCGGTACGCTGCCGGTGCGGTATGACTGGGTGCTGACGCCGTCGATGGCGGCGGTATCGCTGCGGTTCTGATGCCCGTCATCGGGCTGCCAGCGCAGGCGGTGATCTATTTGCCGCCGAGATGCACTTCCGCTTCAAAGGCGGTGAGGTAGACCTCGCCGCTGAGTTGCTCCAGCAGGTCCGCCTGCTGGAGCTGGTCCAGCACAAACCCCTTCACTTCGGCGAGATGCAGTTGAATGTCCCGCTGCCTCAGATCGCTGTTGAGCTGGTGCAGCATGTCCAGCGCGGTGCTGTCGATGCGGCTCACCGAGGACATGATCAGCACCAGGTGCCGCACGTTCGGATGCCGCTTCAGCTCTTTCATGATGCGCGCCTCGACCGCGCGCACATTGCCGAAGAACAGGCTCTCGTCGATGCGCAGGCAGAGCACGTTGTCGTGGGTTTTGACTTCATGGCGCTGCACATTGCGGAAATGCTCCGTGCCCGGCACCCGACCCACCACGGCGATGTGCGGCCGGCTGGCGTGCCAGATCAGCGTCGCCAGCGACAGCCCGATGCCAATGGCGATGCCGGCCTCGATGCCGAACACCAGCACGCCGCCGAGCGTGCCCAGCAGGGCGTAGGCATCGGCCCGGTCGTAACGCCAGGCGCGGCGCAGTGTGCGCAGATCGATCAGCGCGCTGGCGGCGCTGATGATGATGGCCGCCAGCACCGCCAGCGGCAGCGCGCGCAGCAGAGTGGTGAACCACAGCAGCACACAGGCCAGCCCGAGCGCCCCGAGCAGCCCGGACAGCGGCGTGCGGGCGCCACCTTCGGCATTGACGATGCTGCGCGCAAAGCTGCCTGCCACGGGCATGCCGTAGGAGACGGCGCTGGCGATGTTGGCTGCGCCCAGTGCGCGAAGCTCGGCGTCCGGGTTCACCCGCGACGGGGCATAGCTGGCCAGCCGCTGGGCAATGGAAATGCTTTCCACAAAGCCGATCAGGCCGATCATCAGCGCGGGCAGCAGCAGGGCGCGCACCAGTGGCCAGTCCGCCGCCGGTAGGCCCAGTGGCGGCAGCCCGCCGGGCAGGGCGCCGATCACGGCCACCGGCAGGGAAAACGATTGCACCAGCAGAATCGACGCCACCACCAGCAGCATCGGCATCAGCCGCGCCAGCAAGGCGGCCCGGTTGGCCGGCAGCCCGAGACGGTGCAGCAGCCGGGGCAACAGGCTCCGCGAGAGTATCAGGACCAGCAGCGCACCCAGCCCCAGGCTGGCGGTCAGCGGTGCAAGCTGGTGCAGGTGGCCGGCGATATCCAGCAGCATCAGCGCGCCGGCACCGGCATCGGAGCGGATGCCCAGTAGCGCCTGCAACTGGCCAATGATGATCAGGATTGCCGCGCCGGAGACAAAACCGCTGATCACCGGATGGCTGAGCAGTTGCGACAGCGCGCCCAGGCGCAGCAACCCGAACAGCAGCAGCATCAGGCCCGACAGCAGCGCCAGCAGGGCGGCGGCGGCGAGGTATTCGGGGCTGCCGGGCGCCGCCAGCGGGGCCAGTGCGGAGGCGGTCATCAATCCGAGCAGCGCCACCGGCCCCACCGACAGCACCGGGCTGGAGCCAAGCAGGGCGTAGGCCACCAGTGGCAGCAGGCTGGCATACAGGCCGACATGCGGCGGCAACCCGGCCAGGGCGGCGTAGGCCAGCCCCTGGGGCACCGCCAGCATCACCGTCATCAGGGCGGCGAGCAGGTCACCGGCGAACAGGTCGCGGCGGTAATGGCGCAGCCAGTCAGGCAGGCGCCGGGAGAATGCGGACAACATGACGCGCGACGTTTCCTTCCTGGCCGGATTCAGGTCCGTTGATCAAGCACTTCAAACAATGCCATGCCGGCGAGCATGGCGGCCACAAAAACCACGGCTTTCATCTCACCCGCGCCGAGGGCCACCAGCGCCGGGCCGGGGCAGAAGCCGGCCAGCCCCCAGCCCACGCCAAAGCCGATGCCGCCGAGCACCAGCCGGCGGTCGATAGCCCGCGAGGTGGGCAGCCGCATCGGCTCCGCCAGCAGCGAGCGTTGCCGCTGGCCGGCCAGCCGGAAGGCCACCAGGCCGACCAGAATGGCGCCAGCCATCACCAGCGCCAGCGACGGGTCCCAGTGCCCGGCCAGATCCAGAAAGCCGAGTACCTTGGCCGGGTTGGCCATGCCGGACACCAGCAGGCCCAGCCCGAACAGCAGGCCGGCGAGAAACGCTGAAACACTGATGCGTGACATGCCTCAGCCTCCGATCAGGTGACGGACCACAAACACGGTGACAAACCCGCTGCCCATGAAGGCCAGCGTGGCCACCAGCGAACGCGGTGACAGCCGCGACAACCCGCACACCCCGTGGCCACTGGTGCAGCCCGCGCCGTAGCGGGTGCTGACGCCGACGATCAGCCCGGCCGCGATCAGCAGCGGGTAGCCGGCGTCGATCTGTATTGCCGGCAGTGCACCGAACAGCAGCCAGAGCACGGGCGCCAGCACCAGCCCGGCGATAAACGCTGCGCGCCAGCCCACTTCGCCGGCGGCCGGCCGCAACAGCCCGCCGAGGATGCCGGAAATGCCGGCAATGCGGCCGTTGAGCAGTACCAGCAGGGCGGCGGCGAGGCCGATCATCAGGCCGCCGCCGAAGCTGCTGACGGGGGTAAAGGCGTTCAGGTCAATCTGCATGGCGGGCCTCCCCGGTATCGCAGAACAGGGTGTAGAGGGTTTGCAACAGGCCCAGCACGCGGGCGTCGGCGACGCGGTAGTAGACATGCTTGCCTTCGCGCCGGGTGAGCACCAGCCCTTCGCGGCGCAGCACGCCGAGCTGCTGGGACAGGCTGGGTTGCTGGATGCCCAGGCGTTGCTCCAGATCGCTCACGCACATCTCTTCCTGGCTGAGCTGGCACAGCAGCAGCAGGCGATCCTGGTGCGCCAGCGAACGCAGCATCAGGGTGGCGTCGCCAGCGGCGGCGCGCATCTGGTCCAGACTGATGGCGGTGGTATCGGGCATGGGGCGGTCCGGTGGTCGATGATGGGCTAAACAATATATTGAAATACATTATATGTAAATATATATTGATGCCATTCGCCGGCCTTCTCTGATTCCGGCCCAGGAGAAACGCTATGAGTACAGTCCGCCCGCAAGTGGCCCCTTTTCTCGACCCGGATACCGAAACCTGGAGCTATGTGGTCTACGACCACCCCGGCGGCCATGCCGCCGTGATTGATCCGGTGCTGGATTTCGACAACAAGTCCGGTCGCACCTCGACAGACGGCGCCCAGCGGCTGGTGGATTTTGTCCGCGAGCAGGCACTGACCGTGGACTGGATTCTGGAAACCCACGCCCACGCCGATCATCTCTCTGCCGCGCCGTTCGTGCGGGATGCGGTCGGTGGCCGTATCGGGATCGGCGAGCATATCCGCGAGGTGCAGGGCATCTTTCGCCAGGTGTTCAACCTGGAGAAACAGTTTCTGTGCGACGGCAGCCAGTTCGATCATCTGTTCAGCGAAGAGGACACCTTCCACATCGGTGCGCTGACCGGCCGTGTATTCCACACCCCGGGCCATACGCCGGCGGACATGGCCTGGCTGATCGGCGATGCGCTGTTTGTCGGTGACACCCTGTTCCTGCCGGATGTGGGCACCGCGCGCTGTGATTTTCCGGGAGGTGATGCACGCACTCTGTATCGATCGATCCAGCGCCTGCTGGCGTTGCCGGACGCAACGCGCATGTTCATGTGCCACGATTATCCACCTGCAGGCCGCGAGCATCAGTGTGAGACCACCGTTGCGGCACAGAAGCGGGGCAATATCCATGTGCGCGAGGGTATCGGTGAGGATGCCTTTGTGGCGATGCGTGAAAAGCGGGATGCCACGCTGGACATGCCACGGCTGATCCTGCCGGCGATCCAGGTGAATATCCGCGCCGGGCAGATGCCGCCGGCGGAGGACAACGGCGTGGTGTATCTCAAGGTGCCCGTCAACCGGCTGTGACGTGCCGGCGCCCGCAAAGTAACAATTTTTCACGGCAGTTTGGCTTCGGCTGTGCAACATTCGGGGCAGTGATGCATCGAATGGGCATCAACAGGAGGATCTGTCATGAAAGCCGTTGTCGTTCTGTGCCTGACCCTGCTGGCCGGCCCTGCGCTGGCAGCAGAGGCCACTGCCGTGTTTGCCGGTGGCTGTTTCTGGTGTACCGAATCCGACTTTGAAAAGCTGGAAGGCGTCTCCGCCGTGATCAGCGGCTTTGCCGGGGGTGAGGAAAGGAATCCGACCTACAAGCAGGTGGCCAGCGGCGAAACGGGCCATGTTGAGGCCGTGCAGGTGCATTATGATCCGGCCGTCGTCACCTACCCGCAATTGCTGTCCTGGTTCTGGCAGCACATTGATCCGACCGATGCCGGCGGCCAGTTTGTCGACCGTGGTGCGCAGTATCGCAGTGTGATTTTCTACGGCTCCGACGGGGAGCGCCGGCAGGCCGAGGCCTCGCGGGATGCGCTGGCGCAAAGTGGCCGTTTCGAGGCGCAACTGGTCACGGAAATCCTGCCGCTGAATGCGTTTTATCCGGCGGAGGAATATCACCAGGATTACTATCGCAAGAACCCGCTGCGCTACAAATACTACCGTTACCGCTCCGGTCGTGATCAGTTCCTTGAGGCGCACTGGGATGACCCGGATCAGCCAAGCTGGATGCCGGCACCCGCTGCCGCCCCGCAAGGCGATGCGAAAAGCCGGATCGGTCCGCCGTGGGAAGGCGCTGCGTTTGTACGGCCCGACGATGAAACGCTCAAGCGCCTGCTGCCGGAGACAGCGTTTGAGGTGGCGCGCGAGGATGAAACCGAGCCTGCTTTCAATAATGCCTACTGGGACAACAAAGAGGCCGGCATCTATGTCGATGTGGTCAGTGGCGAGCCGCTGTTCGCTTCCGTGCACAAATACGATTCCGGCACCGGCTGGCCGAGCTTCACGCAGCCGATCAAGCGTGACATGGTGACGCTGCACGAAGACCGTTCCTGGTTCATGACGCGCACCGAAGTGCGCAGCCGTTACGCGGATTCGCACCTGGGCCATGTGTTTAATGATGGCCCGGCGCCCACGGGTGAGCGCTGGTGCATGAACTCCGCCGCCATGACCTTCGTGCCGAAAGAGGACATGCAGCGCCTCGGCTACGGCGACTATCTCAGTCTGTTTGAATAAGTGCGCGGATGCGTGCGTAGAAGGCCTTCAGGTTGTCTTCCATGCGCGCTTCCAGCGGCAGGCCGCAACTGATCAGCACACCGGCGAGCATCCGGTAGTGTCCCACCAGCATCATGATTTCCAGCAACTGGCTGTCGTTGTGACGGACCTGCAACTGGCGCCAGGTGTCGTCGCTGAGGCAATCGGCCTGATGCAATTCATCGCAGGCCTGGATCAGCGTGCGCAGCGTGGTATTGCTGAACGCCTCCGGCCCGCGGGTCACGGCAAGGATGTCGCGGTCCGCCACGCCGACCCGTTCGGCAATTTCCACATGCTGCCCCCACTCGTAGCGCGAACGGCACAGCCAGGCGGTGCGCAGAATCAGCAACTCGCGCGCCGGCGCCGCCAGCCGGCCCCAGGGCATCAGCCGCGAGGCAAAGAACAGCCAGCCCCAGAACAGGCGCGGATTGCGGTGCAGCAGGGGGAAGACGGCCGGCAACTCGGGCCGGTCGAACAGGTGCGAGACGCGCGACGCGGTGCGGAACAGCAGGCCGCGCTGCGACGGCGGCGGCACCTCCAGCCGCGCCTGGGCCGGGCCCGCCCAGCCTCCTTCGGGTTGCAGCAGGTCAGTGTTCATGTGCGGCTCCCGGTCTGATGCTGACGATATCCGGACGGTGTGTGGCCGGTGAGGCGGCGAAACCAGCGCATGAAGGACTGCGGCGAAGCGAAGCCCAGTTCGGCGGCGATGTCGCTGTGGTGTGCGCCGGAATGGCCAAGCAATTGGCAGGCCCGTTCAAGGCGGACGGCGTCCAGCAGGGACTGGTAGCGGGTGCCTTCGCTGGCCAGGTGCCGGTGCAGGCTGCGGCTGCTCAGGCCCAGTTGCGCGGCGAGCTGGTCGCGGCTGGGGGTGTGCGTCAGTGTTGTGCCGAGCAGTTGCCGCACGTCCCCGGTCAGCGTGCGCCGCGCCGGTGGCGGGGCACGGCGGGCGAGTTCGGCGCTGGCGTGTTGGTCGAGCATGTCGTGCAGCGAGGTATCCCCGTGCGGCAGCCGCCGCCGCAACAGGCGGGCCGGCAGCACCACGCAGGCACTGCGCTGGTGAAAATGGACCTGGCAGCGGAACAGTGCCCGGTAGTCGGCCTGGATCTGATGGTCGTCGGGCCGCTCATGGGGCAGGTGCACCGCCAGCGGCAGGTCCGGCTCGTCGGGCAGCATCCGGCGCGCCAGTGTGACGAAGGCGCCGAGGACATATTCCCGTGCGTGCCGGCGAAACAGCGGGCCGCCGACATGGCATTGCCAGTGCACCCGCACCTGACCGGGCGCGCGGCTGATCGACGTGGTGCCGATATTGCTGAGCAGGCCGTTGTAGCGGGTGAGGGCGTCGAGCACATCCTGGAAGCGATGGCAGGTCTGCACCAGGTGGCCGATGACGCCAAAGGTGGCCGGCTGGATGGCGCAGGCCAGGCGCAGTCCGATCAGCGGATCGCGGAAGTGCTCGCTGGCGTGTTGCAGCAGCAGTTCGAGGGCGCTGACGGGCACGCTGCCGGCGCAATCGGCCAGCAGGCCGCGGTGCAGCCCGGCCTGCCGCAGCAGCGGCCCCATGCCCAGGCCGGCGCTGTCGCCGCGGGCAACGATATGCTGTAAATGACGGGCCGATACCCAGCCATCGGCCCTGTGCGAATCTTCCATGAAACACCTGTGGCGCTGAGGTGAGCGGCCAGTATCGCACGGATATCAGTGCCCGTGCGGCGCTGGCCGTTTCGGATACGCCGCGCTGGCCGTTCGGGATACTGTCAGCGGCGCGGGCCTGGGGCAAGCTGGGTGCCGGAAAACCAAGGGAGTCATTGGGCTATGGCGAAAACAGACTTTCGGAACAAGCGGTGCCTGGTGACCGGCGCGGCCAGCGGTATCGGGCGCGCGGTGGCAGAGGCTCTGGCCCGTGACGGGGCGTTGCTGTGCCTGACCGACGTCAATGCGGCGGGGCTGGCGGACACCGCCGCCGCGCTGCGCGAGGCGGGTGCCACCGTGCTGGCGGCGGAGGCGATGGATATCCGCGATGCCGAGGCGGTGGCCGCGTTCGCCGAACAGCTGCACCGCGCGCACGGTAGCCTGGATGTGCTGATGAATATCGCCGGGATTTCGGTCTGGGGCACCATCGAGCAACTGACGCTGGATCACTGGCGGCGTGTGCTGGACATCAACCTGATGGGGCCGGTGCACGTCATGCAGGCGTTTCTGCCGGCGATGATCCAGGCTGGGCGCGGCGGCCATCTGGTCAATGTATCGTCCGCCGCCGGCCTGTTCGGCCTGCCCTGGCATGCGGCCTACAGCGCCAGCAAGTTTGGCTTGCGGGGCATCTCCGAGGTGCTGCGGTTTGATCTGCGCCAGCACGGTATCCAGGTCAGCCTGGTGTGCCCCGGGGGGGTGGATACCGGGCTGGTGCGCACGGTGGAGATTGTCGGGGTGGACCGCGAGGCGCCGGAACTCCAGCAACTCACCGGGCGTTTCCAGCGCCATGCGGTGACGCCGGAAACGGCGGCGCGGCGGATTCTCCAGGGGGTGCGGCGCGGGCGCTATATGGTCTATACGTCGCCGGATATCCGCATCGGCTACTGGTTCCAGCGCAAGTTTGCCTGGCCGTACGAGGTGGCGATGCGGATGCTGAACAGGCTGGTGTCCCGCGCGGCCGCAAAGGCCGCCGCACGGGACAGGGCGGGCAACGGATGAAGGGTCAGGCCGGGGTGGCCTCGTAGTCCGACGGCTCCAGCGTTTTCATCTGCAAGGCATACTGGGTGGCAAAACCGGGGTACATGGTCACGTTGTGGCCATCCTCGGTCAGGTACCAGCTCTTGCAGCCGGAATTCCAGTTGGTCTTTGCCAGCCGTTTCTGGATGGCGACATTGTAGCTGGCCTGGGCATCGGCTTTGACGTCCAGTGCTTTCAGGTTCTCGTCGAGAATTTTCTGAATGCCACGCACCGCGTAATCCAGCTGCGATTCCATGTAGACCAGTGCCGAGTTATGCCCGGGGCCGGAATTCGGGCCGAAGGTCAGGAACAGGTTCGGGTAGCCGGCCACATTGATGCTCTTGTAGGCCTGCGCGCCACGCGCCCATTCTTCATCCAGCTTGCGTCCACCGAGGCCGGTCACCGGGAACGGCGTGCCGGTCTTGCTCACGTCGAAGCCGGTGGCAAACACGATGCAGTCAAACTGGTGTTCAATGCCTTCCACCGTGCGGATGCCCTTCGGCGACAGCGTGGCAATCGGCCAGGTGATCAGCTTGCAGTTGTCTTTTTGCAGCGCCGGGTAGTAATCGCTGGAGAGCAGCACGCGCTTGCAGCCAATGCGGAAGTTCGGCGTCAGTTGCCGGCGCAGCCAGCGGTCCTTCACCTGCCGGCGCAGGTGCAGCCGGCTGATGCGCTCGGCCACGCTGGTCAGCGGTGAATTCCAGATCACCGCCAGGGCCATGGATTCGTGGGTGACATACAGCGCCTTGCGCAGCGCGTCCTGGGCGCCGGGAAACTTGCGGAACAGCGACCGGTTCCAGGCGGGCGTTTCGAAGTCCGGGCGTGGCAGCACCCAGCCGGCGGTGCGCTGGAAGACCTTGACGAAACCGGCCTGCTTCACCAGTTCGGGAATGATCTGCACGGCGCTGGCGCCGGTGCCGATCACTGCCACGCGTTTGCCGGTAAAGTCGTAGTCGTGGTCCCAGCGCGCGCTGTGAATCCTGTGGCCTTCAAACGTCTCCAGGCCCGGCATGTCCGGGAAGCTGGCGTTGGACAGCGGGCCTTGCGCCATCACCACGGCGCGTGCGCTGACGCGTTCGCCATCGTCGGTGCTGGCATGCCAGAGCCCGGCGGCTTCATCAAACTGCAGGCCGGTGACGTTCTTGTTGAAGCGGATATACGGCTTCAGATTGAAGTGCGAGACCAGATAATGGATGTACTCCAGGATCTCGCCACTGCCGGAGAAACTGCGCGACCAGTCCGGATTCTGCGCAAACGAATAGGAATACAGGTTCGAGGGGATATCACAGGCGGCCCCCGGATAGGTATTGTCGCGCCAGGTGCCGCCGACCGCGTCGGCACGTTCCAGAATGACGATATCGCGGATGCCGGCCTGTTGCAGGCGGATCGCCATGCCCAGGCCGGCAAAGCCGGCGCCGATGATCAATACCGAGGCGGGCTTCTGCACGGCGCTGATGGCCGGCGTGTCGGCGCGGCGGGTCTTTTTGCGCGGGGCGGATTTCTTCACGGCCTTGGCCGGGTTGGCGGGTGTCGTGCTCATGCGTCAGGTGTTCCTGGTCAATGCGTGAAACGCTGCGGCCGTCAGGCCGCAGGTTGATAGGTCAGCTCTTTTACCCAGCTCGGCACGGCCGGCAGGGCGCGTCGCGGGATGTACTGGGTGGCGCGCACCAGCGCATCCACAGGCGCGTGATAGAAACGGTTGTCGCGGTCGATCACGAACCGGCCATGGCGGCTGATGATCTGGAACCAGGGGTTGCGGCGGCCATCGGCCGTGCGCCCGCCGATCTTCTCGAACTTGCGCATGGCGTTGTACAGCTTCTCTTCCGGCAGGCCCATGTCCATGATGTTGTCGCGCATCTTGTTCAGCAGCGGGAAGTACGACGCGATGCCGAGCAGCAGGCGCGGGTCCAGCAGCGGCGCCACCATCTGGGTGAGCTTGATGAACGTTTTGCCGCGACCCTGCATTTCCATCACGGTAAAACCCACGCCCAGGTGGCGTGATTCGTCATCGTTGATTTTCTCGAACGCCTGGTGGCAGACCGGGTCGTCCACGGTTTCCAGCAGGAAGGTGCAGAGTGCGCCGTCCAGCGCGACTTCAAGCATCGGCACGACGGTGCCGAGCACATACACCGGCATCTCGTCGGCGTAGCGGTCCAGCCACTCGATGACCAGGCGCAGGTTGATGTTCGGTTCCGGAATCTCGTCGCCTTCCAGCATGCCCCAGCGTTTCATCAGCGCCATTTCGGCGTTGGCGTGACGTTGCTCTTCGGCGTGGAAATAGGTGTAGATTTCGCGCAGTGTCTCGGTGGGCGCTTTTTTCGCCATGGCGGCGAAGGCGCGCGCGCCGACGTGCTCGATCCACATCAGGTCGGCCATGAAGGCTTTCAGTTTTGGCCACTGTTCATCGGTGATCCGTTCCGCACCCGGGGCGTCCCAGTCGATGTCGGCCAGCGCCCATTGAGTGCTCTTGATCTTGGCGAGCATTTTGTCCAGGTCGATGGAAGCCATGCAGTTGCTCCTGTCAGAGTCGCGAGAAGGCCAGGCGATTGAGCAGCCCGGCGCCACGGGTATAGGTGCCCGGTACAAGGCGCTTCATGCGCCAGATGGTGCGTGCATCCAGTTGCGGCAGAACATAAAGCTGGTTGCGGTCCAGCGCGTCGAGCGTGGTGCGGGCCACGCGTGCGGCGGAGATGCCGGTCCACTTCATGAGGTTGTTGGCGATCTGCGAGGTGCTGTCAGGAATGCGGCCATCGCGGGTGATGTTGGTTTTCACGAAGGTGGGGCACAGCGCTGTGACATGAATGCCGGTGCCGCTCATTTCCGCGGCCAGTGTTTCCGACAGGGCGAGCACGGCGGCCTTGCTGGTGTTGTACGGACCCATCAGCGGCGCGGCAGCGAAGCTCGCCGTGGAACAGACATTGATGATGCCGCCGTGGCCGAGCGCGCGCAGTTTGGGCGCAAACACGTGGCTGCCATGAATGACACCCCACAGGTTCACCCCCAGCACCCACTGCCAATCATCCATCGGCGTTTCGCCGATCGGCTGTCCACCGGCGCCGACGCCAGCGTTATTGATGACCAGATCGGGTGCCTGGCCGAGCCATTCCTCTGCGGCGGCGGCCAGCTGCTCTACCTGATCCAGGCGGGAGACATCGCAGGCCAGCCCCAGCGCGCTGCCACCAGTGTCGCGGATGGCCTGGGCGGTCTGCTCGGCGGTGTGCTGGTTGATATCGCTGCACACCACGCGGCTGCCACGCCGGGCCAGCTCCAGGGCAAAGGCCTCGCCGATGCCGCTGCCGGCACCCGTGACCACGGCCGCTGCATTGCGGGAGACTTTCTTCTTGTTGAACATGCTGCCTCGCTTGATGGGTGTCCGGTAGGCGGCACGGTGATGTCAGATTGACCGTGCCATTGAACGATGTCACGATATTCCGACCAATTGTTCGGATTCAATTCGGATAGCGCCCCATCACAAGACGGTTACGCCTATGCCCAGAAAACCGCAGCAACGCCGCTCCAGGGAAACCGTGAACGCCATTGTCGAGGCCGGCTTCATTTCGCTCTCCCGGCACGGGATGGAAGGAACCACCACGCGGCATATCGCCGAGATTGCCGGCATCAGCGTGGGTTCGCTGTACGAGTATTTCGCCAACAAGGAAGCGGTGTTTGACGCCATGTACCAGCATGCGGTGCGGGACATCGTCGCCATCATCCGCCCGCTGACGCCGAAACTGGTGAACATGGAGATCCGTGATGCGGTGATTGCCCTGCTGCGCGAGTTCCGCGCCTGGCTGCTGCGGGATGACAGCCGGTATCTGAGCTACGTCAGCTATACGGTACACATGGCGCACCGGGACAATCTCGAGCCGATCAACAAAATGCTGATGGAGCTGGTGGTGCAGTACGTGATGCACCACCCGCACCTGCTGAAGCTGCCGGACCTGCCGACCAAGTCCTACATCATCATTAACGGCGGTATCTTTACCATCATTCGCCATCTGGCGGAGCCAAACCCGGTGATCAGCTTCGACCAGCTGGTGGATGGCCTGGGTGACATGGTGGCGTACATGGTGGAAGGCAGCCTGCGGGAGCTGGAGGCGGGCGGGAAACGCTGACCGGCGCGGGCGCGCCGGTCAGCAAGGCCGATCAGTTGACCAGTTTGGCGGTAATCTCGGCCACATGCTTGCCCTGATAGCGGGCAATGGCCAGTTCATTCTCGCTCGGCTGGCGGCTGCCATCGCCATCGGCCAGCGTCGTCGCACCATAGGGCGAACCGCCGGTGATTTCCTTCATGTTGGTCAGTTCCGGAATGGCGTAGGGCACCCCCACGACCACCATGCCGTGGTGAAACAGCGTGGTATGGAACGAGGTGATGGTGGTTTCCTGGCCGCCGTGCTGGGTGCCGGTGGAGGCAAATACACTGCCGACCTTGCCGATCAGCTTGCCCTGCGCCCACAACCCGCCGGTCTGGTCGAGGAAGTTGCGCATCTGGCCGGCCATGTTGCCGAAGCGGGTCGGGGTGCCAAAGATGATGGCGTCGTAGTCGCCCAGTTCGTTCGGGTCCGCGATGGGGGCCTGCTGGTCCGTCTTGGCGCCGATCTGCTGTGTCACGCTCTCGGGCATGGTTTCCGGCACCCGCTTGAGGGTGACCTCGGTGCCGGCAACGCCGCGTGCGCCTTCTGCGATGGCGGCTGCCATCGTTTCCACATGACCCCAGGTGCTGTAGTAGAGAACAAGAATCTTCGCCATATCCGCGGCTCCTTCTGAAAACCTGCCAGGTAGTTTGAAATCCGGTGTGAGCCGTGGCTCACGGGTTTTCAATGCTAGGCGTGCACGGGCGGGGCAAACACCGCACCGCCTTGAGCGGAGTTATCAGTTTTTCTGATGCGTTGGGGTCAGGCCTGGTAGGGCAGCACGCCGTAGAGCACGGCGAGGAAGTGGCACACGCTGCCGCCCACCACGAACAGGTGCCAGATGGCGTGGTTGAACGGTATCAGGTGTACCAGATAGAAAATCACACCGAAGGTGTAGGTGATGCCGCCGGCCAGCAGCAACCAGAAGCCGACGTTGTTGAGCCGCGCCAGCAATTCGCCGGACGCGAACATCACCAGCCAGCCCATCAGCAGATAAATCACCACGCGCAGGATCTTGTACTTGTGTCCGAACACCAGTTTCAGGATGACGCCGAGCAGCGCCAGCCCCCAGATGATGCCGAACAGTGTCCAGCCCACCGGGCCGCGCATGTTGACCAGCAGAAACGGCGTGTAGGTGCCGGCGATCAGGATGAAGATGGCGCAATGGTCGAGCATCTTGAAGATGCGGCGCAGCTGCGGATTGCGAAAACCGTGGTAGAGCGTGGAGGACAGATACAGCAGCGCCAGGCTGAAACCGAAGATGCTGAAGCTGACGATCTTCCAGGGATCACCGAGCTGTACCGCCAGCACCACCAGCAACACCGTGCCACCGACACTGAGGGCAGCACCGATGCCGTGGGTGAGGCTGTTGAGTACTTCTTCGGTCGGGGAGTAGACGTCTTCCACGGATGGGCGGCTCATGCAGATCAAAGAGTGAGCCTAGCACTGGCCCCGAGGTGGCGAAACCGTGAATGGACGTCATTTCCTGCCGGAAGGGCTGCCGGTGATATATCAGGGCCGTGGCATGTCCGGGTCGACACACAACCGGCGCCGGCCGAACGGGTCGATGGCCGCGATGTGCGCCAGCAGGGGCCGCAGCGTCCGGTTATCCAGAGCTGGCACAACAACATGCAGGCGGGTAGCGGGCAGGGGGCGGCCACCGCCGGAGGCAAACAGCGACAGCTCCTTGCAGTCCCATACCTTGAGGCTTTCGTCGGTGGCTGGACAAACGGCGTAAATCATCCAGTATTCTTCCAGATGAGCGCTGTTTAACTGATCCGGGGTGATGGCTGATTCCACAATGATGCCCTGTCATCCCGGTCAGGCGAGCGCGACGCCGGTGCGGCGCACGAGCGTCCGTCGGTGGGCTGTCACAAGCGATGGGCCGGGGATTGAAAGATGATGTCATATTGATATCATCTTACGGCACGTAATTGAAGCCCGGGTCTTTCCGGGTGCTGAAGCCAGCAGGGAGGCATTCATGGAATTCGCCAAAATTTATAACAAGAATGGCGTATGCGCATGGCGCGCCGCTATTGTACTTCGCACAATTCAGCCATGAAAATTGGCGCGGTTCTCAAACTCAGACGGGACGATCGCGGCGAGACGCTGGAAGAGGTGGCCTACCGGGCCGGTACCGACGCCAGTAATCTCTCACGTATCGAACGTGGTACCCAGCAACCTTCGGTGGGTTTGCTGGAAGCTTTGGCGCGGGCGCTGGAAACGCGCGTGTCGGACCTTTACCTGGAGGTCGAACGCACCCAGCACATGCCAGACCCGCCGGTCAGCCGCTGGGGGGGCGAACTGGCCCGGTTGCAGCGCCACGTCAAGGAGCTGACACCGGAGAATCGTCTGCTGGTGGTCGAGTTTTGCAAACTGCTCAAGCGTGTGCAGCGTGGCAGCGGTGAGGCGGACAAAACGGCAGCAGACGACTGACGCGCGTTGTGCTCTGTCGGCGTTTTTCGCCATGAAGCGTATGGCGTTGACGCCAAAAAAATCATGGCGAATATGCATGGTATGCAATATCCCCTTTACCCCATAATCGGGCTTTCCATTGCTGATTGGGTGATCAGGCATGCCGTGTTCCTCCTACGATGTTTCTTATGATGTGCGTTATGACGCGAACCCCTCTCGACTGGTGGCCTTGCCATTATCGCGCCGTCGGCTGGCGACACTGGCGGTGAGGGCACGCCGGCAGGCGGCCGGCCTGGACCCGGCGCCGAGTTCGTGGCGGCCCTCGCAACGTTTGCTGGATGTGCTGGACGGGGCCTTGCCGGGCTGCCGGCCAATGCCCGCCGGGCTGCTTTGCCTGGGTGAGCCGGACCACCCCGAATGGGGTAATGAGCTCCAGCGCCTGCAGGACGATTTTGTCGAACTCTCCGCTGCCCAGCGCGAGCTGGTGATCGAGTTCATGAAAATGCTGCGTGAGCAGTATCGTAGGCGTGGTCCGGAGCAGGGCGAGGACTGAGACGGCATTACGTGGTTTTTCGGAATCAGGCTTCCTGTGTAATGATGTGCGCACCCGGCCCGATCAGTATTTGATCAGGTGTCGAGTCACCGCCATCGCTACAGGAGCCATGCCGATGTCCGCTACTTCCTCGCCGGTGCTGTATGAGCGCCGCCCGCCGCTGTGTGTCATTACCCTGAACCGTCCGCAGGCGCGCAACGCGGTGGATGGCCCCACCGCTGCCGCACTGGCGGACGCGTTTCGTACCTTCGAGGCGGATGCTGCACTGCACGTCGCCATCCTCGCTGGCGCCGGCGGCCAGTTTTGCGCAGGGGCCGATCTCAAGGCCGTTGCCAGTGGTGATGCTGCGCGCATGAACCGCCTGGACACCGGGGGCGATGGCCCGATGGGGCCGAGCAGGATGCGTCTGAGCAAACCGGTGATCGCTGCGGTGGCGGGCCATTGTGTGGCGGGTGGCCTGGAGCTGGCGCTGTGGTGTGATCTGCGCGTGGCGGCCGAGGATGCCGTGTTTGGTGTGTTTTGCCGTCGCTTCGGTGTGCCGCTGATTGACGGCGGCACGGTGCGCCTGCCGCGTCTGATCGGGCAGAGCCGCGCGCTGGACCTGATTCTCACCGGTCGCCCGGTGGCCGCGCAGGAAGCACTGGCCATCGGCCTTGCCAATCGCGTGGTGCCGGGTGCTGACCTGATGCGCACCGCCGAGGCGCTGGCCCACGACATCGCGGCTTTTCCACAAACCTGCCTGCGCGGCGACCGCGCCAGTGTGCTGGAGCAGTGGGGCCTGGACGAAACCGCTGCGCTGGAGAACGAATTCCGGCATGGCCTGGAGACGTTGCGTTCCGGTGAGGCTGCCAGCGGCGCCGGCCGTTTCCAGTCCGGTGTGGGCCGTCATGGACATTTCCCTGGCGAAGACTGACACAGTTGCAGCCGCCCTTTAACGTAACGGCGGGTAAAACTCTGCGGCCGACACTTGCCAGGTGGGCACGCCTGCCTCAATGTCGGAGACCTTTCTCGTCACCAACGCAGGAGACCCGCATGGCTCAGGTCAAACTCAAAGGCGCGCCGCAGGATGTGGCGGGCGATTTCCCGAAAACCGGTGCCCAGGCGCCGGCCTTTACCCTTACCGCGCAGGACCTCAGCGACAAGACGCTCGCGGACTACAGTGGCAAGCGCAAAGTGCTGAATATTGTGCCCAGCGTGGACACGGGTGTGTGTGCGGCGTCGGCGCGAAAGTTCAACGAAAAGGCCAGCAGTCTGGATAACACCGTGGTGCTGGTGGTTTCCGCCGACCTGCCGTTTGCCGCCGCCCGTTTCTGCGGCGCGGAAGGGCTGGAAAACGTGATCACCCTGTCTACCTTCCGCCACCCTGGCTTCGCCCGTGACTATGGCGTGGCCCTCACCAGTGGCCCGCTGGCCGGCCTGTGTGCCCGCGCAGTGGTGGTGCTGGATGAACAGGACAAGGTGATCTACACCCAGCTGGTGGAGGAAATTACCGAAGAGCCGGACTACGACGGCGCGTTGAAAGCATGCCAGTGATCACTGGATGATGAAGGCGCGCCCGCCGACCCGCGGGCGCGCCAGGTCGTGGCCTCAGTGGCCGCTCTTCAGACTGTCCCGGATTTCCCGCAGCAGCACGATATCTTCCGGCGGCGCTGCCGGCGCAGCGGGTTTTTCCTCTTCCTTGCGCTTGAGGCGGTTGATGCTTTTCACCAGCATGAACACGGCGAAGGCGACGATGATGAAGCTCACCACGTTATTGATGAAAATGCCGTAATTGATGGTCACCGCGCCCGCGGCCTGTGCCTCGGCCAGCGTGCTGAACTCGCCTTCGCCCTGGAGCACCACGAACAGATCGGTGAAATCCACACCGCCCAGCATCAGGCCGATTGGCGGCATGATCACGTCAGAGACCAGACTCTTCACGATGGTACCAAAGGCGCCGCCGATGATGATCCCGACAGCCATGTCCACTACGTTGCCCTTGACGGCAAATTCCCTGAATTCCTGCATCATGCCCATGCGCTTTCCCTCTGTCGTCCTGATTGGCGATTGGTTTGCAGGGTGCCGTTTGCCCGGCACCTTGACCGGATCATAGTGGCGTGAATGGAGAGCGGCGAGTGTATTTTTCTTGTAGAGGAAGTTTTACCCGCTGTGGGCCGGGGGCCGGACGCTTGCGACCGGACGCCGAAAAGACAAAAGGCCCCGAGTAGGGGCCTTTTGCGTCTTGAATATGGCGGAGAGGGGTGAGCGATGAGTCTTGAGCAACGCCTTGCGTTGCGCATCGCGAACGCCCGTGCGCCTGCCGGCGCAAGGGCCGGACGCTTGCGACCGGACGCCGCAAAGACAAAGGGCCCCGAGTAGGGGCCCTTTGCGCCTTAGAATATGGCGGAGAGGGAGGGATTCGAACCCTCGTTACGCTACAAACGTAAACACGATTTCGAGTCGTGCGCTTTCAACCACTCAGCCACCTCTCCAGACTTGCTCGCCCCCGAACGCCTGCTCTGGCCTCCGGCAGCGTTGCGCACCGCAGTCCGGGCACCGAGGGGTTGTGCTCAACCACTCAGCGACCTGTTCCTGACGGGGCTCCCGGCCAGCGTCATCAAACGCCCGTTTGAGATTTCCGAAGACAGGGTCTTCATCTATCCCGGGGCCGAAAGAGGGCGCATTCTAACGGCACCGGCCCGGTTTGACGAGTGCTGCCGAGGGCATGCCGGTCGATAAGGCTGAACCCGGGGGTCGTTTTGTCTTAATAGTTTCACGCTATCACAACACAAGTCTGGTTGTTTTTGACCTGTTACCGGAGGCAGCGTTAGCTTGATGAACGCAACGACAGGTTGCGGCCCCCCGGGGTTCTGTTGGTACATCAGTAAGGCAAAGGGAGAGACAGCGCATGAGCAAGTCGAAGGAAAAGGACAGCAAAAAAGGCGGCAAGAAAGCCAAGGCCGTGAATTCCGTCAAAAGCGTGAGCAAGAAAGGTAAATCGGTCACGCTGACCACCTCTGCGGGCATCCCCGTGGCAGATAACCAGAACAGCCTCACCGCCGGCCCGCGTGGTCCGCTGCTGGTGCAGGACTGGCAACTGTTTGAGAAACATGCGCACTTCAATCGGGAGCGTATCCCTGAGCGGGTGGTGCACGCAAAAGGCTCGGCAGCCTTCGGTACCCTGACCATTACCGGCGACATTTCCCAATACTCCATGGCGGACATCTTCAGCAAGAAAGGCAAGGTCACCGATTGCCTGCTGCGATTTTCCACGGTGGCGGGGGAGCGTGGTGCGGCGGATGCCGAGCGTGATGTGCGTGGCTTCGCATTGAAGTTCTACACCGACGAAGGCAACTGGGATCTGGTGGGCAACAATACACCGGTATTCTTTGTGCGTGATCCCTACAAGTTCCCCGATTTCATCCGCACACAGAAACGCGACCCGAGAACCAACCTGCGCAACCCGACGGCAATGTGGGACTTTTGGTCATTGAGCCCGGAATCCCTGCATCAGGTCACGATCCTGATGTCTGATCGTGGCTTGCCGCGCACCTTTCGTCACATGCACGGCTTCGGTTCGCACACCTACAGCTTCTTCAACAAGAAGGGGGAGCGGTTCTGGGTCAAGTTCCACTTCAAGAGCATGCAGGGTATCGAGAACCTGACCGACGGCGAAGCGGCCAAGCTGGTGGGCGGCGACCGTGAAACCCATCAGCGCGACCTGTACAACAGCATCGAAAATGGCGATTACCCGAAGTGGCGCATGATGGTGCAGATCATGCCTGAGGCCGATGTCGACAAGACCTGGTACAACCCGTTCGATCTGACCAAAGTCTGGCCGCACGGCGATTACCCGCTGATCGAAGTGGGCATCCTGGAGCTGAATCGCAACCCGGAGAACTATTTCGCCGAAGTGGAGCAGTCCAGTTTCTCGCCGGCGAACGTGGTGCGCGGTATCAGCCACAGCCCGGACAAGATGCTGCAGTTTCGTATTTTCTCCTACGCGGACGCGCACCGTTATCGTTTGGGTGTGAACTATGAATCACTGCCGGTCAATCTGCCGAAATGCCCGGTGCACAACTATCATCGTGACGGTGCCATGCGTTTCGATGGCAACGGTGGCGGCAGCGTGAACTACGAGCCGAACAGCTTCGGCGGGCCGGTGGAAGATCCTGCCTTCCGCGAGCCACCACTGCCATTGAGCGGTGACGCAGACCGCTACAATCACCGGGACGGTAACGACGACTATAAACAGGCAGGAGATCTGTTCCGCCTGATGTCCAAGGAGCAGAAGAAACAACTGTTCAGCAACATTGCGGCGGCCATGGGCGGCGTGCCGGAAAACATCTGCCGCCGGCAGATTGAGCACTTCACCCAGGCCGATCCTGCCTACGGCGCGGGTGTGAAGAAGGCGCTTGGTCTGAAGTGACCCCGGGCGGGCGCGGCGCGTTTCAGGCGCCGCGCTGACCTGGATCAGAACGCGGTGAAGGAACCTGTGCCAGAGTGGCGGATCGGACCAGGCATGACCCTGATCTGTTGTGTGTCATTCGAGAAAGGAGGCATTACATGAACCACAATCCTGAGGTTGCCGCAGCGCTGGCGCGCCTGCTGGCAGAAACCTACACGCTGTATCTCAAGACGCATAATTTCCACTGGAACGTGACCGGGCCGAATTTTCATGCCCTGCACCTGATGTTCGAGCAGCAGTACACGGAGCTGGCCACTGCAGTGGATACCCTGGCCGAACGCATCCGCGCCCTGGGGCAGCGTGCGCCGGGCAGTTATGCGGAATTTGCCAAACTCTCGGCTGTGAAGGATGCATCGGGTACACCGGATGCCGAGGCGATGCTGGCGGAACTGGCAGCGGACCATAAACTGGTGGCTGAACAGGCTGACCGTGTACTGCGTGTGGCGCAGGAGCATGGCGACGAAGGCACTTCATCGATTGCCGGTGACCGTATCGAGTTGCACGAAAAAACCGTCTGGATGCTGACCGCACACCTGCGCTGATGCCGGGCCATGCATGTCATCAAACCCGCCCCCAGTGGCGGGTTTTTTATGCCGTTGCCGCCGGGTGGCATTGATCATCAATGGCTATGGTTTTGATAACGGTAAACAGTTTAATCAATGGCGTTGTGCGGGCTAACCTGAGCGCTCTTTGCACATACCTGACCGCAAAAAAGGAAGCCGAATATCATGCTGAACAGCCGCGAAGGAAAACGGGTCCCGGAGGTTACCTTCCGCACCCGTCAGGGTAACGACTGGATCAATGTCACCACCGAAGACCTGTTCAAGGGTCGCAGTGTCGTGGTGTTTGCGCTGCCCGGCGCGTTCACGCCGACCTGCTCATCGACGCACCTGCCGCGTTACAACGAGTTGGCGCCGGTATTCCGCGCCAACGGCATCGACGACATCATTTGCCTGTCGGTGAACGATGCGTTTGTGATGAACGCCTGGGCCGAGAACCAGCAGGCGGAGAACATCCGTTTTATTCCCGATGGCAACGGGGAATTCGCCGCCGGCATGGGCATGCTGGTGAACAAGGACGAGCTGGGCTTCGGGGCGCGCAGCTGGCGCTACGCCATGCTGGTGCGTGATGGCGTGATCGAAAAAATGTTCATCGAACCGGAAGAGCCGGGCGACCCGTTCAAAGTCTCCGACGCCGACACCATGCTTAAATACATCAACAATGCCGCGCAGTTGCCCAAGCGCGTCACGCTGTTCACCAAACCTGGCTGCCCGCATTGTTCACGGGCGAAAAAACTGTTGGGGGAGGCTGGCTACCGCTTCGAGGAAATCAGCCTGGGTGGCAACGGGCTGAGCTACAGCACGCTGGCGGCGGTGACTGGCGCAGGCACCACGCCACAGGTGTATATTGAAGGGCAGCGCATCGGTGGTGCCGACGATCTGGCTGAATGGCTGACACGCGGCGCCTGAACGCCGCCATCGGTGAGCACATAACGGAAGGATGGAGGCACGTCATGCAGGGCACGAGTGTTTTGGCGGCTCAACGGAGCAGCCGGCAAGGAGGGGCTATGTCTGGTCTGGTAGTGCGGGAGGTGATGGCGCGACATTCACCGTCGATCCCGCTGGGGACGGAACTCACGATCGTGGTGGATACACTGCTGCGACACAGGATGACCGGCCTGCCGGTGGTGGATGCAGAGCGGCGCGTGGTCGGATTCGTGTCCGAGCAGGACTGCCTGCGCAGTCTGCTGGTGTCCAGCTATCACTGTGAAGGTGCGCCCAAGGTCGAAGACGTGATGCACCCGGAGCCGCTGATGGTCTCTGAGGATCATTCGGTGGTGGATATCGCGGAGCAGATGCTCAAGCAGAAACCGAAGGTCTACCCGGTGGTGGATGAACACCGCCGCCTGGTGGGGTTGCTGCTGCGCAGCCAGGTGCTCACCGCCCTGAAGAACAACCGTCACCACTGCGATTGATCTGCACGGGCCGGGTTTGCCTGATGGCAGCCCGGCCCCGGTAATTCCGGTCATGGGGTGTCTGATGCGGCCCTGTTATGGTCAGTGCTTTGCCACACACGCTGAGGACGACCATGGATTACCAGGACATCCGCTATGAGGTCAGTGACCGCATTCTGACCCTCACCCTGAACCGCCCCGATCGCCTGAATGCCTGGACGCTGCGCATGCGCGACGAAATGCTGCATGCCCTGGCGCGCGCCAACGAAGACGACGATATCGGCGTGATCGTGGTGACCGGCGCAGGTCGTGTGTTCTGTGCCGGCATGGAGCTGGAGCGCGAAGAAGGCAACATTTTCGGCTATGACATCCCCCAGGGCGAGAACCTCAATATCGAGGAGATCCGCGATTCCGGTGGTGAACTGTCGCTGGCGTTGTACCGCTCGAAAAAGCCCCTGATCGCGGCCATCAACGGCGCAGCCGTTGGGGTGGGTATCACCATGACGCTGCCGATGGATTTCCGCATCGCCGCCGAGGGCGCCAAGATCGGCTTCGTATTCAGCCAGCGCGGCATCGTGCCCGAGGCGTGCTCAAGCTGGTTTCTGCCGCGTCTGGTGGGCATGCAGGCGGCCATGGAGTGGGTGCTTTCCGGTGAAATATTCAGCGCTGAAGAGGGGCTGGAAAAAGGCCTGTTCCGCAGCCTGGCACCGAAGGACGACGTGCTGGAAGCTGCCTACGTTCTGGCCCGCAAGCTGATGCACAAGACCTCGCCGGTGTCGCTGGCGCTGGCGCGGCAGATGCTCTGGCGCAATCCCTCCTTCGAGCACCCGATGCAGGCCCACTGCGTGGACTCCAGGCTGATGTACCTCACCAGTGAGCGACTGGATGGCCGGGATGGTTTCCAGGCGTTTCTGGAAAAACGCGATCCGGTGTTCACGGCAAAAGTGTCCGAGAGTGTGCCGGACCAGTTCACATTCTGGCCCGAGCCGCCCCTGAGCTGAGCGCCAGCGTGAAGGTTGCTGCCATATTCTGTCAGTAGTCGCCGCTATAACATGGGCTCCTGCCCCGATATCCAAGGAGTCCATCATGCTGATGCTGCATCATGCGCCAAGGTCCCGGTCCACCGGGATTCTGTGGCTGCTCGAAGAACTGGCCGTGCCATTCGACGTCCATCATGTGGATATCCGGGGCAATGTGGCGGAGGAATACCGGCGCATCCACCCTCACAAGAAGGTGCCTGCCTTGCAGGATGGCGACACGATCGTGACCGAACGTGCCGCTATTTGCCTTTATCTGTGCGAAAAATTCCCCAAAGCCGGCCTTGCGCCGCCGATCGGTGATGCACAGCGCGCCGCCTTCCTCAGTGGGCTGGTGTACTGCGATGCGGTGGTGGACCCTTGCATCGCTGTCCGGGCCCAGGGCTGGGACGCGGACCCTTCCGGGCTGTCCTTCGGCCGTTTCGAGGACATGGCGCTGCATCTGGAGCGCCGGCTGGAGCGCGGCCCCTATGCGCTGGGTGACACCTTCACGGCGCTGGACACCCAGCTTGGCTGTGCGGTGTTGTGGGGGTTGCAACTGTTCAACCTGCTGCCGGACAAGCCCGCATTTCGTGATTATCTGGCGCGTGTAACGGCCCGGCCCACGTTCCAGCGTGCGATGGCCCGCGACCAGCAACTGGCCAACTGATGGACCGCACAGAACGTCTGTTCCGCCTGATGGACTGCCTGCGCCAGCATCGCCGCCCGGTGACGGCGGCGAGGCTGGCTGAGCAATTGTCCGTGTCGGTGCGCACCATCTACCGCGACATCCAGAGCCTGATCGCCCTGGGTGCCAGCATCGACGGCGAAGCCGGCATGGGCTATCAACTGCGGGCCGGCTTCTTCCTGCCGCCGCTGATGTTCGACGATATCGAGCTGGAGGCGCTGGTGCTGGGCGCCCGCTGGGTGGCGGAGCAGGGCGACGAAGAGCTCGTGCGGGCTGCCAACAATGTGCTGGCCAAGGTGGCGACGTCCTCGCCGCGCGACCTGCGGGAGCGCATTGCCGGTATCGGGCTGGTGGCCTGGTCGGCATGTAACGAGGATACCGGCACCGCCTTCCTGCGTCAGGTACGCGAGGCGATCCGGCGTGAGTTGGTGGTCACTATTGACTACACGCGCGCTGACGGTGAAATCAGCCAGCGCACGGTCTGGCCTGTCATGCTGGCGTTCTTCGAGCGCACCCGCATGCTGGTGGCCTGGTGTGAATTGCGCGGTGCCTTCCGGCACTTCCGGCTCGACCGTCTCAACCGGCTGGATATGGGCGAGGGGCATTACCCGCGCCGGCGCAGTGCCTTATTGCGGGAATGGCGCAAGGAGATGAAGATTCCGGAATAGGATGACGGTGGGCGGCAGCGGATTCATACAAGCCGCTGCCCGGTGCGGTTGCCTAACATCGCCTCAGACCTCGAATAACAACCCGTGAGACAGGGAGTGACCCATGCGCAACTTACATCAGTTTCTGGCCGACTACGGCGAGAGCCATCAAAACCCGGTTAACCAGTGGGTGCACATCATTTGCGTGCCCGCGATCTTCTTCTCCACCCTGGGCCTGCTCTGGCTGGTCCCGATCGGCCGCTGGCTGGGCCTGTCGCCGGACGTGGCCTACTGGGTCAACGGCGGTACGCTGCTGGGCGTGATTTCGGCGGTGGTTTACCTGCGCCTGTCCTTCGGTGTGTTCCTGCTGATGGTGGCCTGGTTTGCTGCCTCGGTGGCCGGCATCATGGCCATCCAGAGCGCCGGCTGGTCGCTGTTCTGGATCTCGCTGGTGGTCTGGCTGGTGGCCTGGGCCGTGCAGGTCTGGGGGCACAAGGTGGAAGGCAAGAAGCCGTCGTTTATTGAAGACCTGGTGTTCTTGCTGATTGGCCCGATTTTCGTCAGTGTTGAAGTCGGCGCCCGCCTTGGTCTGCCGGTCCCGCACGCGACTCACCCGCACCGCTGAGTGAGGGCCGCTGCCCAGCGGGGCATTCTGTGTCTGTGGCAGCATGACTGGCTGTTTATCGGCCATCAGGGCGCCAACCGGACCCACCGGCATGTGGCGGCCTCGCTACTGTGTGGCCTGGAGGCGCCCTTGCAACTGGAAGTGCAGGGTGCCTGGCGCAGTACCCGGCTGGCGCTGGTGGCACCCGATGTGCCGCAAGCGCTCGATCCCGGCGACGGCCTGGTCCTGATTGCCCATTTTGATCCGGTGACACCCGCCTGGCGTGAGCTGGCCGGGCATCTGTCCGGCGCACAGGGCATCCCGCAGGACAGTGTCGATCTGCCGTTTGATCCCGGATGGCTCGCCGATGCCCAGGCGTTGCTGGGGGCGCCGTCCGTGTCGATGGCCGGCACCTTGCGTGCCCGCCTGCTGGCACGGCTGGCCTGTCCGGCGCCGCCACTGGATGCGCGTCTGTTGCATATCGCCACGCTGCTGCGCGAACAACTGCCTGACAAACTCGACGTGGCCGCGCTGGCCGCCGAGATCGACCTCTCCGCCTCCCGCCTGACGCACCTGTTCCGCGAGCAGACCGGCGTGACCCTGCGTCGCTTCCTGTTACACCTGAAAACCCAGCAACTGTTCCGACACTGGCGCGAAGGCATGACGGTGTCGGCGCTGGCCGCCGCCAGCGGTTTCTACGATCAGCCGCATCTGGTGCGCACCACCCGCGAGATGTTCGACGCCCTGCCGTCGCATTACATGTCCGGCGGTTTTTCCATACTGGATTGTGCTTCGGCATGAGCTGAGCACGATTGGGTCTTGGCCAGAGGTGGCCTACCTTCGCTATAGTCCCGGTTTTGTAACTGTTGAAATGTCACAGACCGGGAGAAGAAAAAACATGAAACCAGAAACCGTCGCCATCCATGGCGGCTTTGCCGGCGACCCGGAAACCCATGCCGTCGCGGTGCCGATCTACCAGACCACCAGCTACTACTTCGACAACACACAGCACGGCGCTGACCTGTTCGATCTGAAAGTGCCGGGCAACATCTACAGCCGCATCATGAACCCCACCAATGCCGTGCTTGAGCAGCGCGTGGCAGAACTGGAAGGGGGCGTTGGCGCTCTGGCAATGGCGTCGGGCATGGCGGCCATCACGGCGGCCATCCAGACGCTGGCGCGCGTCGGTGACAATATCATCTCTGTCAGCCAGCTCTACGGCGGCACCTATAACCTGTTTGCGCACACGCTGCCGACGCTGGGTATCGAGGTGCGCATGGCCAGCGGTGATGACCCGGCGGCCCTGGCGGCGCTGATCGACGATCGCACCCGTGCCGTGTTCTGCGAATCCATCGGCAATCCGGCCGGCAATATTGTCGACCTGGCCGCGCTGGCAAACGTGGCCCACGAGGCGGGGGTGCCACTGATCGTGGACAATACCGTGGCCACGCCGGTGCTGTGCCGGCCGTTCGATTTCGGTGCCGATATCGTCGTCCACTCGCTGACCAAATACATGGGCGGCCATGGCACCACCGTGGCGGGCATCATCGTCGATTCCGGCAAGTTTCCCTGGAAAGACAACCCGCGTTTCCCGCAATTCAACGAGCCGGACCCGTCCTACCACGGTGTGGTCTATACCGAAGCACTGGGCGAGGCGGCCTTTATCGGTCGGGCGCGTGTGGTGCCGCTGCGCAACATGGGTGCGGCGCTGTCGCCGTTCAACGCCTTCCTGATCCTGCAGGGCATTGAAACACTGCCGCTGCGGATGGAGCGGCACTGCGAGAACGCCCAGGCCGTGGCGGAGTATCTGAAAGGCCACGACAAAGTCGCGTGGGTGAAATACGCCGGCCTCAAAGACGACCCCTACCATGCACTGGCGCAGCGGTATACGCAGGGCTCTCCCGCGTCGATCCTGAGCTTCGGCATCAAGGGTGGGCGCGATGCGGGCGGCCGCTTCATCGACGCGCTGCAGATGGTGAAACGGCTGGTGAATATCGGTGACGCAAAAACCCTGGCGTGCCACCCGGCTACCACCACGCACCGTCAGTTGAGCGAGGCTGAGCTGAAAACCGCCGGCGTCAGTGCCGACATGGTGCGGCTGTCGATCGGTATCGAGCACGTGGACGACATTCTGGCGGACATTACCCAGGCGCTGGAACAGGCCTGATCAGGCGCGCTCGCGAAACCGGGCCGGCGTCACGCCGGCCCATCGCTTGAACGCCTTGGCAAACGCACTCTCATCGGAAAACCCCAGGGCCTCGGCGATATCCGCCAGGCGCTGATCGCCGCGCAATTTATCCTCCGCCATGCGCAGCAGCGTGGCATCGCGCAGCAGCTTGAAGGAACTGCCTTCCTCGGCCAGCCGGCGGTTGAGATGCCGGCCACTGATGCCGAGCTGCTCGGCCACCCGTTCCTTGCCCCAGTGTGGATGCGCGCGCACCAGTTGTTCCACTTCCGCCGCCAGCCCCTGTTCGTGCAGGGCCGCCAGCATGGCGTCGGCGACTGCGCGCAGATGTTCGCGCATGGCGGCGTTGGCCTGGATCAATGGCATCGCCAGATCGCTGTCGCGATAAAAAATACTGTAGCTCGGAGCGCGGAACTGCACGGGCCCGCCGAGCAATTGCCGGTAGCGGCTTTCGCTGTCGCGGGGGGCGTGGGCGAAGGCGAGCAGGGAAGGGGTAAAGCGCTGGCCCGTGGTCCAGCGTGACAGATGCACCAGGCAACCGAATACCGCTTCGGCGCGGATATCCAGCAGCGTATCGAAGCCGGGGCGGTAATGCAGGCGCAAGCCGCCGGGCACCCGTTCCGGTTCAAATGCGCTGCCCTCGCTGATGATCGGGAAGTATTCCAGCAGCGCTTCCACGGCGTCGCCGAGTGTGTCGCAGCTCATCAAGAGCAGGCCGACACTGTCCAGATGCCCCACCTGAATATCCAGCCCCACACGCAGGCCGATCAGCGGGTCATCGCTGGCCTGGCACAGCGTCACCCAGAGCTGGTCCTGCACCGCCAGCGGAATACGGTCGGACAGGTCATCGCGCGGCAACGCGTCATACAGCCCCGGCGGCAAGACCACGCCCAGACGTTCGGCGGCTTGCACGATGGCCTGGCTGAAGCGGGGCGTGATGGTAGGGGTGTGAGACATGCGCTTGGTGTCATCCTGATTTCAGGCCGGTCCCGAATTGACCGGCAGGCGTCCCGAATGAGCCGGTACACCTCTGGGCGGCTGACCTATGCTGACCCATCTGGCTGGTCTTTTGACCCCAAGCATAACAAGAAGGAGAGCTCATGTACGCGCTAATCGGCGCCGGCCCGATGGGGCTGGCCACGGCCCGCAACCTGGACAAGCAGGGCATCGCCTTTACCGGCTTCGAGCTGAACGATGACGTGGGTGGCCTGTGGGATATCGATAACCCGCACAGCACCATGTACGAGACAGCGCACCTGATATCCTCGAAGACCATGACCGAGTTCGCGGAGTTTCCCATGCGCGACGACGTGGCGCCCTATCCGCGTCATGACGCAATGCGCGCCTACTTCCGTGACTACGCCCGCCACTTCGATCTGTACCGTCGCTTTGAATTCAACACCCGCGTGCTGAGCGTGGAACCGGACGGCGCTGGCTGGCTGGTCACCTCCGAACGCGACGGCGTTACCCGGACACGCCGCTTCCATGGCGTACTGATTGCCAACGGCACCCTGCACCATCCGAACATTCCCACGTTGCCGGGCGACTTTGCCGGGCGCGTGATGCACTCCAGCGAATACCGTTCGCCGGAAGTATTCCGTGACCAGCGTGTGCTGGTGGTGGGCTGCGGCAATTCCGGCGCCGACATCGCCGTGGACGCCGTACACCATGCGCGCAGCGTGGATTTGTCCGTGCGCCGCGGTTATTACTTCCTGCCGAAATTCCTGCTTGGCCGGCCCACCGACACGCTCGGCAAACTGAAACTGCCGCGCCGGCTCAAGCAGTGGGCCGACAGCCTGCTGATCAAGCTCGTGATGGGCAAGCCCTCCAGCTATGGCCTGCCGGATCCGGATTACCGCATGTACGAATCGCACCCGGTGATGAACTCGCTGATCCTGCATCACCTTGGCCACGGTGACATTCAGGCGCGGCGCGATATCGCCCGGATCGACGGGCACAGGGTGTGTTTCACCGATGGCAGCGAGGGTGAGTACGACATCATCCTGCTCGCCACCGGCTACAAGCTGCATTATCCCTTCATTGATCGTAAGCACCTGAACTGGCCACAGGGCGCCGGGGCGCCACAGCTTTACCTGAATGTGTTCCATCCGGATTACGACAACCTGTTCATGATGGGCATGATCGAGGCCGCCGGCCTGGGGTGGGAAGGGCGTAATGAGCAGGCGGAAATGGCGGCGCTGTATATCCGGCAACTGGCCAACGGTTCGCCGGCGGCCCTGCGGCTGAAAGAGACCAAACGGCGCGAGGCCGGCAACGTGATGGACGGCGGCTACGATTACCTGAAACTGGAGCGGATGGCCTATTACGTGCACAAGGACAGTTACCGCAAGGCGGTGCTGGCGCAGATCAGGGCCATGCGGGAAGAACAGCACAGCCTGGCCCGGGCGCGTCAGCGCGTGGCGGGTGCGCGCTGATGTCAGGGCCACTGCCGATTCATTTTGACCCTGCCAGCCTGATCATGCTCAACGTCATCATGGCGTGCATGATGTTCGGCGTGTCACTGACGCTGAAGACAGAAGATTTCCGCCGCATTCTGATTGCCCCGGTGGCGCCACTGGCCGGCCTGTTTGCCCAGTTCATATTGCTGCCGGCGACTACCTGCCTGGCCACCTGGGCGCTGGATATTGACCCGGAACTGGCGCTGGGCATGATCCTGGTGGCGTCCTGCCCCGGCGGCAGTTTTTCCAACGTGATGACCTGGCTGGCGCGAGCCAATGTGGCGGTGTCGGTGAGCATGACGGCCGTCTCCAGCCTGGTGGCCACGGTGCTGACGCCGATGAATTTTGCGCTCTACGGTTACCTGAACCCGAACACGCGCGAACTGCTGACCAGCATTTCCCTTGATCCGTTGAGCATTCTGGTACTGGTCCTGCTGGTGCTGGGGGTGCCGCTGATGCTGGGCATGTGGGTCGGTAAGCGCTTTCCCGGCTTTGCCGCCCGCAGCGAAAAACCGCTGCGCATTTTTGCCCTGGTGGTCTTTCTTGGCTTTGTCGGCATTGCGTTCAGCAACAATGTGGACCTGTTCCTGGAGCGTTTTCATACCTTCTTCTGGCTGGTGGTGCTGCACAACCTGCTCGCGCTGTCGCTCGGCAACGGTATGGCGCGTCTGTTACGGCTGCCGCTGGAAGACCGGCGTGCGGTGACGCTGGAAGTCGGTATCCAGAACTCGGGCCTGGGGCTGGTGATACTGTTCACCTTCTTCCCCGAGGCTGGCGGCATGATGCTGATCACTGCTTTCTGGGGTGTCTGGCACCTGGTCTCCGGCCTGACCCTGGCGTCAATCTGGTCGCGCACACGCGACGTCCGCACAGCCTGAACCCGGAGCTTACCGATGCAGAAGAATATCCTGATCACTGGCGCGGCAGGTTATGTGGGCAGCCTGCTGGGCACCCGGCTGGCGGCAGATTTCAACGTCGTCGGCACCGATATCCGCCGCCGCGATGACCTGCCGTTTGCAGTGCAAGAAATGGACGTGCGCGACAGCGCCATCCAGGCACTGATGGAGCGCGAGGAAATTACCCACGTGGTGCATCTGGCATCGGTGCTGGATGCCAGCGGCGACCGTGCCCGCGACTATGACATTGACGTCAACGGCACCCGCAACGTGCTGATCAGTGCCGTGCGGGCGGGCGTCTCCCATATCACCGTGACCAGCTCCGGCGCTGCCTATGGTTACTATCCCGACAATCCGGACTGGATCGATGAGCAGGATGCCCTGCGCGGCAACCCGGAGTTTCCCTATTCCGATCACAAGCGCCAGATCGAAACCATGCTGGCGGAGTTTCGCCAGGAATACCCGCAACTGAAACAACTGATCTTCCGTCCCGGCACCATTCTCGGTGCGCACACACGCAACCTGATTACCCACCTGTTCGCCAAAAAACGTTTGCTGGCCATCAAGGGCAGTGATTCACCGTTCGTGTTTATCTGGGACGGGGATGTGATCCGTGCCATGGAGTTGGGCATCCGTGAAGACGCTGCCGGCATTTACAACATGGCAGGTGATGGCGCGCTCACCATCCACCAGATTGCAGACATCCTCGGCAAACCGGTGCTGACGCTGTCGCCGGGCCTGATACGCAGTGTGCTGTGGCTGGGCAAACACCTCGGTATCGGCCGTTATGGCCCCGAGCAGGTCAACTTCCTGCGCTACCGGCCCGTGCTGAGCAACCGTCGCCTGAAGGAAGAATTTGGTTACCTGCCGGAGAAAAGCTCCGAGCAGACGTTCCGTTATTACGTCGAGCATGCGCGCGCACGGGGTGATGTATGAGCTGTATCCTGATCACCGGCGCCGCCGGCGGCCTTGGCTGGGCCCTGGCGCAGGCGTTTCACCGACGTGGTGAAAATGTGCTGCTGGCCGACATGAATGCGGCGTTGCTGGCGCAACGCGAAACAGAGCTGGCTACCCCGGCACGGGTTGCAACGCTGGCCGGTGACATTACGCACCTGGCGCATCGCGATGCCTTGATGGACCTGGCACAGTCCCGGTTTGGCGGCGTGCGCGTCCTGGTCAATAACGCCGGCATCACGCACCGTTCACTGGCAGAAAAAACCGACATGGCGGTGCTGCGCAAAGTCATGCAGGTGGACTGGGATGCGCCGCTGGCACTGGCGTTATCCAGCCTGCAGCAACTGCAGGCACACCAGGGCGGCATCATCAATATCGGCTCCATGGCCGGCTGGATGCCGGTGCTCGGCCGCACTGCCTATTGCGCCGCCAAGAGCGCGCTGGCGCAATCGTTTGAAGTGCTGCGCTGCGAACAGGCACAGCACGGCGTGCATGTGCTGATGGCCTACCCGAGTTTTCTTGACACGCCGATCGAACAGCATGCGCTTGGGTTCGACGGCAAACCGGCGTCCCACGCACGGTCCATGGTCGGCAAGATGAAAGACGCCGGCTGGATGGCCGAGCGTATCGTCGATGCCTGGACGCGCCGCAAAAAGCGCGTCTACTCCGACAACCTGGCGGTGTTCGGCAGCCTGCTCTGGCGGCTGGCGCCGGACCTGTATCTGCGCATCATGATGAAGAAATTCGCGGTGGAGCTGCAGCAGTGATCGATCCCTGGTTGTGGCTCGGCCTGTTCATCCTGATCGCCTACACCATCGAAGCCGTCACCGGATTCGGCAGTATCGTCATTGCCCTCTCGCTGGGGGCGATGCTGCTCCCCATACCGGCGCTGCTGCCGGTGCTGGTGCCGCTGAACATCCTGATGAGTGGTTACCTGACGCTGCGTCACTACCGGCACATTCATCTGCCCACCCTGTTGCGGATGATCCTGCCGCTGATGGCGTTGGGCACCGTTGCCGGCTACCTGTTGCGCCCGGCGCTCGGGGCGGGCCTTGCCAAGACCCTTTTTGGCGCCCTGATTGTCTGGTTTGCCGCACGCGAACTCTGGCGTATGGCGCGTGCCACCCAGGGCAGCGCCCACCCGCCCTGGCTGACCCGCACCCTGATGCTCGGCGCCGGCCTGACCCACGGCCTGTTCGCCTCCGGCGGGCCATTGCTGGTCTACGCCCTGACCGGCGTGCAACTGGACAAGACCCGCTTCCGCGCCACCCTGATCTGTGTCTGGTTTGCGCTCAACAGCCTGCTGACCCTGATCTTCCTTATCGACGGCACCCTGCTGCCGGCGCTGCCCCGGCTGCTGGGCTATGTCCCCCTGCTGGTGGTGGGCGTGGTGCTCGGCGAATGGCTGCACCGGCGTATCGACGAGCAGCGCTTCCGGCAGGCGGTGTTCGTGCTGCTGCTGTTCACCGGCGCCACGCTGGTGCTGGCGGCAGCACGATAACTGTTCATAAGGACAGTGTTTTGCTATTGTCGGGCAGATCATCCCGGAGGTGCACCATGCCCGACAAGCCCGAGCGCGTTGATGCCGACCAGATTCCCGACTGGACTGACCGCAGCCACACCGGCCTGACCCGCTGGTGGCAGACCATGGCCGCGCGCCAGCTCGCCTTCCACCCGGATGACCCGCCGGAAGTCGTCTTCAACTTTATCGATGGCGAACCGCTGTTCACCCCAGCGGCCTGCGCCCGGCTGCGCGCCCTGTTGGCGGACATGGCGGCAGAGCATGGCACGGCGGTGTACCAGGTGGCGGAGCAGGAGGTCCTGGCGGCGCTGGGGCGGCAGTTGCTGGAGAGCCGTTGACCATTAATTGATACCTGTGACGTATCGGGTTACGATTCGCATGATTCGAAGCTTCAGGCACAAGGGACTGGCCCGCTTCTTTCAGACGGGCACCACTGCGGGTATCCAGCCCGCCCATGCAGCAAGGTTGCGGTTGATACTTGGCCGCCTGCATGCGGCGCGTGAGCCGTGCGATATGGCGTTACCCGGGTTGCGATTGCACCCGTTGTCCGGGCGTCGAGCGGATATCTGGTCGGTGACGGTCAGCGCTAACTGGCGTGTCACATTCCGCTTCGACGGTGAGGATGCCGAGGTGGTGGATTACGAGGATTATCATTGAGGGCCGTGTCATGCGGATGCACAACCCGCCCCATCCGGGCGAAATCATCAGAGCGCTCTGCCTTGAACCCCTGGGGTTGTCTGTGACAGAGGCGGCGGAGGCATTGGGCGTCAGTCGCAAGGCGCTGAGTGCGTTGCTCAACGGGCGTGCCGGTATCAGCCCGGAGATGGCGGTGCGGCTTTCCATTGCCTTTGAGACCAGCGCCGAAAGCTGGCTCAACCAGCAACTTCAGTATGAGCTCTGGTTTGCCGAGCAGAATCGTCATCGCCTGAATGTGAAAAAGCTGGTCGCTGCCTGACGCGGTGGGCTCGCGCCGGGTGGCTTTGCTGCCCATAATGTCTTTCGTTGCTACCCACCCTGTCGCACTGCCATGCCTGAACTCGCCATCCTGCCGGTCTCCGGCACCGCCATTCTGCCCTGGCTCGATCACCTGGCCCGCCTGCGCATCCAGGTGTTTCGCGAGTGGCCCTATCTGTACGAGGGCACGGAGACCTATGAGCGCGATTACCTGCATGGCTACGCGAACTCGCCGCACAGCCTGATGGTGCTGGCACTGGACGGCGACCGGGTGATCGGTGCGTCCAGTGGCCTGCCGATGGCGGATGCTGATGCCGCGTTCCGGAAACCGTTCACGGACCAGGGCGTGCCAGTGTCGTCGGTGTTCTACTTTGGCGAATCCGTTCTCGATGCCCGCTATCGTGGCCGGGGCCTGGGCCACCGGTTTTTCGATGAGCGCGAAGCCTTTGCCGGGCGGCTCGGGTTTCCGGTGACCACCTTCTGCGCCGTGCAGCGGGCGGCTGACCATCCGGCGCGGCCGGCGGATTACCGGCCGCTGGACACCTTCTGGATGGCGCGCGGTTACCAGCGCCAGCCGCACATGCTGACCCATTACGCCTGGCGCGATACGGGTGACGCGACCGAGAGTGAGAAACCCATGATGTTCTGGACGCGAGGCCTGTAACGCGTTCACGTCACCGTGCTGCCGTTGGCACGACACTGTGCCCCCCATTGGAGACCGACCGATCATGCGTGCTGCCGTCACCCTGTTGTTGCTTGTTCCCTTGTGCGTCCGGGCCGGGGAGTGTCCCGCGCCCTTCAATGCGACGCTGCCAAAACTGCATTCCAGCGACACCGTGGACCTGTGCCAGTTCGCCGGCAAGCCACTGCTGGTGGTCAATACCGCGAGCTTCTGTGGTTTCACCAAACAGTTCACCGGGCTGCAACACCTGTATGAGACCTATCATGACCAGGGCCTGAACATACTTGGTGTGCCCTCCGATGATTTTCGCCAGGAAGCAGACGACCAGGCCGAGACCGCCAGCGTCTGCTATATCAATTACGGCGTCACTTTCACCATGACGGCGCCACAGCCGGTGAAGGGGGAGGATGCCTTGCCGCTGTTCCGCTATCTGGCGGAAGAGGGCGGCGGTGCGCCGCGCTGGAATTTCTACAAGTACCTGCTGGACGCGGATGGCAATGTGGTGGGGCGCTTCTCCAGCCGTATCGCCCCGGACGATGACGCGCTGATCCGTGCCGTGGAGTCTGTGCTCCCCTGACTTGGGTATACTCCCCGGCTTTGGTGGTGAGCGGAGTACAGTGGCATGGATTACGGCAGCACGCAGACCCCGGCCCCGGGCTGGCAGCAGCGTCTCGGCGACTGGATTGAATCACCGGCCCTGCGCCGGCTGATCACTGTGCTGATTCTGATCAATGCGGTGGTGCTGGGTGTGGAAACGTCCGACGTGGCGCGGGCGCGTTTTGGCGCCGTGCTGCTGTGGCTCAACCAGGGCGTGCTGGCGGTGTTCGTGGCGGAGCTGGTGATCAAGCTGGTGGCCTTCGGCCCGCGCTTTTTCCGATCCGGCTGGAATGTGTTCGATTTCCTGATTGTCGGCATCGCACTGGTACCGGCCTCCGGCCCGCTGCAGATTCTGCGCAGCCTGCGCATTCTCCGGGTGCTGCGCCTGCTCTCCACCGTGCAGCGCCTGCGCATGCTGGTGGATTCGTTGCTGCAGGCACTGCCCGGCATCGGCTGGACCGCCGCGCTGCTGTTGATGATGTTCTACGTATTTGGCGTGATGGGCACCGAGCTGTTCGGTGATCAGTTCCCGGACTGGTTCGGCTCACTCGGCAAGAGTGCCTACACCCTGTTCCAGATCATGACACTGGAAAGCTGGTCCATGGGCATCGCCCGCCCGGTCATGGAAGCCTATCCCTGGGCCTGGCTGTTCTTCGTGCCGTTTATCCTGATCTCCAGCTTCATGGTGCTGAACCTGTTCATCGCCATCATCGTCAGCGCCACCCAGGAAGTGCACGAAAGCGAGCAGCGTGCCGAGCGCCAGGCGGCGGACGACAAGGCGCGCCACGAACGTGAAGAGATCGTGCGATTGCTGCGTGATATCAGCGAGCGCATGGCGAAACTGGAGCAGCGCTGAACCCTGGGCGCTCCCTCTGGTCTGGTTAAGGAACCTCTGAATAACTCCCCGGTGGTTCTGCGGGCGCTACAGCATGCAGTAGCAAGGCGCGGCGCGCCGGCAATGGCCGTAGCCCTTGCCAAGCGTCGCAACGCGGCTAATGCGTGCTGTAGCGCCCGCCCTGCGGGGCTTTCTGGGCGGCGCCTGCTCCGCGTTACGACTTCTCGACGTAGCCCGCTATGCCTTCGAAGTCGCGCCTTGATCAGGCGCCGCCCAGAAAGCCAGAACCACTGGGGAGTTATTCAGAGGTTCCTTAAGAATTGGCCTGCTTTATCGCCGTTGGGATAGGGTAGTCCACTGAGCAGACTGCAAAGGAGCGCCCGCCATGTATTCACGTCGCCGTTTTCTTCATGCCGCCATGGCCACCACCGCTGGCCTGGCGCTGGTGTCCCGCGCCGGCTTTGCCCTGGCCGGCGAATCTGCCCAGGCGCTGCGCCAGCGCGCCATTCCCGCTACCGGTGAAACCCTGCCCGTCATTGGCGCCGGCACCTCCGGTAGCTTCGAGGCCACGCCTGGCTCGGACAAATTCAACGGGTTGAAGGATGTCCTCAAGGTGTTCTTCGAGGGCGGTGCAACGCTGATCGATACTTCTCCCAACTACAGCGGTGCCGATGCGGTGCTGGGGCAGTTGCTGGAGGAGGGCGGCTGGCGCGAGCAGTGCTTCCTGGCCACCAAAATTGCCGCTGACACGCGCGAGGCCGCCGAGGCGCAATGGGCAGCATCACAGCGCCGGCTGCGCACCGATCATGTCGAGCTGTTGCAGGTCCATAATCTGCGCCAGTGGAAAATCCAGTTGCCCTATGCGCGCGAACTGAAAGAGCAGGGCAAGACGAAATACGTCGGCGTGACCCACTATCTCGACAGCGGCCTGGACGAACTGGAACAGATCCTGCGCACCGAGAAACTGGATTTCATCCAGATTCACTATTCCGTCAATTCACCCAATGCCGCGCGCACAGTGCTGCCACTGGCGCAGGAAAAGGGCGTGGCTGTGCTGATCAACCGCGCCTTTGATGATGGCCGTCTGTTTGCCAGTGTGCGCAATACTCCGCTGCCCGACTGGGCCGAAGAGGCTGGCGTAAGTTCCTGGGCGCAGATGTTCCTGAAATTCGCCATCAGTCATCCGGCGGTGACCACGGTGATCCCGGCCACCAGCCGTGCCGACCGACAGGCGGACAATCTCCAGGGCGGCATCGGGCCGCTGCTGACGGACGCGCAGCAACGTTCGCTGATTGGCATGTTTGCCTGAGCCGTGGCGCCGCACCGCGTTGCCGCGCAGGCACTCACCCGGCTGGTGAGCCGGCTGTTCAATCTTAAGCCGCAGGAGGCACCGCCGGTGACGGCGGGCCTGCTGATGTTTTTCCTGCTGTTCACCGGCTATTTCATGCTGCGCCCGGTGCGCGAGACCATGGGCATCGCCGGTGGCGTCGAGAACCTGCAATGGTTGTTCACCGGCACCTTCATTGCGACGCTGGCGGCATTGCCGCTGTTCGGCTTTCTGGCCTCCATGGTGGCGCGCCGGCATCTGCTGCCGTGGACCTACGGCTTCTTCGTGCTGAACCTGCTGCTCTTTGCCGCCGCGTTCAGCAGTGTGCCGGAGAATGCCTGGGTGGCGCGTACCTTCTACATCTGGCTGTCGGTGTTCAACCTGCTCGCCATCTCGCTGGCCTGGAGTGCGCTGGCCGATGTGCTCGAGCCGGCCCAGGCCAGACGGCTGTTCGGCCTGGTGGCCGGCGGCGCGAGCCTGGGCGGCCTGACCGGCCCGCTGCTCGGCACCCTGCTGGTGGCGCCGCTGGGCCACAGTGGCCTGGTGCTGTTGTCGGCGCTGCTGCTGGCAGCCAGTGCGGCGGCCGGGCTGTGGCTGTACCGCTGGCGCGACCATCATCCGGCGCCGGCTGCGCCCACAGCGGAGGAATGGCGGGCGCCACTCGGAGGCAATCCGTTCGCCGGGGCCACTGAGGTGGCCCGCTCGCCATATCTGCTTGGCATTGCGTTGTTCGTGGTATTGCTCGCCAGCGTCAGCACCTTCCTCTACTTCGAGCAGGCGCGCATGGTGGCGCTGCACTTCACTGACCGCACCGAACAGACACAGGTGTTCGGCCTGATCGACACCGTGGTGCAGGTGCTGGCGATCCTGACGCAGGTGTTTCTCACGGGCCGTGTGGCGCAGAGGCTGGGGGTCGGCGTGCTGCTGGTGGCCGTGCCGCTGGTGGTCGCGGCCGGTTTCCTGTGGCTGGCCTTCGCGCCGGTGTTGGCCGTGTTCGTGGTGGTGATGGTGGTACGTCGCGCCGGCGAATACGCGTTTGTGCGGCCGGGCCGGGAAATGCTTTACACGGTGGTGCCGGCGGAGCAGAAATACAAAGCCAAGAACTTTATCGACACCGTGGTCTATCGCGGCGGCGATGCCCTCAGCGGCTGGCTCAAACGCGGGCTGGATCTGCTGGAGAGCCTGCCGGCCCTGGCCATGCTGATCGGCGCCGGCATCGCGCTGGGCTGGGCGGTGACCGGCGGTGTGCTGGGCCGTGCCCAGCACCGGCGGGAAACCGGGCGAGGGCAGCAAGAGGTGCCCGACAAGGGCGAAGTCGAGTCACCGGCGCCGCGCTGACGCCGGTCTGTCTGTGGAGTGTGTGTCATGCGTATTGATCTGTCCGGCAAGACCGCCCTGGTCACGGCTTCCACGGCCGGTATCGGCCTGGCCATTGCGCAGGGCCTGGCGGAAAGTGGTGCCCTGGTGGTGCTCAATGGCCGTAGCCAGGCCAGTGTCGACGCGGCGCGCCAGACCCTGCTGCAGGCTGTGCCGGGCGCGTCACTGCAAGGCGTGGTGGCGGATCTCGGTGACGCCGCCGGCGCCGCGCAGCTGATCAAGGCCGCCCCGACCGTGGATATCCTGGTCAACAACGTCGGCATCTATGGCCCGAAGCCCTTCTTCGATGTGACCGATGAAGACTGGGAGGCCTACTTCCAGACCAACGTCATGTCCGGCGTGCGCCTGAGCCGGCATTACCTCCGGGGCATGCTGGCCGCCGACTGGGGCCGGGTAGTGTTCATTTCCTCCGAGTCGGCGCTGAACATTCCCGCCGACATGATCCACTACGGGTTTTCCAAGACGGCACAACTCGCCATTGCCCGCGGGCTGGCCAAGTTTGCGGCCGGCACCGGCGTGACGGTGAACAGCGTGCTGCCCGGCCCGACGCTTTCCGATGGTTTCCGCAGCATGCTGGCGGAAACCGCCGAGGAAAACGGCCAGAGCATCGAGGAAGCCGGCGCCGAATTCGTGCAGGCGGAGCGGCCCAGCTCCATCCTGCGCCGCCCGGCCACTGTCGACGAGGTGGCCAATATGGTGGTGTATGTGTGCTCGCTGCAGGCTTCCGCCACCACGGGAGCGGCGCTGCGGGTCGATGGCGGGGTGGTGGACAGTATTGTTTAGTGGCGGGCTGCGGGTTTCGGGCTGCCAGCTTTTTTTCGCAGGCCGCCACTTTCCTCTTGCACTTAATTAAACGATCAATTAAATAATTGCATCATGACAACCCGACCCCCACGCCGCTCCCCCGGCCGTCCGGCCGCTCGTCGCACAGTGCCGCGCGATGTGCTGCTGGATGCCGCCCTGGCCTGCTATGTCCGCCGCGGCATCCAGGCCACCACCCTGCGTGACATTGCCCGCGAGGCAGATGTCACGCCGGCCATGCTGCATTACTACTTCGGCGATGCCGGCCAACTGCGCGAAACCGTGATTGAAGACCGCCTGATGCCGGTCTTTGAGCGTATCCGCGCGCCGCTGATGACGGCCGCCGGCGACGTGCCGTCCCTGTTGCGGCTGTTCGTCGACAGCGTCTTCGAGGTGGTGGGGGAGCATCCCTGGCTGCCGCCGATGTGGGTGCGGGAAGTGGTCACGGAAGGCGGCGCACTGCGTGACCTGCTGATCACACGGCTGGCGCCGTCGCTGGGCCAGTTACTGGCGGCGCGCTTTCAGCAGGCCCAGGCAGAAGGGGCGCTGAACCCGGCGCTGGACCCGCGCCTGCTGATGGTGTCGCTGATCGGGCTGACGATGTTCCCGGTGGCCGGGGCGCCGATCTGGCGGCAAGTGTTCAGCGCAGACGCGCTGACTATGGATGATGTGCGCCGGCACGCGCTGGTGCTGCTGGAACGCGGACTGGAGCTTGGTGATGGAAAAACGCTGCTGTGACGGGCTGTTGCTGACGGCCCTGCTGGTGGCGCTCAGCGCCTGTGGAGAGGCCCCGCCACAGGCACTGGGTACACTGGAATACGACCGCATCACGCTGCCCTCGCCGGCTGCAGAACGGATCGTCGATATCAGGGTGCGCGAAGGTGAGCAGGTCAGCGCCGGTGCCGTGCTGATGACGCTGGAGCGTACCCGCACCGAAGCCCAGTGGCGCGCCGCCGAAGCGGACGTGGCCCGTGGCCGCGAAGCCTTGCTGGAAATGCAGCATGGTGCGCGGCGCGAACAGATCGACCAGGCCCGGGCCAGCCTGGCCGCCGCACGTGCCGGTGAAGCGGATGCCCGCGCCTACCTGGCACGCATCGAACCGTTGCTGCCACGCAAGCTGGTGTCCGCCACGGAACTGGATCGCGCACGCGCGGCGGCGGACAGGGCGCGGGCTCAAACCCGCGCCGCCGAAGCTGCCCTGGCAGAACTGGAAAACGGGGTGCGCCGCGAACAGCTTGCCCAGGGCGAAGCCGTCCTGCGCGCCGCCGAGGCACAGGCCGCCGCGCAGAAAAACCTGCTGGAAAAACTCACGCTGACCGCCCCCCGCGACGGCCGCATCGACAGCCTGCCATACAGGCTTGGTGACCAGGCCCCGGTGGGCGCGCCGCTGGTGGTGATGCTGGTGGGTGACGCACCCTACGCGCGGCTGTATGTGCCCGAGCCGCTGCGCGCTGATGTACAGGTTGGCGACAGAGTGCGTATCCATGTCGAGGGGCGCGACAGCGAGTACCCCGGCACCGTGCGCATGATCCGCAGCGAGCCGGTGTTCACGCCGTACTATGCGCTGACGGGCGAAGACGCCGCACGCCTGAGCTACCTGGCCGAAATCCAGCTGGACAAGACAGCGCAGGCCTTGCCGGCCGGCCTGCCGGTGCGCGGCGAGTTCGGGCCGGCGCCATGAGTGGCGAGCAGGGGCCGGCCATCAGGGCGCGTGGGCTGAGCAAGCAGTTTGGCGCACTGCGCGCGGTGGACAACGTTGACCTGACGGTGCCGCGCGGGCACGTATACGGGTTCCTTGGCCCGAACGGTTCCGGCAAGTCCACCACCATCCGCATGCTGTGCGGGCTGCTGACACCGACCGCCGGCGAGATCCAGGTGCTGGGTCTGACCGTGCCGGATGAAGCCGAGGCATTGCGGTTGCGCATCGGCTACATGACGCAGAAATTTTCCCTGTTCGAAGACCTCACAGTACGAGAGAACCTGGAATTCCTTGCTGCCGTGCAGGGGCTGCCGCGCCAGCGGGCACGCGCGCGCATCGACCAGCTGATCGAGCAGTACCACTTTGCCGACCGCCAGAAACAGCTGGCCGGCACCATGAGCGGCGGCCAGAAGCAGCGGCTGGCGTTGGCGGGTGCCGTGATCAACGAACCCGAGTTGCTGTTCCTGGACGAACCCACCAGCGCCGTGGACCCGGAGTCCCGCCGTGATTTCTGGGAAAAGCTGTTCGACCTGGCGGATGTGGGCACCACCATTCTTGTTTCCACCCACTACATGGACGAAGCCGAGCGCTGCCACCGCATCGCCATTCTGGACCGTGGCGTGCTGGTGGCAGACGGCGCGCCGGGCGCGCTCACCCGCGACCTCACAGGCCGCTGCGTCGAAGTGGTGGCGGCACAGCCACGCCGCGCGCAGCAGGTGCTGGTCAATTTCCCCGGCGTGCTCAGCGTGGCGCAGATCGGTAACAGCCTGCGCGTACTGGCGCAGACGAAAGAGGATCTCAGTGCAAGGCTCGCGGGGGCGCTGCATGAGGCCGGGCTGGAGGCGAGCGTGCACCAGGCCGGGCCGAACCTGGAGGACGTGTTCGTCGCCGCCACCCGTGGCCAGACGCGCGACAGCGCCGGGAGCGATGCCGCATGAACTGGCAACGGCTGTATGCCATTTTCCTGAAAGAGCTGCGCCAGATGCGGCGCGACCGCATTACGCTGGCGATGATCGTTGTTATTCCGGTGATGCAGCTGGTGCTGTTCGGCTACGCCATCAACCTGAACCTGCGCCACCTGCCGGCCGGTATTGCCGACCAGGCCGGCAACGCCGCGTCGCGCACCGTGGTGATGGACATGCTCGCCACCGGCGTGATCCGCCCCGTGGCCCGGGCGAACACGCCCGAACAGTTGATGGACCTGTTGCGCCGTGGCGATATCAGTGTCGGTGTGGTGATTCCGCCGGACTTCGAACGGCGTCTGAGCGAAGGCCGCGAAGCCGTGCAGGTGCTGGTGGATGGCAGCGACACCGTGGTGCAGAGCGCGGCCGTCCAGCTGGCGCGCATGCCTCTGACGCAGGCTGCGGCATCGCGCACGGAGCCGATCAGTGTGGTCAGCTTCTACAATCCCGAGCGACGCTCTGCGGTCAACATCGTGCCTGGGCTGATTGGCGTGATCCTGACCATGACCATGGTGCTGTTCACCGCCGTGGCCATCGTCCGTGAGCGTGAACGCGGCAACATGGAGTTGCTGATTGCCACGCCGGTCAGCCGGGCCGAGCTGATGGTCGGCAAGGTGTTGCCCTATGCCGGTATCGGGCTGGTGCAGACCAGCGTGATCCTGCTGCTGGGGTTGTGGCTGTTCCAGGTGCCGATCCGTGGCAGCGTATGGGAAGTGTATGTCGCCGCCGTGCTGCTGATCCTCGCCAACCTGACCCTCGGGCTGCTGATTTCCACCCGCGCGCAGTCGCAGTTCCAGGCCATGCAGATGACATTCTTCGTGTTCCTGCCGTCGATCCTGCTGTCCGGCTTCATGTTTCCGTTCGCGGGCATGCCGCAGGTGGTGCAGTGGCTGGCGGAGGCATTGCCGCTGACGCATTTCCTGCGCCTGATTCGCGGCATCATGCTGCGCGGGGCGGACCTGACAGAGATGTGGCGTGAAGTGCTGGCGCTGCTGGTCTTCACCGCGCTGATGATGACGCTGGCGATCCTGCGTTTCCGCAAGCGGCTGGATTGAAGCGAAACAGAACGTGGCGAGAGAGCCGGCGATCAGGCGCCGGGCTGCTGGCGCAGTTCACCGCGCAGGATATCCAGCGCCCGCTGCAGCAGGGCAATGCCGTCGTCCCCCAGGTGGTGGCGGCGGGCGAGCTGGCGGGCCATATCCTGCAGCAGCATGTCGCTGGTGCGAGCACTGACCAGCAGGCTGTCGATACGGTAGGCGACGACGTCATCGGCAAGGAACAGCGAGGTGACGGGCTGGCCGTCGGCATCCAGTGCCGTGGCATGCTCGTCCAGCCAGTGGTCGATGCGGCGGGCGCTGTCATTGCTGAACAGCGGTGCAGCACCGGCCTGCGCGGGGCGCGGCGGTGTGGCGGTCAGCGATTGGCGGGAAACCCGGTGGTCCGTCATCTTGGGTGTACAACCGTTAGCACAATTGTGCCAACCATGAAGCAAGGCCGGGGTGCTGTCGCCACCTCACGCGTGATGAAATGTAAAATATTGTACAACTGTGCCAGTCGGCACTGGCAATTTCACGCGCATCCGGAGATGTCACTCTGCCATGGCAAGCTGCTGGTTGAGGATGTCCTCGTAGTTGCGGATACGCCGCACATACTGCACCGGCTCGCTGCCGCGGGCGTAGCCGTAGCGCAGTGAGCGGTAGTGTTCCGGCTGCGAAAGCTTTGGCAGCACAGTGCGCAGATCGATCCAGGAATCCGGATTGCGTCCCAGCCGCTCGGCCAGCACACGGGCATCGTGCACATGGCCCAGGCCCACGTTGTAGGCGGCCAGGGCAATCCAGGTCCGGTGTGGCTCCTCGATACTCTCCGGCAGCCGCTCGCGCAGATTGGCCAGGTAGCGGGCGCCGCCCATGATGCTTTGCGCCGGGTCGAGACGGTTTGTCACGCCCACTTCGCCGGCCGTGCGCAGTGTCAGCATCATGATGCCGCGCACGCCGGTGGGGCTGCGCGCCGCCGGGTCCCAGTGTGATTCCTGGTAGGCCTGTGCGGCGAGCAGGCGCCAATCGAAGCCATATTCATCAGCGGCCTGGCGGAACAGGGTTTCATACTCCGGCAGCCGTTCCTGAATGCGTCGCACAAAGCGGGCGATATCGACGTAATCAAAAATTTCCACGTGGGCGTAATAACGCGCGGCGACCAGCGTGATGAAGGAGGCTTCGTTGGCCTGGTGGTACCAGTCAGTGATGGCGTCGCTCAGTGCATCGGCCCCCTGTGGCAGCAGCCAGGCCAGTTCTTCCGGTTCGTTGAGGGGGAACATCATCACCAGTTCAGGAAAATAGCGCCGGTTGATGGCGAAGATATTGGAATCTGCCACGGTGCAGTCGACCTCCTGTTCCCAGACTTTCTGCAGCACCATTTCCGTGGAGAGGCTGCTGTCAGTCTGCCAGGTCAGTTCAGGCACCTGGCTGTCGCGCAGTGCCTTCAGCCGCGCCTCATAACTGGAATCGCCGATCACCAGAAGTGATACCTCGCGGAGTTCCTCCACCGTGCGCGGGCGCGGGCCGTTGCGGTGGCAGATGACCTGCTGCTGCACTTCGTAATAGCCGGGGCCAAAACTGAACCGATCACCACGGCTTTCCAGGCGCGTCAGGCCGGCGGCGGCCAGGTGTGCCCTGCCTGCGGCCAGCGCTTCCTGGATTTCCGTGATGCTGTGCAGCACTTCAAAACGCACCGGCACGCCGAGCGTGGCCGCAAAATCCAGCACCAGATCATGTTCAAAGCCGGTGGCCTGATCATCACGGTCGATGAAATAGGTGGTCGGGGCGTTGCGGGTCAGCACCACCAGCTCGCCGCGCTCGCGAATGGCATCCGGTGTGGCGGTCATATCCGGGGAGGGGGTGCAGCTGGCCAGCGCAAGCAGCAACGACAGCATGGCAAGGTGCGAGAAACGGGCAGGGTGCGACGCAGACAGCATAAGACAGGACTCCCCCGGTAAAACATTTGTTAACTTATTAGTGTTGGCATTCAGTGTACCCTGTGTCGATACCGCTGGCCCATGGTGGCCGTGGACCGACCTCTGCAACTCAAGGAGCGCACCATGAAGGACATGCTGATTCGTCGCCTGATGGCCCCCAGCCTGGTAGCCGGTGTCCTTGCCATCACTGGCTGCCAGAGCAGCCCGACGATGCCGGACGGCGCCACCCGCTGCGAAAAAACCGGCATTCCGCCTGAGCGTGCTGTGTGCACGATGATTCATGACCCGGTGTGCGGTTTCGGTGAAGACGGGCAGGCGCTGGGGCAGTTTGGCAATAGCTGCCAGGCGTGTATCCAGCCGCCGGTAATGTCCTGGCGGCGTGGAGAGTGCGAGTAAAACGCGCGTCAGCGCTGAGCGAGCATGGTCAGCAAGGCCGTTTCCAGTTCGCTGACAGCACGCTCGTCACGGAACAGGCGCTCACCACCGGACAGCAGTGTATCGCGCCAGTGCTGCCGCAAGGCCAGGTCGCCGCCAAGCAACAGGGCGCTCTCGATATAGTGCGCGGCATCGTGGGCAACAAGTGCCGTGTTGCCCAGCTGCTGATACAGCCCGCAAGTGAAATTCCCCCGCAGCAATGTGGACTGCAATGTCACGACCGGCACGCCCAGGCCCAGCGCATCGAAGCTGGTGTTGGCGCCGGTGTAGTGCGGCGGGTCCAGGGCCACATCCACCAGACTGACCAGTGAAAGATATTGCTCGCGCGGCATGCGCGGCAGGATGTGCACGCGTTCGGCGAGCGGGCCGAGATGGTGTTGCAATCGCGCCCGCAGTGGCGCGGTTTCGCTGCCGGTGGGGCTGCCGATCAATAACAGTCGGGCGTGTGGATCGCGTTGCAGAATGGCGGCGGCGAGGCCGTCGAAATCCGGGTGGATCTTGCGCGGATTCTGATGACACAGGTACAGGTGATCCCGTTCGCTGAAACCGAAATCTGAGCGCGTTGCCGCACGGGCTGGCAGCGCGGGTGGCTCGGCCCAGGTGAACAGATTGCTCGGCATGCACAGCAATTTTTCCCGATACAATCGCTGGGCATCCTGCGGTTCTACCAATGCGGACGACAGAAAATAGTCCATCGCCGGAATACCTGTGGTCAGTGGCCAGCCCCAGCTTGTGCATTGCATTGGCGCCGTCCTGAACCAGGGCATGAAGTAATTGCCGGAATCCGAGCCTGTTTCCCAGTGATACAGCAGGTCCAGTTGCGCGGCGCGTAATTGCGCAGCGGCCTGGTTGACCACAGTGCTCAGGGGCAGCCAGCACAGATCCTCAATGGGTAGCAGTGTCCGGGTATGTTGCAGCGCCGGTTGCGTCACGGCGACAACGATCTCGAAACGTTGCCGGTCGAGACGCTGAAAAATGCCGAGCATGCTGCGCGCAAAAATGGCCTCGTGGCCGTGATTGACGAAAAAGCCGATGCGGTAACGGTCGACACCGGTGCGGGCGGCGGGCGGTTCAAACGCGGGCAGCCTTGGTGCGAGCATGTCGGCGTAAGCACTTTTCAGCGCCCGGTCTTCGCGGCCCTGGTACATCAGGGTGGGCGGCGGTTCGACACCGCTGTGCTGCAATTGCGCCGGGTCAAGCTGGCCGGGCTGCTCGCGCCAGCGGGCAATGGTGTCTGCAAAACCCTGCCGCCAGTGGTCGATGGCTGCCGACGTGGGAAACACTTCCGGGCACAGAATGTCGGCGCGCAGGGCATGCCACCAGTGCGCGGGCTGCAAGGTGGCCACGCGACGGAAATGGGTGGCGGCCTCGGCGATCTGCCCGAGCCGTTCCCGCGTCACGCCCAGGTTCAGATGCGCCTCCGCGTAGCCCGGCGCGATGTCGATGGCGCGCCGGAGGGGGGCTTCGGCGTCGCCATAGCGCCGCTGGTAAATCAACGTGCTGCCCAGGTTGTTGAGCACCCGTGGCTGCTGCGCAACGGGCGTCAGGGACAGCGCTTCTTCATAGCTGCGCAGGGCATCGTCGTTGTGGCCCGCTTCGAGCTGGGTGTTGCCGAGGTTATACCAGGCATCCGCATAGTCCGGCTTTTGCTGCAGTACCGCCTGGTATTCACGGATGGCATCGTCCAGATGGCCCGCGCCGCGCAACGCCAGCGCGAGGTTGAAGCGTATCAGTGGCTGGTCCGGCATCTGGTGAATCAATGTGCGCAGGCAGGCGATGGCTTCTTCAAAGCGCCCCAGCCGGCGCAGTATCTCTGCACGATTGATGTGTACGGCAGGCACCTCCGGAAAACGCTCTGCAAGAGGATCAAGTAATGCCAGGGCAGCGGCGGGCTGGCCCGACTGCGCATGCAGCAGGGCATAGTGCAGGGTGCCTTCGGGATGGCCGGGCTGTTCCCGCAACAGGCGCTGGTACAGGGTGGCGGCCTGTTGTGGTTGTCCCTGCTGCTGTGCACGCAGGGCGGCCTGAAGGAGTGGGTGCTGGGCCATCACGGTATCCGTTCGGCAAAAAAAGACGCCAGAAAAAAACGGGGCCTGCCAGCAGGATGTGAATGCCTGCCGGCGGGCCCGTGGGCAGTGTAGCGTTTTTCGCCGGTGTCAGCGTCGTGACAGGCGGCGCCAGGTGCTGGCGAGCAGCACGGCCAGCAGGGCCAGGGGGCCGACCGGGCCACCGCCACCACCGCCACCACTGCTGCCGGGCGTCGGCTCCGCCAGCGGCGGGAAGATGCGCACCTTGAGTTCTGTATCGTTGTTACTGGCCTCGCGCTCGCTCCAGGCGACGGCAATCAGCTGGTTGTTCATCGCCACACGCGGATGGCTCACGCGGGTGTCGGTGGCAGGGTCTTCAACGAACGGCTGGGCGGCCTCGCCAATCACTTCGCTGTTGGCATCGAGCAGTGTGGCGGCGGGGTCCCACTGCCCGCCGGGTGTTCTGTAGAACCAGGCAGTGGCCAGGTTGCCCTGCGTATCAGCACCCACGCCGGGGGCGGAAAAGGAATTGGAGCCGTTATATTGCCGTCCGCCGGCGAGCAGGCTGTCGCCCGGCGTACCGTCCGCACGCCAGCGCTGGCCGCGCACGGAGAGGCCATTGTCCGGGTCGCCTTCGTCGGCGGCCAGTGGCGTGAGCTGCGCCCAGACCGCCACAAAGCCGCCTTCCTGGTCCGCCGTCAGGGACGGATCGCGCTGGAACACACTGAAGCCTTCCTGGGAGTCGTTGTCCAGGCGAAACGGCACGGTGTCCTGCGCTTCGCCGGCAAGGCTGTAGCGGGTACCCAGTATAAATTCCTGGCCCACGCTCTGTTCGGCTTGCCAGCCCACCAGCAGGGTGCCGTCACGCTGCATGGCGATGGCGCCGCCGGCGAGATTGATCGACGGCTCGGCGACTTCGACGTAGCCTGAAATGGGGGTGCCGTTGGCCAGGAAAGTGCGCAGCATGTACCGGTCGAGATCATCGGTTTCGTGGCGCCATAACACGGCGAAGTCGCCGTCTTCATCCATCGCTACCGAGGGGTAGCAATGGCCGCCGTCGGTCAGTACTTGATCATCCTGCACCAGCGACAGGCCGGTGATGGTGTCATTGGCGCGGATGCGCACCAGCGCCGCGTCGCCGTCGCAGACGGTGTTCAGCGGGCCGGTCTGTATGCCCCAGGTGGCGACCATGTTGCCGCTGGCATCGGCGGCAAGACGGGCGTGGGTCAGCGACACGGTGTAGGAGGGAATGAGCTCCAGTAAGCCCTCTTCAAACAGGGTCAGTTGTTCGCCCACGGGCTGGCCCTGGTGATCAAATCGCTGCAGCAACACCCGGTCGGGGAAACTGGAGCCGCTCTGGTGTTCTGTCCAGAGCACGGCGACACGCCGGTTCGGCAATGCGGCGATGTCATAGCTGGAAATGGAATAGCCCTGAGTGGTGCTGTGAACCACGAAGGCCGGCGTGGCCTCTTCGTCAACCAGCGCCGACTGTGCCGGCAAGGACAGCGCGCTCAGGATGGCGACCGCCAGTGGCGCGCGGCGAAACATGGGCTGTGACATGCAGTGTTCCCTCAATTTTTTGAAAGTCGTTTTTATCAGCGCAGTGATCAGCGATGTGTTCGCCGGCGCAGCAGGCCAAGCGCGGCCAGAGGCCAGAACAGCCAGCTTGCACCCCCTCCGCCACCACCGCCCCCCGTGGCCGGCGGTGGAATGGTGGCCGGGTCGGTCAGCGGCGGGGCAAGACGCAGATGCAATTGTTCCGGCTCTCCGTATTCGGTGCGGTGTGTCCAGGCAAGGGCAATCACCTCGTCACTCATGGCCAGACGCGGTGTGGACAGGTCCGAGTCGCCGGTGATGCCGTCTGTCCACGCCGTCTGCGGCTCCCCGATCACCTCGCTGTCTGCATCCAGCGCCGTGGCCTGCGGGGTGTCCGGGGAATGGGGCGTCATCAACACCCACGCCGTTGCCAGGTTGCCTTCGCTGTCCGCACCCAGGCCCGGCGCGCTGAAATAATCCGAACCGTTGTTGGCCATGTTGGCGAGCAGGAAAGCATCGCCTGCCGTGCCGTCCGCCTGCCAGCGCTGGCCGCGCACGGTGACTTCCATGTCCTCCGTGTCGGCGTTGGGATTGAACTCGGACCAGAGGGCGGCAAACCCGCCGTCCCGGTCTGCGGCCAGGGCCGGGTTCTGCTGAATCAGGCTGGCGGTCAGTTCACTGCCGTCAAGGCGGGCAGCGGCGCCCAGCGAGGTGCCGTTCAGGCTGATACGGCGCCCCTGCAGAATGCTGTTGGTCCGCCAGGCCGTCATCAGGGTGCCGTCACGTTGCATGGCCAGGGCGGCGGGCGTGTTGCCGTTGGGGGTGGCGACCAGTATCGGGCCGGCCAGCGTGTTGCCATTGGCCTGGAAGGTGCGCAGGTATTGGGTGGGCACGCTGTTGTCGTCGAGCCACAGCACGGCGAAATCCCCGTCCGCATCCATTGCCACGGCCGGGTGGCACAAGCCGCCGCTGGCGCCTGCATCCGGGGAGCTTGTCGTGGAGATATCACCGTTCGCGCTGATGCGCACAAACTGCACGATGCCACTGCAGCCTGTTGAAAGGCTGCCGCTTTCCTGGTGATTCCAGGCCACGACCATATTGCCCTGTTCATCTGCGGCGATACGCGCCTGGCTCAGCGACGAGGTGTTGGCCTGTTCTTCAAACAGCGTCAGGGCCTCGCCCACCGGGGCACCGTCGTTGTCGAACCGTTGCAGTACCAGCAGATCGGGGTCGGTCAGGCCGCTGTGGTGTTCGGTCCAGACCACAGCCACCTGTGCGTCGGGCAGTGCCGCCACATCGAAGCTGCTGAAGCGATAACCTTCGGGCAGTGTGCGGAGGGTGAGAACGGGCGTGGCATCGTCGAGCAGCGAGGCCTGGACGGGCACGGACAGCGCGGCAAGAACAGCCGCCGCCAGCGGCGTACGGCGAAATGCGGAACGTGGCATGAGCTTCCCCGAGAACATGTTATTGGTTCGGAGGGCGCGCCTGCGTCCCTGCCCTCCGTTGCGAAGCTGGGACTATCGCACCGGAGGGCAGTGTGATTCAGTTAACAAGTTCCGTTTTTCCCGGGCTGCCCGACCAAAGTCTAGGGCGGTGACAGCCGCAGCAGTTTGCCGTCTGGTGCATCGGTCAATAAATAGAGCCGACCATCCGGTCCCGTGCGTACGTCGCGGATCCGGTAGCCGGTGTCTGCCAGCAGTTTTTCTTCGCTGACTTCCTCCGTGCCGTCAAAACGCACCCGTGCCAGGTGTGTGCCCGCCAGGGCGCCGACAAAAATATCACCGCGCCACTCGGGAAAGGCATCGCCCTGGTAAAACGCCATGCCCGACGGCGCGATGGAAGGCGTCCAGTGTTTCAGCGGTTGTTCCAGCCCGTCCTGTTCGGCCGGCCCGATGTAGTCGCCGTTGTACTCGCGCCCGTAGGTAATGAGGGGCCAGCCGTAGTTGATGCCGGGGCGGATCAGGTTGATCTCGTCGCCGCCCTTCGGGCCATGCTCCTGTTCCCAGACGGCGCCCGTGTCCGGGTGCAGTGCCAGGCCCTGCGGATTGCGGTGGCCGTAACTCCAGATTTCATGGCGGGCGGAGTCGTCGCCCGCGAACGGGTTATCCGCCGGGACGCTGCCGTCGGCATGGAAACGCAACAGCGTGCCGGCGTGATCGCTGGTGTCCTGCGCACGCGGGTCCTGGCCGCGGTCACCGACACTCAGATACAGAAAGCCGTCCCGGTCGAACAGCAGGCGCCCTGCGTGGTGGCGGCCGCCGCGCGCGCAGGCATCGGCGGCGAATAGCTCGGTGAAATCCACCAGGCCATTGTCTGTCAGCCGGCCACGCCCGAACGCCGTGGTGGCGCCCCCTTCGGCACAGGCGGTGGCATAGCTGAGGTACACGAACGGCTGCTCGGCGAAGTCCGGGTGCAGCGCGATATCCAGCAGCCCACCCTGATTCTCCGCCACCACCTCCGGCACGCCGGCCAGCGGTGCGGAGAGCCCGGCTGGCGACAATCGCCGCAGGGTGCCGGCGCGTTCGCTGATCAACAGTGCTCCATCCGGCAGAAAAGCCACCGACCAGGGATGGTCCAGGCCTTCGGCCAGTGTCTCGATAACAAAACCATGTGCCTGGGACGTCTGCGGCGCACTGGTTTCCAGCACGGTCAGGCTGGCCCCGATGCTGCCCGCAGGCGGGCGGGCATCTTCTGCCGAGCAGGCATTCAGGGCGACGAGGGCCAGCAGGGCACTGGTCCAGCGGGCGGCTTGGGCAATGATCATGGCGGACTCCGGGTGTCGCGGGTGGGCTTCGACATGCCTTCCAATTCAAGGGGTTGGTGTGCCAATGAGGCTATAGCGCGAAGGCGGGGGCGGCAACGTGAACGGGATAATGTCCATGTAATATCATTTATTGGTTGATAATCATTATTATTTAGATTTACGATCTCCGCCTCAAGACTGCCGGCCACGGCAGCCGTCTTTGCTTCAGATCGGACCGGGGGATTTGCCATGTCTCGAACACGCTTGCCTGCCCTGCTGCTGTGCGGCGGCCTTGCCTCGCTGGCCGGTGCCGATCAGGCGCCGGCGCTGGCCCTGAACTGCGACGAGTGGATCAACCTGGGTGAAGGCTTTGCCCAGGAAGTGGGTGACCCGGTGCTGGCCGATTGGCTGGCGGCGCGGGACCTCACCTGCGACGGCATCGAGCGTTTCACCTTCCCGGACTCCGCCAGTGCACGTCGTGATGGTTGCCTGCTGCTGGAACTGGACCCGACACACGCCATGCAGCTGCACAACGTGATCTGCGACTGACGACACGCACACCGCACGCCTCGACAGGATGTCGCCCGGCGGCCAGGGAATCCCGGCCCGGCATGAATGATTCAACTTTTCTCGGGGGGCTTGCGCCATGAACACAGTTTCCTTTTCCGTCCGCACGGTGCTGATCGTGCTGGGTCTGGGCCTGCTTTCCGCCTGTGGCGGCGGGGGCGGTGGCGGCGGCAACGGCGGCACGCCGTCGACACACAGCATGAGTGGCGTGGTGGTGGACCCGGCCATTGCCGGCGCCACGGTGACGCTGCGCAGCGCCAGCGGCAATGCCCTGGCAGCGGTGGTGACCACGGACAACGAAGGCCGCTTTACGATCAACTACCCTGCCGGCAGCAGCCTCAGCGGCGCGGTGCTCACCAGCCGTGGCGGCGAAGATGTCATCACCGGCTACAGCTTCCGCAACGCAGTGCTCAGTGCGCCGGTCACTGGTGCTGAACCGGTGGTGTCACTGCTGACGTCACTGGTGCAGTACCTGATTGAGGAAGAAAGCCTGAGTGCCGAGGCGGCCACGCAGCAAGTCGCGCTCTGGTATGGCCTCAGCGAAGCGGCCGTGCTGAGCGATCCGCGTGACAGCGCCGCCGTGCAATACAGCGCGCTGCGCCTGGCCGGCTGGCTGAATGCGCTGCGCGATGAGGAAGCGCCGGTGACACTGATCGCCGGCGCGCTGCTGGCCGCCAATGGCGACCAGACGCTGGCGCGGCAGCAGCTGATCGACAACGCCCGTGCCGCCAGCACCGCCGACAATTTTGCCTTGCTGGCGGAAGTGGAAGCGCAGTTCGACGCCTCGGGCGCGGCGGACGCCGAGCAGGTGGCCGAACGCTTTACGCTGGCCAATCTGCGCGTGGGCATGGCGCACCATATCAACGAATACATCGGCGCATTGAATCTGGATGACCCGGTCACCGCTGCCAATTTCGATGCACTGGTGCAGGCCGTTTGGCATGCCAATGGCCGCCGTGGTGTGCCGCTGGATAGCGCGCGCGTGGTCAACCTGATTCGTTACGCGCTGAACGAAGGCGAGATTGAGCTGGCGGACCTGGCGGATGAAAACTTCACCGTCCCGACCCTTTCCGGCGACCGCATCGCTGGCATCACTGCCGCACGCGATGCGATTGATCACACCCTGCCGCTGGCGCCGGGTGAGTTCCTGGGCAGTGATAATGCGCGCCGGCTGGCGTATTTCTACGCCTCGGATTTGTCGCCGTTTTATCGGGCCGAGCGGATTTTTGACGGGATCATGGATGATAACGTGCTGGATCCGTTATATCAGAGTATTGCGGCGGGGCAGGCTGCGGCCGGCCTGCTGGATCAGGCGTTGGTGACATTGGAAACTCGAATTTTTCAGGCTGGACAGCGCATTGAAGCACAGAAGAAAGTTGCCCAGCTTCTGGGAGGCCAGGGGCGCACGGAAGATGCTAGGGAAGTGATGATGGCAGCGCTGGATGGCGCGGATAGGATCATTGCATCCCTGGGTGGACCGGGATTTGTCGGCGAGGATGAAGCCGAAATGCTGATCAGTCTGGTGAATTTCTCTCGCTATTCAGGCAATGCCGATTTGGGCGAGCGTGCTCTTGAGCCTCTGTATCAGTTTGCTTTAGTGAATGCTGGGAATGCAGATGTTCGCACGTTATATGGAAGAGTGATTGGAGCACTTGGTAGTGCTACTGGTTTGGGTCCGGTTCCGGACGCCATCGCAGAGTATGAATCTGGTAATTTGTCGCTGACCGAAGCTGAGCAGTTGCTGGCTGTCTACAAGACGATTGTGTTGGGCATGCCGCCGCTGCCAAATGGTACGGAAACGGTGAAAGCCCTTTATCTGGCGGTAATCGCTGTGTACGAGGATCGTCTGGGGCAAGACCCATGGCCGACCGTTGAGACATTCCTGACTCTCCGTGAGCAAGGTACCAATGTGGATTCGTCGATTCGCTATATGGCAGACGTATACGGACGAAATGATCGCATTGACGAATTCTTGGCGCTGGCGGATACCATTAGCTCTGCTTCCCAGAAAAGCCGTGCACTGGCCGCTATCGCTGCATGGCAGACGTTGGCGGCGCTAGAAGAGCAGGAAGTAGATGTGGTGCTCGACGAGCTTCTGGCGGATGAAGAGAGCCTGGGTAGCAGCCTTGATACCATTCTCTGGACGGGCACAAACTATGATGGAGTCGGTCTTCTCAATCTGCTGATCGGCCTGTCGCAATTGGAAGCAGCCGCTGCCGTGATTGAATATGCAGGCGATATTGTCGGTAGTGACGCCTGGCTGGAGGAAAATGCGGACAGTGCGAACATGCTGGGTTCCTGGGGCTGTGCCAAGGTGGCGTTCGCATGGTATCGCATCGGCGATCGTGAGCGTGCAGATGCGGAGATGGATAGTTGTCTGGCGTTTATGCAAGGTTATAGTTGGTCGACACCGGATGTTCAGTTTTTCTCTTACTCGAGTGTGATCAACAATGAACTGGTGCGCATGTCTGATCTACAGCGCATAGGTGTTGTGGCAGAGCGCATGCTTCCGTTGGCTCAGGCCAGTGAAGATAGCCGCAATAACCTGATGACCGTTGCCAGATTTTCAGCATTGGCTGGCCTCAATGCAGTGACACAAAGCGCATTGTCTTCAGCCCTGGAAAGTGTGCCGGCGCTGCCTCTGCCAGTTGGCGATGATCAGTCCGAGCGTAACGCAAAGATTGCTCTGGTCCGCTCTTATGTGGCTACGTTGCTGTCAGTGCGTGAAACTCTGCGTTCGCGTATTGTTGTGGATGGCGTGCCGGATTCGGATCGACAGGCGCTTTTAGGATGGCTGGAGACACAGGTGGCCTCGCTGCTGTCGGATAACAATGCGCCACTCATCAATGAGGCGCTGGCACTGAATTCTTCTGAGCAAAGAGCGAATGCCATTAGTGCCATAGCATTGTTGTTGGTGGATGCCGGTTACGCTGCTGACGCTGTGGGAGCCGCTAATCAGATCGAGTATCGTCCAGACCGTGAGGCGGCCCTCGGCGCGGTGGCGGCGGCCATCGTAGAACATGATGATTTCCCCGGAAGTCTCCATGCCTCACGCGACTTGGACGGCGATGGTCGCCCGGACTTCTTTGACCCGGTGGACAGCAGCGCCGGCGAAAACCCCTTCGAACTTGACGATAACATCGACGGCGATGGATGCCCCGACAGTCAGGATCGTCGCCCCTTCTTTGCTACGGACGGCCTGGCGGACTGCGCGGCCTGATCCTCATGACACTCCGGTTACTCAGGCAGCCCCTTGCGGGGCTGCTTCTTTCCATTCTGGCTGCGCCTGTGTGCGCAGATTCCGACACGGACAATGAGCTGGCGGACGGCGTTGCCTCGCCCGAAGGCACGGCACTGTTGCGTAAAGTGGAAGTACGCGCCCAACGCGAATCCACCGCGCCGACGGAAAAGGAAGGCAGCTGGCTGATCAACCGCAGGCAACTGGATGCGTATGGCCAGGGCAGTGGCCAGATTACGCCAGTGTTGAGCAGTGTGCCAAATGTGCAGTTTGACGAGGAGCGTTTCGACGATGACTCGCTGGTGGACCTGCGCCCGCCATCGGTCTCGATTGCCGGCGGACGCATCTACGAAAACAACTTCACGCTGGACGGCTTTTCCGTCAACAGTCGCTTTGATCCGGGCAAGGGGAGTGGGCTTGGCTCCGAGCCGCCGCGTCAGGATCAGGGGCTGTTTCTGGACCTGGACCTGATCGACAGCGTAGAAGTCTGGCAGAGCAACGTGCCGGCAGAGTACGGGCGCTTTCTGGGCGGGGTGGTGAATATGGAAACCCGTCGGCACAGCGCCAGGCCGGAAACATATCTCTCGGCTCGCCGCACACAGGGCGACTGGGTAAAGACCCGGGTATTCCAGCTGCCACCGGAGCCCGGCGTGGAAAGCACACCGGTCAGCGAGCCGGACTTCAGGCGCAGCCGTTATACCGTGCGTCACTCACGTCCGATAAGTGATACGGCAGGTATCGTTGCAGCGTTCGCACTGGCCGAATCCAGTACACCACTGCTGGTGGTGAACCAGACCGAGCAACAGACGCAGCGCAATCTGAACCTGTTTCTCAAGCACAGCCAGGCATTCTTTAACGGCCTCGAATCCGATACCAGCCTGATCTGGGCGCCGTTTGAACAAACCGGCTACCTGCCCACTTATCTGGACAGCGAGTATCAGTTCACCGGAGGTGGCCTGTCTCTGGGTAATAAAGTCCGGTTTGTCACCGACGGCGCGCGCCGGGTGCAGTTCGACACCAATCTTTCAACACGGGAGAGCAATCGCGAGGGGCCGCGTGATGGCTTTAGCTGGGCGGTGACCGCCAGCAAACCCTGGGGCGCCAACGTGGAAACCGGTTTGAGTCACATTGGCGGGACCGGCTCGCTGGAGCGTTTTGAGCAAAGCGCCAGTAACAAATTCAAGATCAGCGAACCCGCGCGCGCAGTGGCCGGATCGGTCATGCAGGTGAACTACGGAACAGAAGCCATCTACAGCCAGATTGGCTACGAACGGCCTTCGACGAGCCGGCAGTACAGTTCAGCGCTGAAGAACCCGGACATAGATTGTCGTGGGTCCGTGACGGATTGCATTGATAACGAACAGTACTTTACCCGCCGGATGGTGTATGACGCCGACAGCGTGGACGTCAGCCTGCTGGAGGCGGGCCTGTTCAGCGAGGCCAGTTTTTCCTGGTCCCGGTTCGAGGCGACGTTCGGCCTGCGTGGTGATTACAATGATTACACCCGCAACATCGATATCGCACCGCGCAGCCGTTTCAGTGTGGATCTGGCCGGTGATCGCCGCAGCCTGCTGGTGTTCGGCGCGAACCGCTACTACGGCGGCGCGCTGATTACCTATCGCTTGCGCGAGGCGCGCCGTCCTGCCTACGCGGAGTCTAGGGGAGCTACGCAGAATATCGTCAATGAGTGGGAGCGTGCGGCTTATCAGACCGAGGAGATATATCGCTCCGGTGACCTGAAGACGCCTTACAGTGATGAATTGACCCTCGGCCTGCGGCAGCATTTTCTCGGCGGGGTGGCCAGCATTGATCTGCTGCAGCGCCGTAACCGCGATCAGTTTTCCAGTGAAAGCACGGATATTCTGCAGGACGGCTTTCGCGTGATCATGCTGAATAACAACGGGCATAGCGAGTACGAAAGCCTTTCTCTAAGTTGGGACAGAAGCTGGTCCACCGGCACGCACGCCGGCATCACACTGACCTGGTCGGAATCTTCTTCCACCAACGAGAGTTATGATGATGCGCTGGGCGATGTCGCCACCTCACCTTATGTATGGTATCGCGACCAACGTCTGCGTAGCAGCGCAGTGGAGACGCTGCGCCAGAACTTTGCACGGCCGCTGGTAGGTAACGTCCGTATTTCGCAGGATGTCGCGAACACATTGCAGGTCGGTATGGTGCTGTCGTACGCCGGCAGTTACGACAATATCATCGAGACGGGCAACATCACCGTTGTTGGACCGGACGGCCAGCCAGAGGTGCTGCCGGTGCTGACGGACTCCAACACCCCGCGTCGTGTGCTCGCCAACGCCAACCTCAAATGGACACCCTGGCCCCGCCATCGTTTCTCCCTGCTGCTGGACGTCGAGAACATCGCCAACGCGCGCACCTACAGCGTGCCTGTGGGCGCACGCGGCGTCGAAATCGGCCGGCGCTTCTGGCTGGGGATGGACTATGCGTTCTAGGCTGGCCGGGCTGGTGCTGCTCGGGCTGATGAGTGGCAGCGCTGCAGCGTCACAGTGCGTGACGTTGCCGGCGGAGCCGGACATGGCGGCCTTGCGTGCCGCGTATGAACAGCCGGTGAACTGCTGGCCGGCGCCGACGATTGCGGATGGCATCGCCTGGCATGAAATCGCACCGCTGCCGCCGGTGCCTTATCCGGAAGACAATCCTTATTCCGCCGACAAGGCCGTGTTGGGGAGGCTGCTTTTTTTCGATCCACGGCTGTCATCGTCCGGCCAGATTGCCTGTGCTTCCTGTCACGACCCGGACCTGGGCTGGGCGGACGGGCGGGCGGTGCCCTTCGGGCATGACCGGCGCGCTGGCGGACGCAACGCCCCGACCATCATCAACGCGGGCTATCTGCAAAGCGTGTTCTGGGATGGCCGCGCCGAAACGCTGGAGCAGCAGGCGTTGATGGCCATGGTGAATCCGCGGGAAATGAACGCTGACCTGAAACAGGTCATGCGCACGCTCGGGCGCATCCCGGCCTATCGCGATGCGTTCGAGCGCGCCTTTGGTGAGGACGACATCAACCAGGACACCGTTGCCCGGGCCATCGCCACGTTCGTGCGCACGGTCACCAGCCGCACCAGCCGGTTTGACCGGTTCATGCGCGGCGAGTACCGCTTTCTCAGTGATGCGCAGGTGCGTGGGCTGCATCTGTTCCGCACGCAGGCCGGTTGCATGAACTGCCACCATGGCCCGTTGCTGACGGACGGCGAGTTTCACAATATCGGGCTGCACTTCTTCGGGCGCCTGAAGGAAGACCGTGGGCGCTATGACGCGACAGGCCGGGCCGAGGATATCGGCAAGTTCCGCACCCCCGGATTGCGCGACGTGACCTTTACCGGCCCCTGGGCGCATAACGGCCTGTTGCTGACACTGGAGGGATTGCTGAATATCTATAACGCCGGCGGCGCCGAGGTGAGCGCGCGCAATCCGCTGCGGGAAGACCCCCGGTATCCGGAAAACTCCCCCCTGCTGAAACCGCTCGGCCTGTCGGAGCAGGACATCGCAGCGCTGGTCGCCTTCCTGGAGAGCATCTCCAGACAGCCGCATCGGATGTCGCCGCCGCCACTGCCGGGTTTGCAGTGACGGCGACGGGCTGTCTCAGCGCGACGAGGTAAATTCCACCACTTGCTGGAACGTCGGCCGGTTCTGCCAGTGAATCGGCCGCAGGCCGGCCAGGCCAATGGCGCGGTGTTCAATGCTGTCCTGCGTCATGTCCACCAGCCAGTTGTCGCGATTGCCGATGCCACCGAGGTCTGTGAGCGCCTGGTCCAGGCTGCCCAGCAATTGCGCCCGGCAGAAGGTCGCGTTGTCGGACCCGGCGCAGCGCAGCGCCCGGTAGGGCGCACCGGAATCCCCGTTGGCCATGTCGAGCACACGGCGGAGATAGCCGTAGTAACCATGCTGATACGCGGAGCCCATATCGCCGGGCTTGTTGTCCCGGCCCACCGGCATCAGGTTGCCGAAATCCGTCGCTTCCAGCGGCAGGATCTGCGGCAGCAGTTGCTCGATCATGCGCGGATACCAGGCATCCATCAGCGCCACGGCGTCTTCCTGGTCGTAACGTCCATCATTGTCGCGATCACGACGCGGCGCACCGACATCGACCCAGTCGTGCAGCATGAACACGGCCTCCTGCTGCGCACTGGTCAGCGTACCGCGTTGCAGCAGCGCCAGTGCGGCGGGCAGGATCTCCTGGCCGCGCAGGTCGGTCACCGCCGCATCGCCCATGGCTTCAGTGAGGCTGCCGCGGGTCACGTTGCCGTCGGCGACGAGTTTTTCCAGCCGCATCTCAAGCATATCGTTGCGGTGCACCAACTGATAACTGGCGTTGTCATCCGCCGACCACCAGTCCGGTGCCGGGCGGTTGTTCCAGCTGGCCAGGAAGCCGCGTGCCGGATTGGTATCCTGCGGGTGCTCTTCCAGTGACAAAAAGCCCTGCCAGTCATAACGGCCATCGCCCCAGGACGGCAGCTCGGGGTGCACGCCTTCTGCGCGGCGCGGATACAAGCCGGCGTGGATAAAGCTGATGTCCTGGTCGTCGATGTAGAACCAGTTGAAGCTGCCGGTAGTGAGGTTGAAGACCTCGCGGAAACTTTGCGCATCAAACACATCGTTGCGTGTCGCCAGCAGGAACGGCAGCGCGGTATCCAGCTCGGCGAAATAGGTGCTGCGCTGACGCACCAGCGCCACGGCCTGGCCGTTCACGGTGGCGTAGCCGAGCACCGGGCCGATGTGCGGGCTGCGGATGATGTGCCGGGTGACTTTCACGTTCTGCCCGGTGGCCAGCGGATCACCGGCGGGCACGGCCACGTTCCAGCGCGCGCTCCAGCTGTCGTCGATCACATCGAAGGCGACGCACCGGCCGCGATAGATATAGCCGTCGCGGGCGCCACCGCCGCCCGGTGCACACAACGGCAGCACTTTGACGTCAGTGAGGTCGGAGTTGCCTGACGTGGCGCTCCAGGCGAAGTCCGGGCCGCGCCCGATCACCACATAGGGCAGGCCGGTAAAGGTCATGCCGCGCGTATGCAGGTCACCACCGTGCACGGCCATTTCCAGCAACAGCTGCGGCACAAAGTAACTGGTTTGCGGGCCGAACACCGCAATCGGGTGGCCGCTGGCGGTATGTTCGCCATTGACCAGTAACGCGTTCGACATGGTGGCAGGAAAACCGTCGCGCAATTGCGCGATGCCGGCCAGGGCTGCCTGCGCGCTGCGTTGTGCCTGCCACAGGGCGCTGTCATCCAGTGCAGCGATGCGCGTGTCCAGCGGCATACGCAGTGGTGTGCGTGCCGCCAGCATCTGGTCCGTACTGGACAGTTGTCCATCCGGCCGCAGCGGAATAACGACGTCGCTGGCGTCAGACAGTGACAACAGGCCGCGCAGCAATTCCATCGTGCCGTTGATGATTACTTCCACCACGCCGGTCAGGGGCAGCGCCGGCAGGCCACCGGCGACACCGGGGCACTGTACCTGTCCGGGGCGGCCACAGGGTTCGGTGACCAGCGGATTGTGTGCCACGAAGCTGCCGGCATCGAACATCACGGCGCCAGGATATTCGCTGGCGAATTCCGGCAGCAGTGGACAGGCGTCCTCATTGATGCGGGCCGGCGACTGGGTGGCGAAGCGGGTCGCTGTCGTGACGGAAGATTCCGGGTCGTTGGCATGGCGCAGATCGCGCCACAGCGCGCAGGCTTCTTCCGGGTCGCCGTAGCGTGCGGCCAGTTCATGCAGCAGCAAGACATTCTGGTGCTCGGCGCCACCGCCGCCGGCGAAGATGCCCTGGATCAGCGTGGCGATGGCGACCACATCCTCGATCACGAACGGCTCCAGCGTGACGCCCAGGCCGACGTACTCGATCGGCACCTGCAACAGCCCGCTGCGTGCATCCAGGACATATTTGTTCAGGCCATCCACGAACGCGGTGGCGTCCTTGAATATCTGCGCGCCGTCTTCGCCGAGGGCGCTGGCCACCTGCGCAATCTGCGCGGTACGGTCGGCCTCGCGGTAGGGCGCCTGCCCGGCAATATCCAGGTCGAAGGAAAAATCCGCCGGGCCGAGGAATTTCGACAGCTCGCCCCGTCCGGCGCGGCGCAGCACGTCCAGCAGGAACAGCCGGTCCTGCGCGGTGACATAGCCCATGCCGAACAGGGCATCAAGGCGGCTGGCCCCGAAGATGTGCGGCACGCCGAAGGTGTCGCGACGGATGTCGACACGGTAGTCACCGCTGGTGATCTGGCTTTCGGCTGTCCAGCCACCGGCGTCCGGCGGCAGCAGTGGCGCGGCCTTGAAGTAATCGGTGAGCTGGTCGTCGGTCAGGCCCGGCGGGCTGAACGCCAGGTCTTCATACAGGCCGAGCTGGTCATCGAAATGCGGCTCGCGAATCAGTGCCGGCACCAGTCCGGTCTGGCTGACACCGTCATCCAGCAGGCTGCCGAGCAGGTCGCCCAGGCCGGGGATCTCCTGCAACAGATTGCTGACACCGCCGTTGTCGTCCTGGCCCGGTGGCAGAATGTTCAGCACGGTGCCGTGGTCGGCGAAGGGCTGAGTCACCGGGATCGGTGTCCGTTCTTCGTTACGAGGTGGTTCCGGTTCATTGCCAGGGGCGGTGTTGCGTGTACTGCTGCCGGAGCCGCCGCAGGCGGTGAGCAGCAGGCTGGCCAGCGCGGCCAGCAAGGTCAGTCGGTTCATGCCGGTACTCCCGAATTGCCTGTTGTTGTTGTGAATGCGCAAGGGAGCCTCTGAGTAACTCCCCGGCGCTTCTGCGGGCGCTACAGCGTGCCCTGGCAAGGCGCGACGCGCAGGCAATGGCCGTAGCCCTTGTCAAGCGGTGCAACGCAGCCAGGGTGCGCTGTAGCGCCCGCCCTGCGGGGCTTTCCGGGCGGCCCGCGCACTGCGTTGCAACGTCTCGACGTAGCTCGCTACGCCTTCGACGCTGCGCCTTGCCCGCGAACCGCCCGGAAAGCCAGAAGCGCCGGGGAGTTACTCAGAGGCTCCCATCAAGGACGTCCGTGCAACTCTGGCACAGCGGCGGGGTGGCGTGACCGGGGCGATACAAAATGCCGGGAAAATACTGAACAGCGTCACCGGAGGTGGCGAGACGGTAATAAAAGACAGTCTGTTGTTACGATCCGGTAAAGAAACCGGGAGGTGATACACCAGCGCCACAGGGGTGTGGCGCAATGTGACAAATCACTACGCAGAGGTGACTTGTGACAAAGGGATGGCTGTTTCATTGTGAAGCCATCACGTTGTACGGCGTGATACCCAAAGTCTCCTTTCTGGTTTGTTTGTTGACTGCCTGTCCTTTCTGATGTGTGTTGCTGTACCGCGGGATGAGGAAAATGCCTCATCCCGCTTTTTCGTTCAGCGGATCACATCCCCTACGGTCACGATCTTCAGGGCGTTGGTGCCGCCATGGGCACTGACATAATCGCCTTTGGTGATGATGATGGTGTCGCCGTCCTGCACCAGCCCCTGCCGTTGCAGCGTGGCCACGGCTTCCTGGTTGACACGATCATGCGGCAGGCTGGCACTGTCGAAGGCAATCGTTTCCACCCCCCGGTAAATGGCCACACGGCGCTGGGTGCGCGGGTGGGGCGTGAAGGCGAAGATCGGCATGCCGGAGCGCATGCGCGACATCAGTTGCGGTGTATTGCCGGTTTCGGTCATGGCGATGATGGCGCGCACACCGGGCAGGCGATTGGCCACATACATCGCGGCCATCGCGATGGATTCGTCCACGCGCGAGAAATGTTCGTGCAGCCGCTGCGCGCCGCCGGGGTAGGTCTGATAGGTGCGCTCGGCGCCGAGGATGATGCGCGCCATGGCATTGACCGTCGCCTCCGGGTATTCCCCCACGGCGGTTTCCGCGGACAGCATCACCGCATCGGTGCCGTCGAGCACGGCGTTGGCCACGTCGGATACTTCGGCACGCGTCGGCTGCGGGCTGTTGATCATGGATTCCATCATCTGCGTCGCAGTGATCACGAAACGGTCCAGCGCGCGGGCACGCTGGATGATGTGCTTCTGCACACCGACCAGCTCGGCATCGCCGATTTCCACCGCCAGATCGCCGCGCGCCACCATCACGCCGTCCGAGGCGAGGATGATGCCGTCCAGGGTGTCGTTGTCGGCCACGGCTTCGGCGCGCTCGATCTTCGCGACCACCCCGCCTTCGCCGCCAGCATCACGGAACAGGCTGCGGGCTTCGTCCACATCGGTGGCGTCGCGCGGGAAGGACAGCGCCAGGTAGTCCACATCCATTTCTGCGGCGGTGATGATGTCGTCGCGGTCCTTTTCTGTCAGCGCCCGGGCACTCAGGCCGCCACCCTGGCGGTTGATGCCCTTGTTGTCCGAAAGCCGGCCGCCGGCCGTGACGACGCACTGGATGCGGCCGGCGTCCACCGACTCCACACGCATTTCGATCAGCCCGTCGTTGAGCAGCAGGATATCGCCGGGCTGGCTGTCGTTGGCCAGCTCGGGGTAGTCCAGCCCGACACGGGCATCGTCGCCGGCCTGGTCGGCAAGGGTGGTGTCCAGCGTGAAGTGCTGGCCGGTCTTCAGCATGACCGCGCCATCGGCGAAGCGGGCGATGCGGATTTTCGGCCCTTGCAGGTCGGCGAGGATCGCCACGGCTTTCTGCCGTGCCGCCGCCTGCCGGCGGATGCGTGCCGCCGTGTCGCGATGGGTGTCGGCGCTGCCGTGGGAAAAGTTCAGGCGGAACACATTGACGCCGGCGTCGATCAGCCGGCCAAGCATGTCTTCAGAAGAGGAAGCCGGGCCAACGGTGGCCACGATCTTGGTGCGTCGGAACATGGAATATCCCTGGTTATTTTTGCGGGGCTTCCGAACCTTAGCACATATTGGCGCTGCTTCTGTGTCGCGAAAAAACAGGGCCGTGCAGCACGGCCCCGATGGTCAGGCTTTTCCGGCAAGCCGGATGATGTTGTCGGGAAACTCCTTCGCGGCCACTTCCCCGGCAAAGGCCCGGGCCACCTGTTCCAGCGTCTGGCTGGCATAGGCGTATTGCCTGGAAAACGGTGGCCAGTAATCGCCCAGCCCGAGGGCATCGTTGATCACCAGCACCTGCCCGTCGCAATCCGGGCCGGCGCCGATACCGATGGTCGGAATGCGCAGCGTGCCGGTAATCCGGGCGCCCAGGGCATGGGGAATGTGTTCCAGCACCAGCATGAAGGCGCCGGCCTCTTCAATGGCCAGTGCGTCGGCAAGTACCTGCTGCGCTTCCTGTTCGGTGCGGCCTACTTTGGTAAAGCTTTTCGCAGTCTGTGGCGTCAGCCCGGTATGGCCGACGACGGCGATGCCGTGCGCGACCAGATGGCGGATCACGTCCTGTTTTGCACCTTCCAGCTTGACGCTGTCCGCCCCGGCGGCGATCAGCCGGCGCGCGTGCCAGAGGGCAGTGTCCGGATCCCGATCGGTATTGAACGGCAGGTCGCCAATGATGTGGGTGTCCGGCGCGCCACGGCGTACCGCGCCAACGTGGTAGATCATGTGTTCGATGGTCACCTCGCGGGTGCTCTCGAAACCCATTTCCACCATGCCCACAGTGTCGCCGACCAGCATCACCGGAATACCGGCGCGCTCCAGTGCACGCGCCACCGGGCAGATGTAGGCGGTGAGCATGGCGATGGGGATGTGGCCCTTCATGGCCTGGAATGTGCGGGGAGAATGTTTCATCACGCTATCTCCTGTCTGAGGTGTTTCAGGGCTCCAGCTCACGGTAGAACACCAGCCGGTTGCCGAAGGGGTCCGTGACGGCCATTTCCAGCTGCCCCCAGGGCGTGGTCACAAGCCCCGGCCGGCAGAAGCCGTAGTCCTGATCGGTCATTTCCCGGTGCAGGTTTTCCAGTGTGGGTGCCAGCAGGCGTATCACAGAGCCGGGCGTACCGTCGCCGTGGTGCTCGGACAGGTGCAGCACCCAGCCGTCGCGGGAGAGTTGCATATACAGGGGCAGGGCCGGCTCAAAACGGTGGGTCCAGTCCACCTGGAAACCGAGAAAATCAACGTAGAAGTCCAGAGCCCGGGTTTCATCGAACATGCGCAGGACGGGGATGATGGGACAGGCGGTCATGGCAGGTGCTCGCAGTCGAAAACCGGAGCTGAGATAAGCATGATCCCGGCGCGGGGACAAGACGCGCGGCAAATGCTGGCAGGCTGCCCATGGACGCACGGCGGGAGAGTCTTTATCATTGCCGGCCCTGTGCCACGTGGCACAATATTCCAGCATTCTGCACCCGTAGCTCAGCTGGATAGAGTACTGCCCTCCGAAGGCAGGGGTCACTGGTTCGAATCCAGTCGGGTGCACCAATATATAAGGAAGGGCCGCTGACGCGGCCTTTTCTTTTGTCCCCTGGATTGCCGGCCCCTCGCCGGTAGGCTCGGGGCGCTCAGGCGGGCCGAAGCGGTGCTTCGGCAAACCCCCGCCTTCGCCCAGTCGGGTGCACCAATACATAAGGAAGGGCCGCTGACGCGGCCTCAGGCTGCTGACAAACCTCGGCAGCCATTCTTCTACTAAAAAATTATCCACCCAGGGCAAAGAGTCGCTGTTTTTCTGGTGATAGCCTCCACTTGCATAGCCATAGGGCTGCAACCTGGAATGCGACCACCCACTTTTATATCGCCTCGAAGAGGTGATTCATAAAAACAGGGGTTTGTCCTCAGTCTGGGGCCGCTGACGCGGCCTTTTCTTTTTGCCCCCCTGGATTGCCGGCCCCTCGCCGGTAGGCTCGGGGCGCTCAGGCGGGCCGAAGCGGTGCTTCGGCAAACCCCGCCTTCGCCCAGTCGGGTGCACCAATATATATGGAAGGACCGCTGACGCGGCCTTCTCCTGACCGCACGCCAAGCCATCCCCTCTCTTGAAAATGCTCCCCGGCCGTCTATATTCCTCGCCGGCGACGTCTCTTTCGGGTTTCCGGCGTAGCCACTGGATGACGAGCCCGGGTGTTGATCAGGAGAAATTCCATGTCGATCTACTGGGTGGTACTACTGGCGGCGGTGCTGGTGGAAATTGGTTGGGCGCTGAGCCTGAAGTGGATGCAGGTGGCTCCAGGGCCGTTGTCGATTGGCACTGTGGTGGTGCTGACGCTGCTGAATATGGTGATGCTGTCGTTTGCCATGCGGGGCATTCCGGTGGGCACGGCCTACGCCGTCTGGACCGGCCTGGGGGCGGTCGGCATCACGATCGCCAGCATCTGGCTCTATCATGATCCGGTGACGCCGCTGCGTTTTGTGTTCATTGCCCTGATTATCGGGGGCGTGGTGGGGCTCAAGGCCACTGCGGTAGCCTGAGAAAGGCTCGCTGGTGGGGGCGGCGCACCGTTGGTCGGTAAACTGGCGCTCTGGTGGGGAATTTCGTCGGCCTTTTACAAGCTTTGATGCACTTCTGTGCCGGGCTTGGCTACTTTAATCGGGCTGATGGAAGGCAATGACTGCCATATCCTCCCGCGCACGGGCACAGATCCGTTGTCGCGGTGTCCTTCAGGTACCTGCTGCCGGATGGGCGGCCTGCATGCCAGGCCGGGTGGGGTGGTCTGCGCGACGCGCCGGGAGGCGCACCGCCACGCCTGATATGTGTCCCTTGGGGGAAGAGACGAGAGGAGTGGATTTTGCGTATCGCATACCTGGAAGACGATACCGCGCAGGCGGACCTGGTGCAGCACTGGCTGGCCGAGGCAGGCCATACCTGCATGCACTGCACCAATGGCCGTGAGTTCATGGTGCTGATGCGCCGCGAAACCTTCGACCTGCTGTTGCTGGACTGGGAAGTGCCGGACATGAGCGGCCGCCAGGTGCTGGATGAACTGCGTGCCGCCGGCAATGCCGTGCCAGTGTTGTTCGCCACCCAGCGTGACGACGAATCCTCCATCGTGGGTGCGCTCAGCAGTGGTGCCGACGATTACATGGTCAAGCCGGTGCGCCAGGCCGAGCTGCTGGCGCGCATCACGGCGCTGGGCCGCCGGGCCGGGGTCGGCGAAGTCGTGCCGCAGACCGTACAGGAGCTGGGGCCCTGGACCATCGACCGTGCCCGCCGCACGATCACCCTCGACGGCGCGCCGGTGAAATTAACCGATAAAGACTTTGAGCTCGCCAGTTACCTGTTCCAGAATGTCGGCAAGTTGATGTCCCGGTCACACTTACTGGAAAAAGTGTGGGGGATCATGTCAGCGATCGAGTCGCGCACCGTGGACGTGCACATCAGCCGGATCCGGCGCAGCCTGGAGATCCGCCCGGAGCGTGGCTACCGAATCAAGACCATCTACCAGCACGGCTATCGTCTGGAGCCGGTAGAGGAGCAGGGAGCCGCCTGATGGCCCAAGCCGCCCGTATTCGCCGCCGGACCGCCTCGCGGAGGTCCGCTTCTTTCCCATGCCCGGAGATCCTGCTCCCGCCTGTTGGCGGCAGTGCTGCTGACTGCGCCTGAAGGCCGCAATGCGCGAAACCTCCCGCCGTTACTACATCGAGCACCTGGCAGTCCTGCTGGCGGTGGCCGGCCTGTGCATCGTGCTGCTGCACACTGGCGCCTGGATGTCGCTCAGCCGCCACATCTATGACCGCATGCTGCCGATGCTGCCGCCACCGGACGTCTCCGACATCACCCTGGTCGCCATTGACGAGGCCAGCCTGCGCCAGATCGGCCGCTGGCCCTGGGACCGCAGCGTGCACGCGCAACTGGTGGAACAGCTCGACAGCTATGGCGCGAAAGCCATCGTGCTGGACCTGATCTTCGCCGAACCGGACCGGGTGCGGCCGGAATCCGATGCCGCGCTGGTCAACGCCATGGCCCACCACGGCCACGTGTTCCTGCCGGTGCACGTCAGCGACGGCGGCCCGGACGGCGTGCTGCTGGAAGTAATGCCGCACACCTCCTTTGCCCGGGCCGCCGCCGGCATGGGCCATGTCGACGTGGAACTGGACGACGATGGCGTGGTGCGCGGGCTGTACATGCGTAACGGCATTGGCCAGCCCTGGTGGCCGCATCTGGCGCTGACCCTGCTCGACCACCTGTCACCGCGCGGTATTCCGCGCTACCCGGCGCAGCAGGACAACCGCGAACAATCCTTCGGTGCCGTGCGGCAGTATTACCGCCTGGTGCCCTTCAATGACCTGACCGACCGCGTCCCCCGGCTGTCCGCCGTGGACGTGCTCAACCGCCGTGTCGATCCGGCCCTGCTACAGGACCGGATCGTGTTCCTCGGTGCCACCGCCCAGGGGCTGGGGGACCTGCTGCCGACGCCGCTGGCCGGCCGCAACGGCCTGCTGCCCGGTGTCGAGATGAATGCCACGGTCTTCAGCGCGCTGCGCGATGACCTGATGCTGCGGCCCATGCCGATGGTCTGGGTCTGGGGGCTGACGCTGGCACTGGCGCTGATTACCCCGGCCCTGCTGCCGTTTGTGGCGCCACGCTGGTCGATCCCGGTGGTGGTGATGGCGCTGGTGGGCATCCTGCTGTTCAGCTACGGGCTGCTGTACGGCTATCAGATCTGGTTCCCGGTGGGGCCGTCGATGCTGGGGGCCATGCTGGCCTACCCGCTGTGGACCTGGCGGCGCCTGGAATACTCGCTGGGCTACATGCGTGCTGCGCTGCAACGCCTGTCCGCCCACGATGACCTTAACCGGCGCCTGCTGAAGCCGGCGCCGCTGTCGCGCCTGATCGAACTGATCGAAGCCTCGCTGCCGATTGCGGCCTGGCGGCTGGAAAAACGCAGTGTCGGCCCGAAGGGCAATGCGCAGCGCGAGACCGGTGGCGTCGAGGTGCCCGAGCGCAGCTGGCAGGGCAACCGCGCGCGCTACTACAACATTGTCAGCGGTGGCCAGCGCTATGAGCTGGGGCTGATCTGGGAAGAGGATGGCCCGGCACCGTCGCATGAACAGTGGGTGCGTGCCATGGTGGCCCGCTGCGAACAGTCGTCCGCCGAAGACGAAGTGCATTACGACGTGGTCGAGGATCACATCGAGCGGGTGCGCGCGCAGGAACTGCGCCAGCAGGCGCTGACCCGCTTCTTCGAGGCGATCCTGGCCCAGTTGCGCGATGGGGTGGTCATCGCCGACGCCTGTGGCTGCCTGCTGTTCGTGAACGCCCAGGCATCCGAATGGCTGGGCCTGCCGAGCCGGGAAATGGACGATACCGGCCTGCTGCAACTGGACCGCGAACTGATCCTGCCGGAAGACACCGGCGGCTGGGCGGCGATCATCAGCGAGGCCCTGTCCACCGGCCGCAGCCAGCTCGAATGCCGCAGCCGGCGCGGGCTGGACCTGTACCTGGACATGCTGCGCATTCGCGCCGGCCGGCAGCCCGGCGAGGTGCTGATCCTGACACTCAAGGACATCTCGGAAGTGAAGCAGGCCATGCGCGCCCGCAGCGAGATGCTGGATTTCCTGTCGCACGACCTGCGCAGCCCGATGATCTCGCTGCTGGCACTGGCCGAGCGCAATCGCCAGCAGCCGGTCAGCCTGCCGGACCTGCTGACCCAGACCGAGCACTATGCCCGGCGTAGCCTGAACATTGCCGAGCAGTTCCTGCAACTGGCCCGCGCCGAGGCCGCGCAGGAAATGGACATGACGCCGGTGGACATGCTGCCGGTGGTGGAAAGCGCCGTGGAACAGGTAATGGAGCAGGCGCAGCACCGACAGATTCGCCTGCGCTTTGAATATCTGCCGGAGGATGACGTCTGGGTCAACGGCAACCACGAATTGCTGGAGCGCGCGGTACTCAACCTGCTCACCAATGCCATCAAGTACAGCCACCCGGGCTCAGCCGTGGAGGTGCGTCTCTACTGCGAAACCGGCATGGTGCGCTGCGAAGTGCTCGACAGCGGGGTCGGCATTGAGCCGGAATTCCTCGAGCATCTGTTCAAGCGTTTCCGCCGCGCCCGCAGCGCGGGTGGCACCCGCACCCACGGCGCCGGCCTGGGCCTGCGCTTCGTCAAGGTGGTCGCCGAGCGTCACGAGGGCGATATTCTGGTACACAGCCGCCTCAACCAGGGCAGCCGCTTCACGCTCTGCCTGCCCCGTGTCGAGATGGAATAGACCCTGGGCAGGTGGCCCCGGGCAGGTGCATTTAACCTGAGCGATTGAATGGGTATAATCGCGCCCGCCGGGTCAGTGGCGGCCAGTCCGCGCAGGCCTGATTGGCCACCCCGCCACTCCTATACCGAGACGAGGTATTCACCGTGAACAAGTTTGTAGTAGCTGCACTTGCCGTCTTCGCCACCCTGCTTGCAGGCGTGACCTACGGTGCCCGTACCACCCAGGAAATCTCTCCCTACGGTCTGGGCGACCGCTCTGTGTTCAGCGAGCGCGCCATTGCTGACCGTATCAAGCCGGTGGGTTCGGTGTGTGTCGAAGGTGAAGAGTGTGGTGCTGACGTGGCCGACGCCGGTGGCGCTGCCAGCGGCCCGCGCAGTGGCGAGCAGGTCTACAACAGCGCCTGCACCGCCTGCCACGGCACCGGTGCTGCCGGCGCGCCGAAGACCGGCGACAAGGCCGCCTGGGCACCGCGTCTGGCAAAAGGCATGGATACCCTGTTCGAGCACACCTGGGGTGGCTTCGGTGCCATGCCGCCGAAGGGCATGTGCATGGACTGCTCTGAAGACGAGATCCACGCCGCTGTGAAATACCTGACCGACCAGGCCAAGTAAGCCTCCATGCGTGGCATCGCGGCCCTTGCCCTGCTGACGTTGCTGGCGGCCTGCTCGGAGAACAATGAGCCGCCGGCACCGCCGGAACCGGTACTGGAAGGCGGTGTACGGCAGGAGGCGCCACCAATGGTGGAGCCGGAAGACCTGCCGCTGCCGATGGAAGAGCCGGTGGAGGAGCAGTAGGCTCCGGGGATGAAATAAAAAAGGCGCCTTGCAAGGCGCCTCAGACTGCTGACAAAGCCCTCGCCCTCGTGGTGAGGGCTTTTCTATAATCGGGGCATGCTAAAAGACCGCGCTCCGACCCAATCCACACTCGAGTTCGTCTGTATTGATGAACTTGTCCCGCCGGACCACCTGCTTCGCAAGGTGGATAAACACATCGACTTCAGCTTTATCCATGATCGGGTGAAGGCGTTGTACTGTGCTGACAACGGTCGGCCAGCACTGGATCCGACCCTGATGTTCAAGCTGCTGTTGCTGGGTTACCTGTTCGGTGTTCGCAGTGAACGTCAGTTGATCCGGGAAGTGCAGGTGAACGTCGCCTACCGGTGGTTTCTGGGGCTGACGCTAACGGACAAGGTGCCGGATGCCAGCACCCTGAGCCAGAACCGTCGGCGTCGGTTCAACGACTCGGATATCTATCAGCAGATATTTGACGAGATTGTGTTGCAGGCGATGCGCCGCAAACTGGTGTCCGGGGAGGTGTTGTACACGGATTCTACTCACCTCAAGGCCAATGCCAACAAGGGCAAGTGGACCAAGGCTCGGGTTGAACCCCTGCGGCAGGCGTATCTGGATGACCTGGATCGGGCAGTGGAGGAGGACCGGTTAGCTCACGGAAAAAAGCCCTTGCGGCCGGCGTCCAGGCCGGCAGCGGCTCGGGAGATCAAGCAGAGCACGACGGACCCTGAGAGTGGTTACATGACCCGGGACAACAAGCCCCAAGGGTTCTTCTATCTGGATCACCGTACTGTGGACAGCAAGGCCAACATCATCACCGATGTGCACGTCAGTGCGGGCAATGTACACGATGCCGTGCCCTACATGGCCCGCCTGAGACGGCAGAAAGAGCGCTTCGGGTTCGACGTCACTCATGTCGGGCTGGATGCCGGTTACCACACCACCGCGATCAGCAAGGGACTGGAGGACGAGCAGATCAAAGCCGTCTTTGGCTACCGTCGCCCCACGCACCGGAAGGGATACCTCTACAAGCGGGAATTCCACTACCAACCCGACACCGACAGCTACCGGTGCCCGCAAGGGCAGGACTTGCCCTATAAAACCACCAGCCGTACAGGCTACCGGCACTACCAGTCAGACCCGGCGATCTGCCAGGCATGTCCGCTGCTCTCCCGCTGCACCCAACACGCCAAACACATCAAGATCATCACCCGCCATGTCTGGGAAGACAGCCGGGAACGCCAGGATGCTCACCGCCTGACGGAATGGGGCAAGGCGATCTACCAACGCCGAAAAGAAACGGTGGAGCGCAGCTTCGCCGACGCCAAGGAGCTGCATCAATACCGCTATGCCCGCTACCGTGGCCGGGACAAGGTGCAGGCGCAGTGTCTGCTGACGGCGGCGGCTCAGAACATCAAGAAAATCGCCTTGCTGGCAGGGTAAGAAGCCCTCTGGCCCTCTCTCCGGCGCTATGCCAGCCTCCCTCGCTTCCGCAACGCCCTTTGGCCCTCTGAATCAAGCCATGTCGCCGACTATCCCACCCAGCGAAAATGACCTGCCGAACGTCACACATCCCAACTGCAGAAATGAAAAACCCCGGATAACCGGGGTTTGTCAGCGATCTGAGGCGCCTTGCAAGGCGCCTTTTTTGTGTCCGATCCGGGGCGGGTATTCTGTCAGGGTTGTGCGGGTGGCCCGGCACTTGATGGCGCTTCCCGCCAGATCGCTCACACCTCAATTCAGCAAGGCACGCAGCCCGGCAATGCTCGCCTGCGCCATCTCGTCGGCCCGGTCCGGATCAATCTTTGCGCCCTCGCCGACAAATTCCAGATCTTCCTGCGGCAGTTCCTCGATAAACCGGCTCGGCACCGTGTCCACTTTTTCGCCAAACTGCTTGCGCGTCATGGCGTGGCTCAGGGTCAGGTTGCGCTTGGCGCGGGTAATGCCCACGTACATCAGGCGCCGCTCCTCGACAATGGTGTCTTCCTCGATGCTGGTGCGGTGCGGCAGCAGTTCTTCCTCCACGCCCATCAGGTAGACGTGCGGATACTCCAGCCCTTTTGACGCGTGCAGCGTCATCAGTTGCACCTTGTCGGTGTCGTCCTCGTTATCCTGCTGTTCGAGCATGTCGATCAGCACCAGTTTGGCGATCACGGTTTCCAGATCGGTGTCGCCGTCCTCGTCCTTGTCGAGCATGCGCTGCACGCTGGCGACCAGGGTCCAGATGTTTTCCACCCGCTTTTCACCGATGCGCGGGCTGGAGGAGTTCTGGTGCAGCCAGCCTTCATAATCCATCTCGGTGATCAGTTCACGGATGGCGCGGGTGCTGTTGTCGCGGAAGCACAGCTCGCGCTTGGCATCCAGCCACTGCTTGAACTCGCGCAATTTTTCGGCGGATTTCGGCGGCATGATTTCCGACAGCGCGAAATCGTCGCAGACGTGGTACATGCTCTGGTTGCGCTTCGCCGCCCAGCCGGCCAGCTTTTCCAGCGTCGCCGGGCCAATCTCCCGGCGCGGGGTGTTGATGATGCGCAGGAAGGCATTGTCATCGTCCGGATTCACCAGCAGCCGGAAGTAACACATCAGGTCTTTCACTTCCGAGCGGGCAAAAAAGCTCTTGCCGCCGGAGACTTTGTAGGGAATCTGCAACGATTGCAGCTTGGTTTCCATCATGCGGGACTGGAAATTGCCCCGGTACAGGATGGCGAAATCCTTCCAGTGCAGGCCGCGCTGCATGCGCTGATGAAACAGGTCGCTGGCGATCCAGTCGGTTTCGGCGTCCTCGTCGCGCAGCGAGACGACACGGATCGGGTCGCCGTAGCCGTAGTCCGACCACAGGGTTTTCTCGAACACGTGCGGATTGTTGCTGATCACCGCGTTGGCGGCCTTGAGGATGCGGCCGGTAGAGCGGTAGTTCTGCTCCAGCTTGACCACTTTCAGGTTGGGCCAGTCGGTTTGCAGCTGCGCCAGGTTTTCCGGCCGGGCGCCACGCCAGGCATAGATCGACTGGTCGTCGTCGCCGACCACGGTGAAACGGCCCAGCGGCTCCACCAGCTGGCGTACCAGTTCGTACTGTGCGCTGTTGGTATCCTGGTATTCGTCCACGAGCAGATAACGCACGCGGTTGCGCCATTTTTCCAGGATGCGCGGCTGCTCGCGGAACAGCACCACCGGCAGCATGATCAGGTCGTCGAAATCCACCGCGTTGCAGGCGCGCAGCATGCGGTTGTATTCACCGTAGGCGATGGCGGCGCGCATGTCCTCGTCGGTCTCGGCCGTGGACAGCGCCTGCTCGGGCGTGACCAGCTCGTTTTTCCATTTCGAGATGCGTGCGTGGATAAACTCCGCCGCCTGCACATCGCGTTCGCTGTCGCCCCGGTGCAGCAGCTCTTTCAGCAGCTCGCGGCTGTCGGTCTGGTCAAGGATCGAGAAGCCCCGGCGCAAGCCGGATGCCGCCTGTTCCTGCTTGATGATACGCAGGCCCAGGTTATGAAACGTGGAGACGATCAGGCCACGGGTTTCGCTGCGCGGCACCAGTGCCGACACACGCTCCTTCATCTCGCGCGCGGCCTTGTTGGTAAAGGTCACCGCGGCAATGTGTCGGGCGCTGATCTGATGATGCTGGATCAGCCAGGCGATCTTGCGCGTGATCACACTGGTCTTGCCCGAGCCGGCCCCGGCCAGCACCAGCAGGGGCCCCTGGGTATAGCTGACCGCTTCTTGCTGGCGTGAATTGAGTTGGCTCACAAAGCCTCCGGGCGCAGGGAGCGCACATCATAGCAACCCCGGCACCCCGGCGTCAGACGTGTGACGTGAGGAAGCGCCCTGCTGTACGTTTTGGTCCTTGAGCCGCCCTGAACGAGACCCTAGGCTGCGTGGACGCTTTCATGAGGACCTGAACATGAGCAACCTGTTTTCCCTGGCCGGCAAGCGCGTGCTGGTGACCGGCGCCTCCAGCGGGTTCGGCGCCCATTTCGCCCGCGTGCTGGCCGAGGCCGGTGCTGACCTGATACTGGCCGCCCGCCGTCGCGACAAACTGGAACAGACCGCCGACGCCGTGCGCGCCCTGGGCCGCGAGGCTCTGGTGGTGGAGATGGACGTGGCCGACTACGCCAGCGTGCAGTCAGCGTTTGCCGACATGCCGATGCCGGACGTGGTCATCAACAACGCCGGCATCAGCCGCGTGGGCACCACCGACGGCTACAGCGAAGCAGACTGGGATGCGGTGCTCGACACCAACCTCAAGGGCGTCTGGGCCGTGTCGCAGCAGGCCATCCGTGGCTGGCAGGCGGCCGGCCGTGGCGGCAACATCGTCAACGTCGCCTCCATCCTCGGCCTGCGCGTGGGCCAGCAGCTTTCCGCCTACGCCGCATCCAAGGCCGCCGTGGTACAACTGACGCGTTCCATCGCGCTGGATTACGCCCGTGCCGGCATCCGCTGCAACGCCCTGTGCCCCGGCTATTTTGAAACCGACATCAATCGCGACTGGCTGCGCAGCGAACATGGCGAGAGGCAGATCAAGCGCATCCCGTTCCGCCGCGTCGGTGAGATGCCGGATATCTCCGGCCCGCTGCTGTTGCTGGCGTCCGACGCGTCCGCCTACATGAGTGGCGTGGCGCTGCCGGTGGACGGCGGTCACCTGTGTTCCACGTTGTAAGGGGATAGGGAATGGATTTCGCTCTGCCGCCGCATATCGATGCCCTGCGCCGCGAGGTGCGTGACTTTATCGACTGTGAAGTGATCCCGCTGGAAGCGGACCGTGCCAACTACGACGAGCACGAGAACCTGGACGAAACCGTGCTCGCCGGCGTGCGCGAGAAAGCCCGGGCACGGGGCCTGTGGTGCTTCCAGATGCCGGAACAACGCGGTGGCCGCGACACCGGCATTGTCGGCATGGCCGCGCTCTACGAAGAAGCGGGCCGCTCACCGTTCGGCCCGCTGGCGTTCAATGCCTCGGCGCCGGACGACGGCACCATGATCCTGCTCAACAAGATTCTCACCGAAGCGCAGAAAGACCGCTGGCTGCAACCGATCATCGATGGTCGCGTGCGCTCCTCGTTCGCCATGACCGAACCGGATGGCTGCGGCTCGGACCCGTCGCTGACCTACACCAAGGCGGAAAAGAACGGCGACAAATGGATCATCACCGGCCGCAAATGGTTTATTACCGGCGCGGAAGGTGCGCAGCATTTCGTGCTGCTGGCGCGCACCGGCGATGACGACCGCAAGGGCCTGACGGCCTTCCTGTTCGACGCCGACCAGCCCGGCTGGGAGATCGTGCGGCGCATCCCGATCATGGGGCCGGAAGAACACGGCGGCCACTGCGAGCTGCGTTTCGATGGCCTGGAAATCCCCGATGAAAACCGCCTGCTGAACGTGGGCGATGGCCTCAAGGTGACACAGATTCGCCTCGGCACCGCACGTCTGACCCACTGCATGCGCTGGCTCGGCCTGGCGCGGCGCAGCATGGAAATCGCAGCGGAATACGTCGAGCGCCGCAGGAGTTTCGGCAGCACGCTGGCGGAACACGAGGGCGTGCAATGGATGCTGGGCGAGGTGGCCAAGGATATTCAGGTCGGGCGCCTGCTGACCATGCAGGCCGCCTGGAAACTCGACCAGGGCGACTTCGCCCGCAACGAGATTTCCATGGCCAAGATTCACGTGGCCGACACGCTGCACAAGGCCGCCGACACCGCGATCCAGCTATGCGGCGCGCGCGGCTACTCCAAGGACACGCTGCTGGAGTGGATCTACCGTTATGCCCGCCAGGCGCGGCTGGTGGACGGCGCCAGTGAAGTGCACAAGATGGTGTTGTCGCGCAGTTACCTGAGCGAGAAAGGGGAATTTTTCCGGTGGGGTGTCTGAGGGGCGGTTGCCGGGCTGGTCAGAATGAATCATGCCGGCGGCTGATGCGCGGCAGCAGCGCGCCGGTACGGCTCATGTACTCCAGGTAACGGTGGCCGAACCGCTCCAGCATGCGCTGCTCGTCGCGCGGCATGCGCAGCAGATACACCGCCAGGAACGTCAGCGCCGCCGCCGGCCCGGCGAGCCAGTTCTGCAGCAGCAGGATCTGCGCCAGTGCCCACAGCAGCATGGCGGTATACATCGGATGGCGCAGGTGGCGGTACACACCGTGCGCGACCATTTCCCGGCCGCCGCTGTGATGCAGAAAATCCCCCTGCGCACGCCAGAACAGCCACAAAGCCGTGGTGCCCAGCGCCAGCCCGAGCCAGGCCACCGGATTGCTGAAGGACAGGTCGGCGAACTCCAGCCAGGGCACCAGCACGTCCACGACCGGCATCGCCAGCATGGTGATGCAGGTCAGGCCCAGCAGCAGCCAGCCTTCGGTGTCGAGCGCACGCCCGCTGGTGGCATGGCGATGCGGCCAGCGCAGCAGGGCGCAGGCGAAGATCATCAGCACCAGGATCAGCTCAGCAGTGTTCTCGGTCATCAGTGTCGGCATGGGGATAGTGGTGATTACAGTCAGATTGCCAGTATTCCTTGACGTCTTTATGAACGCCGTGACCCCGTTCAGGTTCCAGGCGCGGCAGTATGCCACGCCGTGCGTGTGGCTTCAGTGTTCCCGCCGCCCGGCGGTCTCGCCGGCCCGATAGCCCAGCGCCTCGGCCAGTGCTTCCTCCGCAACGTGTTCGCTGCCGGCCAGGTCGGCGATGGTGCGGGCCACCCGCAACATGCGGTGCAATGCCCGGGCCGAGAGGCCGAGCCGGGCCACGGCCTGTTCCAGCCAGCGCTGGTGCTGCGCCAGCACGGGCGCCAGCGCCTTGCCGGCAAGCCGGTGGTTCAGGTGGCCCTGCCGGCTGAGCTGCCGCTCCCGCGCGGCCTGTACACGCTGGCGGACGGCCGCGCTGGTTTCCCCCGGCGGCTGACGTGTCAATTCCATCGGGGACAGCGCGCTGACCGGCACATGCAGATCGATCCGGTCCAGCAACGGGCCGGACAGCTTCTGCTGGTAGCGGCGCGCCTTCTCGCACACATAGCCGCAGCCGCGCTGCGGGTCGCCCAGCCAGCCGCAGGGGCAGGGGTTCATCGCCGCGATCAGCTGAAACCGGGCCGGGAAACTCGCCTGGCTGTTGGCGCGGGCAATGTGCACCTCGCCGCTTTCCAGCGGTTCGCGCAGCACTTCCAGTACGCGCCGTTCGAACTCCGGCATCTCATCCAGAAACAGTACCCCGTGGTGTGCCAGCGATACCTCACCCGGCCGGGGTTGGCTGCCGCCGCCGGCCAGGGCCACGGCCGAGGCGGTGTGATGCGGCGCCCGGTAGGGTGGCAGCCGGAAGCTGTTCACCGGCCGGGGACGCTGCAGCGAGTGAATCGCGGCCACCGTCAGCGCCTGCTGTTCGTCCAGCGGCGGCAACAGCCCCGGCAAACGTTGAGCGAGCATGCTCTTGCCACTGCCTGGCGGGCCGCGCAACAGCAGCGAATGGGCACCGGCGGCGGCAATTTCCAGCGCACGCCGGGCCTGCGCCTGGCCGCGCACGTCGGACAGACACAGGCCATCTTCCGACAGCCCGGCGCAGGGGGGCGGCGCGGTGTCCGGTAGCAGCTCAAGGGCGCGCAGGTGGGCGCAGACCGTCAGCAGGGACGTGGCGCCCCGCACGCAGCCTTTGCCCAGTGCCGCCTCGGCGGCGTTGCCGGCGGGCAGGATCAGCTCACGCCCGGCGTCCCGTGCGGCCAGGGCCGCCGGCAGCACGCCGCTGCCGGGACGCAGGGTGCCGCTGAGGGCCAGTTCACCGAGGAATTCGAGCCGCTCCGGCGCGTCGATCTTGAGCTGGCCGCTGGCGTTGAGAATGCCGAGCGCGATCGGCAGGTCAAAGCGGCCGCCGTTTTTCGGCAGGTCGGCCGGTGCAAGGTTCACCGTGATGCGTCGCTGCGGAAACTCGAAGCCGCTGTTGAGCAGTGCCGAGCGCACCCGCTCGCGGCTTTCGCGGACCGCCGCCTCCGGCAGGCCGACAATGGAAAATGCCGGCAGGCCGCCGGACAGATGGGTTTCCACCTGGACGGCGGGGGCATCGATGCCCAGTTGGGCGCGGGTATGCAGTAAGGATGTGGTGCTCACGGCGACTCCTGGTGCAAAAGGAGTGTTCAGTCTAGTGAGCGGGCCGGGCGATGCTGTGCGCCGATGACATGGATGCAGGTAAGCCGATGCCGACGCGTGTTGTCAGCGCTGGCGCAAGGCCAGCCACATGGCCAGTGCCGACAGCAGCGTGGCGCAGGCGCCGGTCAGCCACAGCGGCTGGTCGCCAGTGGCAACACAGGGTGCGCACTCATAAAACAGCGAGGCGGAAACTCCCAGCGTCACGGCCAGCCCGGCGGCCAGCCCCAGCGTCAGGCGCGCCAGCGGCCGGTGGTGGTGCAGCTGCCGGGCGGCGAGCGCGAAGTACAGCAGCAGCGCCGGGCCGAAGGCGAGCAGGTAGAAGGCAGCCGGCGCCTCGTTCAGGGCAGGCAGTGCAGCGCCGGCGTCGTCGCGCCGGTAGTAGCAGGCCAGGTCACAGCCGCTGTGATTGACTGCACGGGTATCCGCGCCATGGGCCAGCAACAGCTGCACCAGGTTCGTGTGGCCGTCGCGGGCGGCCAGCATGGCGGCGGTGTTGCCATGGGCATCGCGGGCATTGATGTCCACGCCGTCGAGCAGCAGCCATTCCACCAGTGTCGGCTGGTGGCCGCCGCTGGCGAGGTAGTGAACCAGCCAGGGCGCGAGCTGGTGGCGTCCGGGCAGGTGCTCGGCCAGAAGCTGGATCAGCGGCAGGCGCTCGGTGGCCAGTGCCAGGCGCATCAGCGTGGCCGGGTCGGCCGGTGGCGTGCCGGCGTCCAGCAGCCGGCGGGTCAGGGCCAGGTCGCCGCTGTCCACTGCGAAGGTCAACAGCGCCTCGCTGGCCGGTTGTCCGGCGGCGGGCAGGGCGTGGGCGATCAGCCAGTCCGCCTGTGGGCCGAGGCCGGCGCGGGTCAGTGTCGGCAGGTGCGTCGGGGCGGCGTCGGCAAGACGGCGGGCGAGGCTATCCGGTTCGGCACTGCTTTGGTGCAGGCGGTCCAGGCTTGTTGCGGGCAGGCCGGTGTGCAGGCCCTGCTCGATCTGCCGGAACGCCGCGTCCGCAGGCAGGCGCCAGTCGGGCAGGTAGCCTGACAGCAGAGCGGTCTTGGCGGGCGCCCGGGCGGCCAGGACGCGTTCGCGCAGGCCGGATTGTGTGGCGCTCGCGCCGGCCTCCAGCAACAGCTGAAACGGCACCAGATTGCCGGCGCCCTCGGCGGCGTACCACAGCGGCGTGCGGCCGGCGGCGTCGCGCAGGTCCGGGTCGGTGCCGGTGTCCAGGATCAGCGCGGTGATGCGTCCATCGTGCTCGCTCACGGCCAGGTGCAGGGGTGTCAGGCCTGCGTTGTCCGGCTGTGCGGCGTCCGCGCCCCGGGCCAGCAACAGCAGAGCACCGTCGCGATAGAGATTGATCTCGCCCCGGCCTTCACCGAGCAGCATCAGTGCGGCGTGCAGCGGGGTACGTTCGAGCTGGTCGGTATCGTTCGGATCCAGGCCATGGGCCAGCAGCAGGTCCACCAGTGCTGCGGCACGGGTGTCGTCCGGGGCGTGGCCACAGCGGAACAGCCGCTGCAGGGCCTGCGCGCCGCGTGCATCGCGCCGGGACGGGTCAGCGCCGGCGTCCAGCAGTGTCGGCACCAGTGCCGGCGCACTGCACAGCGCGTGATCAAGCAGCGTACGGCCGCTGGCATCGGGGGCATTGATGTCGGGCAGGGCGGTGAGCTGGTGCTGCAGCTCGTCAGCGGTAATGCTCGGCAGCCAGGGCACCAGCTCGTCGGGGATCAGTGCGCGTGCCGGCGTCCCCAGCAGACACAGCATCGCCATCGCGGTGCACAGCGCCCGCCGGAACATGCCTGTGAATGGTGCAGTCATCAGGAATGGCTGGCGCGCTCCAGTGCGCTGACCTCGCGTTCCAGGGCTTCCAGCTTCTGGCGGGTGCGGGCCAGCACCTGTTGTTGCAGGTCGAATTCTTCGCGGCTGACCAGATCCAGGCGGCTGACTGCCTCGCGCAGCACCGCCTGGACGTTGCGCTCGACTTCCTCGCGCAGATCGCCCAGTCCGGCCGGCAGACGGCGGCTCACTTCCGCAACGATCCGGTCAATCAGGGGCAGGTCATTCATGGGTCAAAGCCTGATATTGTGGGAGCGCCATGGTAGCCCTGATAAGGTGTCGGAGCCACCACGGCCGGGTTTGCAGGATGCATGCACCATTTTGGGGAGAGCGCGAAACCAGTGCGCTATAATGGCCCGACGGTCCCGGGCATCTGCTCGGGATTTTTGTTTAACCCTCTGTTTTTGCGAACGATTTCAAAATAGGCATGGATCGTGCAATCGCAAGTGCAGTAGCTGAGCCTCGTGCTCATCGCTGACTAGGATGAGGCATCGCCTCAATCGGGGAACGGAAGGTGCCGCCAGACGCGGCGCAAGCCACAGGAGACTGACATGAAACTCGTCACAGCCATTATCAAGCCCTTCAAGCTTGACGACGTGCGCGAGGCGCTGTCCGAGATCGGGGTGCAAGGCATTACGGTGACCGAAGTAAAAGGCTTCGGGCGCCAGAAAGGCCACACCGAGCTGTATCGCGGCGCTGAGTACGTAGTCGACTTTCTGCCGAAGGTGAAGATCGAAGTTGCCATCGCTGATGGTGCTCTGGATCAGGTCATCGAGGCGATCTCGAAAGCGGCCAACACCGGCAAGATCGGTGACGGCAAAATCTTCGTCACCGAATTGCTGCAAGCGATCCGGATTCGTACTGGGGAGACTGGCGAAGACGCGGTCTGATTTATCGTCAACAACGATCCATGCCTAAAGTTGACTGACGCATCCATTCGGAGGGTTGCATCGTGGAAAACCAAATTTATGAACTTCAGTTCGCCATGGACACCTTTTATTTTCTGGTGTGTGGCGCGCTGGTAATGTGGATGGCCGCCGGCTTTTCCATGCTGGAAGCCGGCCTCGTCCGCGCAAAGAACACCACTGAAATTCTGACCAAGAACGTGGCGCTGTTTGCCATTGCCTGCATCATGTATCTGGTTTGCGGTTACGCGATCATGTATGACGGCTCGTTCTTCCTCAGCGGCATCGCCGACTTTGATCTGACCAGCATGCTGGCGGATTCTGCCGAAGCAGGTTTCGACGGTGATTCCGTCTACGCGTCTGCTTCTGACTTTTTCTTCCAGGTGGTGTTTGTTGCCACGGCGATGTCCATCGTCTCCGGTTCGGTTGCCGAGCGCATGAAACTGTGGGCGTTCCTGATCTTCGCCGTGGTCATGACGGGCTTTATCTACCCGATGGAAGGTTCCTGGACCTGGAACGGTGCGGACGTATTCGGCATGTTCAACCTGGGTGACCTGGGCTTCAGCGACTTCGCCGGTTCCGGCATCGTTCACCTTGCTGGTGCCTCTGCTGCGCTGGCCGGTGTGCTGCTGCTGGGTGCACGTAAAGGCAAATACGGCGCCAACGGCGAAGTGAATGCCATCCCGGGTGCCAACCTGCCGCTGGCGACCCTGGGTACCTTCATCCTGTGGATGGGCTGGTTCGGCTTCAACGGCGGTTCCGTACTGAAACTGTCCGATGGCGCCAGCGCCAATGCCGTGGCCATGGTGTTCCTGAATACCAACGCCGCTGCTGCCGGTGGTGCTGTGGCCGCGCTGGTCCTGTCGCGCATCCTGTTCGGCAAGGCTGACCTGACCATGCTGCTCAACGGCGCACTGGCTGGCCTGGTGGCGATCACCGCCGAGCCGTCCACCCCGACCGCGCTGCAGGCTACCCTGTTCGGCATGGCCGGTGGTCTGCTGGTAGTGTTCAGCATCCTGGCGCTGGACAAACTGAAGATCGACGATCCGGTCGGTGCCATTTCCGTACACGGCACCTGCGGTATCCTCGGCCTGCTGCTGGTACCGCTGACCAACGGCGACGCCAGCTTCGTTGGCCAGATCGTCGGCGGCCTGACCATCTTCGTCTGGGTGTTCGTCTGCTCCCTGATCGTCTGGGCGATCCTGAAAGCTGTGATGGGTATCCGGGTCTCCGAGGAAGACGAATACACCGGTATGGATATCGCAGATTGCGGTATGGAAGCCTACCCGGAGTTTGTCAACAAATAAGCCATGCAGTTACTGGCTTGACTAAAATGGGCGCCGAAAGGCGCCCATCAGGCTGCTGACAAACCTCGGCAGCCATTCTTCTACTAAAAAATTATCCACCCAGGGCAAAGAGTCGCTGTTTTTCTGGTGATAGCCTCCACTTGCATAGCCATAGGGCTGCAACCTGGAATGCGACCACCCACTTTTATATCGCCTCGAAGAGGTGATTCATAAAAACAGGGGTTTGTCCTCAGTCTGATGGGCGCCGAAAGGCGCCCATTTTTTTATTCAGCGTTGTGACGTCACTGGTGGTTGTTCAGGCAGACGCATCTCTCCCGCATCCGGCAACATAAACGGCAACTCTTCCACCGAACTGATGTGATATTTCTCGTTCTCCATCTGTTCCTTCATGCCGCGCAATGTAGTCAGCGGCGCGCGAGTGGAAACAAAATTCGCCAGCCAGGCCGGGATGGATCCACCGGGATCGACAAACGTCTGGAAGGTGATCCGCGTCCAGCCATCCGGCAACGGCTCAAGACGGAAGATATTGTCCAGCGCAGGCAGGCGCACATACCCGTCCTGCGGCGGCAGCACCTGGTCGGTGGCCCTGGAGTAGACGGTGATGGCGAGTGTTGCCGGGTCCTGCTCCAGCCGGCTGTGCACGATTACATCGCGGTCCGACACCGGCCAGATGCCCTTGATCATGATGCGCGCATGTTCCTTGCCCCAGGCCTCGCGCATTTCCGCCGCATGGCACTGAAACACCCAGGCCGGGAAATTCGGAATATCACTGAGCACCGCCAGCGCCGTCAGCATCGGGTAAGGCACTTCTACCTGACCCCGGAACGCCTTGATCGGATTGCCTTCCACCGGGCGGACCCAGGTGCTCACCTCGCCCCGCGCATCCGCCTGCCGAATGGACTCCCAGCCGTCATTGGCGGCGGCGGTGAGGCTCAACATCAACAGCAGAGCGGGTAGTAACAGGTGCCTGGACATACGGGTTCCCTCCTTTGGAAAGCCCGCAGCATAGCGAGCCGGCCCGCCGTATGGCGAAAATGGGACGCTTGTGCACTCAATTGGCCTGCAATGACTGGGACGGCAGCAATTGGCCGTGGCGACAATATCATGCTGCCAATATTTACATTGATCAATGGCGCGGTTTTGACTGTAATTCAATGGCGGCCCGCCTTCACGTGCCGGGCAGCCTTTCACAACGCGACGCTGATCGCCGCAAACAGGACACACCGATGACCCCTCAACGCTACCGCGTGCAATCCGGAGACATCAGCCTGCAGGTATACACCTGGGGCGACCGCCGCCACCCGGCGCTGGTGCTGGTGCACGGCTACCCGGACAACCATCGCGTGTGGGCCGCCGTGGCCGAACGCCTCGCTGCACGTTATTTCGTCATCGCCTACGACGTGCGCGGCGCCGGCGAATCCGACGCGCCGGTGGGCCGCGACAACTATCGTATGCCGCTGCTGTCGGCGGACCTGCAGGCCGTGGTGGACGCCCTGATCCCCGGCAAAGCCTTCCATCTGGCCGCGCACGACTGGGGCTCGATCCAGAGCTGGGAATCCGTCACCACCGAGCCGCTGAAATCCCGCATCCTCTCCTACACGACCATTTCCGGCCCGTGCCTGGATCACATGGGCTACTGGATGCGCAAACGTATCCTGAGCCGCTCCTTCGCGCACCAGCGCCAGGTGCTCAAGCAAACCGTCAGCTCCTGGTACATCTGGTTCTTCCAGGCGCCGTTCGCGCCGGAACTGCTGTGGCGTGCCGTGGCCGGCCGCTTCTGGCCCCTGTACCTGGCAAAACGCGAAGGCGTGCACGAAGCCGAGCCGAACCCGACACAAACCCGTGACGGCGAAAAAGGCGTGTGGCTGTACCGCGCCAACTTCATCAACAAACTGACGCGCCCGGAAGCGCGCCCTGCGGCCTGCCCGGTGCAACTGATCGTGCCCACCCGCGATAACTACGTGGGCACCATGCTGTTCGACGACCTGCATGAGTGGGTGCCGGAACTGTTCCGCCGCGACATGGATGCCACCCACTGGGTGCCGCTGAGCCACACCGACAAAGTGGCCGGCGCCATCGACGAATTTGTGGCCGCCGTAGAGCGCAGTGATCACGCCAGCACGCTGGCGGCACTGCGCGTTCACGGCAATAACAACACCGACAGACAGGCCTTCGCGTCATGAAATATCAGGAAAAGTACGCACAACAAAAAAATCCACTCAAAGCACGGCGCGTGGAATTCGATCTTTCCAACTCGCCCCTGCACTGGATACCGGGTGACCCGGTCGCCAGTCATCTGATCAACGGCATTAATCTTGTATTGCCCGCCGGGGAATTATGGTTCTGTCGCGTCTACAACAAGGCTCTGCCGTTTGTCACCGACGACACGCTGCGCGAAGAAGTGGAAGGCTTCATCCGCCAGGAAGCCAGCCACGCCATGGCGCATCGCAAGGGTGAGAAATGGCTTCAGGAACATGGCCTGGATACGGATGCCGTGCGTGAACGTGCCGACTGGCTGTTCGTTCAATTCCTCGGTGAAGCGCCATTCGGCCAGCCGTGGTTGCAACGTCGCAGCCTGGAAAAAACCTGGCTGGTGGCCCGCGTTGGCCTGATCGCCGCCATCGAACACTTCACCGGCCTGCTGGGCGACTGGTGTATGAACAGCAAGGGCTGGGACAGCGCAGACCCGGTGGTGGCCGACCTGTTCCGCTGGCATCTGGCGGAAGAAGTGGAGCACCGCACCGTGGCGTATGACCTGTTCGAACACCTGTGCCGCACCCAACTTGGCTTCTACATCAGCCGCCAGGCCCTGATGGCCATCGTGTTCCCGTTGTTCCTGTATATCGTCACCGAAAGCGGCCGTAGTCTGGCCCGCCAGGACCCGGACCCGCAGAGCCAGAAAATGGCGCGCAAGACCGTGTTGCGGATGTTGTGGGAGCTGCAGCGCATTGGTAAGCGTTCGGATACGGTGCCGACGTTCACCTTCCTGCTGGACCGGACGGTGCGGTGGGCGTCGCCGAAGTTTCATCCGATTACGGAAGGGGATACGCAGCAGGCGTTGGCGTATATTGCGCGGTCGCCGGCGGCAAGGGCTGGGGGTGTGATTCACTGATAATCGTTGAGGGGGCATAGGTGGCCCCCTCCTCTTTTCCGCAGAAGCAGACGTCTTGGCTGCCTTATGCCGGGTGCAGACATCCTCCGTAAGAGGCCCGGATAGCTTCCAGGCTTACCGTTGCCCTGACAGTGTCATTCTCCGATAGTACGCTTAATATCATCATCGCGCCGATGCCATGCCGACAGTATTTGTCGGGCTTGCAGGTTATCGTGATGTGTTGCGCACTGTTGGGGGAATCATGGTTGATAAGAAAGAAGCGCTTTACCGTCTCGCTCAAAAGAGAAAATCTGGTTGTTGGGATAACTATCTGCCAATTTCCAGCTTTCATGACGGAATCTATGAATGTGATCATGTTTCCCCGTATACGAAAAGTGCAGGAAACCTGGATGCAGATGTCTTCTTGATGCTGCAGGACTGGAGCTCTGAGGATGCCTTGAATGGGCCGATATGCCGGGATTCCGTAGAATATGGCCATACCCTGTCAAAATTCACCAATGTGAATCTGAAGTGTCTTCTACAGCGGCATTTCGAACTGCCGATGCACCAGGCCTATGGAACCAATCTCTTTCCGTTTATCAAGAGAGGGCCAATGAATGGGAAAATACCCAGAAAGGATATGATGCGTGCCGCCATCGAGTATGCTCTGCCGCAGATTGAGATAGTTGGTCCCAGAATCGTCATTTGCTTCGGGTTGGCTACTTTTAATGCCCTGCGTTCTGCTGTTGGAGCGCTATATCCAGATAAAGAAATAACTAGAGTGTCTTCAGTGGCTAAAGGTATCGAGTCTCCGTTTGCGATTGGCGATACATCGGTATGGCTTCAAGCTCACACTGGCAGGTTGGGTCAAAACAACCGAAATAAGGGGGGTATTAATCGGGTTGAAGATGATTGGAGCAGGATGGCAAATGATTATTCAAGAATAGCGAAAATAGATTGATGCGCCAGGGATGAAAAGTATGGCGCCTTAATGAATTCATGATAAAGAAAAAAATACCAATGTGATGATGCTGTTGGTAGGTGACAGAAAAATGAGTATTGCAAAATTCGTGTCTGTGCGAGTAGAAATTCAGGGAAAGAAAAAGTATCTTGTGCTAGGGATGAATAGCTGACTTCAAGCGTGAAGAAGAATATGGAAAATTCGTCAGAGTTAAATCGAGATATACTTACAGAATGCAATTGGAGCTACGACGTCCCTTTAGATGACCGTTACGGTTACTCTTCGATTATGAGTTGTCTACAAAAGCATTCGAAAGAAATGTTAGAGCGGGGGAGGGCGGTGCACTCCAGAGCTCTTGATCTCTTGGCCCAATCTGCCTCAATGATGCTAGAGGCAAGCAGTATCAATGAACCATTCAAAGCCTACTTTCAAGACTTTCGGGCGGGGCGGCGCTCTGCGCTGCCTGATGACTTTGCCGAAGAAGAGTTAATATTCTTTGAGGATATTGTCAATGAGATCAGCGAGCCTTTACTGAAAGCAAGGCTCGCTGATTTGCTGTGGTTGTTAAGAAAACCTAAGAATCCAGAACATGCAAAAATAGCAATAGATTCTTACATTTCCCAGCCGATTGATGATGAAGCATGGCTTCGTGGTTTAAACGATTGCTGGGAGCGTGCAGCGCGGCTGTGTCTGCAGACCAGAGATTTTGATCGTTTGGAGAAAATCAAGGCCAGACTGTTCTCAGCCTTCTGTTCTGAGTGTCCTAGAACCAAGTTCATGTCGCTGTGGTTAGCGGACCTATTGGATAAGCTTAAAATTGATAATGATTTTAAAGAAGATATAGCGTCATCGCTCGGTGAGAAGGCCAGTGACCTAAAGAAAAATGGTGATTTTCATGCTGCCAGATCGTACTTTGAGTTGGCTGCTAAGAAGTATAGGCAGTGCTCTGATGACAATGGATGGCTGGAGTCGCTTGTAGCGATAGCGCAGTGTTTCGAGCTGGAGGCCGACTCTCGATCTAGCGGGAGTAATATGGTTGCGAACTCCTTCTATGAAAACGCAATACAATCCTATCGAAAAATTCCCACTAAACACCGAGAGGTGTATGGCGTCGAAGAGAGAATTAGAGTAATTCGAGACAAAATAGCGGTTTCAGGGAAAGCGTCCTTAGAAGAAATGGGGTTTGTAAGCACACCGGGAATTGACATCTCAGACATGGTAGAGCAATCCATTGAGCACGTCTCTGGAAAACAGAGTGCCGAAGAGGCGCTAATGTATTTCACGGGTCTATTTGGTGGGCCAGAATACGAAAAGCATAGCGAAAGCGCGAAAGAAATTTTGAAGAAAAGCTTTCTTAGCAGCTTGTTTGGCTCTAGTCACATGAGTAGCGACGGGCGTGTTATCGCAAAAACTCCGGCAATGAATTTGAGGGCGGGTGAAGATGATCCTGCCAACCAAGCCGCGCTCCATAGGCAAGTTCAGCAACAATTTTCTATTGAAATTCAGATTGTTGTTGAAGGTCAGATAATGCCGGCGTTGAGGCAATTACTTATGGAGCATAGATTCACAAAAGAGATTATGGTTGCTGCTTGCCATTACTCACCCATAGTTCCTCAAGGTCGAGAGAGTATGTTGGGGCACGCGCTATGGCTTGGTTTTGAGTACGAATTCGGTCTTGCTATTCACTTGCTTTGTCCGCAGGTCGAGCATATTGTTCGATCACAATTAAAGGGAATTGGGGCTCATACAAGCAATATTGATAAGGAAGGAATAGAAAATGAGAATGGTTTGAGCTCCCTGATGGAGTTGCCAGAAGCGCTTAATTTATACGGTAAAGATTTAGTCTTTGAGATGAAAAGTGTTTTTACAGATTCTCTCGGATTTAATTTGCGAAATGAGGTGGCTCATGGGCTGCTGGATGATGATAGTTCACTATCAATACAGTCTGTCTACGCATGGTGGATGGTTCTTAGGCTAGTGATGCGCTCAATTATGATTGGAAGCCCTAATAGGCAATAAGTATCTCAATACGAATAACCAGAGAATGCATGATAAAACACAGGACATGCAGAGCGCCGGGCAAAGCTGGCGGTAAATCAAGCGGTGCAAGTCCGCTATTCAGTAGGAGGGTAGCGCCTCGCTGAAGCTCCGAGTCATGGGCCGCTGCCCGTAAGGTTAGACAACGGAATTCCGGGACACGCATGAATAGTCGGCTTAGCTAGATATCGCGGTGATGTGATTTTGATGGCGCCTGAAATTATAAATATATGCGTGTCCCGGATTGGTTCACTGGCTCATACCCCGCAGAGCTGGCGTCTAACGTGTGGCCATACAAACGTTCGCCTTGACGTACGTACCTGGAGGCGTACACTTGGTGAAAATTTGAACACACAAGAGGTGTGTCATGACCGGCATCACAGCAACTGAGGCGCGCAGCAACCTTTATCGGTTGATTGACGAGGCCGCCGAGTCTCACCAACCAATCGTCATCATGGGTAAGCGAAACAAAGCCGTTCTGGTTTCCGAGGAAGACTGGTCTGCAATTCAGGAGACACTTTACCTGCTCTCCGTTCCAGGTATGCGGGAGTCTATTCGTGAGGGGATGGATACCCCCGTGGATGAATGTGATGAGGAGCTGGGCTGGTGACATGGAAGTTGGTTTACACCACGCAAACCCAGAAAGATGCAAAGAAGTTGGCTTCCAGCGGCCTTAAACCAAAAGCTCAGGCACTTTTGGCGTTGATAGCGGAAGATCCATATCGCAAGCCGCCTCCGTTTGAGAAGCTCATTGGTGATCTTGCGGGGGCCTATTCTCGCCGTATCAATATTCAGCATCGTCTGGTCTACCAAGTGCTAGAGGGCGAGCAAGTGGTGAAAGTCCTCAGGCTCTGGAGCCACTACGAGTAAAGCATAGCCTGCCGCTGTTGCCGGACAATTCTTCAACCGCTTCGCGGCTCCAAAATTGCCGTAAAGCTTCGCGCTACTTTTTTCTGGAGATAATGTGAGTAGGCTGGCGATAAACCTTTTGATAGATTCGGGGTTGGTTACAGCTTCCGGAAAACCGGTAAGTCTATCCGACCTACCGAATGATGAGGTCTCTGCTCGAATTTCTCAGTATATAAATGGTAGAGCTCAAACCATTAATGGTGAGTTGGATTCATTTGATCCTTCCAGTGGTCTTAACGCGCTTTTTGGATCTGAGTCCACGGAAGCAACAGAGACAAAAATTCTACCATCAGCTTTGGTTTATCAATCGATTATTATTGATGACCCTTTGGTCTCCGCAAGCTCAACCATTAGTTTGGCAACCATTGAAGAAGGCGTTAGGCTATTTTGTGCGTATTTTCATCTTATTAAATTGGATTTCGTCAAGGTAATACCGCTTTCGTTGTTTAATAGGCCGAGCGATGAAGTTCCGTTACTACATTCAGACGATGCGTTTAGGTCCAGTATTCCGGATGATTTGCATGACTTCATTCATAGTCGTGCTCGTCTAAAATCTGTAGTTCGAGATCTAAGTGGCAGGATGCTGGTCTTGAATGAAGGCGCATCGGAAAAACGTAGGCCAGCTTTGAATGTTGGGTTCAGCGGAGATTTCTGGAAAAAAGGCGTTCAGCTCTATCTTTTCCAAACAATCGAGAAGGTTGGTGAGATTGATGGAGGGATTCGGTGTAAACGGGTGTGGGAGCCAGAGGAATGCTTGGATGAAGAAAAATTCGATCAGTGGGCCTATCAAACGATCAATCAGGCTATGCGGGTTAGACTGAAAAATATATATAATGAAACGAGGCTTGCTGGAAAATTGGGTCACACTTACGTCACAGAATCTGAATTCGAATCTGAGCTTTTAAGCCGATCCGGAACTGAGAACGTTTCCTCATCAAACAGGCCTTGTAAATTTTTTGACGCTAATAAAGCGCTGATCAGTGTAGATGGCCCTGAGACGATCATTGAATTGCGCGAAAGATACCCTGCTGCCTTAGAAAGATTTAATTCATCTGTTCTGTATGCAGTGGAGCATCTGAAAGATGTTGAGCCAGAGAACTTTGAAACAAAAGCTCAGCTATACTTCACCAATGAAATCCTGCCGCAGATAGATGAACTGAGAAATAACGCTCGAACTATTGCCCGATCAGCTGCGAAAGGAGCGCTGGTCTCATTAGGCGGAATAACGACTGCGATGCTCTCGGGTTCGGCTCTGCCACTTATTCCATCACTTATGGTTGCTGCAGCGGGAGGCGCTTCTGAAACTCTGGATTCAGTGGGCCGACATCAGGACTTCAAGAAAACTCCAGTCTATATATGGCATCGAATAACCAAAACATAACCAGTGCAGGCACGGCGACGCCCTTTCCATCGTACCTTCGGCTTCATTCCAAGGGCGCGTACTGCAGGTGTTGTCAATGAATAGCTCTGTTTATACTCGGAACAAGGCAGGACACGCACGAGTATTTGATAGTGGGATAGCACATGCTGATGTGGTGGCGGTCTTGATGGCGATAGGTTGATGGATGTCCAGATTGCTGCTTCCAAGGCAGGCTTTACTTTATAAGTGAATACAGATTATTAGTAGCCAGGTTCTCATAGAGGTCAGGCTTGAACGGGCGTCCATTCCCTGCTTCAATGATTATCCATTTTGCCCGGATATAGTCCGGCATCTCTCCCCCAGAGTTTTCACATCAACAGATACCTTGCTGTCCGCGTGGACCGCACGGCCTCGGTATTCCATTCTCAACATCCGCTATTGGCTGTCTGGTCGAGGAAGGGCTAGTATCACGCTGAATTCCGGTGGGAATGCAGGCATGGATCAGAAAAACTTCGAAACGTTAGCCGTCATCGGTGAGGCGTACTCCGCAAAAGAAGGCTATGCGCTTTTCGGCAGGTATTGCTTGCATAAAGAAGCTGGGCTGAATAAGGCAGCGATCTCGGCGATCAGGGAATTTGTGGTGCATGCTCGTGGCAAGCCGGTCAGCGCACAAAGAGAGGTCGCTCTGGAGCTGGTGCAGCTTGGCTATTCAAACCAGCGCGCTCACCAGCTTCTGCCTCATCCTCTGCGTGAGTACCTGAAAGAGGTATTCCAGCAATGGTCCGAGGAAGCTCCGGAAAGCGCCACACCATTGAAATGGCTGGGGTATGCATCCAGGGATGTGCGGTTTCACCACAAGGCGCTAGCAATTGATCCGGATGATCCTGTTTGTATCATCGAAGTTGCAACGTCGTGCTTGAACTATGTTTATTACCAGGCCCATCATCTTTCCGAGTCTTTCTTTATTGGCGATCCTGATGAGTCGAGAAAGACACTGGCCAAAGTTGATGAGTGGCTGGCAAGGCTGCCACCTTCCCCCAAGAAGGAAGCACTGCAATCGGAGGTCGCCTACTTCAATCATCTGGTGGGGTGCTGGGAGGAATATACTGGCCAGGATGCAAAGGAAACCTTCCCGCAATGGTGTGCTGATCGAGAGAAAGACATCAGGTTTTCTTCTGTCTATTACTATGAAAAATAGGTTCTTCTGGTACTGCATGCCCAGCCGCAGACTGTACTCTTTATGTCGCTTGCCATGAACAATGGCTTCGTGGCGGATAAATGTATGCTCATTAGATTCAACCTCGTCCTGATCATGGATGCGCTGGTGGCAACCAGTTTCGTATCAACGTCCCCTGGAATGGGCAATGGCGGAGCGTTTCTGGCTGCTATGGTAGGGATGGCTCTTGCCCCACCGCCAGACCAATACAGCAAGATTCGGGTCGAGTAACGGGCCAGCGGCCTCTTAAGCTGACATCTCCAGCGGGGATATGCCCCGCCAGAAGCAAGGCTGAAGGGGTGGTAAATATGAGTTCGCTTGAGAACAAGGTGGCTATCGTGACCGGCGCCAGTTCAGGGATTGGTCATGCGACGGCCCGGCTTTTTGCCCAGGAAGGGGCGGCGGTAGTCGTGGCCGCAAGAAGAGAGCCTGAGCTTGCAGCACTGGTGGATGCCATTCATGCGGCAGGCGGGCAAGCCCTGGCCGTGGCGGGGGACGTGGGGGATGAAGGGTTTGCCCGGACACTGGTGGAACAGACACTGGCGCGCTTTGGCCGGCTGGATGTCGCCTTTAACAACGCCGGTATACTGGGTGCGATGGGTCCGGTGCCGGAGATGACGCTGGCCGACTGGAACCAGGTGATCGCAACGAACCTGAGCAGCGCGTTTCTGGCGGCCAAGTATCAGTTGCCGGCCATGCTGGCAGGCGGTGGTGGTTCGCTGATTTTTACTTCCACCTTTGTGGGCTATACGGCGGGCATGCCAGGCACGGCGGCATACGCCGCCAGCAAGGCCGGCCTCATTGGTCTGATGAAGGTGCTTGCGGTGGAATATGGGCGCGAGAACATTCGGGTGAACGCGCTGTTGCCCGGTGGCACGGATACCGATGCGGCCAGGGAGTTTGCGAGTACGCCGGAGGCGCTGGCATTTGTCGCCGGTCTGCACGCCATGAAACGTATCGCGACGCCGGAAGAGATCGCCCGGTCAGCGCTGTATCTCGCTTCTGACGCCTCCAGTTTCACTACTGGCACTGCGCTGTTGGTGGACGGTGGTGTTTCCATCAACCGCGTCTGAGGGTGTGCACCATGTCTGACTATGCCCGCATTGAAAAGGCGATGACGTATATGTCAGAGCGCGTCTCTGGACAGCCGACGCTGGAAGAGGTGGCGGCCCATGTTCATCTCAGTCCGTTTCATTTCCAGCGGCTTTTTTGCCGGTGGGCAGGCACCACACCGAAGCGATTTCTGCAGGCGATGACGCTGGAGCGCGGAAAGCGATTGCTGGACGAGGCGCAGGCGTTGCTGGATGTCTCGCACAGTATTGGGCTGAGTGGCAGCTCACGCCTGTACGATCACTTCGTTCAGCTGGAAGCGGTGACACCTGGCGAATACAAGAGCAAAGGTCTGGGTGTCAGTATCCAGTACGGATTCCATCAGACGCCGCTGGGCCGGATGTTTGTCGCGGTGACGCCGCGTGGTATCTGCCGACTGGGGTTTGTGGATTATGCCGAGACAGAGGAGCCACTTGCTGAATTGCGCGAAGAGTGGCCGTTGGGCACTTTGACAAGAAGCGACGCCTCAACCCGTTACGTCATTGATGCGCTGTTCAGCAAGCCGTCAGGCCCGCAGCGCGGACCGTTGTCACTGCATGTGGTGGGCACCAACTTTCAGGTGGCGGTATGGCGCGCATTGTTGCGTATTCCGCCGGGCAGGTTGGCCAGCTATTCTCAGATTGCCAGCACACTGGGTTATCCCAGGGCGTCAAGAGCCGTGGGTAATGCGGTGGGCGCCAATCCGGTTGCGCTACTGATTCCGTGTCACCGTGTGATCCAGAAGAGTGGCGCGCTGGGCGGCTATCGCTGGGGTGGCGCAAAGAAGCAGATGGTCCAGACCTGGGAGCAGGTGCATTGTGAGTCGGAGCAACATTTTGGAGCGGGCAAGTAAAGATTCTGGAAGGGTTCTCTGATTCCAGGTTTTTTGAAGCCAGTGCCTGTCTGGTCCAGGCACTCATATGGTATGTAGAAAATTTTGTGTTGCGGCTCATCCCGCCGCTAATACCTCGGCAGCCGCCCGCTCACCCGCCCGTACCGCGCCTTCGAAGTATCCCCGGAATTGTGTCGCTGATTCAGTGCCGGCCCAGTGCACCCGGCCGGTTGCTTCTGTGCCAACGTCAGCGAGGGCGGCGCTGGTTCCCGGTTTTGACCAGGCGGTATAGCCGCCCAATACAAATCTGTCCTCGTGCCACGATTTCTCGTGAAAGCTGACGGGCGCGCGGGCGCGTTCGCCAAAATGTGTGGCGAGTGTGTGGAGGACAGTCTCGCGCCGGGTGGTGGTATCAAGGTTGCTCAAGGTGCGAGCTGCCTGACCGGGCACCAGTGTGCACAGATGACCGGGGCCGCCAGGCGGCGAGATATCGGCGGCGGTGGCCACCAGGCTGTCGAGGGCGAGCAGTTCGCCGCTCAGGCCGTCAGTGCGCCAGAAGGGGGTGTCGTAGACGATGACAGCCTTGTAGATGGTGCCCATGAAAGTATCGCGTTGTAGCTGTGCCCGGCCTGCCGGCAACGGCGGTTCGTGGCGGATGCGCTCTGCCACGGGTGGTGCGGTGGCGACTATGACGTGCCGTGCCCGGATCGCGCCGTGTGGTGTGTGTACCGTTACACCCTGTGCATCACGCAGGAGGGCTGTCACGGATTGATTGAGCGAAACAGCAGGGCCCAGCGTTTCAGCAATGGCTGCCGCGAGCCCGCCGGCGCCACCGGAGAGCAGTGACTCCTGAGCGCCACCCTTGAAGCTCAGCATTTCCAGCAGACCCCCGGAGGCATTGAGCGCATCGGCCACCGCCTGTACTGAAATCCGTTCTGGATCTGTCGCGGTGAGGGTGGCAGTAACGATGTCGATCAACCGTCTGGCGCGGGATGGGGAGATGCCGGCCAGCCAGTCGGCCAGCGTCCGGTCATCGCGTACACCCAGGCCAGTGCGCGCCATGATCGCCAGCCAGATCAGGGACATCAGTGCGGAGAGTGTGGCGGGGGACAGGCGCGACAGGTTCTGCTGTCCATCACGTATCAGCATTTTGCCGCGGGTATGGGAAGGAAACAGGGTCATCCCGAATTCCTGCGCCAGGGCCTGCATGCGGACATGATGGTGCCCGATCCACTGGCCACCCAGGTCGACGGGCGTGCCGGCCGCCGAAGATTCTGTCATGGCTCGCCCACCGACCCGGTCGGCAGCCTCCAGTACCCGCACCGACAGGCCGCTGCGCTGCAGTGTGCGGGCCGCCACCAGCCCGGAAAAGCCTGCACCGATAACGGCCACATCGACGTCGTCCATTCCTGCTTTCCTCTGAAATGCTGACAACAATTGTTTTAAAACACATGTTGCATAACATATACTGTTCCCATGCCTCGTCAAGTAGATCATCACAATCGCCGCGAACTTATTGAGCGCGCGGTCCTGGATATTGCGACCGAATGCGGGTTTGCAGCGGTGACCATCCGTGCCGTGGCGGACCACATTGGCGCGTCCACATCGGCTGTCACGCACTATGTTGGCGGGCGCGAAGAACTGCTGCGCAACGCCGTCCGGCGGGAAATCGACAAGCGCCGTCAGGAGGGTGTGCAGGCCATGCAGGGTCTGGATGATCGGGCGGCGTTGCGTGCCCTGATCGAATGGGCCGTCCTCGGCCCCGATGCACGCACCCACCAGCTCTGGCTTGCACTGGTGCTGGGTGCGGCGACGGACCCAGCGCTGCGGGCCGAGCTTGACCGTTTCAATGAGTGGTGGAGCGCGCAGTTGCGTGACCGCGTCGCACGCGTTTGTCCTGACGATCCTGTTGGCGCTGCCGACGTACTCGATGTGTTCGTCGATGGCCTGATCCTGACCGGGTTTGATGCAGGCCAACCCTGGCCGATGGAGCGCCGTGCCCGCCTGTTACAAACAGTCTGGCGTGCGCTCGGGCTGTGATGGCGTGTCTTGTGATCTGCCGGCTCGTCAGGATTGGGCGGGTACCCAATCACTCACGATGAAAGCGTCGATCATGTCGCTGGTATCGGCCGGACACTCCAGCCCGGCGAGATGGGCTGCATTGTCCATGACGCTGAACGATGCACCGGGAATGGCCTCTGCCGCTGCACGGGTTTCGCTGACGGGAAAGGTGGCATCTTCAAGACCGGCCACGACCAGCACCGGCGTGCGGATGGTTTGGTAAAGCGCGTGTTGATCAGGCCGGCGCAAGACCACGCTCTCCACGGCCCAGCGTCCTGAATTGAAATCCACGCGGCCAAGGGCGGCGCGTACGGCGGCCACAACCTGCGGACGTTCCCGCTGGCTGGTGGGCCCCAGGAAAGCCTTCACGGCCTTCGGCAGCAGTGGGCCACGTATTCCGCCAAGCAGGCGCCCGAGCAAAATCATCATCTGGAACCTGATGCGTTGTGCCGGGCCGCAGGGTGAGGCGGTGCCATTCATGAGGATGGCGCAGCCGATGCGCCGGGGATATTGCGCTGCGAACGTGCCGCCCACCATGGCGCCCCAGGAGTTGCCGACATAGTGCGCACGTTCAATGCCCAGCGTGTCCAGAATATTCAGGATGCATTCGGCGCAGGTCGTGAAGTCGAAGTGCCGTGTCAATGTGTCGCTCTTGCCGTGACCTGGCGGGTCAATCAGCACGACGGTGTAGCGCGACGACAATCGGCGCGCCACGTCGAGCCACATGGTGCCGTCCATCAACAGGCTCGGCCAGAACAGAATGGCCGGCCCCTCGCCCGCCATGCGAACATGCAATGCGCCGAGGGCGGTCTGAATGGCACGTTCCTGCAGCATCATCAGGGTGAGGCCTCGCTGGCAGAGTTGATCTGTTCAGCTCATTTTCCTGACCACCGACAACGGCAAATTCCGCATCAGCATCCCAATCATTGTCCACGGCCAGGCCGGCACGCAGGCGGTGGCCTTTTCCTTCTCGATGGCGTTCACCAGTGCCCGGCAACCTGTCTCGGTATCCACCATGAAGGGCGTATTCTTCACCTTCTCGTTGATCTCTGAGCGGATATAACCGGGGAACAGCGTGGTGACCTTGATCGGCTTGCCGAGCATCTCGGAGCGCAGCCCTTCGGCCAACAGCGCAACCCCTGCTTTCGTGGCCGCATAGGTGGTCAGGTTCTTCGGCATGCCGCGCATGGCGCTCATGGACGAGATCATCACCAGGTGGCCGCTGTTCTGCTCGCGGAATATTTCCATGGCGGCTTCGCACTGTGCGAGGGCAGCCACGAAGTTGGTTTCTGCCGTTTGCCGGTTGGCCCAGAAATAGCCCGTGCCCAGCGGCTGGCCCTTGCCCATGCCGGCATTGACGATCACCCGGTCGAGCCGACCGAAGTCGGTGCGGAACGCACGGAACACCTCGAACACCTGCTCGTAGTCGAGCACGTCGAGCGCGCGAACCTCCACACGCACCTGCGGGTGTTTCTGTTTGAGTTCATTGCGCAAGGCTTCAAGCCGTTCTACACGGCGGGCACACAGCGCCAGGTCGTAGCCACGTGCGGCAAATTCCCGTGCCATGCCTTCGCCCAGCCCGGAGCTGGCGCCGGTAATCAGAATGGTCTTCGCCATGGTGAGGCTCCTTCAGGCGGTCTGGTCGGCTTTTTCCAGCTTGCGGCGCAGCATGCGGCCGGCCTTGCCGAGTTCGCGGTTGTAGATATACGGCACGAATTTTTTCAGGCGCCACAACCAGCGGCCTTCGCGGTGCGGCAGGATCAGGAACTGGCCTTTGTCTGCATGACGCACGATATAGTCAGCCACCTGTTCGGCGCTCAGTTTGCCGCCGGCCAGCAGTTTGCGCACGGTCTGTTCCATGCCCGGTTCCGGGGTGCGCATGGATTCGGCCAGATTGGTCTGGAAAAAACTCGGGCATACCACGGAGGTGTGAATGCCATAGGCGCCCAGTTCGTGACGCAGCGTTTCAGATAAAGCCACCACGGCAGATTTGGTGACGTTGTAGGAACTCATCGCCGGTGCGTTGGCGACGGCGGCGAGGGAAGCGATATTGATGAACTGGCCGCTGCCCTGTTGCTTGAACTGGGGCACGAACAGGCGCATGCCGCGGATCATGCCTTTCAGGTTGATGTCGATGATCCAGTCCCAGTCAGCAATGCTGAGTTTTTCCACGCGGCCGCCGCTGGCCACGCCGGCGTTGTTTACCAGCACGTCCAGGCCTTGCCAGTGGGCGACGCACCAGTCGAGCAGCCGTTGCCAGTCGTTGTCGTCGCAAATGTTGCCGGGCTGGAAGTCGATGCTGCCGCCATGCTCTTTGGCCATCTGGCGCAGGGCGAACTGGGTTTCTTCGCCGCGCTGGGTGTTCATGTCAGAAATCAGGACGCGGGCGCCCTGGCGCAGGTAGCGCTCGGCCAGGGCACGGCCCAGGCCGGAGGCACCGCCGGTGATCAGAATTCGTTGCGACATCTTGATGGGCTCTCTTCAGTCAATGCGGCAATCAGCCACGGTATTTCATCAGTTCGAATTTCGCCACCAGCCCGCGATGCACTTCGTCGGGGCCGTCGGCCAGGCGCAGGGCGCGGGCGGCAGTCCAGGCCATGGCCAGCGGGGTGTCTTCACTCAGGCCGGCGCCGCCGTGGATCTGCATGGCCATGTCGACCACGGTCTGCGCCACGTTCGGGCAGATGACCTTGATCTGCGAGATTTCGCTCATGGCGGCCATGACGCCGCGCTGGTCGATCAGCCAGGCGGCCTTCAGCACCAGCAGGCGTGCCTGCTCGATCATCATGCGCGCATCGGCAATGCGCTCGCGGTTGCCGCCGAGGTTCACCAGCGGTTTGCCAAACGCCTGACGTGCCGTGCCGCGCTCGCACATCAGTTGCAGGGCCAGTTCGGCCAGGCCGATCAGGCGCATGCAGTGATGAATACGGCCGGGGCCGAGCCGGCCCTGGGCGATTTCAAAGCCCCGGCCAGGGCCGGCGATGATGTTGCTCACCGGCAGGCGCACGTTATTGAACTCGACTTCGCCATGGCCGTAGGGTTCGTCATACATGCCCATGGTCTGCAGCATGCGTGTCACGCGCACGCCGGGCGCATCTTTGGGCACCAGCACCATGGAATGTTGTGCGTGGCGGTGCGCGCCCGGATCGGTCAGGCCCATGAAGATCAACACGCGGCAGTCCGGGTGGCCGATGCCGGTGCTCCACCATTTGCGGCCGTTGAGCACCACCTCGTCGCCTTCGATGAGGGCGGTGGCGGCCATGTTGGTGGCGTCGGACGAAGCCACGTCCGGCTCGGTCATGCAGAACGCGGAGCGGATCTCGCCGGCTAGCAGCGGCGTGAGCCACTCGGCTTTCTGGGTGTCGCTGCCGTAGTGGTACAGCACTTCCATATTGCCGGTGTCCGGCGCGTTGCAGTTGAAGATTTCCGGGGCGATGGCGCTCTGGCCGGTCAGCTCGGCCACGGGCGCGTAATCGGTGACCGACAGCCCGGCACCCAGCTCGGCATCCGGCAGGAACATATTCCACAGGCCCGCGGCGCGCGCTTTGGCTTTCAGTTCACGAATGATCGGCAGCACCACCCACTTGTCATCCCGTTGCTGGAGTTCGCGGTGGTAGGCGTGTTCGACGGGGCGGATCTCCTCGTCCATGAAACGGCGCACGCGGTCGCAGTAGTCCTGTGCGATCGGGGACAGGCTGAAGTCCATGGGTGGCTCCTGTTGATAACGGCGGGTGGATTGCCAATCACCCGAGTGTATGGAAGGCTTGCCAATGAATCGAATGAATAGTGTGAATCCTCCCGCATGCAAACACTGAATATCGGCAGCATCGACCTGAACCTGTTCGTGGTGTTCGAGGCGATCTACCGCGAAGGCTCCATCACCCGCGCCGCCAGCCTGCTGAGCCTGAGCCAGCCGGCGGTGAGCCATGCGCTGGCACGGCTGCGGGACCGGCTCGAGGACCCGCTGTTCGTGCGCCGTGGCCGGGACATGGTGCCCACGCCCCGCGCCCGTGAACTGATCATGCCGGTGCGCGAGGCGCTGCACGGCCTGCAGGGGTGCCTGACCGGCATGGGCGGCTTCGAGCCGGGGCAGGCGCGCCGCACCTTTGTGCTGGCGCTGCGCAGCGGTCTGGAAGCCTGCGTGCTGCCGGGGCTGATGCGCATGCTGGCGGACGAAGCGCCGGGGGTGGATGTCCAGTCGCTGACCGTGGGCCGGCGCGAACTGGCCTCGACCCTGGCGGCCGGCCGGCTTGATCTCGCCATTGATGTGCAACTGCCGGTGGATGCCGAGATCAGCCAGCAGCATCTGATGGACGTGCCCTTGGTGGTGATGCTGCGTGCCGACCACCCGCTCGCCACCGGCCCGCTGACGCTGGAAAGCTACCTGGTCGCCCGTCACGTGCTGGTGTCCTCGCGCCGACGCGGCCCGGGGCTGGAGGATTTCGGGCTGGCGCAGGCCGGCTACCACCGGCAGATCGCGCTGCGCTGCCAGCACCACCAGTCGGCCATGGCGACGGTGGGTGCTACTGATTTGCTGCTGACACTGCCGCGCGTGCTGGCGGAGCAGTTGCCGTTGCCGAATGTGGTGATCCGCGAACTGCCGGTGCGCCTGCCGCCGTTGTCCCTGTACCTGTACTGGCACCGCGACCAGGAAGACGACCCGGCGTTGCGCTGGTTGCGGAGCCGGGTGCTGGTGGGGCAGTGATGTACCGTAATAATGGTAAATTGGCGGTATAAATGGCATTATTTACCGTAATTACGGTAATGGAGGCCTCATGAATCATCTGGCAGCACTGGGCCGCCGCCTGCGCGAAGCCCGTCGCCGGCGGTTCCCCGACGATGATATGCAGGCGTTTGCCCTGCGTATTGGTGTGGCCCGGTCCACCCTGCAAAAGATGGAGCAGGGCGATCCGGGCGTGGCGCTCGGCCGCTACTATGCTGCCGCCGAGGTGCTGGGCCTGGCGTCAGGCTTCGAGGCGTTGTTTGTGATGGAGGCCAGTCTGTTCGATGACGACGGCACGCTATGACATCCACCTGAATACATCTCCCACTGGCCGCATCTGGGCGGCGGAGATGGTGCTGGAAGAAGATCGCGGCCTGTTGCAGCGCGTCGGGTTCCGCTATCGGGCCGACTATCTGGCGGCGCCGGGTGCCTTCCCGTTGGACCCGCGTCAGTTGCCGCTGCAATCCGGGGAAGTGGTGTTGCGTTGTGCTGGCGGTATGCCGGGATTCCTCGACGACTACCTGCCGGATGATTGGGGCCGCAAGGTGCTGGCGCGCCTGGCACTTTATCGCGACCAGCAGCGCCTCAATGCGCACAGCGCTATCGACATGCTGGCCATGGTGGGGGCGTCACGCATTGGTGCATTAAGTGTGGTGCCGCGCGGTGAGACGCCGGGCTGGGAGCTCGGCACGCCCCTTGCCCAATTGGCGCGTGCAGAAGACGCCGCGCAGCACATCGACAACCCGGCATATCTGCGTCTGTACCCGGATGACATGAGCCTGCTGTACCTCGCCAATGCGGGCAGCGGTGTCGGTGGCGCACGTCCCAAAGCGCTGTTGTACGACAACGGCCGGCACTGGCTGGCAAAGTTCAACCGATTGGGGCAGGACCGCTACAACAATGCCCGCGTGGAGCTTGCTTGCCTGCGCATGGCGCACGCTGCGGGCATTGGCGTGCCGGACGGGGAGGTGCGGGAAGGCATCAATGGGCGTGAAGTATTGCTGGTCGATCGTTTCGATATCGATGCCCACGGCCTGCGACGGCACTTGCTGACGATCAACAGCCTGCTCAAGGAATCGGCCAGCCAGCGGGATCATGGCGGGGTGTTTCGCTATGACGATATTGCGGCGTTGCTGCGCCGTTATTCCGTGGCCATCGAAGCGGACCTGGCCCAATTGTTGCGGCTGATGCTGTTCAACCGCGCGATCAACAACCTGGATGACCACGAGCGCAATTTTTCGCTGTTCTGTGATGCGTCAGGCTGCCGGCTGGCGCCGGCCTACGATCTGGTGCCGTCGCTGAGTGTGGGGGAGTATCCCGTGGCGGGGTTCGGCCTCAAGCCCTGGGCGCCGCGTCCGTCCGAAGTGACAGCACTGGGCAAGGTGTTTGGTCTGCCCCGGCCCGAAGTGGAGGCCGGCGCCGAAGCCGTGATGCACGCCGTTTCCCGGTGGCGTGATATTGCCGAAAGCACCGGGGTCAGTGACGAAGATGCCGCGCAGATAGCGCGTTGCCTGATGCCCTGATAGCGCACTGATCAACGGCGGAATCTTCCCGCACGTATCGGTCTATAACAGGGTGTTGAAAACGCCTCGTCGATGCTTCTTCAAGCCACCTTTGCGGCGCAGAGCCGCAAAAGCTGGGCACGGAAAAGCAATCGCTGTCGCGTTTGATTTTGCTGACGGTTCAATCGAGCCGTCAGCGCAGGCTGCTTTTCAGCGGCCTGCTAAACGACGTCCGTCATGCCGCCGGGCCTCACTCCTTCTCAATGCAGGGAACGCCATGTCACAGGAAATCGAACACACGCCCGCCGCCTCGCGTCTGCTGATGCTGATCGGCACAGTGCAGGGCGCTCTGCTGTGCTGGCTCTGGCAGGCGGCGGAATACACAGTCTGGCCGGCCACCTCGCCAATGTGGCTGGGGGCCTTGTTATGGCTCGCCTTCGCGGTGCCCGGTGCCTGGTATCTGTCCGCGCAATCAGGCATGGGACGCCGCCAGTGGGGCGGGCTCATGCTGGGTGTGGTGATCGTCTACGGGCTGCTCGGTGTGTACGCCGGCTGGGTGAGTGATCCGCTGGAGACGGTGGCCTCTTCCCATGGCTGGGGTCTGGTAGCGAACGGGCCGGGGCAGGTGCTGGGTGCGCTGGTGGCGCTGTTCGTGGTGGTGCCGCTGGTTGCGGGCTGGCGGCAGGGGCGCTGGGATTATCACCACCTGTTCGAGCTGGCCTGGCGCAACGGCATGTTGCTGGCGAGCGTGCTGGCCGTGACGCTGCTGTTCTGGGCGGTGCTGACGGCCGGCGCGATGTTGATGGACAGCATCGGGCTGGATTTTCTCAAGCGGCTGATCCGTGAGCCGGTGTTTATTTTCCCGGTGACGGGCATTGTCGTCGGCAGTGTGTTCGCGCAGGGGCTGGCGCGGGTGGGGTTGCTGGGTGGTTTGCGGCGCTACTGGCTCGGCCTGAACAGTTGGCTGCTGCCCTTGCTGTTGTTGTTCGGTGTGTTCTGGGTGCTGGCGTTACCGCTGACGGGCCTGGACACCTTGTTTGCCACCGGCTCGGCGGCCTTTTTCCTGTTGTGGTTTGCTGTGCTGGCGGTGAATTTCATCAACTGCGCCTGGCAGGATGGCGCGCAGTCGCCGCCTTATCCGCGCTGGCTGGCGCTGGCGATCAGCGTGGCCTGGCTGTCGTTGCCGGTGGTGGTGATTGTGGCGGGCGTTGCGCTGTCGATGCGGATTCATCAGTACGGCTGGACGGAGGATCGCATCTGGGCGTTGTTTGTCTGGTTGCTGATCACTGTCTACGCACTGGGCTACAGCCTGTCCTGGTTCCGGCGGGGCGGCTGGATGCGCAGCATCGGGCCGACCAATATCACGGTGGCGGTGGTGGGGCTGATCACGCTGGCGCTGTTGCTCTCGCCGGTGATGGACCCTCGCCGTCTGGCCGTGGCGGATCAGGTGGCGCGCTTGCTGGACGGGCGCGTCAGCACCGAGTCGTTTGATTTTTATTATCTGCGGCACCGCTCGGACCGCTGGGGCCTGATGGCGCTGACGGCATTGTCGGCACAGCAGGGCGATGCGCGCCTGACGGATATTGCGACCCGCGCACGCCAGACGCTGGCGGCTTCCCCGGGCGCGTCGTCCGATGTGCTGAGTGCAGAGGAAGTGCGCAGGCAGATCACCGTGCTGCATGGGCCGGGTGGCACTGCCGTGTTGCCCGATGATCTGGTGGCCCACCTGCAAGAGAAAGGCGATAGCTGGGAGGCGGTATATTGCCTGTCGCCGCAACGCCAGTGCGCCATCTGGCTGACGGACCTGAACAATGATGGCGCGGACGAAGCGGTCGTGCTGGTGCGCTATGCCGCCAATGCGATCCCCGAGAGCTGGTTGCTGGCGCGCGGTGACACAGGCTGGCGGCGCGTCGGCTCGTTTGGCCGGCACATGGGGTACGACCTTTGGCGCCAGCACATCGAGGCGGGTGACCTGGCGCCAGCGGCACCGGTATGGCCGGACCTGCTGATGGGCGAGCAGCGCCTGCCACTGGTTAACCAGGACACACCGTGAGTGCACTACGGATACAACCGATCGCACCGGCGGCATTGCCCATGGCGCTGCTGCACGAAGCAGACCCTGACGAAAATAAAGTGCGCGGCTATCTGCCCAACGCGCAATGTTATGCGGTGCTGCGCGGTGAAGAGATTGTCGGCGCCTGTGTGCTGGCTCCACACGGTGATGACGGCCTGGAAGTGATGAACATCTCGGTGCTGCCCGCCGTGCAGGGGCAGGGTGTCGGCACGCGTCTGCTGGCGGCGGTGATTGACGCCGTGCGTGCGCAGGGCACCCGGCGGCTGTGCCTGGGCACCGGCACCTTCGGTTACCAACTCGCGTTTTATCAGCGCGCAGGCTTTCGCGTGGCGGCGGTAGAACGGGATTACTTCACCCGCCATTATGACGCGCCGATTTTTGAGCAGGGTATTCAGCATTGCGACCGACTCTGGCTGGAGAAGACACTGGATGACACGCACGACTGATGCTGTGCTGCTTTGCCTGGCTGTGTTCTGGCTGTCGGGTTGCGCAAGCAAGGCGCTGGCGCCGCACCCTGAGTACGGTACACCACAGAGTTTATTGGCCATGCTCCGTCAGAATCCGGATGTCCAGGTGCAGCAGCAGGAGGGCTGGACACTGGCCATTGACGAAACACATCAGCGTATCTGGCTGTTTACGCCGCCGACGCATGCGGCGCACCCGGCGGCGCTGAAACGGGAACTGGTAGAACAGGAAGGCGTGCTGGTGGTGCGTACGGGCGTTCTGTGTGGTGCGCCGCAACCGGTGTGCGATGAGCTGCTGCAGGAAACCGAGCGGGTGGATGAAATATTGCGTGGCATGCTGCCGGGCGCGGAATGAAAAGAGTCATTGCATGCCAGGCGCGGCAGGGTGTCGCGATGCGCGGCGAATAAACCAGAACGCCCCTCCGCGAGGGAGGGGCGTGGATTACATCAGGCGGAGGCTTTTACCGCGCTTTTCGGTGCCTTGGCCTTGGCGGTGGCTTTCTTGCGTGGTGCTGCCTTGGCGGGTTTCTTTGCCGTCGTCTTTTTTGCCGCCGGCTTCGGGTTGGCAAATTCCACCGACCCATCATCCACCTTGCTGTAGCGCAGCATCGCCAGGTCAAAAGCATAGTTCTGCTTCAGCTTCCAGGGTGCTTTGTCGCCCTGCTTGGGGAACTTGTTCACGGCCCGCTGGATGTAGCCCGACTGCATGTCCATAAACGGCTGTTCTGCCATGTCGGCCGGTACGCGTGGGACGCAAATGCGTGTGCCGGTGTTGTCCATGTGCTTGAGCAGGCGGCAGATATATTCACAGCTGATGTCGGCTTTCAGCGTCCAGGAGGCGTTGGTGTAGCCGAAGATCATCGCCGCGTTCGGCAGGTCACTCAGCATCAGCGCCTTGTAGGCGGTGGACTGGTTGATCTCGAACGGCTTGCCGTCGACATTGATCTCGGCGCCGCCGAGCAGTTGCAGGTCCAGGCCGGTGGCGGTGATGATGATGTCCGCATCCAGTTGCTGGCCGGATTTCAGCCTGATGCCGGTTTCGTTGAAGGTCTCGATATGGTCGGTGACCACCGATGCCTTGCCTTTCTTCAGCACTTTGAACAGGTCGCCGTTGGGCACTGCGCACAGGCGCTCGTCCCACGGGTTGTAGCTCGGCGAGAAGTGCGACATGTCGAAATCTTTGCCCAGTTGCCAGCGCGCCTGCTTCAGCAGCAGGCGGCGCATCATGCGCGGCCGCGACTTGGACAGTTTGTAGACCAGCATTTGCAGGCCGACGTTACGGGTACGCGCGAGGCGATAGACCATTTTCTCCGGCAGGAAACGGCGCAGTTGCACCGAGATCGGGTCTTCCTGCGGCACGGTGGCCACATAGCTCGGCGAGCGTTGCAGCATGGTCACATGCGCGGCATCGTCGGCCATCGACGGCACCAGCGTCACGGCGGTGGCGCCACTGCCGATGATCACCACGCGCTTGCCACGGTAATCGAGATCTTCCGGCCATTTCTGCGGGTGGATAACCTGGCCCTTGAAGCTGTCGCGGCCGGGGAACTCCGGCGTATAGCCGGCTTCATATTTGTAATAGCCGGTGCAGGCAATGACAAAACCGGCGGTGATTTCCACCAGTTCATCGTCTGCCGTGCGGCGTGCCTGCACGGTCCACAGCCCTTCTTCACTGGACCAGTTCGCGCTCTGCACGCGGTGACCGAAACGGATATGCGGGCGCACGTTGTATTCGTCGGCGGTTTCGTTGATGTAGTCGCGGATCGACGGGCCGTCGGCAATCACTTTCGGGTTGGTCCAGGGCTTGAACGAATAGCCAAGGGTGTACATGTCGGAGTCGGAACGAATGCCCGGATAGCGGAACAGGTCCCAGGTGCCGCCCACGGCGTCGCGGCCTTCGAGGATGGCGTAGGTCTTGCCGGGGCACTCGCGGGTCAGATGGCAGGCGGCGCCGATGCCGGACAGGCCGGCGCCGATGATCAGCACATCAACATGTTCTTTGGACATAAGCTGCACTCTCGGTAATGAGCAATAAAACCTGGCCCGTGGGGCCGAAGCGTGGTGGTGACGGGCACACACCGACGTTTTTGTTCGAAGCCTGTCGTCACATAGCTCGGGATATAACCCAGGACAGGCATGCTAGCACCGGGGGTACAGATGGCCCCGGCGGATGGGGCCAATTTAACTGTTACATTGGTCAATGGCATGGCCCGACCGCCCCGTCACCGGTGCGATCAGGCCAAGCTTGTGGCAGGCAGACATGCCGGATTGTCGTACAGTTTCCGGGGCTGCCTCAGGCACCATCCGGCGCGCGGCGCAGGCTCACCGCCACGCGATTCAGCGCATTGATGTTGGCGATGCACAGCGTCAGATCGACGATTTCCGCGTCGGTGAACACCGCTTTGACGGCGTCGAAATCCGCATCGGGCGCATGCGTGGTGGCAATATCGGTCAGGCTCTCTGCCCAGGTCAGCGCGGCCCGCTGCTGTGCGTCGAACAGCGTGCCGGCTTCGCGCCAGGCGGCCAGGCAGTCCAGTTGCCGTTGGCTGAGGCCGGCGTGGCGCGCTTCCGGTGCGTGCAGCGACAGGCAGTAAGCGCAGCCGTTGATCTGCGAGACGCGCAACTCCACCAGCAACGACAACGCGGGCGTCAATTGTTTCAGGTGCCGGCGCGTGCCGGCCAGGTGCAGGATCGCGTCTTTATTGTGCGCGTAATAATCCAGACGGGCGTCAGACATGATGCATCTCCATTTCAGTGCGGGTACGCTCAGTCTGAACAATCGCCTGCCGCCGGCATTGTAGTTTTGCGGCGTTGTACGTCTGCCCTGGAGCGTGTCCGTATGTCCCCTCCCGAACAGGTCGCGCTGGTGCGCGTGGCCCCCTCGCCGCCGTTACGGCCGCTGGTGCAGAGCCTCTGGTGTCTGGACACTCGTGCCGGAGACGGGTCAGATCAGGCGGCATTGATGCACCCGGATGGCGGCACCTCGCTGATACTGAGTTACGGCGCGCCGCTGGGGCTGGCGTCGACGCCGGGGCAGGGGCTGATCTGGGCGCCGGCATTGCCGCAGTCCGGGCAACTGCTGCCGGCGGCCGGGCGCTATGCGTTTGGTGTGCGTTTCCATCCCGCCGGGGTGCGGGCGCTGTGGGATTGCCCGGTGCCGGACATCGATGACCTGTTGCTGTCTGCGCGCGCTGCCGCGCCGCTGCATGCACTGCACGAGCAAATGGCCCTGTTGCCGGACACGCACAGCCGGCTTGCCTACCTTGACCAGTGGCTGCTGACGCACCTGCGGCCACAGCGACCCTCGCCCGCCGTCAACGGCACCATGCAGGCCCTGCGGGCAATGAAGCCGTTGCCGGAGGTGCTGGCGGATGTGCCGTTGTCACGGCGTGCGCTGGAGCGGCGTTTCCTGATGGAAGTGGGCATGAGCCCGAAGCAGTTTGCGCGCGTGGCGCGGGTGGCTAGTGCGCGGCGCCTGCTCAAGCAGCCGCTACCGCAGCGCCCCAGCCAGGCGTGGCTGGCGCAGCAACTGGGCTACTTTGATGAAGCGCATTTTATCCGGGACTTTCAGCGGGTGGTGGGCCTGACGCCGGGTCGTTATGCCCGGCGTCAGTCGTCCTGATCTGTTGGCGGATCAGGACAGGGCTTTCTTCATGAACGGCGGCAGCGTCAGCGCGCCGCGATGGATGTCGGCGGTGTAGTACTGCGTCTCGAACGGTTTCGCGGCGGCGTCCTTTTCACGGAAGCGCGTCACATCGGTGCCCTTGCCGGCCATCGTGCAGCTCCACCAGCCGCTCGGGTAGCAGGGTTGCGGGAACGGCAGCGTCTGCGTGCTGGTGAAACCGGCTTCACGCATGTTCACGTGCAGGTCGCGGATAATGCTGACGCTGTGCAGCAGCGGTGATTCGCTTTGCTGCACGATGATGCCGCCGTCGCGGAGTACGCGGTGGCAATCACGGAAGAAATCCGCCTTGAACAGGCCTTCCGCCGGGCCGACCGGGTCGGTGGAGTCAACGATGATCACGTCGATGCTGCCGGCGTCGCATTCGCGCATCCACTTCACGCCGTCAATGAACAGCAGCTCCGCGCGCGGGTCGTTGTTCGACTCGCACAGCTCCGGGAAATATTTTTCCGACAGGCGCGTGACCATTTCGTCGATGTCGATCTGCGTGGCTTGCTCAACGCCGGGGTGGCGCAGCACCTCGCGCAGCGTGCCGCAGTCGCCGCCGCCGATGATCACCACGCGCTTCGGGTCCGGGTGGCTGAACAGCACCGGGTGCGACATCATTTCGTGGTACAGGAAGTTGTCGCGGCTGGTGACCATGGTTGCGCCGTCGATGGTCATCAGGTAGCCGAAGGTGTCGGTGTCCCACATCTCGATGTGCTGGTACTCGGTCTGCACCGCCTCCAGCCTGGCTTTCAGCCGCAGGCCAAAGGCCGTACCGGCGCTGTCAAAGTGCTCGACAAACCATTTTTCGTCTGACATGGAACAACCTCATCGGTGGCGCACCGCCCGGCAGGAGCGGCATGGGGGGCGAAAGCGGCCATTCTAGCGGCTGAAACAAGGCAGTCCCATGAAAAATTTCACTTGGACCCCGCGCCAGCTCTGGGATAATGCCGGCATCACCCACCGGGAGCAGCAATGAACCACTGGAGCACCACCGACGCACTGAATATCTACAACGTGGAACGCTGGGGCGACGGCTATTTTGGCGTCGACGACGACGGCCATGTCACGGTCTGCCCGAACGGCCACCCCGGCGCCGGCATGGCGCGGCTGGACGCCGTGTTTGCCGCTTGCCGTGCCGCCGGGCTGCGCTCGCCGGTGCTGGTGCGTTTCGACGGTATTTTGCGTCACCGGGTGCAGATGCTGGCTGGCGCGTTCCGCGAGGCCATCGCCGGGCAGAGCTACCAGGGCGGCTACACGCCGGTGTACCCGATCAAGGTCAACCAGCAGCGCCGTGTGGTGCAGGAGATCATCCAGGCCCGTGAACTGGGTGAGCCGGTCGGTCTGGAAGCCGGTTCCAAGCCGGAACTGCTGGCGGTGCTGGCGCACTCCGGTGAGGCCGGCAACACGATCGTCTGCAACGGCTACAAGGACCGCGAGTACGTGCGCCTGGCGCTGATGGGCGAGAAGCTCGGCTTTCGCGTGCACATCGTGGTGGAAAAGCTGTCTGAACTGCCGGTGATCCTGGCCGAGGCCAAGGCGCTCGGCGTGGTGCCGCGCCTGGGCCTGCGTGTGCGGCTGATGTCGATCGGCAAAGGCAACTGGCAGAACACCGGCGGTGAAAAATCCAAGTTCGGCCTGTCGGCCTCGCAACTGGTACAGGCGGTGGAAACCTGCCGCGACGCGGGCTATCTCGACAGCATTCGCATGCTGCATTTCCACCTTGGTTCGCAGGTGGCGAATATCCAGGATATCAAGGTCGGCATGCGCGAGGCCGCGCGCTACTACCAGGAGCTGCGGGCGCTCGGCGCACCGGTGGACACGCTCGATGTGGGCGGCGGTCTGGGCGTGGACTACGAAGGCACACGCTCGCGTTCCGCCTGCTCCATGAACTACGGCCTGGCCGATTATGCCTGGCACATTGTGCAGACCGTGCGCGAAGCTGCCGAGCGGGCCGGCCTGCCGCAACCGAACCTGATCAGCGAATCCGGCCGTGCGCTCACCGCGCACCACGCTGTGCTGCTGGTGAACATCATCGACCGCGAACAACTGCGCGTGCAGGACGTGCCGCCGCCGGCGGCCAGCGCTGCAGAAGACGTGGTGACGCTGTGGGCGCTGCTGGAAACCCTGCGCGGCCCACGCCCGCACCTGCTGGAAACCCATCAGGAAGTGCTGGCGGTGTGGCAGGACGCGCACCAGCGTTTCCTGCTTGGCGAGTTGAGCCTTACCGAACGCGCCATGGCGGAAAAGCTGTATGTGAACTGCCTGCTGTCGATCCGCGCGCAGCTTGATCCGCAGCGCAAGCATCAGCGCGCACTGCTGGACGATCTCAACGAGATTCTGGCGGACAAACTGTTCGTGAACTTCTCCGTGTTCCAGTCTGTACCGGATGTCTGGGGGATCGACCAGATTTTCCCGATCCTGCCGCTCGCCGGCCTGGACCAGCCGCCCACCGTGCGCGCCGTGTTGCAGGACATCACCTGCGATTCCGATGGCCGCATTGACCAGTATGTCGATGGCGAAGGGCTGGAGACGACGCTGCCGCTGCCGGAAAACGCGGGGGACGAACTGGGTATTTTCATGGTCGGCGCCTATCAGGAAATTCTCGGCGACATGCACAACCTGTTCGGCGACACCGATTCCGTGGACGTGGATATCGACGCTGCCGGCAACATTCACCTCGACCAGGCCATTCAGGGCGACACCGTCAGTTCCGTGCTGCGCTACGTGAATTACGAGCCGGATCAATTGCTGGAGACGCTGGCGGCCCACTGTCGCCGCGCGGCACTGAGCGAGCAGGAACGGCAGGATTTCATGGCAGAAATCCGCGACGGCCTGGCCGGCTATACTTATCTGGAAGAATGAACTACTTCGCGCACCTCACACTGGCGCAACCCACGACGGCATCCAAAGTCGGCAACCTGATGGGGGATTTCATGCGTGGGGTGCGCGAGCAGGATCTGCCGCCAGCGGTGCGCAGCGGTCTGCACAATCACCGCCTGGTGGATCATTTCACCGACACCCACCCGCTGGTGGTGGACAGCCGCCGCCTGTTTTCTCCTGCACGCCGTCGCTTCGCCGGCGTCGCGATGGATGTGCTGTTCGACCACTTTCTGATTCAGCATTGGGGCCGGTTTTATGATCAGCCTGTGCCGCAGGCGATTCGTGATGAGTACGGCTGGTTACGCACCGGCCAGCCGTTGATGCCGGCACGCATGCAGGTGGTGACCGGGCGTATGGTGAATGATGACTGGTTCAGTCATTACGCCAGCCTGAACAATGTCGGCGAGGCGCTGGACCGCATTGCCGGTCGGGTACGCTTTGCAAACCAGTTTCACGGCATGATTGAAGAAATCGATCGCCATTACGCGGAACTCGAAGCGGTGTTCCTGACGCTGTACCCGGCGTTGCGTGCCGAGGTGGCGAAGCAGGGGCTGGAGTCAGCAGGCTGAAACGGCAGGCTAGTCCAGCACTCGTTCAAGATAAGCCAGCAACGGCGCCCGCACCGCTTCCACTTTCCATTCCGCCACCGCATCACGCACGGTGACGAGCCATTCCCCGGCTCCCCAGCGCTGATACTGCCGGTAGCAATACACCTGCAACACAAACAGCTCTACCTGCTCCGCCCGTGCCAGCGCTGGCTCACTGATCATCGGCAATAACGGCGCACGTTCCGACAGCCGCGCCGCGAAAGCACCGGAGGCGGTGCCGAGAGGTTCTCCCTGCTCCGCCCACACGGGCGTGTTGTCCACGCCGCAGCTTGGCGAACGCGCTTTCAGTACCGCGCCGCTGAGCGACGCCGGCAGCGTATCGGCGAAGCCGCGCAGCGCGTGGGTCACGTCCTGCTGGCTGTCCGCCACGCCGCGCACGCGCAGGCCGTCGGCCGTGCGGACCAGCTGGATCGGCGGGCGCGGCACACCCAGGCCGATGGCCATTTCCGGGCAATATTCCTGCAGCAACAGCCAGCGCCGCAGCACGCGTGCCACGGTGCCGTCGTAGCGGTTGCCGCCGTCGTAGCGCACCGGTTGCCCGGTCAGGCAGGCGCTGACCGCGATCCGTGGTTTATCATCGGCATGACCCAGGCGCAGACTGTTGAGCCAGGCATCCAGCCGCGACGGTGGTGCAAAACTGAATTCGGAGTAGTCCATGAAAGGCGTGTTCCTGGATACCGGTACCCTGCGACCGGCGGAAATGGATTTTACCGGTCTGGAGCAAAGCTTGCCCGAGTGGCAGCTGTACGACCAGACCTGGCCTGATGAGGTGGCGCAACGTATCGCCGGCGCCGCCGTCGTCGTCAGCAATAAAGTGGTGCTCGATGCCGCGCTGATCCGCGCGGCGGGCGATCTGAAACTGATCTGCGTGTGCGCCACCGGCACCAATAATGTCGACCTGGCCGCTGCCCGCGAGCGCGGCATCCCGGTCTGCAATGTGGGTGATTACGCTGGCCCGAGTGTGGCACAGCATACGCTGGCGCTGATCCTTGGTCTTGCCACACGCTGGCACGATTATCATCAGGACGTGCTGGCCGGTGAATGGAGCCGCTCGCCGATGTTCTGCCTGATGCACCGCCCGGTGATGGAACTGGCCGGCAAAAAACTCGGCATCATCGGCTACGGCACGCTCGGCCGTGATGTGGCAAAACTCGGCGAGGCGTTCGGCATGCAGGTGCTGATCGCCGAAGGCCGTGGCGGCCCGCAACCGGGCCGGGTGCCGCTGGCGCAGTTGCTGGCCGAGGCGGATGTGGTATCGCTGCATTGCCCACTGACGGATGACACGCGCGGTGTGATCGGTGCAGAGGCGTTGCACGCGATGAAACGCAGCGCGTTATTGGTCAACACAGCACGCGGCGGCCTGGTGGACGAAATCGCACTGCGCGAGGCCCTGCTCAGTGGCGAGATCGCGGGTGCCGCGCTGGACGTGCTGTCTGTCGAGCCGCCGCCGGCGGATCACGTTCTGCTGCGCGGCGACGTGCCCAACCTGATCATCACCCCCCACAATGCCTGGGTGAGCGTGGAAGCGCGCCAGCGATTGCTGGACGGCGTGGTGAACAATATCCGTGCCTGGCAGGCGGGCACCCCGACTAACCTGGTGAACTGACATGAGCTGGCAACAACAGACGTTTCGCCTGGCGCCGCGGACAAGGGGTTTCCACCTGATTACGCGCGAGGTGCTGGACGCGCTGCCGGATATGGCCCGCTATCGCATCGGGCTGCTGCATCTGTTTATCCGCCATACCTCGGCCTCGCTGGCCATCAATGAAAACGCGGACCCGGATGTACGCGGTGACCTGGAACGCCACTTCAACGTGATGGTGCCGGAAAACGCCCCGCATTATGAACACACGCTGGAAGGGCCGGACGATATGCCGGCACATATCAAGAGCGTGCTGATCGGCCCGTCACTGAGCATTCCGGTTAGCCATGGCCGGCTGGCGCTGGGCACCTGGCAGGGTATTTACCTGTGCGAACACCGTGACCACGGCGGCGGGCGGGAAATAGTTGCTACGCTGAACGGCGAGCTGACATAAACAAGGCGCCGTCCGGCGCCTTGTTGTGTGGTGCGTTGCCGGCGTTACTCGGCAATCCAGCGCAGAAACTCCCGCCGCTCTTCGGCGCTGGCCTGTGACCAGTAGGCTTTCAGCATGTCCACATAGCCCATGTCGGCGCCATTGCCGGCGGCAGCCGCTGGTGCTGCTGCCGGTGCGCTGTTGGCCGGCGCCACACTGGTCACGGCAGGCTGTTCGGCCACGGCGGCGGTGCTGCCGGCCACCAGGCCAGTGAACAGGCCCGGCCGTACCAGGCCGCTGGCGGTGGTGTCGCGGCGTTCTCCGGTGGCGATGTTTTCCACCCAGCCGGAGAAGTTGTCTGCCAGGTGTTCTGCCTGCTGCGCGTTCTCCGGTTTCTCGTAGGCCAGGCGATAGAACTCGCCGCCTTTGCCGTTCACGGTGAAGGTCACCGGGTCAGAGCGGTAGACGGCGTGGTTGTCCAGTTCCAGATCCCACAATTCCTTGTAGTAGGCGACGACGCGATATTCGCCCGGTGCCAGTTGCAGGTCCTGGTAGCCGGTGGCGAACAGCGTGTTGCCGCGCTCCACGCGCTGCTCATTGATGGTCAGGATTTCGAGCTGCTCAGGGACGCGAACGGTCAGCACCTCTGCGCGGCCGCGCTCGGGCCCTTCGTACAGGCGCAGGGTCGGGCTGCGTTCACAGGCGGCCAGCAGCCAGGCCAGTGAACCGATCAGAAGCAGGCGGATGAGCGTATTCATGACGAAACTCCCGGAGTGTGGGCGCCATGATGGCGCCCGTTCGTGACCGTTTTGTGGCAAGGGCGGGGTGCGCCCCTGCGTGGATTACCAGAGCCAGGTCGTGGGGACGGGCATGGCCTGGCCGTTGTTGATGGCCATCAGGCCCTTCGCGCAGCGCACAATGAACCAGACGAGCAGGCCCAGCATGAGAATGAAACCGACACCGATAAAGGACGTCAGCAGGCAGACGATGCCGTACAGCAGGCCGATCCAGAAGGTGCGGTACTGATACTGGAAGTGGCTGCGTTGCGGCTCGTTGGCACCGCCGTGGTAGACGTGTGCGAGTACCACGGCCACCAGCGAGGTGATCCCCACCACCAGCGAGACGAGATAGAGGATATAGACGATCCGCACCATGTTGGTCTGGTCTTTGTCGGCGGCGCTGGGCTGGTGTTCAGTCATTGAGGTGCTCCTTGTCTCGGCAGGTGTGCTCAGAACGACAGACTCTGTTTCACAGGCGCCACCGGCGGCTCGCCGGAGGCTGGCGCCTGGCAGCCGCTCTGGCAGGCTTCCATGGTTTCGAACGGCACCGTGCCGCCGCAACCGCCCCAGATAAAGCTGCGGCAGGCGCCGCTGGCCTGGTCAAAATAGTAGCGCGTAAAGGCGGCACGGCACATGCCGGAATCCGGCTTCTGGGCGCAGGCCGGGTCCATCGGCGCGGCCTGCCCGGTGTCGGCAGTCTGGCAGCCGGCCAGGGTGAGCAGGGCGAAAACAATCAGCGGCAGTGTTTTTTGTCGCATGGGAGCTCCTTGTTCGGGGCAAGCCGGATAACGGTACGTTGCAACAGCATGTTGTTGGGCAGTGTGTAGCGGTGCCCGTCTTCATCGTCCAGGGTCAGGTAGATCAGGCCCATGTGGCGCACGCGACCGGTCAGGGTGTTGTCGCCATCCAGCACGCGGATGCGGTCGCCGACCTGAAACGGCGCGCTGAAAAACAGAATAAAGGCAGCGGTGATATTGCTCAGTATCGACCAGGCCGCAAACAGCGCGATACCGACCACGGCAAACAGCGACGAGGCGATCACCATGAACCCCTGGCCGGTAAAGCCCCAGATGACGCCGAGCACCACCAGTGTGGTGATGATGGCCACCACATTGACCATCACCGTGACCTGGAAAATTCGCCCCGGACCATAGCCCTGGCGGGCACCGAAACGGCGTGCCAGGCGGCGCGTCACGCTGCTCAGCAGCAGGATTACCGTGAGGGCGACCAGGGTCAGCAGGATGCGCAGCAGGTTGTGCTGCGGAATATAGTCGTTAAAGAACTCAGCCACGGTGGTCACTCACAAACGGATTGGTGCGGCGCTCATGGCCCAGCTCCGACATCGGGCCGTGGCCGGGAATAAAGGCCACGTCGTCACCGAGCGGGAACAGACGCTCGCGGATGGAACTGACCAGTGTGGCGTGATCGCCGCGCGGGAAATCCGTGCGGCCGATGGACCCGGCGAACAGCACGTCACCGACCACGGCCAGTTTCGCCTGTGGCTGCCAGAACACCACATGGCCGGGGGTGTGGCCGGGGCAGTGCAGCACTTCCAGCGTGAGATTGCCCACCGTGACGGTATTGCCGTGGTGGAGCCAGCGGTCCGGGGTAAAGGCTTCGGCAGGCGGGAAACCGAACATCTGCGATTGCTGCGGCAGCATGTCGATCCAGAAACGGTCGTCCTCGTGCGGGCCTTCCACCGGGATGCCCAGCTTGCGCGCCAACTCGGCAACGGCGCCGGCGTGGTCGATATGGCCGTGGGTGACCAGAATCTTCTCCGGCTCCGCGCCCAGCTCGCGGATGGCGGCTTCAATACTGGCGATATCGCCGCCAGGGTCACAGATGGCCAGTTTGCCGGTGTCTTCGCAGACCAGGAACGAACAGTTCTGCTGGAACTGCGTTACCGGCAGGATTGCATACTTCATCGGGAATCTTGCCCCTGTTGGTGCGGGTGCCTGAATGTGGCGGGAGTATAGCAGCGGGCGCGCGGGCTGCCCCTCTCCGTGGTGGGTAAAAAAGGTAAAACGGCTCTGTCGGGCAGGTGGTGGCAGGCAGAGAGCGGTGCATTTAATAAGCGTGTGATCATGGCATTTAATTAAAGGTAGTCTTTAATAAGAAAGGGGGCTAGGGTATGGATCAAAGGCTACCTTTAATCGAGGACAGGGACGATGACCGAATCTGGCCGCTTCCGGGCCGGGCGCTATATCCGGCAGCCACAGGGATACAGAGCCTTTATCCCGGCCCCGCTGCCGCCAGTGGACCCGCCGCTGCAGCTTGACGATGCGACGCAGACGCTGCTCTCAACGGCGGACCGCGCACTGGGTCGTCTGGATGGTTCGATTCAGACACTTCCCGCCGCAGACCTGTTTGTCTTCATGTATGTGCGCAAGGAGGCTGTGCTGTCCAGCCAGATCGAGGGGACGCAAAGTTCCCTCAGTGATGTGCTGGCGGCTGAGGCCCAGTTGCTGGACCCCGGCCGGCCACAGGATGCCGCTGAAGTCCTGAACTATGTCCGGGCGATGCGCAAGGGCCTGGGCCGCCTTGACGCATTGCCCGTGTCTGTCCGCCTGATCAGGGAAATTCATGCGGAACTGATGCAGGGGGTAAGAGGCGAAGAGCGTCAGCCGGGTGAATTGCGCCGTTCCCAGAACTGGATCGGCCCGGGTGGCTGCACCCTGGCAGAGGCGGTGTATGTGCCACCGCCGCCGCATGAGATGGGTGAGGCACTGTCGGAATGGGAAAAATTTTTGCACCGCGATACCCGTCTGCCCCTGCTGGTGAAGGTTGGGCTGGCCCACGCCCAGTTTGAAACCATCCACCCGTTTCTTGACGGCAACGGCCGTGTGGGACGCCTGCTGATCACGTTGCTGCTGTGCGAAAAGCAGGTGCTGATGAAGCCGGTACTCTACCTGTCCCATTATTTTCGCCGCCATCGGCAGCGTTACTATGATTTGCTGCAGGCAACGCGGGACGACGGGGCCTGGGAAGCCTGGATCCGGTTCTTTCTGGAGGGGGTTGCCAGTGTCGCGGACGAGGCGACCGCCACGGCGCGGGGCATTGTTGCGCTGCGGGAGCAGCACCGTCAGGTGATCATTGCGCAGTTCGGCCGCCGGGCGGCGAACGGGTTGCAGGTGCTGGAATCGCTGTACACCATGCCGATCATCAGTATTCAGCACATCATCAACCTGACCGGCGTGTCGTTTCCCGCCGCCAGCCAGTTGATGGATGCGCTGGTGCGGCACGGCATACTGCATGAGATTACCGGCCAGCAACGCCACCGGCGGTTCCAGTATTCCGCCTATATCGCGTTATTTTCCGATGGCCCCGCGCAGGTCGGGGTATCTGAACCCAACGAGGGCAGACCATGAGCCAGGCCAGTCCCGATTTCGTCCCGCTGAATATCGCCGTGCTGACCGTGAGCGATACACGCACGGCGGAGAACGACACCTCCGGCGACCTGCTGGCGCAGCGCCTGGGCGAGGCCGGTCATGCGCTGGTCTTGCCCCCTGTTGGCACGGGTTCTTGAATGTGCCGGGCAGCCCCCTGTCCGTGTTGGGTGCCCCGCTGTGGCGGAAAAAGGTAAAACGGCTCAGGCGGTCATGCGGCGCCGGATCTGCACGGGCAGGCCGTCTTTCGGTACGGCCAGGGGCACGAGCTGGTACGGCATCCGGTAACCCTGTTCCACGCTGACCCGGTAGCGGCGCAGGAAGTGGAACAGGAATAGCTTGGTCTGCAATTCGGCGAAGTTCAGGCCGATGCACTTGTGGTGCCCGCCGCCGAAAGGCACCCACTGGAAGAAGTGCTGCTTGTCCTCGGCACGGGCCGGGCTGAAGCGCTCCGGGTCGAAGCGTTCGGGGTGCTGCCAGTACTCCGGCATGTAATGCGTGTGCAGCGGCACCACGCTGACCAGCGTATTGGCCGGCAGCCGATAGCCCTGCCAGGTGACCTCGGTGACGGTGCGGCGCGGGATGGTCGGCAGTGGCGGGAACATGCGCAGGGCTTCGCGGAACACCCAGGTGGTCTGTGGCAGGCGCTCCAGGTCGTGATGGGCCAGCGTGTCGGTGCCGAGGCTGAAATATTCCTGCGCCAGCCGCTCCTGCCACTCGGGGTGTTGCGCCAGCGCATGGATCACCGAGGACAGCGTGCTGGTGGTGGTGTCGTGCGCTGCGAACAGCAGGAAGATCATGTGGTTCATGATGTCCTGGTCGCTCAGCGTCGCCTCTCCTTCGTCATCGGCCGCACGGCACAGCTCGGAAAAGAAGTCGTCGCCGTCGCCAGCGCGCTTGGCCGGGATCAGGCCGGTCATGAACTGCTCCAGAAAGCGCCGACCGCGCAGCCCCCGCTGCCAGGTGGTGCCGGGGATCGGCAGGCGCAGCACCGCCAGCGAAGCCTCCACGGCGTCCACGAATGCCTGGTTGACCTGCTGCGCTTGCGGGCCCATATCCAGACCGAGGAAGGTTTCCGCGCCCACGTCCAGCAGCAGTGACTTGATGTGATCGAAAAAGCGGAAAGTGTGACCTTCCGGCCAGCCGCGAATACCGGCGGCAATGCGCGGGTTCATGCGTGTCATGTAGCCGGCCAGGGCGTTTTTCTTGAACGCCTGCTGCAGCATGCGGCGGTGGAACTTGTGGTCGGCGAAGTCGCGCAGCATCAGCCCATCGGTGAACAGCCTTTCCAGCATCGGGTTCCAGGCGGCGCGGCTGGAAAAGACGTGGTCGGTGTCGCGCAGCACGAACTCATTGGCGTCCGGGCCGAGCAAGGTGACGCTGCGCTGGAAAAAGGCGTTGCTGCGGAATACCGGCCCGTACTTCGCCGCCTTGCGGTGCACCAGGCCCTGGAAATCACGCAGGAATTCCAGCGTATTGCCGAGTACCGGCAGGCCATAATCGCCGGGAATATGGGCCAGTTGCCGTTGCGGCATGCGGGGCAGGCGGGCGGCGTGTAGCTGGGCATCGTGCATCGAGGCGGACATGGGCGTGCTCTGGCTGGTCTGTGGGGTCAGAAGGACAGGCGCAATGTATCCATGCCGGCGTGCGCCGCACCAGTGGTTGCGCGCAGGTGTCAACGCGTGCTGTCCGGGGGCGTCGGCCTGTCACGGGATGCGCTACCATGGGCGCCGGATTATCCCTCGCACAGGAGTTGCCATGAGCCAGGCCAGTACCGACTTCGTCCCGCTGAATATCGCCGTGCTGACCGTGAGCGATACACGCACGGCGGAGAACGACACCTCCGGCGACCTGCTGGTGCAGCGTCTGGGTGAGGCCGGCCATGCGCTGGTGGCGCGCACGCTGGTGCGCGATGACGTTTATCAACTGCGTGCGGTGGCCTCCGCCTGGATCGCCGATCCGGCCATTCAGGTAGTGCTGGTGACCGGCGGCACCGGTTTTGCCGGCCGCGACGTGACACCGGAGGCGCTGGCGCCGCTGTTCGACAAACCGATCGAGGGCTTCGGCGAACTGTTCCGGCAGGTGTCCCTGGCTGAGATCGGCACGTCCACCATTCAGTCCCGCGCGCTCGGCGGCGTGGCCAACCACACCGTGATCTTCTGCATGCCCGGCTCCACCAATGCCTGCGCTACGGCCTGGGACAGGATCATCGGGCAGCAACTCGACAGCCGTCACCGGCCCTGCAATTTTGTCGGCCTGGTGCGCCGGGGTGGTGCCGCATGATGCCGCTGGCCGAGGCGCAGGCACGGCTGCTGGCTAATGTGCCGCCGCCACCAGCTACTGAGCGCTGCCCGCTGAATGCAGCACTGAATATGGTGTTGGCGGAGACCGTGACCAGCACCGTGACGGTGCCGCCGTCGGATAACAGCGCGGTGGATGGCTACGCCGTTCGTTACGCTGACCTGGGCCGGGTGCTGCCGGTCAGCCAGCGTATCCCGGCCGGGGCGGTCCCAGCCCCGCTGGTGCCGGGCAGCGCCGCCCGCATCTTCACGGGCGCGGCCGTGCCGGCGGAGGCCGACACCGTACTGATGCAGGAGGAGTGCGAGGCCCTGGACGGGCAAGTGCGCCTGCCTGCGGCCTCGTCAGTAAAAACATCGCCAGTAAAAAAAGGGGCCAACATTCGCCGGGCGGGGCAGGACATCCGCGCCGGGGACGAGGTCGTCAGCGCGGGCACACGCCTCTCGCCGCGCCATCTGGGCCTGCTGGCCTCGGTGGGTGTGGCGGAGGTGAGTGTTTACCGACCATTACGGGTGGCCCTCCTCAGCACCGGCGACGAACTGGCCGAGCCCGGCACCGCTGCCGCACCGGGACAGATCTACAACAGCAACCGTTACCTGCTGCATGCCCTGCTGGCGGAGGCCGGCATGATCCCCGTGGACCTGGGCCGCGTGGCCGACGACTACGCCGCCACCCACGGCGCCCTGGCCAGCGCCGGGCAGCGCTGTGATCTGGTGCTGACCACCGGCGGCGTGTCCGTGGGCGAGGAAGACCATATGCGTGCCGCCGTGGCGGCGCTGGGTTCACTGGACCTCTGGCGGGTGGCGATCAAGCCGGGCAAGCCGTTCGCCTTCGGCCATCTCGGCGATACGCCCTTCATGGGCCTGCCTGGCAACCCCAGCGCCGTGCTGGTGACCTTTATGATCCTGGTGTTGCCCTGGCTGCGTCGTGCGCAGGGGCTGGCGGGCGACCCGATGCCGCCGTGCGTCGGGTTGCCGGCCGGCTTCAGCACGGACAAGCCGGGCAAGCGTGAGGAATACCTGCGGGTGCAGGTCGTCGGCGAGGCGGGCCAACAGCGCCTGCAACCCCACCCGAACCAGAGCTCCGGCATGCTCAGCTCGGCCTGCTGGGCCGAGGGGCTGGCGGTGGTGCCGGCCGGCAGGGTGGTCCGCGAAGGCGATGTGCTGGGCTTTATCCGCTTCTGAGGCGCCTCGGGGCAGCACTATTCATCCGGTGAATAACGAACATACAGTATATTGATTTTTTTTATGTCCGGCCCGGCCCTAGAATGCCCAGCATCTGCAGCCGGCCCCGGACGCTCCCTCCGAGCCCGGTCGAGTCGCTGCAGCCGGTGCCACCCCGATGGCTGCCCTCATCCACCCCGTAAACGTAAAGGATCCGACCATGTCTCAATATTCCAAGGAGATCGATGCGGTTGCCTCCGCGGTGAAAGGTTTCCCGACCTGGAACGCGATCAACCCGGAATCCGCTGCCCGCATGCGTCTCCAGAACCGTTTCACGACGCACCTGGACATCGCCAAGTACAACGCGAAGATCATGCGCGAAGACATGGCGGCGTATGACAAAGATTCTGCCCAGTACACCCAGTCCCTGGGCTGCTGGCACGGCTTCATCGGTCAGCAGAAGCTGATCTCCATCAAGAAGCACTTCGGCACCACCAAGCGCCGTTACCTGTACCTGTCCGGCTGGATGGTGGCTGCACTGCGTTCCGAGTTCGGCCCGCTGCCGGACCAGTCCATGCACGAAAAAACCGTCGTGGCCGACCTGATCCGCGAGCTGTACACCTTCCTGAAACAGGCTGACGCGTGGGAACTGAACCACCTGTTCCGCAGCCTGGACGAAGCCCGTGCCAAAGGCGACAGCAAGGCCGAAGCTGAGATCATCAGCAAGATCGACAACTTCGAAACCCACGTTGTGCCGATCATTGCCGACATCGACGCCGGTTTCGGTAACGCCGAAGCCACCTACCTGCTGGCCAAGAAACTGATCGAAGCCGGTGCCTGCTGTATCCAGATCGAAAACCAGGTATCCGACGAGAAGCAGTGTGGACACCAGGACGGTAAAGTGACTGTGCCGCACGAAGACTTCCTGGCCAAGATCAACGCCGTACGTTACGCGTTCCTCGAGCTGGGCGTTGACGACGGTGTCATCGTTGCCCGTACCGACTCCCTGGGCGCTGGCCTGACCAAGCAGATCGCGGTCACCAACGAACCGGGCGACATCGGCGACAAATACAACAGCTTCCTGGACGGCGAGTACATCGACAGCGCCGACCAGATCGCCAACGGCGACGTGGTGATCAAGTCCGAAGGCAAGCTGAAGAAAGTGAAGCGCCTGGCTTCCGGCCTGTTCTGCTTCAAAGAAGGCACCGGTATCGACCGCGTGGTGCTCGACTGTATCACCAGCCTGCAAAACGGCGCTGACCTGCTGTGGATCGAAACCGAGAAGCCGCACGTTGGCCAGATCGCCGAAATGGTTAACCGCATCCGCGAAGTGGTGCCCGACGCCAAGCTGGTCTACAACAACAGCCCGTCCTTCAACTGGACCCTGAACTTCCGCCAGCAGGTATTCGATGCATGGCAGAAGGAAGGCAAGGACGTGTCTGCCTACGACCGCGCCAAGCTGATGAGCGCCGACTACGACAACAGCGAGCTGGCGGCCGAAGCGGACAAGTGGACCCAGAACTTCCAGCGCGACGCGTCGCGTGAAGCGGGTATCTTCCACCACCTGATCACGCTGCCGACCTACCACACCGCTGCGCTGTCCACCGACAACCTGGCGAAAGGCTACTTCGGCGACGAAGGCATGCTGGCATACGTGGCCGGTGTTCAACGGAAAGAAATCCGTCAGGGCATCGCGACCGTGAAGCACCAGGACATGGCCGGCTCCAACATCGGCGACGACCACAAAGAATACTTTGCTGGTGAAGCTGCGCTGAAAGCTGGTGGTAAAGACAACACCATGGGTCAGTTCGAGAACGTGTGATCAACTGATTTATTGGTGTGCAAAAAGAGGCGGGGTGATCCCGCCTCGGATTGACCACAAACCCCGGTTATCCGGGGTTTGTTGTTTCTGGAGTAGGGGGGCTGAGGCGAGGGAGGTTGGTATGACGCCGGAGAGGGGGCAGGCGGGAATGTGTGCGTGTCCCGGATCGCTCGCTTGCTAAACCTGAAAAAATTTCATGTTGGTTTCGATGAACCCCGCCTTGTGCGGGGTTTGTTTTTTTTGGGATTGATATCACGTTTTGGGTGGGGCAGGATTGGTGTTGGGTTACGGGTATATGGGCAAGCTCTCGGAAGAAGAGTGGCTATTTCTCTATTTTAAAAATCGATATTTAATGAATGCCCGCTGACGTGCCGGGTTGTGTGTGGTGTTTTCTTTATGTTGCGCTTCCATACAGGGAGTGCTGTTGGGACGGGAAATGTGGACGTCACGCGAACAGAAGCCTGTTATGGATGATTGGGCGTAACCTTTTGAATAATAAATTCTTTATTTTTCGCATGCGTTGGTTGTCGGGGTGATATGAGGAATGCGTCGTTATTGGATATGCGTGCCTTCGTTCTAATTACTTTTGGTGATACAGAGAAATCAACTCCATGAAAATAAGAAGTATTAGCTTTTTAAACGATCCCATTCTCGGAAGTTTAGATTTGGACTTTCAAATCGACGGGCAAGCAAGCTCTACGATCTATGTTGCTGGAGAGAATGGAACAGGGAAAACTGCAATTCTCAATGCAGTTTTCCGACTTGCGAATATCCAGCCAAACAGCATAAGCGAAGGTTCTACGATATCGTATCGCATTCAGCTCTCTCAACAAGAAGTAGTTTTACTCTCCCAGAATCGCAGCCTGCAGGTGCCCAAAGGAAGCGTTCTAGATGAGAATATAGAGGTAAAATTGGTTGGTGAAGGGCGGCACGACTGGAATGGCATTAAGTTGTTCGCAACTGTTAACGGTAATAGGAAAGAGTTTCCTGGCCACATCCTTGCTGACCAAGGAACGAAGAGTATTTTCAAAATTCTTTTCTCTGACGTAGCTATAAATTTCACACCTAAGGAAATCGGCTCAGTTACAGCGAAAAATCTTGACGAAGTAGCAATAAGCCAGAAAACCACTCATAACCTAGCTACAGAGATAACCCAGTTGATGATAGATATCCAGGCGCTCGATGACGCTGACTTATCTAAATGGGTAAGAGAAAATAAAGGTCAGAAAGTTGATGAAAGAGTGCTGGACCGGAGAATATCGCGATTTCAAAAGGCGTTCTCTAGCATGTTTCCTTCAAAGCACTATGAAGAGATAAGGAACGTTGGTGGAAAAAAGAAAGTTGTGTTCAATGATAGTGGGAGAGAGTGTTTCATAGGAGATTTGAGCTCTGGGGAGAAACAGATCGTATTCAGAGGGGGGTTCTTTCTAAAAGATCTAGGAGCGGTAGTTGGCGCAGTCGGGCTGATTGATGAGCCGGAGATCAGTTTGCATCCAGATTGGCAGTTGAAGATTATGAGCTTTTACAAATCCATACTGGACGTCAGCCAGGATAAGACAAAGTCCCAGATAATCGTCGCGACTCACTCACCATTCGTTCTTCAAAATTATAATAAAAGTAGCGAAAAAATTATTGTTCTGAAAAGGGCGTCGGATGGGGCGATTGTGGTTGAAAAAGAGCCGACCTTTTACGGGTGGACTCATGAGAAAGCTATCCGAGAAGCCTTTGACATCAAGATAGACGCAGATGTTTCCGCTCCTCTTATATTGGTCGAGGGCGAGACTGATGAGAGATATCTAAATGAAGCTGTCAAAAAGCTTGGTGTTGACCTGAAGGGCGCAGAGATCAGGTGGGTAGGAAGGATTGGAGAACGAGGGGATGCCGAGTTTACGGGGGATAAAGCGTTGAATCATACATTGGCGTTTGCCAAATCAAATCCCGAAGCGGTCGGTCGCCCTCTTGTTTTACTATACGATAGCGACACCAATAAGCCTGAGTCTAATCATGGTTTTGTGGCAGTGAGAACGATGCCATTCAAAATGGACCGAAATATAAAAAAAGGAATCGAAAACTTAATTAGAGTTCCAAATGACGTTGATCTTATCGACTTCGCGTCGGTTACGGAAAGAACCGATGATTATGGAATGCCGAATATAATCCGAAAACTCGATAAAGCTAAGTTTTGTGATTATATAATTGAGAGGAGCAGAACGGGAGATTGCGATGACTTGTTCGAAGACTTTCGTGGCTTGTTTCAAGAACTAGGAGATGCTGTTGATTGTTTGTCCGAGCGCTAACAAATTGAAAGGCGGGATTTCGGGACACGCATGAATTTTCGGCCTAGCTAGATATTGCGGTTATGTGATTTCGATGACACCGTACATCGTAAATGTATGCGTGTCCAAGATTGGTTTGTTTCGTGACACATAACAAATCGCTGCGGGTGGAAAACTTAGGGACACGAAGATCGCTGGGCAAGAAAACTAAAGGGTAAGCACCAATTGGTGGTTTATGTTCGTGTTATAGTGATGCTGTTACGGCATTGGTTGATGTCATGAATTCATGCGTGTCCCGGAGTAGATTCCTACTTTGGATAAATGGGTGGCGGACATACTTCAAATAGAAATAGAGGATGTTCATGCGCGTCTCCAAAAGGCATACGATAATGTTCTGAAAGATAAGCCTGATCTAAGCAGGCGGCAAAGAGGCAACCTGATTCGACATATGGCATTGAACACAGCCCAAAATCACCAAAATACTATGAAGAAGGTGTTGGGTTGGAATACGGACGATATTCTCAATATTTTGTGACCACTAAAAAGAAAATTATGTCGCCAATTTTGAGTTGGGGCGGGCTCGCAAGCTTGCGTCCCATGTTTTGGCGCCATTTTCGATTACGGTAGAGGGAAGTGAAAATGGATTTTTCTAGAATCATTTTTGGTTTTTTTTCAGATATGACAAATTCTGGAATGATATTGGAGACTGTGGGAATCTTCCTGGTTGCCAAATATGGCATTCCTAGAAATAACGATGTAAGTCCTCAAGATGCAGTTGTGATAAGTAAAACTGGCGATGAACTGAACGCAGCGATGAAGATGCTAGGAATATTTACTCGTCGCGAACGCTTAGGATTTACTTTGATGGCACTTGGTATCTTCTTGATTCTGATTGATCGAAATCTGTAGTGAATCAACATAACAAGAAAGTGAATCGCGTACCTTCGGCGGCGGACTACTTACAGTCCGCTCCGCTTCAGCGATCAGTTGTTACGGCGTTGTTGGAAGTCGAGATTATCAAGGATTTTTAATAGGGGCTAATGATGTCAAAAAAGATAACTGCAAAAGATCCAAAGCCAACGGCAGAAAGGATCGAGCAGCTGGCCAATAGAGTTTTGGTAGGAGATATCATTCTTCCGGAGTTTCAGCGGCCATTTGTCTGGAAGAGAAAGCAAATACTGGAGTTGTTGGATTCTATATATAGAAACTATCCCATCGGTAGCGCCCTTCTGTGGGAATCTAGGCAGGAGCTTGCAAGTAAGAGATCAATCGCGGATCTTGAGGTTGGTGAACGAAGTAAGAATTACCCTGTTAATTATTTGCTTGATGGGCAGCAAAGGTTATCAACTATCTGCGGATGTTTGCATTGGGAACCAGGTGATCCAAAAAGCATATGGAATGTAATTTTCGATCTGCGGAACGAAAAATTCAGCCACATTGATCACACTGATGAACTTCCTGCCCATCATATACCAATACGCCGATTATCTGACCCGGCTGAATATTTTCGAAAATTATCAGTGATTGATGATTCGGACCTAAGGGGTGTTGCTGATTTGCTATTCAATAGATTTAAAGATTATCAGCTGCCGCTAGTCACTCTGGGGGACATGTCTATTAATGATGTTGCTCCAGTTTTTGAGAGGATTAACTCTACGGGTACTAGGCTCACGATTTATGATTTGATGCGAGCTGCTACTTGGAGCCCTGAATTCGACTTGGGAAAAACCATTGACTCTATAAAAATGTCCCTTGAGGAGAAAAGATTTCACTCCTTTGAAAACAAGACTTTTTTACGTTGTCTGGGTGCGGCTAGTGGAAGTGACTTTTCCTCTGGGAGTATAGACTTATTAAGGCAATTAGACCCTGACACGCTCCATATGTGTGCGGAGCAGATAAAAATTGCTGCACAATTGGCTGTGGATTTTCTAAGCACAGAGGTAGGGGCTCCTCGCGCTGAGGCATTACCCTATGCTAATCAGTTCGCAGTCTTAATCGAATTTTTTAGATGCTTGCCCAACCCAGATGCAAGTCAACGGAATGAACTGAAACGGTGGTTCTGGCTGACTACCCTATCTGGTTATTTTAGTGGGTGGGATAGCGGTCAAATGGCTACTGATGCAAGAGCGATCAGGGACTTTGCTTCTGGTGCTGCTGCTTCAATCGATGTAACTGCGTCAGTTCCTACGGCTTCACTATGGGCGGCGAAGCCATTTCGTGCAAATAGTGCAATATCAAAAATGCTTGCTTTAATGTTTGCAACGAAAAATCCATTAGATATCGTAACCGGACAGAGGATAGATATAGATAAATCTTTGGCTTGGTCAAATGATAAGGAGTTTCATCACTTTTTCCCGCAGGCTTATTTGAGTAAAGGTGGTATTAAGGCATCGAGAAGCAATGTTCCGGGCAATATTATACTGTTGACATCAAAATCGAATTTGTCGATATCAGCCAGCGCGCCGAGCGTCTACTTGAAAAAAATAATTGAATCGGATGGTAAAGAAGCGCTAGTAGAACGATTGGAAAGCAACTTAGTCCCGGAAGCAGCTTTGGATGCTGCGCTTGATGATGATTACGATTTATTTTTGTCTATTAGAGCAACCCATTTGCACGCAATTGCTGAAACTCTATCAGGTGTTAATTCGGAAGGCTTAATTGAGGTGTCTCCAGAAGAAATTGATGACTCAGATGTAGACCCGACCGAATAAGCAATAGAAATTTCTGTGGAATTTCGGGGAACGCATGAACTTCCGGCCTAGATAGATATTGCGGCGATGTGATTTTGATGACATCTCACATCGTAAATGTATGCGTGTCCCAGATCCTTTTTTTGAAGAGATACCCTGTTGGCGTCGTTATGTTTTCTGTACCTTTGTTAACAGATCCATTGGAAAGAGGGGCTTTATATGAGTTCAAAAATCTCCGGTGGATTGGTGCATGAATTGCCTGTTGATCTATCGAAAGTATTGATTGAGAAAGATGCAGTCGGCCTTTGGGAGGCGTTGTCGCCCATTGGCCGCAATGAATTCATATTTTGGATGGAAGATGCTAAACAAGAGAAGACTAGAGAAAGGCGTATCTTCCGAGCTATAGAGTCGCTAGTCGAAGGTAAGAAGCGGCCATGTTGCTGGTCCGGGTGTATTCATCGTATCGATAAGAAGCCCAGCAAATGACAGCAAGACGCCATGAGTCCGGGACACGCATGAATTGCCAGCCTAGCCAGATGTCAGGGTGATGCGGTTTTGATGACATCTGGCCTTATAAATGTATGCATGTCCCCGATGGGCTCGCCGATTGGTTTATGACTAGGATGCTTTATGACTTATGGCGGGGCAGGATCAGCGCTTCCAATACTAATTCTTCTTATCTTGAATTTTGTTATATTTTTTGCATGGTTCCTGAAAGGAGCAGGGCATTGGCAAGCAAAGCTACTTGTGACTTCTATTGCACTGGTATTATTCAGTGCGCTAGTTGCCTTGTCAGCTTCAGTAACGGAGCCGCCTGTGCTTCGGGACGCCATCCAGGCGGTAACACTTGTTTTTCCTATTATTTCTGTCGTTGTTCCAGCAATCGCAAATAGAGTTTGGAGTAATGAACACACATAACAAGCACAAGCATTGCGCGCCTGTCGTCGCCGGACGGGCTAACGTGCGCCGCTGTTGTGGGCGTTATATAGCAAGCCATTTATGACCTTTGAGGCTATATATATGTAGCCTTTATAAGATGCCGCTCAATCTCAAACACATGCTCATCCTGCGCCCCCATTTCCCGCAGCGCTTCGGCCAGCCGCAACAGGTATTCACTGTTCGGGCCGGACGGCCCGGCGGCGCTGGCGATATGCCGGGCGATGTCCGGTTCCGGCGCCGGTCCCAGGAAAGCGGCATTGTCCTCGGTGGCGATATACACCAGCCCCTCGGCACAGCTCCCGTCGTCAAATCGCATCTCGGTGCAGAAACGCAGGTAGCCGTTCTTCTCGCGGAAGTCGAGGTGGGCAAACACTTCCGGCGTGATTAGAAACGCCATGCCAGTGCATTCGGCGCCGGGCTGGCGAATCAGCGTGGCGACACGGCCGGGGTGTGTGTCGGTGCCACGATGATCGTGCGACCCCTGCCAGAAGCGCCGCGTCCAGCCGTGGATGCGGGCCGGGCGGCGGGCCAGGAACGGGAAATCCGGGCGGAAGATCAGTGAGCCGTACCCGAACAACCAGACTTCACTGTGCTGGTCGAAGCGGGTCATCTGTTTGTTCAGGTCAACGGTATTGAGGCTCATGGCGGTCACTGGAAACGGCGAACGCGACAGAGTCTAGCAGAGCGGTGCGGCGGCGCCGGTGTGTTTTCCGCCGTCTGTCTGGCAATCCTGCGCGTCATGCGTGAGCATGCCGGGCAGTCCTATTCGGGAGCGCAACATGGCACACAGTCTGGTTCTTGGCGGCATCCGCTCCGGCAAAAGCGCACTGGCGGAACAACTGGCCTCGGCCGGTGGATCGCCTGTGCTCTATGTGGCCACCGGCAGTGCCGGGGATGGCGAAATGGCCGAGCGCATTCGCCGGCACCAGGCACGGCGGCCGGCGGCGTGGGGGCTGGTGGAAGAGCCGGTCTCGCTGGCCGGCGTGCTGGTAGAGCAGGCGCCGGCCGCGCCGTGTCTGCTGGTGGATTGCATGAGCCTGTGGGTGGCCAACCTGCTGCACGCGGGTGAGGCGGTATTCGCACGTGAACGTGAAGCGTGGCTGGCGGGCCTGCCGGATTACCCGGGGGAGGTCGTGATCGTCAGCAATGAAGTGGGGCTGGGCACCATCGGCATGGACCCGCTGACACGACGTTTCTGCGATGAGCTGGGCTGGCTGAATCAGGCGCTGGCGCAGCAGTGCGGGCGGGTGGTGTTGTCGGTGGCGGGGCTGCCCTGCTGGTTAAAGGGCGGGGCGACCTCCGGCAACTGATGTTCAGGCCGCGCTGGCGTGCCATCCCCCGTCGGCTTCTTCCAGTTCAAGCGTCCGGGCTGCGTAGGCATGGCGATTGATCCGGCTGATGCTTTCCAGCAACTGCCGTACCTGGCCATCTCCCTGTACCTGCTCCACATACAATGCCCGCAGCACGCGATCTGCCGGCCCGGGGATACGGTTGCGGCCGCTTTCCCAGTTGCGCACGGATGATTCGGCGACATCAAGCAGTGTCGCCAGTTGTGCCTGGGGAAGGTCCAGTTCCTTCCGCAGAAAACGGATCTCTTCGGCACTCAGGAGGTTGGGATTGTGATGGACAATATGTACTCCGATGGCGCGATGCAGCCCTTCCAGATCATGGATACTTACCGCCTTGCCATAGGGGGTATCCCGCTCTTCATAGCCATTGCGCAGCCGGATGTTCTGTAATCCGCAGCTCGTGTATTCAAGCATGATGTCTGTTCTCGCGCTGGTCAGAGACAGGTTGTGATGACGATGGCGTAGTGGCCTGTGTCGGCGAGGATGGGGGGATCGCCAACACCGGCAGCCCTACAGCGCCAGATAGGCAGTGAGCAGGATGCCTGCTTCAATGATTTCGACTAGCGCCCCTGCGGTATCGCCAGTAAAGCCGCCCAGCCGTTGCCGCATCAGCCACTCCCCGAGCAGGAACAGTACGGCCGCCGTGACCAGCATCCATACCGCCAGCCAGGCGCTCAGCAGCGCAATGATGATCAACACTGCCCGCGCGGTATCGCGTGGCAGGTGTTCGGCGGCATCGTGGCCAAGGCCGTTTTCCCGTACATACGGCAAACGCAGAAACAGCGCCGTGCAGGCAGCGCGGCCGAGCGCCGGGGCAAGCAGCAAGGGCAACAGAACAGACTGTTCCAGCAGGGTGGCCACGGCGGCTGTTTTTCCGAGCAGCACCAGCACCAGTGCGACCACGCCGGCGGGGCCGCAGGCGGGGTCTTTCATGATCTCCAACGTGCGCTCGCGGTTGCCCTGGCCACCGAGCCAGGCGTCGGCACTGTCCGCCAGGCCGTCCAGGTGCAGCGCGCCCGTGATGCCGGCCCACAGCATCACCAGCAGCACGGCGGTGGGCCAGGCGGCCCAGCCGAGGCTGGCGGCGAGGCTTGCGAGCACCCAGAACAGGACACCCAGCAACAGGCCGACTATCGGCCAGGCGGGCACGGCTTCGCCCTGATCGCGCGCGCTCACGGTGCCGTGCAACGGCACCGGAAGGCGGGTCAGGAAAGCCGTGGCCAGCAGCAGTCCACGAGGGCTCACGCCGCGTCCAGTTGCAACTGGCCGGGGCGGAAGCCGTGGGCGATCAGGCAGGAAAATACACCGTGGTCGGTGTGATCCAGGCGAATGCGACTGCGCGAGGCGTAGGGCACCTGCACGTTGGCGACGCTGCGTGCGGCGGAGATGCCGAGCACTTCCGCCATCACCATGCGGATCACGCCGCTGTGGCACACCAGCAGAATGCGCTGGCCCTGCAGGCGGTCGGTCCAGTAGGCCCAGGCGCCGGCGACCCGGCGCTGGAAATCGGCCAGTGTCTCGCCACCTGGCGGTGGGTAGTCCTCGTCGCCGGCCCAGAACTCGGTCAGGCGCTTGCCGTCACGGGCCATGACCTGCTCCACCGTGCAGCCTTCCCACTGGCCGAAATGCACTTCGCGGAAATCCGCGTCCTGGTACAGCGGCAGGTCGCGTTCGGCGGCCAGCACTTCGGCAAAGGCGCGGCAGCGTTCCAGCGGCGACGTCAGGATGGCGTCCCATTCTTCTTCTGCACCGATGGCCTCGGACATCTGCTGCCAGCCGCGTTCGGTGAGGGGGTCGTCGCGGTGGCCACGGTAGATACTGCCGCCGACCGGTTCGCCGTGGCGAAGCATGTCGATCCAGGTGGGTGGAATAGGGGGAGTCGGATCAAGAATCATGACTGACACCTGCTGAGTCAAAACTGGCCATCTGGTTGTGCAGCCTGCAGGCGGCCTGCAGCAGCGGTACCGCGATGGCGGCACCGCTGCCTTCGCCGAGGCGCATGTCGAGCTCCAGAAGTGGATCAGCGTCCAGTGCCCCGAGCACCGCCGAATGGCCGGGCTCGCCGGAGCGATGGGCAAAGTGCAGCCAGTCGCGCAGCGCAGGCTGCAAGCGACAGGCTGCCAGTGCGGCGACGGAGACAATAAAGCCGTCCACCAGCACCGGGATACGGTGTTGCGCACAGCCGAGCAGGGCGCCGGCCAGGGCATTGATTTCGAAACCGCCGAGCGACGCGAGCACATGCAACGGATCCTTGTCCTGACCGTGCCGTTGCAGGGCGCGGCGGATCACCTCGGTCTTGTGCATCACGCCGGTCGGGCTCAGCCCTGTGCCGGGGCCGGTCAAGGCGGCGGGGTCGCTGTCCAGCAGAGCGCTGGCCACGGCGGTGGCGCTGGTGGTGTTGCCGATCCCCATCTCGCCGCCGACAAACAGCCCGATACCGGCCTGCGCGGCGCGCGCAGCAGCCCGCACGCCAATCTCCAGCGCGGCCTCGCATTGTGTCCGGGTCATGGCCGGGGCCTGCGCGATGTTGGCGGTCCCGGCGCCAATGCGTTCATCAAGCACACCGGGCAGCAGAGGTTGTGCCGTGACCGTGCCGGTGTTGATCACTTCCAGATCGGCACCAAGATGCCGTGCAAGCACGCTGATCGCCGCGCCACCTGCGGCGAAATTCGCTACCATCTGCGCCGTGACAGCCTGGGGGAAAGCGGAAATGTTTTCCGCACAGACTCCGTGATCGCCAGCAAAAATGACGATGCGCACGGCGTCGACGTCCGGCTGCTCGCGCTGCTGTTGTGCACTCAGCGTAATGGCCAGCCGTTCCAGCCGGCCCAGTGAGCCGGGGGGCTTGGTCAATACCGCCTGGCGCGCGCGGGCGCGCTCGGCCATCGCCGTGTTGATTCTTGGTGGCGTGAGACGCCAAATCGGGGCTTCGTTCAACGTTACATCCGATGTAATGAAACAGACTCGCAGCGCAGGATGGTCTGCCCCTGCCGTTGCGGTGTCAAGTGTGCACCGGAGGGTAAACGGTCCGGCCGGTCATGAATCCTTTTCCGTGAATAATGTGACATGTTGCGATGATTCGATGCGAAAACGGGGCCGGGAACCGGGGCAAGTGATGGCATGTTAAGCGCATTATGCTGCTGTGTAGTGGCTCTGTTACTGGACGCCTGGCTGGGTGAACCGCGACGTGCGCACCCGCTCGTTCTTTTTGGCGCTTACGCCAGCAGAATAGAAGAAATGCTCAACCCGTCCGGGCGCGGTACGGTGCCGGCCGGGCTGCTTGCTGCCGGTCTGGCGGTGGCGCCGTGGGTCCTGCTGGCGATGTGGTTGCTGGCTGTGCTGCCGGTGTGGGCTGGCTGGGTGCTGTCGGTGAGCGGGCTGTACCTCGCCATCGCGCTGCGCAGCCTGCGTGAGCATGCCCGGGCCGTGAGCCTGCCGTTGCAGGCCGGTGATCTGCTGCGGGCGCGTGAGCAGGTGGCGCGCATTGTCAGCCGCGACACGCGGGCGCTGGATGCCGAAGGGGTGGCACGTGCCGCGACGGAATCCGTGCTCGAGAATGGCGCCGATGCCCTGTTTGCCAGCCTGTTCTGGTTCCTGGTCGCCGGCCTGCCGGGCGTGGTGGCGCACCGTCTGATCAATACGCTGGATGCCATGTGGGGGTATCGCACACCGCGTTATCTTGCGTTCGGGCGTGTCGCCGCCAGGCTGGATGACCTGCTCAACTGGGTGCCGGCGCGCCTGACCGCGCTGGGCTATGCGCTGGCCGGCGACACGGCCCGTGCCCTGCGTTGCTGGCGTCGTCAGGCACCGCACTGGAAAAGCCCGAACGCCGGGCCGGTGATGGCCGCCGGCGCCGGTGCGCTGGGCCTGCAACTCGGGGGCGTGGCGATATATCACGGCGAACAACAAAAGCGGCCGCTATTGGGAGAAGGAGCGACGCCGGATGCCCATGCGCCACTGGCGGCCATCCGGTTGGTGCAGCGCTCACTGTGGTGTTGGCTGCTGGCGACGCTGATGCTGGCGGTGTGGCTATGAAGCCGCCCCTGCACGGTGGCCGGCTGCGTGAGATGGCGCAGCGTACCGGCGTCCCCGCCTCCGAGTGGCTGGACCTGTCCACCGGCATCAATCCGCATCCCTGGCCGGTGCCGCCGATTCCCGACGCGCTCTGGCACCGCTTGCCGGAAGACGACGATGAATTGCCCGATATCGCGCGACGCTGGGCCGGTGCGCCGCCTGCGGCGGGTTGCGTGCCCGTGCCGGGCAGCCAGGCGGCCATTCAGGCGTTGCCTCACTTGCGTGGCCGCAGCCGTGTCGGGGTGCCGATGCCGGGCTATCGGGAGCACGCTTATCGATGGCAGCTGGCGGGGCATGAGGTGGTGCCGCTGGCACCGGATGACATAGAACACGCCTTGCCGACGCTGGATGTGCTGGTGGTGATCCAGCCGAATAATCCGACCGGGATGCTGTGGCCGGTGGAGACGTTGCTGCGCTGGCATCAGGTGTTGGCGGCGCGGGGCGGTTGGCTGGTGGTGGATGAGGCGTTTATGGATCCCCTGGCGCACGACACATCGCTGGCGCCGATGACGGGGCATGACGGGCTGATCGTGTTGCGTTCGCTCGGCAAGTTCTTCGGGTTGGCAGGTTTGCGTGCGGGCCTGTTGTATGGCCCGCCGTCGCTGTGTGAGGCATTCAGCCGCTGGCTCGGGCCATGGGCCATGAACGGCCCTGCGTTGGCCATCCTGAAGGCGGCGCTGTGCGATACGCCCTGGCAGGAGACCATGCAATATCAATTGCAGCGGCAGGTGATGCGGTTGCGCACGGTGTTGCAGACACATGAGCTGCCTGTCGCGGGACATACACTGTTGAGTTGTTATTGCCCGCATGAGGACGCTGGCAAAGTAGCCGGCCAACTGGCGCGACACGCCGTACTGGTGCGTGTGTTCGGGCCGGACGAGGGCGGTGCGGCACTGCGTTTCGGTTTGCCGGCAGCGCCGCACTGGGAACGGCTCATCGAGGCGTTGCGCACGCTGCCCGCCGGATAAACCCGCAGGCAGCGTTCACCTTATTCGCTGGTAATGAATGACAGGCTCAGCGGCGGCAATGCTGTCGGGACAAATGCTTGTTCAGCATCCGTGGCCGGATCAACGACACGAATGCCATGGTCGTTATCCGTCGCATCGGCGATCCACAACTGGCCGCCGGGGCTGAACGCCAGCGCGGCAATATTGCGATGCAGGGCGCCCGCCACCGGCGCGTCGGTGGCGACCTCGCCGGTCAGCGGATTGAACCGGAACACATGATTGTCTCCCCAGCCCGCGTAACTGATGAAGTAGGCCGTATCGGCATCCCGCAATGCCATGCCACTGATGGCGCCCGTGTCTGCGGTGTCGTCGATCAGTTGTGTCATGGCGTACGTATCCGGGTTGATGTGGTCGATGCCGCCGTTGAGCGGGAAGCCATAGTCACCGACGCCCTGGACCAGCACGCCCACTTCCGGGTGATAGGCAATACCGGAAGGGTTCAGGCTCTGGAGCTGAATGCCGGGCAGTCCTGTGCCGGTACCTGTGTCGATCTCGGTATCGGTGTGCACATCAAAGACGGCCACATAGGGCGGGTTGCCGCGCGAGAAATCGGCGTTGAGGCGTTGCAGGACGACAAACAGCCGATCGCCGACGATGACACCGGAGGTCATGTTGGGGACAGTGTTGTCGCCGCCGTTGTAATGCGACAGGTCCAGTTCGCCAATCTTGAAATCCGATTCCCGCGTGGCGGAGGGATTGACGATCCAGGCATGCGTGCTGCCGTAGCGAAGAAGATAGGCTTTGGTGTCGGAAACAAAAACAAGATTGTGCGGGTTGCTGGACGCCTGGTCGCCCGCTTCCAGGGTGGAAAATTCCCACTCCGCCGCACCGGGGTTGCCGATATCGACCTTCTGTACCGTGTCGAACTGGAAACGGCCGATGCGATAGTAATGTGGCCCGTGGGTATTCACCGAGATATCGGAGGACGGCACCGGAAAATAGCCGCCGCTGGAATGCAGCGGGGTGCGGTTCAGGTCAATCAGTTCCACCGCGCCGCTGGCGCTGCCGGCACTGTTGAAGGCGCCGGTGGCAATCACGGCGGCATCCGAGAAACTCGTCGCATTGCCCGATGAACCGCCGGAGCCGCCGCAGGCGGTGAGCACGGTGCTGACCAGCAGCAGCGTGGTGATACGGGGCAAGCCTTGATAAAAGGGCATGGCACTATCCTCTTGCAGATGAATTATTCGAAATGATGGGTAAAAGCCAGCAGCCAGCTGCGGCCTGGTCCGGGAAAGCGGGTGAAATCCTGATACTGCGTGTCGGTCAGGTTGCGCAGGTCCAGCGTCAGGCGTGAGCGCTGCGTGCCGACCAGCACGCCCTCCCAGCCCAGCCGCGCATTGAGCTGGCGGCGTGTGTCGGCTTCCAGCAGATTGGCAGCGTCGTAATACAGCTCGCCTTCCTGATGCCAGGACACGCTGGCGTGAAACGACGCGATCTGCCAGCGGCTGCGTACCAGCAGGGCATGGTGGTAGATGCCGGGCAGTTTCTTGTCCTGGCTGTACTGGACCGCGTCAGAGCGGTTTTCAGAATCCTGTGCGGTGGCGCTCAGCGTAAGCTGCCAGTGATCGGTCGGTGTCAGGTGCAGGGTGGTTTCGGCACCGGCGACACGCGCCTCGAGATTGGTGTAACGGCCCACGCCGCGCGAGTCGTACAGCGCCACCATGGACGGCGACAGGTCACGGTAATAACCGGTGATCTCGAAGTGGCCCCAGCGCTGGTCGGTGCGCAGCGTCAGATCAAGATTGAGCGCTTCTTCGGCGTTGAGATCCGGATTGCCGACCAGCAGGCCCTCCTGGCCGTACTGCTCGCGCAGTGAAGGGATGCGCACCTGCCGGGCCACGCTGCCCTGCCATTGCCAGTGGTGGCCGACATGCCGCGTCAGGGCGAGCTGCCAGCCGGTATAGTCGGCGTGCTGTTGCGTGCGCGTCAGTGTGCCGGTGTTGCCGACCTCGTCGGAATCATCCCCGGTCATGAAATGCCGCAGTACCGTTTGCGTGGCCCAGCGCCCTGTGTCGCTGTGCCATTCATGGCTCAGTGCGCTGCTGGTCTGCAGCCGTTGCCGCGTATCGCGTTGCCGGGTGCCGAGCACATCGCGCTGTTGATAATCGTAGTGAGACAGGTCCAGCGCGGCGGACAGGGTATGCGGGCCAAGCAGCCAGCTCAGGGTATGCGCCATCCCGATCTGTTGCGTGTGCGTGCGGGTATCCTGGCTGCCGGTGCCGACGTGGCCACCGCGATTGCCATACTGCTCGTTCGTCATTGCCCACAGCAGGCGATGCTGGCTGTGCACCGTGCCCGCTGCCCAGCTGCTGTCGCGATAACTGAGTTGCAAACGACGCGCATCCGTCGACAAAGCGGTGTCATTGGCCGCCCAGTTCTGAATCGTGGGTACGCCCTGCTCGCTGTCCTGCCACTGCAACAAACTGTGCAATTGTCGGTGAGCGTCGATGAACAGGCCGGATTTCAGGCTCGCTTCGTACTGATCAACGTACGCATTGCGACGGCGCGTATAACGACCATCGTTCGGATTGAACCAGGGCGCCTGGTTGCGATAGCGAAAATCGTTATCGCTGGCCTGATGGTTGAGTGCGAAGGCGTGCTGCCAGCGTCCATGGCGCAGCTGCGTGCTCAGTGCTGCGCGGCGAGTATCGAAACTGCCGCCGCCGAGAGTGATGTCGGTGCCGGTATCGTCGCCGGCATCACGCGTTTCCAGTACCAGCACGCCGCCGATGCCGGCGTGGGCATAGCGGGCCGGCGCGCCACCGGGATAAATCTGGATGCGACCGATATCGTGCAGCGACACACGGCTGATATCTGCGTAACCGGACACCGGATCATTCAGCAGCATGCCATCGAGCAGCACCTGCACCTGCTGGCTGGTGGCGCCGCGGATGGACAGCGTCGAGGCGCTGCCGAGGCCGCCGGTGCGGCGTATCTGAACATGACCGCTTTCACTCAACGTGTCTGCCAGGCTGGTGATGCGGCCGGCGAACTCCTCGCGCTCGATCACCCTGACCTGGGTGACACTGCTTTCCGGTGTCACCTCGGCGGCATTCAGTGCGGACGCGGTAATGTCCACCGGCGACAAGGATTCCGATGCCCACGCCGATGCCCACGCCATGCCGGTCAATACAAGACCGGCACCGACTGACCGACGGAAAAAAACATTCATTCCCGACCACTCTTGTGCAAATTCGCGCCTGCACCGGTACGGCGCAGGCACGGCTCCGCCGCGCGCTTTCCCACAGAGAAAACACGTAGCATTTGCAGCTATCAAAGGGTCTGAAAACGCCGGTATCATGCACCGGCCGTGGCAAAACCCCGCGCGAAAGCCCACCGCGTTCGCGACGATAGCCGGTGGCAGGCCGGTCTCCGGGCTGACGGTCGGATGCGTGAGCATCCCGGTACGCACGCCTTCCCGCGCATTGCGCAGTGGCTGGCTGAGCAAACAGCCTGTGCGACCTGAACCGATCACCGTTGCGGGGGCAGCGCTGGTGTTGCACCAGCTTCCCAGTTTCATCCCTCGGCCTGAAGGCCGTCGGGACACCTGCCACGGACAGATTCTGTCGAGCGCGTCCTGACGGGCGCGCCGATGCGGGGCATCTTAGGGCGTGGCGTGCTGCTTGTCATCAGGCGGCACCGGCCCGGACACAGGACAACGCCGATGAACATGACCTTGCATACACTGCTGCTGGCCAGCCTGATCCCGGCCCTGGCGGCTGCGGCGCCTGCCACACAGCGCTGTGTGATGGACGATCTCCAGCGCGAAGTCTGCGTGGGTGCGCCGGCGCAACGCATTGTGTCGTTGTCGCCGGGCGCCACCGAACTGCTGTTCGATGCCGGCGCGGGAGAGCGGGTGGTGGGCGCGGTCAGCTTCAGTGATTACCCGGCGGCGGCGAACGATATTCCGCGCGTCGGCAGTTATAACCGCCTTGATCTGGAAACCCTGCTGACACTCAGGCCCGATCTCGTCATCGCCTGGCGCAGCGGCAATCCCCGCGAGCAGGTGGATCAACTGGTGCGCCTGGGCATTCCGGTCTATCACACCGAGCCGCGCAGTTTCGCCGACATTACGTCTACCCTGTATCGTCTGGCGCGGCTGGCCGGCACGGAGCAGATTGGCGATGCGGCGGCCAGCACCTTCGCGGACGCGGTGCAGACGCTCAGGCAGCGGTATCAGGACGCCGCACCGGTGACGCTGTTCTATCAGATCTGGAACGACCCGCTGATGACGGTCAACGACACGCATTTTATCAGCGAGGCGATGCACCTGTGCGGTGGCGTCAACGTCTTCGGTGAATTGCCACGCCTGACGCCCACGCTGGATATCGAAGCCGTGTTGGCGGCCAATCCGCAGGCCATTGTGGCTGGTGGCATGGGCGAGGACGACCGTGGCTGGGTTGAGGGCTGGCGCCGCTATCCGGATTTGCGCGCCGTCAAAAACGCGCATCTGTTTTTTATTCCTCCTTCGACATTGCAGCGCCCCACGGTACGGCTGCTGACCGGCACGCGCACCTTGTGCACGCAATTGCAGGCGGTGCGCGATGCTGATTGAGCGGCGTCTGCTGTGGCCACTGCTGGCGCTATTGGGCCTGTCACTGGTGGCGCTGGTCACGGCGGTGGCGGTGGGCAGTGTGACGATTCGGCCGCTGGAAATCTGGGCCGTGCTCAGTGGTCACGGCGAGCCGTTGCATCGCACGCTGTTGCTGGAGCTGCGTGCGCCGCGCGCGCTGGCGGCATTTGCCACGGGTGGCCTGCTGGCGCTGGCGGGCGCGCTGATGCAGGTGCTGTTGCGCAACCCGCTGGCGGACCCCTATGTGCTGGGTCTTTCGGGGGGCGCGGCGGTCGGGGCGCTGGGCGCGATGTTGCTGGGCTTCGGTGCCGCGCTGGTGTCGGGCAGCGCGTTTGCCGGCGCGTTGCTGTCGGCGCTGTTGGTGTTTGGCCTGGCGCAGGGCACCGGCAGCTGGACGCCGGCCCGCCTGTTGCTGACCGGCGTGGTGGTCGCGGCGGGCTGGGGCGCACTGATCAGTTTCATGCTCGCCATCGGGCCGGCTGAACGATTGCCGGGCATGCTGTACTGGTTGATGGGCGATCTGAATTACGCGCGCAGTCCCTGGCCGGCGGCAGTGGTGTTGCTGGTGACCGTGGTGCTCGCGGTGCCGGCCGGGCGCAGCCTGAATGTGCTGGCGCGAGGTCCGCTGCAGGCGGCTGCACTGGGTGTGCCGGTCAGGGTGCTGGAGCGCGGCGTGTATGTGGCGGCCAGCCTGCTTACCGCCATGGCGGTGACGACTGCCGGCTCGGTGGGGTTTGTCGGCCTGATCGTGCCGCATATGTTAAGGCTGGTGCTGGGCAATGATCAGCGGGTGATCCTGCCGGCCTCGGCGCTTGCCGGCGGTATGTTGCTGACGTTTGCCGATACGGTGTCGCGCACCTTGATCGCGCCGGAGCAGTTGCCGGTGGGCGTGATCACGGCGCTGATCGGTGTGCCGACGTTTCTCTGGCTGTTGTATCGGAGCCGCTGATGGAGACGCCGCTGCTGCACACCCGCCAACTGGTGATTGATGTGCCTGGCCGGGCCGATGGCCGGGCGCTGGATCTCACCGTGCGTGCTGGTGAAGTGTGGGGGGTACTCGGCCCCAATGGCGCCGGCAAGACGACGTTGCTGCATACGCTGGCCGGGCTGCGTCAGGCACGTTCAGGCGACGTGCTGGTGCGTGGCACCCCGTTGTCGTCCTGGCGTCGTCGTGCGCTGGCGCGTGAACTGGCGGTGGTGTTTCAGGAACGCCAGGAGGGCTTTCCGGCCACGGTGATGGAAACGGCGCTGATCGGTCGCCACCCGTGGTTGTCACCGTGGCAGCTGGAAGGTGCGGAGGATATTGCACTGGCCCGTGCCGCGCTGTCGAAACTGTCCGTGGCGCATTTGCAGGCGCGCTCGCTGGCGACCCTGTCCGGCGGCGAGCGCCAGCGTGTGGCGATTGCGACGGCGCTCGCGCAGGCGCCCTCGGTGTGGCTCGCGGACGAGCCGACCAATCACCTTGATCTGCATCATCAGGTGGCCGTCATGGCCCTGCTGGCGGAACAGGCAGCGGCGGGCTGCGGTGTGCTGATGTGCCTGCACGATCTGAACCTTGCCGCACGCTGGTGTGATCACATTTTATTGTTGTATCCCGACGGCGAAGCCTGCTTTGGGCCTGCCGACACCATGCTGGTGCCGGAGGCGCTGTCGCGATTGTATGGCCAGCCGCTGCTGGTCACGGAAATTGATGGCACGCGTGTGTTCGTGCCGGGCCGTTAAGGAGCATCTGAATAACCTCCCGGTGGTTCTGGCTTTCTGGGCGGCGCCTGATCAAGGCGCGACTTCGAAGGCATAGCGGGCTACGTCGAGAAGTCGTAACGCGGAGCAGGCGTCGCCCAGAAAGCCCCGCAGGGCGGGCGCTACAGCACGCATTAGCCGCGTTGCGTCGCTTGGCAAGGGCTACGGCCATTGCCGGCGCGCCGCGCCTTGCTACTGCATGCTGTAGCGCCCGCAGAACCACCGGGGAGTTATTCAGATGCTCCTTAAGGAACCACAATGCGCGAAGATGCAAAAACGCCGGCACGTCATGCAGAACGCATGGCGCGCAAACAGGAGATCATGCGCGAGCGGATTGCCCGCGCCCAGAAAGAGCAGGGCGTGCTGCTGGTGCTCACCGGGCCGGGCAAAGGTAAGAGCAGCTCCGGTTTCGGTATGCTCGCGCGCTCGCTTGGTCATGGCATGAAAGTGGGTGTGGTGCAATTCATCAAGGGCAGTTTTTCCACCGGCGAGGAAGCGTTCTTTCGTCATCTGCCGGGTGTGGACTATCACGTCATGGGCGAGGGCTATACCTGGGATACGCAGGATCGCGAACGTGATGTGGCGATGGCACAGGCCGCCTGGCATGTGGCGCGGCGCATGCTCAATGATCCGGCATATCACTTCGTGTTGCTGGATGAACTGAACATCGCGCTGCGCTATGACTACCTTGATCTGGAGGCCGTGCTGGATGACCTGATGCAGCGTCCTGTGATGCAGCATGTGGTGGTCACGGGGCGTTACGCCCCGCAAGCGCTGATCGATATTGCTGACACCGTCACCGAAATGAAAGTGGTCAAGCACGCCTTTGCCGATCAGGGCATCAAGGCGCAGAAAGGCATTGAGCTGTAAGCCGTCAGGTGTCGTTGGCCGGTGTCGCCGGGCGGCGGGTCACCAGCAGTTTGTCGACGCGGCTGCGGTCCATGTCCATCACTTCGAATTCCAGTTCGGCACAGACGAAGGTGTCGGCCACGGCCGGTACGCGCCCGAGCCGGTGCATGGCAAAACCGCCCATGGTGTAGTACTCGTCTTCGGCTTCATCGTCGAGGCGGCCGAGGTCGAATGCCTGCTTGAAGCGCTGAATGGTCATGGTGCCGTCCACCAGCCAGCTGCCGTCGCCGCGCTGCACCATTTCCGGGGTGTCGTCCTGGTCTTCTTCCGGCATGTCGCCGACGATGGCTTCCAGCACGTCGGTGACGGTGACGATGCCGGTGAGGTCGCCATATTCATCGACGATGCAGGCCAGTTGCGCGCGGGTCTGGCGGAACTGTTCGAACAGGCTGGTGGTGGTGATGGATTCCGGAATGTACACCGGCGGACGCATCACCGCGCGCACATCGGTGGCCTCGCCAGCGAGCACACGCTTGACCAGATCATTGGTGCGCAGCACGCCGACGATCTGCTCCAGCCCGCCGTCACAGACCAGAATGCGCGAGTGCGGGCTGCTGATGATGCGCTGGTGGATGACCTCTTCGCTGCTGGTCAGGTCGATGTAATAGACATCTTTGCGCGGCGTCATGATCTCGTTGATGCTCTGTTCGTCCAGGCGCAGCACGTTCGAAACCAGTGTCTGTTCGCTGATGTGAAACACGCCGGCTTCGGCGCCCTGTTCCATCAGCACCTTGATCTCTTCATCCGAGACCGGCGGTTCTTCGTTCGGGCGGGCGCCGAGCAGGCGCATCAGCAGATCGCTGGAGCGCGACAGCAGCCACACCAGTGGCCGCGCAATGCTGGACAGCCAGCTCATCGGGCGGGCGATCAGCCCGGCAATGGTTTCCGGTGCCAGCAGGGCCAGGCGTTTGGGCACCAGTTCGCCGACCACCACGGACAGGTAGGTGATCAGTGCCACCACCAGTGCCAGCGACAGGCCGCGGCTGTAGGGCGCCAGCGCCGGCACCGTGGACAGCATGTCATTGATCGGCCCGGCCAGCGCGTTTTCACCCACCGCGCCGCTGAGAATCCCGATCGAGGTGATGCCCACCTGGATGGTGGAAAAGAAGCCTGCCGGTTTTTCTTGCAGGGCCAGCACGGCGTTGGCACTGGTATGGCCTTCGTCGGCACGAATTTGCAACCGCGCCTTGCGGGCGGAGACAACGGCAATTTCAGACATGGCGAACACGCCGTTGAGCACGATCAGGAACAGGATCAGCAGGAATTCCATGAAGTGGCCGCACCGTGTTTTGCACGCGCGGCGGAGGTGTTGAGGGACTTTGATGGTGCATTACAATCCTGGCCTTGCCAAGACTGACCGGGAGGGGCCATGCCGACGCTGATGATTCAGGGCACGACCTCGGATGCCGGGAAAAGTACGGTGGTGGCGGCGCTGTGTCGTTATCTGGCCCGGCAGGGGGTGTCGGTGGCGCCGTTCAAACCGCAGAACATGGCGCTCAACAGTGCGGTCACGGAAGACGGTGGGGAGATAGGCCGTTCCACCGCATTACAGGCACTGGCGTGTGGCATCTCGCCGCACTCCGACATGAACCCGGTGTTGCTGAAACCGCAGACCGATTGTGGTGCTCAGGTGATTCTGCGCGGGCAGGTGGTCGGCAACATGCAGGCGCTGGATTATCACGCCTATAAACGCGAGGCGATGCACGCCGTGCGTGAGGCCTGGCAGGCGTTGTCCTCACGTTATGACGTGATCATTGCCGAAGGGGCCGGCAGCCCGGCAGAAATCAATCTGCGCGACAACGACATCGCCAATATGGGCTTTGCGGAAATGGCCGATTGCCCGGTGTTGCTGGTGGGTGACATTGATCGCGGCGGCGTCTTCGCACAACTTGTTGGCACGCTGGCACTGCTGTCCGCGTCAGAACAGGCACGCACGCTCGGTTTTATCATCAACCGTTTTCGTGGCGACCTGTCGTTGCTGACCAGCGGGCTGGACTGGCTCACCGCGCGCACCGGCAAGCCGGTGCTGGGGGTGCTGCCGTATCTGCACGGGCTGTTGCTGGATGCAGAAGACAGCATCGGCCTGCCGATGACAGAGGCCGGTGCCGGGGCATTGAGAGTGGTGGTGCCGGTCTTGCCCCGCATCAGCAACCACACCGATTTTGATGCGTTGCGTCTGCACCCGCAGGTGGCGCTCACCTTCGTCGGCCCGGACCAGCCGGTGCCGCCGGCGGACGTGATTATCCTGCCGGGCAGCAAGCACACGCGCGCGGACCTGGACTGGCTGCGTGCGCAGGGCTGGGAGGAGATCATCCGGCGTCATCTGCGCTACGGCGGGCGTGTGCTGGGAATTTGCGGTGGTTTCCAGATGCTGGGCGAGAGTGTGGATGACCCGGACGGGCTGGAAGGGGCTGCCGGCAGCACGCCGGGGCTCGGGCTGTTGCCGGTGCGCACGCGGATGGTCGCGGGCAAACAGCTGCGCCAGGTCACCGGCCTGATCCTGCCGGAAGGCGTGCCGTTTGCCGGCTACGAAATTCACAACGGCGTCAGTGCGGGCGTTGCGCTGGCGCGTCCGCTGATGCGTACCGACGCGGGCCATGACGACGGTGCGGTGAGTGAGGACGGGCAGGTGTTCGGCACCTACATGCACGGGCTGTTCGATACGCCGGATGCCTGTGCGGCGTTACTGTCGCGGCTTGGCCTGCGCGGGGTGGCGGCGCCGGATTACCGCGCCCACCGCGAACAACAGCTCGACCGGCTGGCCGACATGGTGGTGGCGCATCTGGACACAGCCTGGCTGCATCGCTGCCTGGGCGTGTAGCGGGGCACTGCCTCAGGGCAGGCCCACGTCGGCCCGCGCCAGCGCCAGCAACTGGTTCACCGCCGTCCGGTGACGGTAGGCGATCCAGCCCTTGAACGGCCAGAGCGCCTGCCAGGTCATCAGGCAGGCGCCTTTGATCGTGCACGGCCGCCGCCCCTGTACCGGTGCAGCAAAATAGCCGAGTGTGGTCATGCGCTCGGCTTCGTGTTGCAGATAACCGGCGACAAATTCCGACACCTGGTCTTTGGGCACGTCCCGCGCGGTGAGGCCGCGCGCGCGGGTCAGATAGCGCTCGGTCATGTCGAACAGGTCGTACAGCTGGTCCGGCGATGTGCCCGGCAGGCGACATTGCAGCCGCGCCGGGTCTTCAGGGAACGGATTCGGCACCGTGCTGTTGTTCATTACCAGCATGGCGCCGTTGTCCCAGCTGCGCACCAGCTCCACGTAGTCGAGCACACTCTGCGCGTTGGACAGCGTGGCTACACTGCACAGGCTGTGGCGGACCGGGTGGCGCAGCAGCGTGACCGCCGCATCCACCATCAGCGTGGGTGACAGGAACGTCACCACTTCAAAGCCGCGTTCGCGCAGCAGGCTCACATGCTGCTGGTGTGTGGCTGTCTGCAGGCCGATGTAGTCATCAAATGGCAACGGCTGGAACCGATACTGCGCCGGCAGCCACTGGCTGCCGCGCACGAGGAATGGTACGCCCAGATAAAAAAAAGCCGCAGCCCCGCCGGCCAGCGTGGCCCCCCAGGAAAGCCATGACATGGCACAAAATCCCTCGTTTTTTATGGGTCGGCCTTTATCGGCCGACTTTTATGGATCAAGCATACAGGGCATGCCTGCCCTGTGCTGATGCCGCGACGGAACAGGACGCGGCCGGGCACTTGCCTGTGCTGCCAGATGCCGGTGGCCGGAGCCACCGGGCTGGTGTCGACAGGTTATGCCACGCGTGATGGCGAGGGGCCAGATGTCATTGTGTGACGCATGTCTCGTTTTGCTTGCGTGGTCAGGCGGCGCGTTCGCGTGGCAGGAGCGCCAGCAGGGCAAACAGGCGTTCATGCAGTGAGGCGAGGGCGATGTCGGATACCGACTGCAACGTCTCGGCGTCCTGCACCCAGGTGTCGGGTGTCAGTTCGTCGGCACAGTGGTAGCACAGGCCGGCCAGTGTGTCGGCATCGCACTCCAGATGGCATTGCAGGCCGAGCACGCGGTCTGCGTACAGGTAACCCTGGTTGTCGCAGGCTTCGCTGGCGAACAGGTGGCGCGCACCGTCCGGCAGCGCGAAGGTGTCGCCATGCCAGTGCAGCACTTTCGGCATGTCGCGGAACAGCAGGCTGATCTCCTGCGGGCAGTCCACGGTCGGCTGGATCGGGAACCAGCCGATTTCCGGCGCCGGGTTACGGGTCACCGGCGCGCCCAGCACGCTGGCGATCAACTGTGCGCCCAGGCAGATGCCGATCACGGTGCGGCCGTTGTCGATGGCGTCGCGGATCAGGCGTTTTTCGGCGGCCATCCAGGGGCAGGTGGCTTCATCGTTGGCGCCCATCGGGCCGCCCATCACGATCAGCCAGTCGATCTCGTCCAGCGCCGGCAGGGTGTGTGGCTCGGACAACAGCAGGGTGCGGGTCTCAAAGCCCTCGCTGGCCAGCCAGTCGCCGATGGCGGCGGGGCCTTCGAAGGGCACATGCTTGAGAATCAGCGCGCGGGGCATTGCATATCTCCGTTCAGGTCAGCAATCAGGGCGGGTCCGCCGGTACGGTCAGTACAGATAGACGGCCTGCAATTCCGCCAGCCGTTTGCCGCGCTCATCAAGCAGGATCAGTGTCTCGCCATCGAGTTGCACGCGGCGGGTCCGGTCCAGTGCGGCGCTGAAATCGCCTTCAATATTCATGCCACCGGCGCAGGCCATCTTGGTGGCGGCGAGGGGGCCGAACGTGAGCGTGTCGCCGTCCAGTTCATAACTGCCGGTGAACTGGTTGCAGCCCAGGTTACCCCGCGCATGTTTCTCCTGGCCGTGCAGCACCAGGTGTGCTTCGCGCTGATGTTCCGCAGTCTGCACGCGCTGGCTGCCGAGCAGGGTGAGTTTCCAGTAGGTGTTTTCCAGTGTCGCCGTGCCACGGTTGGCACAGTTGCCTTCGGGCATGGTGCGCTCCAGGGTTTGTACGAACAGTTGCTCCACCACGGTGCCCTCTTCCATGCCAGGGCCATCCTGCAGGGTGCCGGTGACGGTCATCAGCAGGGGTTGTGGCAGGCCATCGCCGGCGCTGGGACGCTCGGCCGCCAGGAAGGCGCGCTCGAGTTCTGCCCCGCCTTCACTGTAGGCGACGGGGTAACGCTTGCCGCTGGCGCATTCGGTAAACACGGCGGCATCGGCCACGTAGCGATATTCGCCGTGCAAGGTGCGCAGCGGTGCGTTGGCGGCGCGCTGGCCGGAGGTGGCGCCGTTGAGTGCTTCCAGCGCGATATCCAGGTTGTCCTGGGGGGCGCCGGTCAGGTCGGCGGCATGGCCAAGGTACTGCAGCGCGCCGTCCACCATCACGCGCACGGTCAGGCGGGCGCCGGGGTGCTCCGTGAACATTGCGGGGGTCAGGTAAAAGCGATAGTCGACGGCCTCGCTGCCGGCTTTCGGGCGGCTGAGCTGGCGGCGGATGATGTCCGCCGGCAGACCGTCGGCGTCCTGTTCTTCCAGCGTAATGGCCAGCACGGCGTCCGCAGGCATGCTGAAATCGTCCGGCAGGGTGATGCGGCCCTGCAGCCGCACGGCGGCGCCGGGCGCGCGCTGCCAGGTGCCGGTGATGGCGGCTTCGTCGTCGTTGGCCAGGGTGAGGGTGCCGTTGTCATTGTCCAGGTCAAAGCGCGGGTGCTGTTCGACCGGCGTGCCGGTGCTGCGCACCAGCATCTTCAATTGCAGCGTGTCGGCCTGATCTGCCTGCCAGTGGCGCCCCTGCAGATCCTCGAAGCCCAGCAGGTGCAGTTGCTGGCCATCGCCAAGCACCATCACGCGGGCGCTGCCGCCGGTTTCCTGCCAGACGCCGTTCAGGGTCTTTTCCTGCGGCGTCGGGGGCGGCGGCGCGTTGTCGGGGGCGGGCGGTGCGTCATCGCTGCAGGCGCTGAGCAGGGCGCCCAGCACCAGGAACAGGGCGGGCAGGCGGCTGGATCGGGGCATTGCGACATCCTCTTGCTGTGCGGTGCGCGGCCCGTGGCCACGGCAAGGGTTTGAGCGGTGCGGGCGGTGGTGGTTCCGCGCCATCACGGAATCGGCACCTGATACATGCGCGCCTGGATGATACCGCTGTATTGCCGCAGCCAGTCTGTGCGGCCGTTGCGGTCGTAATAGCGCGGCCGGGGCAGGCGCGCGGCCAGATCAGCCGCCTCCCAGGGCTGCAACCGGGCGGCGGGCTTGCCAAAGTAGTGGCGTGCTGCGGCTTCTGCCCCGAACACGCCCTCGCCCCATTCGGCCACGTTCAGATACAGCTCCAGAATGCGGCGCTTGTCGAGCACCTGCTCCAGCATCAGCGTGATCACCACCTCCTGGCCTTTGCGCACGTACGAGCGGCGGCTGGACAGAAACAGGTTCTTGGCCAGTTGCTGGCTGATGGTGGAGCCACCGGCCACGGTGTCGCCAGCCTCGCGGTTGCGTTCGATGGCGTGCTTCACGCCGTCCCAGTCGATGCCGCCATGCTGGGTGAAGCGGGTGTCTTCGGCGGCCAGCACCGCGCGCTTGAGATGGTTGGAGATCTGGTCATAGGGCACCCAGTCGTAGCGCAGCCGGGCCTGCGGATTGTCGTCGCGCAGGCGGCTGAGTTCGCGTGCCATGAACGCTGTTTCCAGCGGCGGGTGGCTGCGGTACCAGAACAGCCAGGCAGCGAACCACAATTGCAGCAACACCAGTGCGACCAGTGCCAGCGCAAGCAATTGCCACAGGCGTCGCGTCCAGCGGCGTGGGCGGGAGGTGGGCATGGTGTCCCCTGTGTGATGCATTGCGCGCTATTGTTGCGCGCGCGTGGCGGCGACACCAGTAACGCTTTGTTGAATCCAGTGCAGGATGTCGCGGCTGTAGTGCTGCCAGTCGCTGGCCTGCAGCAGCAGGTGCGGAGCGTCGGGGTAGAAGTGATACGCCAGCCGCTGCGGCTGCGCCTTGCGCAGTTGTGCGATGGACACTGGCGGGATCATGCCGTCGCGGCCGCCGTACAGCAGCAGGATCGGCGCACGCACCTCGGCGGCGAGATCGGAGGCGCGGTCGGTGAAGCGGATCAGGTCGCGGTAGGTGTCCAGGCGTACGTCGTGGATCACTTGCGGGTCGCTTGCCAGGCGCGCGGCACTGGGCGGGTAGTAGCGCGGGTCGTCCGGGTCGCGGGTCAGGGTGTAGCTGGCGCCGGGCATCAGTGCGCCGCCCACGGTGAACAGCGCGTTCCACAGGTAACGGGTGCGCAGCCCGGCACGCACCGAGGGCGCGGCCAGGGCCAGGCCGGCGATGGGCAGTGTCGGGTGCTCGGCGGCGGTGATCAGGGCCACGCCGCCGCCCATGCTTTCGCCGAGCAGATAAATAGGCGCGTGCCAGCGGGCATCCAGCAGGCGGATGGCGTCCACGGTGTCGGTGATCAGCCGCGCGTCGCCCGGCCAGTGGCCGGCATCGGGGTGCGCACCGAAACCTCGCTGGTCCCAGGTGTAGAACGCGATACCCTGGGCGGCGAACCAGGGCCCGAGGTGATCAAAGGCGGCATGATAGTCACCGAAGCTGTGCAGCCCGATGATGACGGCCTCCGGTTCGCCCTCGGGCAACCAGATTGCCAGCGGCTGGTGGCTGCCATCGCGGGTGACCATGCTGTCCGGTGTCAGATACGGGGTCATCCGGGTCGGCACCGTCTCGGCAGGCTGGGCGCCGCAGCCGCCGAGCAGTAGTGCGAATAGGGTCATCAGGGGACGGAGCATTCGGTGTCCGTTGGCCGTTCTGTGGGAAGCGTGCAGACAGAAACCAGCCTGCGGTACGCACGGTGCAGATCAGGTGAAGGGAACCCGGAGGGGTGTCGCCGGGTCTTGTTACTGTATAACATTTGCCGCCACCGTCATTGAGGAGCTCGTCATGTCCGCTCGTTTCCCGTTGCTGCCCCTGATCGGAGGTCTGTGCGTCAGTGGCCTCGCGCTGGCCGAAGGCCCGCATGTGCATGGCCAGGGCACGCTGCAACTGGCGCGCGACGGCAACGTGCTGGCGGTGGACCTGATGGTGCCGGCGATGGACGTGGTGGGTTTTGAACATCAGCCGTCCGACAAGGCTGCCCGCGATGCGGTGGATGAGGCAGTGGCACTGCTCGGTAACCCGGCGCACATACTGGTGCCGCCGCCGGCCGCCGGCTGTGAATCGCGCGCGGCGGTGGTGGAGACGCCGTTGCTCGGGTTTGCTGCCGGTGACCATGACCATGACCATGACCATGACCATGACCATGACCATGACCATGACCATGACCATGACCACGACCACGACCACGACCACGACCACGACCACGTGCATCGCCATGCCGATTTCCATGTCAGCGTCGAGTTCGACTGCGCCCAGCCAGCGCAACTGCGGGCTGTGGACGTGACCCTGTTCGATACATTGCCAGGCCTGCAACAGCTCACCGTACAGAGCGTCAGCGACACCGGCGCCCGCGAAGCGCGCCTGCACCGTGGCGGTGACACCGGAGTGGCGCTGCCCTGATGAGCATGGCCCTGCAACTGGATGACGTGCGCTTCCGCTGGCACCGGCGCGCACCCTGTGTGATCGACGTGCAGCACTTCGCCGTCGCCGAAGGCGAGCAGCTTTTTCTGGCCGGCCCCAGCGGCAGCGGCAAGAGTACGCTGCTGGCGCTGATTGCCGGTATCGCGACACCGGAGCAGGGGCAGGTCCGTGTGCTGGGCGAATCCTTTGCGCAACTGCGCGGTGCCCGCCGCGACCGCTTTCGGGCCGAACACCTCGGCATCATCTTCCAGCAATTCAACCTGCTGCCGTATCTGTCGGTGCTCGACAACGTGCTGTTGCCGTGCCGTTTTTCCGAGCGGCGCCGGGCCGAGGCCTGCGCCCGCGATGGCAGCCCGGAAGCCCAGGCGCGGCGCCTGCTGGAACGGCTGGGCCTGGCTGCCGATGACGTGTTGCGGCGGCCGGTCACGGCGCTGTCCGTGGGCCAGCAACAGCGAGTCGCCGCAGCGCGCGCGCTGATGGGGGCGCCGGGGCTGGTGATCGCCGACGAACCCACCTCCGCGCTGGACACGGATCGCCGCAGCGAATTCGTCGCCCTGCTGATACAGGAATGCACCGCTGCCGGCGCTGCGCTGCTGTTCGTCAGCCACGACCTGTCGCTGGCGCCGCGCTTCCATCGCAGCCTGTCGCTGCGCGACATCAACGGCGGTGCATCGTGACAGTGCTGAAACTGGCCCGCGCCAGCCTCTGGAACCGGCGCAGCACCGCGGCACTGGTGATCTGCTCGGTGGCGCTGAGTGTGGCGTTGCTGCTGGGCGTGGAGCGGCTGCGCGTGGAAGCGCGGCACAGTTTTGCCAACACGCTCTCTGGCGTGGACCTGATCGTCGGCGCCCGCAGCGGGCCGATCAATTTACTGCTCTACAGCGTGTTCCGCATGGGCGACCCGACCAGCAACGTGAGCTGGGCCAGCGTGGAAAAACTGCGCACGCATCCGCAGGTGGACTGGATCGTGCCGCTGTCGCTGGGTGATTCGCACAAAGGATTTCCGGTGCTCGGCACCTCAGCGGCGTATTTCGAGCATTACCGTTATCGCCAAGGTGAATCATTGCGGCTGGCCAGTGGCGGCATTTTCGATGACGTCTTCGACGCCGTGCTGGGCGCCGAAGTGGCCCGCAAGCTGGGCTACCAGCAAGGCGCGCGCCTCGTGCTGGCACACGGCACCGGTGCGGTCAGCCTGACACAGCATGCCGACAAACCGTTTCGCGTGGTCGGCATCCTCGAGCGCACCGGCACGCCGGTGGACAACACCGTGCATATCAGCCTGGCCGGCATGGAAGCGATTCACGCCGACTGGCGCGGTGGCGCGCCCCTGCCCGGCTACCGGCTCAGCGCCGAACGCGTACGCGAGATGGACCTGACACCGTCCTCGGTCACGGCCGTGATGGTCGGGTTGACTTCCCGCCGTGCCGTGTTCCAGGTGCAGCGGCAGATCAACACCGACCGCGACGAAGCACTGATGGCGATCCTGCCGGGGCTGACACTGCAACAACTCTGGGACATGATGCGCGTCGGCGAACAGGCGCTGCTGGCGGTGTCCGCGCTGGTGGCCGTGGTGGCGCTCACGGTGATGCTCACCGCGCTGCTGACGGGCCTCAACGAGCGTCGCCGGGAAATGGCACTGCTGCGTGCGCTGGGTGCCAGGCCGTGGCAGATTTTTGCACTGGTGATCGGTGAATCGCTGGTATTGTCCCTGGGCGGTGCCGTGCTTGGCGTGCTGCTGCTGCAAGGTATGGCCTGGGCCGCCAGCGACTGGATCAGTGGCCAGCTTGGCCTCACCATCAGCCTGTGGCCGCCGACCGCACACGAGGCCGCCCTGCTGGCGGCATTGCTGGCCGGTGGTGTGCTGGCGGGCCTGTGGCCGGCGTGGCGCGCGTACCGCAATGCGCTGGTGGATGGCATGACGATCAGGATGTAGCAATGCGCAAATGGATACTGGTGCTGGGCCTGCTGACGAGTGTCAGCGTACTGGCGCAACCCGCGACAGAACTGGAGTGGGACGACATGATTCCGGACGGCTGGCCGCCGGAAGAAATGTTCGAGGACGTGGATATCAACACGCTCGAGGACGACGACCCGAAGGCCATCGAGTTCTACGCGCAGCTGGAAAAACTCTGGGACGAAGCGCCCATGGTGCAGTCGCTGGACGGTCAGCGCGTCAAGTTACCCGGCTATGCGATCCCGCTGGAAGGTGATGGTGACAGCGTCACCACATTCCTGTTGGTGCCGTACTTCGGTGCCTGCATCCATGTGCCGCCGCCGCCGCGCAACCAGACCGTGCTGGTGACCATGCGCGAAGGCAGCAAGGCCACCATCGAGGAAGCCTTTTTCACCGTCTGGGTCACCGGCACCATGAAAGTCGAACAGAGCGAGACGGACCTGGCGAAAACCGGCTACACGCTGATCGCCGAGCAGGTGGAACCCTACACCGAGCCCGAGCCGCAGCCAGGGGATTATGACGACCCTTATGCGGACGGCTATCAACAGCCCTGAGCGTGGTGACCGGGCTTACTGCCCCTTGAACCACGCCCGCGTGGTGTCGTCCGCCGGGAAAAAACTCTCGATCATCGTGTCCTGCAGGCGCACATCGGTGGGGGTGCCGAGCGTGGTGATGGTCGAGATCAGCCGCAGTTCCTCATCGCCCTTGCGCAACACGATGGGCACCGCCGGCCACTGGATGTCCTGCTCGTCACCGGTGGCACGGGGCAGCTTCAGGCTGGCTTCCAGCGCATCGAGTTTTTCCAGCCCTTCCAGTGACAGATCCAGTTGCCGGCGCGACACCGCCAGCAGGCGCCGGACAATGGCGACGCCGGTGGGAATCTGCGACCGGATCGGTTCGGCCATCATCAACTGCAACAGATTCTGCCCGACCAGCAGGGTGGCCGCCTGATCCTCGGGCATGCCCGTCAGCCAGGACATCATGCGTACACAGCCGGTATTCACCTTGCGCAGCTGCCACAGCCGGTCCACCACCAGCGCCGGGTACGGTGCCTGCTGGGTCAGGATCAGGTCGATGGCTTGATCGGCGAATTCCAGCCCGGCGGTCTCCGGCGGCGTGTCCGGGTAGATGGCGGCAAAGCCTGCCGAGAGCAGCAGATGGTTACGTGCATCCAGCGGCAATTGCAGGGTTTCCGCCAGGTCCAGCACCATGCGCCGGCTGGGTTTCGAGCGCCCACGCTCCAGAAAGGCGACATGCCGTTGAGAAACGCCGCAACGCTCGGCCAGTTCCAGTTGGCTGTAGGCGCGCAGGTTGCGCAGGTTCTTCAGGCGTTCTCCGAAGGTCATCGGTGCCAGCATGGGCGTCTCCCGGTGTGGTGTTGGCTCTAATGTGCGTCGGCCCCGGTCGGCTGGCAATGACGTGTCAGGTAATTACTGCAAAGTGGCCGGTGACAAGCTGGCGGCGGACTGATTACACTGGCCACCGCCAAGGGGAGTAGCTTTTCGCCGACGCGTCGTCATCACGGTGGTACCGGTTTTCCGGCAACCCCCGGTGCGTCGGGCAGCGATGTAGTGTTGCAAGCAAGACCTTGCCTTAACGGGCAGGTCGTGCGTGCAGAAAAAACGGCCTGTCCATTCGGAACAGGCCGTTTTTTTTTGGAGAAGCAACAATGCAGTCAATCGGTACCTGGTGGATGTGGGCCGGCTTCGCCGTGATCGTGCTGGCGATGCTGGCCGTAGACCTGATGCTCGGCGGCGGCAAGCGCCACCGGGTCAGTTTCCGTGAAGCGGCACTCTGGTCGCTGGTGTGGGTGAGCGTGTCGCTGGCGTTTGCCGGGGGGCTCTGGCTGTATCTGGATGCGGAAAGCGGCCGCGCCGTGGCCAACGACACCACGCTGTTGTTTCTCACCGGCTACCTGCTGGAAAAATCCCTCGCCGTCGACAATGTGTTCGTCTGGATGCTGATCTTCGGCTACTTCGCGGTGCCCGCCGAGCTGCAACGGCGCGTATTGCTCTACGGCATCCTCGGCGCGATCGTCCTGCGCACCGGCATGGTGTTTGGCGGCAGCTGGCTGGTCAGCCAGTTCCACTGGGTGCTGTATCTGTTTGGTGCGTTCCTGGTGTTTACCGGCCTGCGCATGCTGGCGCCGGAAAAAGAAGTCGATCTGGCCACGCACCCGCTGATCCGCTGGATACGCCGGCATTATCCGATCACCGACACACTGGAAGGCGAGCGCTTTTTCGTGATGCGTGACGGTGTGCGCTACGCCACGCCGCTGCTGCTGGCGCTGATCCTGGTGGAGATTTCCGATGTCGTGTTTGCGGTGGACAGCATCCCGGCCATCTTCGCCATCACCACCGATCCCTTTATCGTGCTGACCTCGAACCTGTTCGCCATTCTCGGCCTGCGCGCCATGTATTTCATGCTGTCGGGCATGGCCGAGCGCTTCTCGCTGCTGAAATACGGCCTGGCCGCGATTCTGGTGTTTATCGGCGCCAAAATGCTGCTGATGCCCTGGTTCCACATGCCGGTGCTGGCGTCGCTCGGTGTGATCGCGCTGATCCTCACGGTCACCTTGCTGCTGAGCCTGCGCCGCCCTTCATTGCCTTACTGAGGCCCGGCCAGCAGCGTGTCCATGATGCGCAGCAGGGCGGTTTCCAGCTCGGGGCGCACGCGCTCCGGCTGGCCTTTACGGCATTGCACGAACAGCTTTTCCAGCTCGGTTTCCTGGCGGCGGCCCAACAGCCCCCGCCAGTCCGGTGGCGTGTCCGTGCGTGGAGTGCTGCCGGGCACCTTGCGGCTCAACGTGATCCAGGCGCTGATCAGCCGGCCCAGCACCACCCACGGGTATTGCCGGTTCTGCACCGGGCCGAAACGCACCACCGCATGATCGGCACTGACTTTTGCCAGCCGGTCTGAAAAATACACCGACGCCGCCGACCCCGCAGCGCCCACCGCCGCCAGCGTGGCCGTGAGCGAGCCCAGACTCATGCCGGCGGTGGCCGCATCCAGCGACGCCCCCACACCGGCACCCAGCGTGCCACCGCCGGCCCCGGCCAGCAGCGCCAGCCGTTTGCGGCTCAGGCCCCAGCGTTCCCAGTCATCAATCACGAACAGCCGCTCCGGGTCGGGCACCTGTTGCTGGCTGGTGTAGCGCGACAGGTCGGCGTCACTCTGCAGATAAAGAGTCGCCAGCGCGGACAGTGCATCGGCTTCCTGCTGCTGTTGATGGGCCTGCCAGCGCGCCTGCAATTCACGCGCAATCGCGGCATCCGGTTTGCGGCCATCCAGCTCGGTTTTTTCCTGGTGCGTGAGCATGTCCAGCAGCGTCAGCGTCATCACCTGTGCGGCCTCGCGTGCCGCGCCGTGCTGGTCAAACACGAACTGCGACAGCGTTTGCCGATACAGTGGATGGTTCAGCAAGGTTTGCCGTAGCGTGCTGCGCCAGCGATACCGGCACCAGCGCAGCATCAGATAGCGTGGCAGCAGCGCATATACCGTCCACAGGCACGCGAGGAACGGCCACCAGCGGCCCAGCAGCGCCGGGTTGCCGGCGTCGACTTCACCGCCGAGACGGAAGAAATGCGAGGCTTCGATCAATTCATAGGTGGGCACCGCCGTGGGCCACCACGCCCAGGGCAATGCCAGCGTGCGCACCAGCGCCACCAGCCCTGCGGGGGTAATGTCCAGCGTAGTGCTCCAGCCGAAAGCGATGTCCTGCAACGCCACGTAAATAAACAGCGCCAATAGCGCGGTGGTATTGAAGGCCAGTGCAAAGCGTTGCGTCAGCAGCAGCAAGAATGGCGTGTGCAGTGGCGCGAGCAGGCTGTCGCCCTGGTGGGGCGCATCCAGCAGACGCCGCAGCGGTCCACGATACAACCGGGCGGGCAGATGCCCGACCAGATCACTCAGCAGCGGCAGCCGCCGCGCCTTGCCGAATGAAAACGCCAGGGCCAGCAGCGACAGCACCAGCTGCAGCACCGCCAGCGCGATGATCCACAGCACATTGACCTGCTGGCTGCCGTCGTAGGCGATCAGCCCGGCCATGAAGCCGAACCCCAGCACCAGACCCAGCAGCACGGCAATGGCCTGGCACCACTGCAAGGCACTTTCCAGCCGGGCACCCGGCGACGGCGAACGCGGGAAACGTCCGGCCAGCCAATAGTCCAGCCGGTCGCCCTCGGCCATGGTGGGCGGCGTGCTCTTGAGCACGTCCGAGAAGCTGGCCGCTGGCGGCTGCACCAGCCGGCCATCCCGGTGCCAGGCGGCGTCCAGGTCTACCAGCCGTTGCAGATCACCGGGCGCGGCGCGGCGGGCTGTGCCGGGGGCGGGGATATCGCCGTCCGTGGCCGGGAACGCCGGTATCTGCGGCGTGCGGCGGCGCAGCAGCAGGCGGGCGAGGGTCCATTTGTGATGGTGTTTCATAAAGGCTCGTCGCGGTAACAGGGCAAGGAGACGTGGCCCTAGTGTAGCGGAACGAGATGGTGCGGGGCGGCATGAAAAAGTAAAACGGGCGCTTCAGAAGAAGAGCCCGGGATTGATGCCAAAACGATTGGCCAGCGCCTTGATATGCTGCTTGCTGAGACTGCGCTGGCCGGACAGCACGCGCGACACCATCGACTTGGAGCCGATCTCCGGCAGGTCTGCGACGCCAAGCTGATGCTGACTCATCAGCACCCGCAGCAGGGCCAGATCGGCAGGCTCGTCTGCTGGTTGCGTAGCAAAGGAGGCCAGTGTTGCATCCTGTTGTTCGTAAGCCGCGATGGCGCGGCTGAGCATATCAATGACAATATTCAGCGGGTCGTCTGCCGAATCCTCAGCCTCTTCCAGCAGCCCCTCGATCAGTGCCAGTGCTTCCTCATAGTGCGTAGGGTCCCGAATGGGCATATAGGGCGCCGCGACTTCGGCGAAGTGCAGGCAGGCTTCTTTGAACACCATGGCATTCATGACCGCTCCCCTTTCGCGTAACGCTTGCAGAGCTTGTCATACTCCGCATGCGTCAGGATGTGCTTGATGTAGAGGCGTCCCTGCACGAACTGAATGCCACGCGCTCAGACATTGACGCGATCCCGTTCAACGAAGGGACGCAGTTCTGGACGCAATGCTTTCTCGGTAACGAGATCCACGGGCTGCTGTAGCAGATCTTCCAGATAGAATTGCACGCCGAAATAGCGCTTTGATGTGGCCGGCCCATCAAAGGCAACCAGGATGTCGATGTCACTGTCGGGTGATGCAGTGCCGCGGGCCGACGAGCCAAACAAGGCCAGCCGCGTCACACCAAAGCGTGCCTCCAGGGCGGGCTTGTTCTGGCTGAGTAATGCAAGGATGTGATCCCTGTTCATCGGATGCCTCCGTATGCGGCACTGATCCGAACGACAATCAGAAAAGGAAAGGCGCCTCCGCTGCTCTGCGATTGGTGGAACCGGCGGGAGGCATCATCGTAGCCTTTAGTGTGTTGATTTTAAAGGGCTTGTCGATTAGGCAGGGATAGTAGCATAGCAATTTTTGTACCACTTGTTGAAACCGGTTTCGCGCTTAACATTGGCAATCATCACCTTTTGGGATTGTCACAAGGCTGCTGAGGTTGATTTTTGCTGCTCCTTTGGTCAGTATTGCGGCCTGCTAGGGCTGGCGTCCGTTCAGGTGATAGCATTGGAGAGCCAGAGCGAGGTGATAACTATAAATGGCAGAACCTCAAGTCGTGATTGCAGGAGGCAACCATGTCTAATATTTCAGCGGTTGATGTGGCTAAGTATTTTTTGGTCCGGGATGACCGTGAAGATGCGGAGACGGGCATATCCAATTTAAAGCTACAAAAGCTCCTGTATTACGCTCAAGGTTTCCACCTCGCCATTTTCGATAAGCCGTTGTTTTCTCAGAATATTGAAGCTTGGGCTCATGGGCCGGTTGTGCCTAGTGTTTACCATGATTACAAGCAACATGGCAAAAGCGCCATACCTGCTCCTGAGGATTTTTCTCCTGAAGAGAGTTTTACTGACGAGCAGCTTGAATTTTTAAATGAGGTCTATGAGGTTTTCGGGCAGTTTTCTGCATGGAAACTTAGGAATATGACGCACGAAGAGGCGCCGTGGCAGGATTACGAAGAAGTCGCGGGTACAATTCCACAGGCTGATCTTAAGACTTATTTTAAAACCAGAATCAAATAGCGAGGCGTTTCCTAAGGATGGGAATTGGTAGAAAAAGAAAAAATATTGTTGTGCCAGATAAAAAGAAGGGGGGGCGGTTTGATGCCAAAGAAACTGCATCAACGGATGATGATCCTATCCTCTTTTCATTTGAGCGTATCCAAAGTGGGAAGTATTGCTTCTCAGGATTGGATGACGACAATAAAGTGGCTGCAGCAGATGCCATTTTTAAGCGCCGTCAATTGCGATGGTCAGATTTGAAGCAAGCTGGACGGCATGCTTTGGGGTTTGAAAAAATGCCAGTTACCCAGATTAAGCGTGCCTCTGTGCCTCAATTCATTACTGAGGATAAGCAAACCCTGTTGGTGTGTAGGTATAACGGGCTGGCGCCTATGGTCGGTTACAGGATTAGGCAAATATTTTATATATTGTGGTTTGATCACAGTATGGATTTATATGATCACGAATAAAAATGGTTTTATTCTTTTTTTGGGATGCTTAATAGGAGCAATAAACAGGGAAGCGCAGTTCTGAAATACAAAAAGGCGCCACGATGGCGCCTTTTTGTATTGGAGTATCTGGTGGGCCCGGCGGGAATTGAATTTGCGTGACCCACAATGAATAGGAGGTTCTGGCCGGGTGCTGTCATTTAAATGACAGCATTTCCTAGGTTTCGCGGTTGGGCCATCTCAAGAGCCGGTTCCAAACCTGCTTAGAGTCTGCCGTTCTCTAAGCCCCTTTTAAAGGAGCCATTTCAATTAGCTTATCAATCTCTCTCTGGGCTTCTTGCGGATGAAGCCGCCTCATCATGGATAGCTTGCCTAAGATGCTATTATAACGCGACCTATATTCGTCAGTATCACGGCCAGTCTCCTCGGCGCTCTTGAGTAGATTGTAAGCCTCCAGCTTGATTTGTTTTCGCCGACTCTTTTCGTAATGTACTCGTCCTCGCCGAGTGATAATGGCGTGGACGTTCCCTCTTCCAGCACCTATGTAAACTTTTTGCTTCTTTCTATTTGGCTGAAGACCTTTGTTAAGAAGCATTCCATAGATTTGTCGAATTATTGATCCCAGTTTCTGATCTTCCATTTTTCTCGGGCTCGATATTGTTATATCGTCTACGAATCGTGTGTACGTGATTTCCTGTCGAATGTACTCTTCGACGAGATCGGCTTCATGTTGTCCAAAAATCATGTTGGCTATAAGTGGGCTTGTTGGGGCGCCTTCGTAGAGCCAGTATTCTCTAGTGGTCAGCTTCATTAGTGCTTTTGCAACCTCAGGAGAAAAATTAAATCTGTAAACATCCCTGTTTTAGTTGCACCGTTGGTTAGAGTTTTCCGTCTGTTGGTGTTTCGCCAAGTATTCCCATGGTGTGAGGTCTTGCAATGAATCGTGGGGACGCTCGTCGTTGTATTCGGCCATCCACGATTCGGTCAGTTGCCGGACCTCAGTGAGATTCCGGAAGACATACATATTGAGGATCTCGTCCCGGTAAGTCCGATTGAAGCGTTCCACGTAGGAGTTCTGAGTCGGCTTACCCGGCTTGATAAACTCCAGCGAGATACCGTGCTGTTCGGCCCAGTCTGCCAGGGCCATGGAGATGAACTCCGGGCCGTTATCCATTCGCAACCTGGCCGGGTAGCCTCGCCAGGCGATGATACGTTCCAGCACCCGGATAATCCTTGGGGCCGGTAAATTCAGGTCGATCTCGATGGCCAGCACCTCCCGGTTAAAATCATCGACCACATTGAATGTCCGGAACCGCCGGCCACAGAACAGGCTGTCGCTCATGAAGTCCATGGACCAGCAGTGGTTGGCAGTGGCGGGAACCGCCAATGGCTCAGGACGTCTCGTCGGAAGCCGCTTCTTGCCCCGTCGCCGCTTGCTCAAGTTCAGGGCACAGTACAACCGGTGTACCCGCTTGTGATTCCATCCATGACCCCAGCGTCGAAGCACCTTGAACAGTTTGCTGAAGCCGTAGGCGGGATAGCGTTCAGCCGCGATCTGAAGCGCGGCAATCACTGGTTCATCCCGGGAAGTATCCGGCCGATACCGGTACACAGAGTCACTGATGCCAGCGATTCGACAGGCTCTACGGATGCTGACGCCGTGAGCATGCTTGAGGTAATCCACCAGTTCTCGCCGAACGGCTGGCTTTACAGCTTTTTTTCGATCACATCCTTCAGCAGTTTGTGGTCCAGGCTCAGTTCAGCGTACATCTGCTTTAGCCGGCGGTTTTCCTCTTCAAGCTCCTTGAGGCGCTTCACGTCAGAAGCCTCCATGCCGCCGTATTTAGCTTTCCAGTTGTAGTAGGTCGCATCAGAGATGCCGTACTCCCGACAGACTTCCTTGACCAGACGACCGCCCTCGACCTCCTTCAGGATCTTGACGATCTGTGACTCGCTGTACCGTGATTTCTTCATGTCGTTCTCCGTTAGCGTCATTGTAGGCCGGAGAACTCTAATTACGCATGCACCGATTTTAGGGGATGGTTACAAATCCACTTAGCCACATTAGGTAGACTTGCTCGGAAGATATAGAGGGGAAAAATCTTGATACATCAAGGTTGATAGTGTGAGCGCCGTGGGAATGAGCCTTTGCATCTGTAATGTGATCTCTAGCTGCTTTTTCATCTCTGATAGCCCCATGAAGATAGAAGGGCCATTCGACATATCTGAAGAGGCGGAATTTTATTTTGTCCTGCAGCTTCCTGAGCCTATTGCCGATTCGGTAGGTTTGGCGAAATCCGCCCGACGCCTTTTTCTCTGGGGTGTTGGGATAAATATATTTCTCAACGTTATCGATGAGGTGATTAAGCTCCTCTTCACTGACGCCTAGGCGCTTCGCTAATCCGTCTAGGGTAACTATGGGTTTATGGAAATATCTAGGAGGATTTATCCGCTGCATTTTGAATTAGCTTCAATGTTATCAGGGAAAGTTTTTCTGCCAACTCTTTATCAAATGACTCGAAATTTTCTTTGTCTGTAGCTAAGAAAATTAAAATTGACGGAGGGATGTCAAGGGCTTTAGAAATTTTATTGACTACGGAGAGATTGGGGTCTCTTTTATTCTGTTCGAGTAGCGTGATGTAGGAAGGGGAGAGAAGACAATCCTCTGCTAGCTTGGCCCTTGATAGACCTTTAGCTTCTCTACAGGTTTTTATTGCCGTGCCGAAATTCATAGTGATCCATAAAAATAGGTGGCTTGCTGTTTGCCCGTGTACTATATGCCAGCGCTAGCGCTGCTGGTCATTCAAGAAACTTGGTTAATACTTCAAAAGCTTTTTGAACTTCGGGCAGAACAGCAACCACCTTCGAGATAAGTCCCAGTACGAGACATATGTTCTCAAGTGGCATCTTGCATTCGCTCTCACGTTCAAGCGCTTCGATCGCCAACCCAATTTCTTTAGCCAAACTGTCGTCTACACCGCCTTGCTCTTTGATCTGCCGAAGCAGATCGATGAGTCCTGAAATTTCTTCAGTGTTCATCTCAAACCTCCATAGGGTCACTTTCAGCACGGATTGTGCCTGCCGCTTCCACGCACCAGCCGAAAGGAGCGATGTAGACAACGCAAGCCACCATGCTTCGAGCGTTGTTCCCCCTGCCGCATGTGTCCCGGGCGATCCGCGTCGAGGACATGTGGGGGGATTCAGACTGCCTGGGTTGCCCCGACAGCCGGCCAGCAGCGGTAAAGCCGCAAGCCATCTACTAGCTAGTACGATTCCTGGAGGAAATTTTTAAAGAGCAAACGAACCGTTGGTTCGTCCATGGCCGCTAAGATATGTGATCATTGACTGTGAGTCAACATTTAATTCGTTTAGTCAAGCCAGGTGCCGGTGGTGGCAGTGAAATGCGGGAGCTTGATTCTTGCCTGCTAGAGAAATGGCTGAGCGGGGGAGGGAGGGCTAAATGCTGTCATTTCGGAGATAAATGCAGGCATTTCAGGGCCAACATGTGGCCCTTCCGTGCTTTAAAATTTTGAAAAATAAGAAAAAATATGGTGGAGCCGGCGGGAATCGAACCCGCGTCCGTCAGCAATCCACCTGCAGATCTACATGTTTAGCCCGTTCTATTGATTTAAGCGCTTACGGCCCGAAGGGCAGGATGTCAGCGCCGATTCCCTAAGGATTTAGCAAATCAGCCCGGGACGAGCCTCAATGCGAGCCTGTGTAGCTTAGCCGGTCGCGCTTCCCCACAGGCTGGGTCGCTTGACCGTAGGCAGGGTATTAGGCTGCCAGTGCGTAAGAATCGTCGTTTGCGATTACTTAGTTGTCACGATGGATTTACGAGAACCGTAACCTTCTCGACATGCACCACAGGATTCAAAACCAACGTCGAAACCTTGTCGGCCCCTGATCTTGCGTAGTGTACAGGAAATAGGGGCGCTGCACCGGCTTTTCAAGGGGGTCGCTGGCAGGCCCTGATCTGACGATGCCATCATAGAATGTAAACTTCCCGAAGTTCCTGTCGGACAATCTGGCAACAATGGCTTTTCCGTATTGACAGATGATGGATGATACTTTTCGTAACACGCGACCTGAACCCAAAGGGAACAGTTGTCGGCAGGCGCTGCGCCAAAAGTGCGGGGCCTGGTCAGCAAGGAGTCTGTTTCCGATGTGCACAACACAAGGCCTGCGGCATGTTCGCCCTGGCGGCAGCCGGTCAGAGCGTTGTCCTCATCGAGGAGGAAAGTAGAGATGAAAGCAAACGTAGCTGAAATGACAGATCGTATGGACCGCACCCTGGGCCGCTGGCCGCTGGTGTATCGCAGCCTGGTCCTGCTGGTGGCCCTGGGCGCCTATTTTGGTGGCCTGCTGGGTGTGAATGCCCTTGCCGGCGATGCCCGCCTGCCGGTGGTGCTGTTCGCGGTGTTCTTCCTGCCTGCGGTGCTGCGCGCCTGGCTGATGGTGTACTGGCTGGTGCGCAAGGACCCGCGCGCCGAGACCGGCGCGGCGAACGAAAAGGTCATCTGACTTGATGGCCGTCAAACGGCCGGCCGGGCAAGTTGCCTGGTTTGGCAGCATCTGCTGATGCGGAGCAGGGTAGCCTGACTCCGCATTTTTCTTTTCAGGGCAGCGGGTATCAGTTGCGGCGCATCAGGCGCTGTTTCTGGCGATTCCAGTCGCGCTCTTTCTCGGTCGCCCGCTTGTCGAACTTCTGCTTGCCTTTCGCCAGGGCGATTTCCAGCTTGGCACGGCCCTTGCTCCAGTACAGGCTCAGAGGCACGCAGGTGGCGCCTTCTTTCTGCACCCCCCCGAAAATGCGGCCCAGCTCGCGCCGGTTGAGCAGCAGTTTGCGCAGCCGCAGCGGATCGGGGCTGATATGGGTGCTGGCGGTGCCCAGCGGTTCGATACGGCAGCCGAACAGCCAGGCCTCACCACCCTTGAGGGTGATGTAGGCTTCGGACAGGTTGCAGCGTCCCGCGCGCAACGCCTTGACCTCCCAGCCTTCGAGAACGAGGCCGGCCTCGAAGCGTTCCTCGAGGTGGTAGTCGTGGCGTGCCTTGCGGTTGACGGCGATGTCGGCAATGCCGGTTTTCGGTTTGGCTTTAGTCATAGGGCGGCGATTATAGGCCAAGGCCGTAACTTGAGCACGCTGGTTAAAGTGGTGAGAATGGCCGATTCCTGAACGGGGACAGCGTTATGGCAAACGAGAACAAGCCGATCCACGGCATCTGGGGCAGCCGCTGGGTGTTTATCCTGGCGGCGGCAGGTTCCGCGGTAGGCCTGGGGAATATCTGGAAGTTCCCCTACATGACCGGCGCCAATGGGGGCGCCGCGTTTGTAATGATGTACCTGCTCTGCATCGTCGCGGTGGGTGTGCCGATCATGGTGGCCGAGGTGATGTTGGGGCGTCGGGGTGGCATGAGCCCGGTGAACAGCATGTTCAAGCTGGCGCGGGACAACGGCGTCAACAGCCGCTGGGCCGGTGTCGGCGCGCTGGGCGCGCTGTCCGGGTTCCTGTTGCTGTCTTTCTACACGGTGATCGGTGGCTGGACGCTGTTTTATGTCTGGGAGATGGTCTCCGGTGCGCTGGTGCACGCCTCCGCCGTCGAAGTGCAGGGCGCCTTTGAAGGCATGATGGCCAACCCCTGGCTGGTGCTGGGTGGCCACACGGCTTTCATGGCCATGACCATGTTCGTGGTCGGTTTTGGTGTGATCCGTGGTATCGAGCGGGCGGTGCGCATCCTGATGCCGCTGCTGTTCGCGTTATTGGCGGTGCTGTTTGGCTACGCGCTGACCAGCGATGGTTTCGCTGATGCCTTCCGGTACATGTTTGCCTTCGATATAGCCAAGATCAGCGGCGCCTCCGTGCTGGCGGCGGTGGGCCATTCCTTCTTTACCCTGAGCATCGGCCTGGGCGCCATCATGGCCTACGGTGCCTATATGCCGCGCGAGGTTGTGACCCGCAGTGGCCAGCGCAAACCGGTGTCCATCGGCAGCACTGTGCTGGCCGTGGCGGCGCTGGATACCCTCGTCGCGCTGGTGGCCGGCATGATCATTTTCCCGATTGTGTTCGCCAATGGCCTGGCGCCGGGTGAAGGGCCGGGGCTGTTGTTCGTGACGCTGCCGCTGGCCTTTGCCGAGATGCCGCTGGGCATGCTGTTCGGCACGCTGTTCTTTGTGCTGGTGGTGTGCGCGGCCTGGACATCGTCCATTTCCATTGCCGAGCCACCGGTGGCCTGGCTGGTGGAGAAGGGCTTCAGCCGGCCGAAGGCGGCCATCCTGGTCGGCCTGCTGGCCTGGACGCTCGGCATCGGCTCGGCGCTGTCGTTCAACGTGCTGGCGGACTACACGCTGTTCGGCAAGACCTTCTTCGGGCTGATGGATTTCCTCACCATCAACATCATGCTGCCGGTGGGCGGCCTGCTGATTGCCATTTTTGCCGGCTGGATCATGAAAGAGACCCAGGCGCGCAAGGAGCTGGCCATGAAGAGCTTTGGCCTGTACATGGTCTGGCGTGCGATGGTGCGGGTGTTTGCGCCGCTGGCGCTGATTCTGGTGTTCGCGTTCTCGCTCTGGCAGGCGCTGGCACCGGCCGATGAAGCGGTGCCGGCAGAGCCGGTGGTGGAAGAGGCGCCCGCCACGCCGCAGGCGCAAAATGAGGTGCCTCTCACCACAGAGGCGCCGCAATGAGCGAGGGCATGATCCGTGTGGAAGTGGCCTACGCGTTGCCGCATAAACAAAAACTGATCAGCCTGCAGGTGCCGGTCGGGACCACCATGTACGAGGCGGCGCGGGAGTCGGGTATCGGTGAGCATTTCGAGGGGCTGGATCTGGCGCGTTCGCCGATGGGCATCTTCGGTCAGGCCGAAGCCAGTCCGAAACAGCGCGTACTGCATGACGGTGAGCGGGTGGAAATCTATCGGCCGCTGATCATCGACCCGAAGGAAACCCGCAAGGCCCGCGCGCGCAAGACGCCGCGGCAGGCCGGTGCGGACGGATGATTACATCGAGGGCACGCCCGGTTCGTTGACACCGGGCTCTGCGCTGGCCGGCGCCCCCGGGGCGCTATCGCGCTCACGCTCCTGCTGGCGCAGGCGCTCCTGCAACTCAAGATCCTGCTGGCCGGTGACCTTGCGGCGGAAATCCTCGATCACTTCGCCTTCGTGCCAGGCGTAGACGCCATTGTCGAAGTGCACCACGATGCGTTGTTCCACTTTTTTGCCACGGCCGGGCTGGTACACCATCGGATAGAACCAGGCGTCCGGTGTGAAGGGATCGATCAGGGTCGGCTGGCCCAGCACATAACGGACCTGATCCGGTGTCATGCCGGGCTCAAGCTGGCCGAGCATGTCCTCTGTCACGAAATTGCCCTGCGGGATGTCGATCCTGTAGACCCCGGGAAAACGCAGCGCGCTGCAGCCGCTGATGACGAGGGCCAGGACCAGCACGCCAGCGGGTGCGATTCGGGCGATAGGCAGAATGGATGGCATCACTTTTGGATTTCGCATAAGTTCGGGCGATAATACAGACTTGCTCTCGGGACACAAGGTTCCCGCCCACCGCGCAAGGAGATAGGACGTTGGATAACCAGGACCTACGCAAGGCTGGCCTGAAGGTCACCCTGCCCCGAGTGAAGATTCTGCAGCAGCTCGAAGCCGCCGCTGAGCGGCACATGAGCGCTGAAGACATCTACAAAGCCCTGATGGAGTCCGGTGAAGACGTGGGGCTGGCCACCGTGTACCGCGTACTGACCCAGTTCGAGCAGGCCGGCATCGTCATGCGCCACAACTTCGAGGGCGGCTCGGCCGTGTTCGAGCTGGCGGACGAAGGCCACCACGACCACATGGTGTGCCTGGATACCGGCAAGGTGGTTGAGTTCCTCGATCCGGAGATCGAAAAGCGCCAGAAGATGATTGCCGAAGAGCACGGCTACGAGCTGGTGGAGCACTCGCTGGTGCTGTACGTGCGGCCGAAGAAGAAAAAGTAGGCTGCCTGCAACACTGATCAAGGCCCCTGAACGGGGCCTTTTTCGTTCCGGGTGCAGGTCCGTCAGGCCTGTGCCTTTTCGAGCATCTCCCTGGCATGCGCCAGCGTCGAGTCGGTCATCTCCAGCCCACCCAGCATGCGCGCCAGCTCGCTGGTGCGGTGCTCCATGGTCAGCGACTGGATGCGGGTGTGGGTGCTGGTTTTGCTCTGCTTCTTGTGCACATGCCAGTGCTGGTGCCCCTGGGCGGCCACCTGGGGCTGGTGGGTGATGCAGAGCACCTGAGCGTGCTCGCCGAGTTCGCGCAGCAGGCGGCCGACGATCTCGGCCACGCCGCCGCCCACGCCCACGTCCACCTCGTCGAAGACCAGGCTGGGTACGGTCAGCACCTTGGCGCAGATCACCTGGATCGCCAGGCTGACGCGGGAGAGCTCGCCGCCGGAGGCGACTTTCGCCAGCGGGCGCAGCGGCTGGCCGGGGTTGGCGGTAAACAGGAATTCCACGATCTCCAGCCCGTCCGGGCCGGGCTCGGTGGCGGTGAGTGATACGTCCAGGCGTGCGCCGCGCATGCCCAGCGCCTTGAGATGGCTGATCACGCCGCTGGCCAGTTCGCCGGCCTTGCTGCGGCGCCGCTCGCTGAGCGCGCGGGCGCTGTGGTCGTAGGTGTCGCGGGCCTGTTTTTCAGCAGCTTCCAGGCCGGCCAGGTGCTCGTCATAGTGCGCCAGCGTGTGCGCTTCCTCGCGCAGTTGCTGGTGGCGCTGGTACAGCTCTTCCGGGCGCACGCGGTGTTTGCGCGCCAGCGTATAGACCTGGCTCAGGCGCTCGTCCACCTGCGCCAGTCGCTCCGGGTCCACGTCCAGGCGGTCCAGGTAATGGCGCAGGTCATCGGCGGCGGCTTCCACCTGCAGGCGGGCCGATTCCACCGTGGAGAAGATATTGCCCAGGGCCGGGTCTTCGCTGCTGGCGTCGCCGAGCCAGTTCAGTGCCTGCCCGAGCTGGTCGTTGACGGTGCCTTCTTCGTGTTCGAACAGCAGCGCCAGGCTCTGCTGGCACAGGCGGATCAGCTCTTCGGCGTGGCCCAGGCGCTTCTGGTCGCCTTCCAGTTCATCCAGTTCGTTTTCGCCCAGGGCCAGCGCATCGAGCTCTTCCAGTTGGAAGCGCAGCAACTCCTCGCGCTCGTGCTGCTCGCGCGACGCGGCCATGGCCTCGTCCAGCGCCCGGCGGGCCTTGTGCCAGGCGCGCCAGTGCTCGCGCAGGGTCTCGGCCAGGTCACCGGCGCCGGCGAAACTGTCCAGCAGGCTGCGATGAACTTCCCGGCGCAGCAGCGCCTGATGCTCGTGCTGGCTGTGTACGCTGATCAGCATGTCGCCCAGCTCGCGCACCTCCTGTAACGGCATCGGGCTGCCGTTGATCCAGGCGCGGGAACGGCCGTCCGGGCGCACGGTGCGGCGCAACATGCATTCCTCGCCGTTATCCAGTTCGCGCTCGGCCAGCCAGGTGCGTGCCGCCGGATGCCCGCGCAGATCAAAAGTGGCCTGCACTTCGGCCCGTTCGCAGTCGGGCCGCACCACGGCACTGTCGGCGCGCTCGCCCAGGGCCAGGCCCAGGGCGTCGATGATCACGGATTTACCGGCCCCGGTTTCGCCGGTGATCACGGTCAGGCCACGGGCTGGCTCCAGCTCCAGGCTGTCGACGGTGGCGAAGTTGAGCACGCTGAGATGTGTGAGCATGGGGCGCCTCGGCTGGGGCCTGTCCTTGAGGTGAATGGTTACTGTCCGTAAGGCCAGTTATGCGGATGATAGGCAATTCATCGTGACTTGATAAGCCCTTCCGGCGTTGTCGCCGGCCGCCGGCTTGGCTATAACACGGCTCTTTGAAGATATTGTGGTCGCCCCCATACTCACGCCATGGCCGAACTCGAACTGAACGAACGCAAACAACGCCTGCTGATGGCGCTCGTGGAGCGCCATATCCGCGATGGTCAGCCGGTGGGCTCGAAGACGCTGGCGTCGTCCGGTTCACTGTCGGTCAGCCCGGCCACCATCCGCAACGTGATGGCGGAGCTGGAGGACATCGGCGTGCTGTACAGCCCGCATACCTCCGCCGGCCGCGTCCCGACGGAGCTGGGATACCGCATGTATGTGGATGCCCTGCTGCGCTCCGCGCCGATGAACCAGCCGCGCGCCGGGGCTCTGAAAAAGGAACTGGAGCATCTGCTGGACGTGGACCAGTCGCCGCAGGAGCTGGTCACGCGGGCCTCAAGGGCGCTGGCGGAGCTGACCCGCATGGCCGGCGTGGTGGTGGTGCCGCGCCGTGAAGTCACCACGCTGCGCCAGGTGGAATTCCTGCCGCTGTCGGAGCGCCGCGTGCTGGTGGTGCTGGTGGTGAACCGCGCCGAAGTACAGAACCGCGTGATCCACACCGACCGCGATTACAGCGACACCGAGCTGAAACAGGCCGCCAACTACATCAACCGCACCTACGCCGGCTGCAACCTGGACGCGATCTGTGACGGGCTGCTCTCGACCATGCGTAGCGACAAGGACCAGATGGACGCGCTGATGCAGACTGCCATGGACGTGGCGGCCAAGGCGCTGCATCAGGAAGGCGACGAGGCCAGCAGCGGTGATTATGTGGTGTCCGGCGAGGCCAACCTGCTCGGCATGGCCCAGGCCGACAACCTCGATCGCATGCGTGACCTGTTCGATGCCTTCAACCGCAAGCGCGACATCCTGCACCTGCTGGAGCGCAGCGTGCATGCCGACGGCGTGCAGATTTTCATCGGTCGCGAGGCTGGCTATCAGGTGTTCGACGAATGTTCGCTGGTGTCCGCGCCCTATCAGGCCAATGCCGGCACGGTGGGTGTGCTGGCAGTGGTCGGCCCCACGCGCATGGACTACGAGAAGGTGATCCCCACCGTGGATATCACCGCGCGCATCCTCTCGGCCACGCTCGGCAAGCTCTGAGCGGCCTTTCGGCCTTGAATCCTCCGGGCCCGTTCCCATATTGTTGCCACCTTTCCAATGGCGGGCCGCCTGGTGCCCGCTTGAACTGCGGAGTGACCCATGAGTGAGCAGGACAAATCACACGACAATCCGGGCAGTGAACAGACCCCGCCGGAAGACGCCGTGAGCCAGGCGCAGCGCGACGCCGAGGCCGTGGTCGAGGCGGCGGTGGAGCAGGCGGCGGAACAGCCCTCGCCGGAGGCAGAGGTGCAGGCGTTGCGCGCGGAGCTGGAACAGACCCGCAAGGCCCTGGCAGAAGCCGATCTGCGCGCCCAGGCCGAGATACAGAACGTACGCCGCCGTGTGGAGCGTGAAGTTGCCAACGCGCACAAGTTCGCGGTGGAGAAGTTCGCCGGTGAGGTGATCACCGTGGCCGATTCACTGGAGCGCGGGCTGGCGGCGCTGGATGCCGACAACGAGGCCCTGACGCCGGCCCGCGAAGGCACCCAGCTCACATTGAAAGTGCTGCTGGACGTCTTCGGGCGTTTCAACATCGAGCAGATCGATCCGCGCGGCGACGCCTTCAACCCGGAGCAGCACGAGGCGATGGCCATGGTGCCGCACCCGGACGCGGCGCCGAACAGCGTCATCGACGTGCTGGAAAAGGGCTATGCCCTGAATGGCCGCCTGCTGCGCCCGGCGCGGGTGGTGGTGGCAAAAGGCGAATAACCCCTCTTGAAACGGGGTTGATGACCACAATATAGCCAATCAAACCGTTCAGTCGCGGCCGGTCGCCTGAGGGGGCCTGCCACGGTGTGTGAGGAGAAAGAGACAATGGCCAAGATTATCGGTATTGACCTGGGTACCACGAACTCCTGCGTCGCCATCATGGAAGGCGACAAGGTCAAAGTGATTGAGAACAGCGAAGGCGCCCGTACCACGCCTTCCGTGATTGCCTACACGGACGACGAAACGCTGGTCGGCCAGTCCGCCAAGCGTCAGGCCGTGACCAACCCGACCAACACCCTGTTCGCGGTGAAGCGTCTGATCGGTCGCCGGTTCAAAGACGACGTCGTGCAGAAAGACATCAAGATGGTCCCCTACAAGATCGTCGAGGCGGACAACGGTGACGCCTGGGTCGAAGTCAAGGGCGACAAGCTGGCACCGCCGCAGATTTCCGCGCAGGTGCTGAAAAAGATGAAAAAGACCGCCGAAGACTATCTCGGCGAAAAAGTCACCGAAGCCGTGATCACGGTGCCGGCCTACTTCAACGATGCCCAGCGTCAGGCGACCAAGGATGCCGGCCGCATCGCCGGTCTGGAAGTGAAGCGGATCATCAACGAGCCGACCGCTGCCGCACTGGCCTACGGCATGGACAAGAAAGGTGGTGACCGCACCATCGCCGTGTACGACCTCGGCGGCGGCACCTTCGACGTGTCCATCATCGAGATCGCGGAAGTGGACGGGGAGCACCAGTTCGAAGTGCTGGCTACCAACGGCGACACCTTCCTCGGTGGTGAAGACTTCGACCTCGCGCTGATCAACTTCCTGGCGGCCGAGTTCAAGAAAGATTCCGGCATCGACCTGGGCGGTGACCCGCTGGCCATGCAGCGCCTGAAAGAAGCCGCCGAGAAGGCCAAGATCGAACTGTCCTCCGGCGAACACACCGAAGTGAACCTGCCGTACATCACGGCAGACGCCACCGGCCCGAAACACCTGGTGGTGAAAGTGACCCGCGCGAAACTCGAGTCGCTGGTGGAAGACCTGGTCAACCGTTCGCTGGAGCCGTGCCGCACCGCGCTGAAAGACGCCGGCCTGCAGCCAGGCAAAATCACCGACGTGATCCTGGTCGGTGGCCAGACACGTATGCCGCTGGTGCAGAAGAAAGTGGCCGAATTCTTCGGCAAAGAGCCGCGCAAGGACGTCAACCCGGATGAAGCCGTGGCCATCGGTGCTGCGATCCAGGGCGCCGTGCTGGCCGGTGACGTGACCGACGTCCTGCTGCTGGACGTGACCCCGCTGACCCTGGGTATCGAAACCATGGGTGGCGTGATGACGCCGATCATCGAGAAGAACACCACCATCCCGACCAAGGCGTCGCAGGTGTTCTCCACCGCAGACGACAACCAGTCAGCGGTGACGGTGCATGTGCTGCAGGGTGAGCGCAAACAGGCGGCGCAGAACAAGTCGCTGGGCCAGTTCAACCTGGAAGGCATTCCGCCGGCGGCCCGTGGCGTGCCGCAGATCGAGGTGACCTTCGATATCGACGCCAACGGCATCCTGCACGTGGGCGCGAAGGACAAGGCCACCGGCAAGGAACAGTCGATCCAGATCAAGGCCTCCTCCGGCCTGTCGGACGACGAGATCGATCAAATGGTGCGCGATGCCGAAGCGCACGCGGACGAGGACAAGAAGTTCGAGGAACTGGTGCAGGCCCGTAACCAGGCCGACCACCTGATCCACGCCACGCGCAAGACGCTGGAAGAAGCCGGCGACAAGGCCACTGACGAAGAGAAAGCCGCCATCACTGCGGCCATCTCCGATCTGGAAGGCGTGCTCAAGGGCAACGACAAAGAGGCCATCGAGAGCAAGACCAAAGCGCTCACCGATGCCTCCGGCGCACTGGCCCAGCGTCTGTATGCCGAAGCCCAGCAACAGGGCGGGGCGGACGCAGGTGCCCAGGCAGGCGGCCAGGAAGGCGATGCCGTGGACGCCGAGTTCGAGGAAGTGGACGACGACGCCAACAAGAAATAACGGCGTCCGAGTCGGCAGTCGCACGCGAGACGCCGGGCAATGCCCGGCGTCAGCGTGTCGGGCCCGGCAACGTCGGGCACATGGACACCGTGCCGGGACATGCTTGCCGGAAGGTGCGGTTTCACTGGAATACGAAGGCTAGACCATGTCAAAGCGGGATTACTACGAAGTGCTGGGTATCGAGCGGGGAGCCGATGCCCAGGACATCAAGAAAGCCTATCGCCGCCTGGCCATGAAATATCACCCGGACCGTAACCCGGGCGATACCGTGGCCGAGGACAAATTCAAAGAGGCAAAAGAAGCCTACGAGGTGCTGTCCGACGACGAGAAGCGCGCTGCCTACGACCAGTTCGGCCACGCCGGCGTCAATAACCAGGGCGGTTTCGGCGGCGGTGCCGGCGCGGCCGGGGCCGGTTTCTCGGATATTTTCGGCGACATCTTCGGCGATATTTTTGGCGGCAGCGGTGGCGGCCGTCGTCGCGGCCCGGCGCGCGGTGCAGACCTGCGCTACACGCTGGAGCTGACCTTGGAACAGGCGGTGCGCGGCACCGAGGAAAAAATCCGCGTGCCGACCTGGGCCACCTGTGAAGTGTGTGACGGCAGTGGCGCCAAAAACGGCGAAGCGCCGGTGACCTGCTCCACCTGTGGTGGCATGGGCCAGGTGCGCATGCAGCAGGGTTTCTTCACCGTGCAGCAGACCTGCCCCACCTGTGGTGGCAACGGCAAGGTGATCAAGAACCCGTGCAACAATTGCCATGGCCAGGGCCGTGTGCAGTCCACCAAGACGCTGTCGGTGAAAATTCCGGCGGGTGTCGATACCGGTGACCGCATCCGTCTGGCCGGCGAAGGCGAGGCGGGCGCCAACGGTGCGCCGCCGGGCGACCTGTACGTGCAGGTGAGCGTGCGCGAGCACGATATCTTCAAGCGTGACGGCAGCGATCTCTACTGCGAAGTGCCGGTGTCGTTTGTCGATGCAGCGCTGGGTGGCGAACTGGAAGTCCCGACCCTGGGCGGCAAGGTGAAACTGAAAGTCCCTGCCGAGACCCAGACCGGCAAGCTGTTCCGCCTGCGTGGCAAGGGTGTCACCTCCGTGCGTGGCGGCCCGCCGGGCGACCTGCTGTGCCGCGTGGTGCTGGAAACCCCGGTCAGTCTGACCAGCGAACAGAAGGACCTGCTGCGCCAGTTCCAGGGCTCGCTGGACAAAGGCGGCAAGCGCCACAATCCGCGTAACACGTCCTGGTTCGAAGGCGTGAAGCGCTTCTTCGACGGGTTGTAACCCCCCGTGCATCCACCGACGGCGCCGCAAGGCGCCGTTTTTGGTGTGTGGGCGCCGTCATACATATTTAATTTTTATTAAGAAATTCCCCTTTGTTCGATTAGGTTATATGCGTTACAGTGCTGGGGAATCGTATTTCGCGCCTGGCCGCCCTTGACGCTATCCACGCAAGCGCCGTCCAGCCGAAAACGGGCTCGCCCTTATTTGCCCCAGTGTTGCGCCACTGCGCGCCAGCATGTCTGAATCCGGACATGATCTTCAGGGCTGCCCGCTGAACAACGGTCGCACAGGCCGCCATCATCCGGTATTGATCAGTGCATCAACCAGGCCCGCCGTCCGGCGCGGTTTGCCGGTGCCGGGTGGTTGCGGAAACGCCCAGACCCGGTACGCGCGCGCCACTGCTGCGCAACCAGAGCAGAGAGAGCCTGAATGTCGTCGCTGGTCCTGATCGTGTTACTGCCGTTCCTGGGAAGCTGCCTTGCGGCGCTGCTGCCCGCGAACGCGCGTAACTGGGAAGCCTGGCTGGCCGGCAGCGTGACACTCGGGTGCGCGCTGCTGGCGCTGCTGCAATATGGCGCGGTGGCCGGCGGCGACGTGCTGCGGACCACGATCCCCTGGTTGCCGCAATACGGCCTGAACCTGATTTTCCGCATGGACGGCTTTGCCTGGCTGTTCACACTGCTGGTGTCGGTGATCGGTTTTCTGGTCGTGCTCTATGCGCGCTACTACATGTCACCGGAAGACCCGGTGCCGCGCTTCTTTTCCTTCCTGCTTGCGTTCATGGGCGCCATGCTCGGCGTGGTGCTCTCCGGCAACCTGATCCAGCTGGTGCTGTTCTGGGAGCTGACCAGCCTCACCTCCTTCATGCTGATCGGCTACTGGCACCACCGCGCCGATGCCCGCCGTGGCGCGCGCATGGCCTTTACCGTCACGGCCACCGGCGGGCTGGCGCTGTTCGCCGGCATGGTGATTCTCGGGCAGATCGTCGGCAGCTATGACCTCGATGACGTGCTGGCAGCCGGTGATCTGGTGCGTGCCCATGACGGTTACCTCTGGGTGCTGGGCCTGGTGGCGCTCGGTGCGCTGACCAAGAGCGCGCAGTTCCCGTTCCACTTCTGGTTGCCGCGCGCCATGGCGGCGCCGACGCCGGTGTCCGCGTTCCTGCATTCGGCCACCATGGTGAAAGCAGGCGTGTTCTTGTTGATCCGCTTCTGGCCGGTGCTGGCCGGCACCGAAGCCTGGTCACTGATCATCGGAGGCGCCGGGCTTGCGACCCTGGTGATCGGCGCCTTCCTCGCCATCTTCCAGCATGACCTGAAAGGCCTGCTGGCGTACTCCACCATCAGTCACCTCGGGCTGATAACCCTGCTGCTGGGTATTGGCACACCGCTGGCCGCAGTGGCCGCGATTTTCCACACCCTCAACCACGCCACCTTCAAAGCCTCCCTGTTCATGGCGGCCGGGATCATCGATCACGAAACCGGCACCCGCGACCTGCGCCGGCTGGGTGGCCTGCGCCACCTGATGCCGATCACCACCACGCTGGCGATGGTGGCCGCTGCCGCCATGGCCGGTGTGCCGCTGCTGAATGGTTTCCTGTCGAAAGAAATGTTCTTCGCCGAAACCATCGACATCAGTGGCAGCATGAACTGGGGCCTGCCGTTGGCGGCGACTCTGGCTGGCCTGTTCAGCGTGACCTACTCACTGCGTTTCATCCACGAAGTGTTCTTCGGCCCGCCGGCAAAAGACCTGCCGCGCGTACCGCACGAGCCGCCGTACTGGATGCGCTTCCCGATCGAAGCCCTGGTGCTGGCCTGCCTGGTCGTGGGTGTGGTGCCGGGGCTGACCATCGGCCCGTTTCTGCACCTGGCGGTTGTCTCGGTGCTGGGCGTCGCCACGCCGGAATACAGTCTTTCTGTCTGGCACGGCTTCAACCTGCCGCTGCTGATGAGCGTTGCCGCGCTGGGCGGTGGCGTGCTGCTGTACCTGATCCTGGAAAAATTCCTGCCGGTGCGTTCGCTGGACAAAGTGCCGCTGTTGCACCGCTTCGATGGCCAGCGCGAATTCGAGCGCGTGTTGATGGCGGCCACCGGCTTTGCCGGCCGCCTGCAGTACCGCCTCACCAGTCAGCGCCTGCAACCGCAATTGATGTGGTTGGTAGTGGTGACGCTGATCGCCGGGCTGCTGCCGTCGTTGCGGGGCGTGACGGACCTGCGCGAACTGCCGATGGCGCTCGACCCGGCGTTTGCCATGATGTGGCTGATCGGCGGCATCTGTGCTGTTGCGGCGGCGTATCAGGCGAAATATCACCGGCTCGCCGCGCTGGCGCTGGTCGGCGGCACCGGGCTGGTGGTGTGTCTGACCTTCGCGTGGTTTTCCGCGCCGGACCTGGCGCTGACCCAGCTGGCGGTGGAGGTGGTCACCACCGTGCTGATCCTGCTCGGCCTGCGCTGGCTGCCGCGTCGTCTGGAACCGAAAGAACTGGGCATTCAGGCGTCACTGCGTGACCGCGTGCGGCGCAGCCGCGATTTCCTGATCGCCACGCTCGGCGGTGGCGGCATGGCGCTGCTGGCGTACCTGGTGCTGACCCGCGACCAGAGCGAAAGCATTGCCGATTTCTTTCTCGAAAAAGCCTTGCCCGAAGGCGGCGGCACCAATGTGGTGAACGTCATCCTGGTGGACTTTCGCGGTTTCGATACCTTCGGTGAAATCGCCGTGCTGGGTATCGTCGCGCTGACGGTTTACGCATTGCTGCGTCGCTTCCGCCCCGCGCAGGAAAGCATTCACCTGTCACAACAGCAGGACGACCCGGAAGGCTATACGCCGTCGAAAGACGCCGAAGACGGCAGTTTGCTGGTGCCGGGTATTTTCATGCGCGCGCTGATGCCGGTCTTGATGGTGGTCGCCATCTATCTGTTCATGCGCGGCCACAACATGCCGGGTGGCGGCTTCGTCGCCGGGTTGGTGATGTCGGTGGCGATCATCATGCAATACATGGTGGGCGGCACCGAATGGGTGGAAGAAAAGCTGCCCATTCGGCCGCACGTCTGGATCGGCAGCGGCCTGTTGCTGGCACTGTTCACGGGCCTGGGCAGCTGGGTATTCGGTTATCCGTTCCTGACTACCCATTCACCGCATCCGGTGCTGCCGCTGGTTGGCGAAGTGCCGCTGCCAAGTGCCTTCCTGTTTGATCTCGGCGTGTTCTCGCTGGTGGTGGGCGCCACCGTGCTGGTGCTGATTGCGCTGGGTCACCAGTCGGTGCGCAGTCACCGCAGTTCCGCCAAGGCCGGCGACACACCCACCGAAAACCGCCGACGGGGAGCGATACGATGGAACTGATTCTTGCCCTGGCCATCGGCGTGTTGTCCGGCGCCGGCATCTGGCTGCTGCTGCGCCCACGGACCTTCCAGGTGATCATGGGGCTGTCGCTGATTTCCTACGCGGTGAACCTGTTTATTTTTTCGATGGGCCGGCTGACGCAAAACAAGGCGCCGGTGATCATCGACGGCGAACTGCTGCCACTGACCGAATACGCTGACCCGCTGCCGCAGGCGCTGGTGCTGACCGCCATCGTTATCGGCTTTGCCATGACGGCCCTGTTCCTGGTGTTGCTGCTCGCCTCGCGCGGCCTCACCGGCACTGACCATGTGGACGGCAAGGAGGACGGCAGCGCATGAACCTGCTCGATCATCTGATCATCGCGCCGATCCTGCTGCCGCTGCTGGTCGGTGCGGCGCTGGTGCCCGTGGACGAGCACCGCCGGCGGTTGAAAGTGACCGTGGGCCTGTGCAGCACCTTCAGTCTGCTGGCCATCGCGCTGGTGTTGCTGTGGCAGGCCGATCAGGTGGCTGGTGCCGCGCCGAGCGCCACCTATCTGCTTGGCAACTGGTCGCTGCCGTTCGGCATTGCACTGGCGGCGGACCGGCTCGCCGCGCTGATGCTGCTGCTCACGGCGGTGCTGGCCTGCGCCACGCTGATGTTCGCCGCGGCCCGCTGGGATCGTGTTGGCGTGCATTTCCATGCGCTGTTCCAGTTCATGCTGGTGGGCGTCAACGGCGCCTTCCTGACCAACGATCTGTTCAACCTGTTCGTGTTTTTCGAAGTGATGCTGGCGGCGTCCTACGGCCTGTTGCTGCACGGTTCCGGCAAGCAGCGCGTGCGGACCGGGCTGCACTATGTGGCGGTCAACCTGGCGGCGTCCTCCGTGTTCCTGATCGGCGTGGCGCTGATCTACGCCGCCGCCGGGTCGCTGAACATGGCCGATATCGCGCTGCGCATTCCGCCCATGTCACCCGCCGACACGCACCTGCTGGAAACCGGCGCCGCCATCCTGGCCGTGGCCTTTCTGATCAAGAGCGCCATCTGGCCGCTGAATTTCTGGCTGCCCGGCAGTTATGCAGCCGCCACGCCACCGGTGGCGGCGATGTTCGCCATCATGACCAAAGTCGGGATTTATGTGCTGCTGCGCCTGTGGCTGCTGCTGTTCTCCGATGACGCCGGTGACTCCGCCGGCTTCGGCGGCGAGTGGCTGCTGTACGGCGGGCTGGCCACGCTGGCGGTGGCCAGCCTGGGCATGCTGGCGGCGCAGGATTTCAAGCGGCTGGCCGGGTTCAGCGTGATTGCGTCATCGGGCACATTGCTGGCCGGTATTGCCATCGAAGGCGTGGGCGCCACTGCTGCAGCCCTCTATTACATGCTCGGTTCCACCCTGGCGCTGGCGGCGTTTTTCCTGCTCACCGACCTGCTGGAACGCATTCGTGATTTCGGTGCCAACCTGCTCGCGGTCACTGTGGAAGCGTTCGAGGCCGAAGGCATGGTGCTGCCCGAGCAGGACGAAGTCGGCGTTGCCATCCCCGCCGCGCTGGCCTTCCTCGGCATGAGTTTTGTGTTGTGTACGCTGATGCTCACCGGCATGCCGCCGTTGTCCGGGTTTATCGGCAAGTTCGCACTGATGGCCACCGCGCTGGCGCATCACGACATGGCGCAACTGGCCCAGGTGCCGGTCGTGACTTGGCTGTTGCTGGTGCTGCTGGTGGTGTCCGGCCTGGCCGGCATCATCACGCTGATGCGGCTTGGTATCCGCCTGTTCTGGGTGCCGGCCAGCCACAAGGTGCCCCGGCTGCGTCTGATCGAAGCGGCGCCGATCGCCGGCCTGTTGCTGTGCTGTGTGCTGATTACCGTCCAGGCCGGGCCGGTGATGGGCTTTTTGCAGCGCACCGCCGAAGCGCTGCACGATGGCACGACCTTCGCCGAAGGCGTCATGGACAGCACGCCAGTGGCCGGGGAGGTGCATTGATGAAACGTTGGCTGCCTTTCCCGCTGATCTCGGCCTTCCTGCTGGCCATGTGGCTGCTGCTGAACGAGACCGTGGCACCAGGCCACTGGCTGCTGGGTGTCGCGTTCGCCTGGGCGGTGCCGTATTTCACCCGGCAGATGCAACCGGTGCGTGCGCTGAAAGTGCGCCGGCCGTTGATCATCGCGCAACTGTTTTGCGTGGTGCTGTTCGATATCTGCCGTTCCTGCATCGCGGTCAGCCTGGTCATTCTGGGGCCGGCGAAACGTCGCCAGAACTCCGGGTTCATGACGGTGCCACTGGATATTCAGGCGCCGCACGGCCTGGCAGCGCTGGCCTGCATTCTCTGTTGCACGCCGGGCACGGTCTGGGTGGAACTCAGCGCCGACCGGCGCCAGCTGATGCTGCACATTCTTGATCTGCACGATGAAGAATGGTGGACACACACCATCAAACAGCGCTACGAAACACCGCTGAGGATGATATTCGAATGATGATGACCGTCTCGATTGCGCCGGTGCTCACCTTCGCGCTGATCTGCATCAGCCTCGGCATGCTGCTGGCGCTGATCCGCCTGCTGCGCGGCCCCACCGCGCAGGACCGCGTGATCGCGCTGGACATGATCTACATTTCCGCCATGTTGCTGCTGCTGGTGCAGGGCATGCGCTTTGGCAACACGCTGTATTTCGACATCGCGCTGCTGATAGCGCTGCTCGGCTGCGTGGGTTCCATCGCTATGGCGAAATTCCTGCTGCGCGGCGAGGTGATTGAATGAGCCCGATGGAGCAGGTGCCGCTGTGGGCGGCGATTCCCGTCTCGCTGCTGCTGATTATCGGCGGCTTGCTGTGCGTGACCGGCGCGCTGGGGCTGCTGCGGTTATCCAATTTCTATCAGCGCATCCACGGCCCGGCGCTGATCAACACGCTTGGCGCCGGCTGCTTCCTGATCGCCTCAATGCTGTTTTTCAGCGCGCTGAAGACACGCCCGGTGATCCATGAGCTGCTGATCACCGTGGCGGTGCTGCTGACCGCTCCGGCCACCACCATGATGCTGGCCCGTGCGGCAGTCTCCCGTGACCGTCGCAGCAACCGCCCGGGCGTGCCGCCGCACCCCGGCCAGGCCGAAGGCGAAGTGCATACCGGCGCCCGCAAGGAATGAAGGGAAGCGGCGAGCGATGAGCGCTTTGCCCGTGCTGTCGTTTCGCTGTAGCCTTCCCGTCTCTCTTCACCGTAACGGAATCACCCCATGAAAGTAGGCATTATCGGCGCCGCCGGGCGCATGGGACGCACCCTGATCGAAGCCGTGCAGGCGTTTGACGGCCTGACCCTGGGTGCCGCCGTGGACGTGCCCGGCAGCTCCCTGATCGGGGCCGATGCCGGCGAGCTGGTGGGGCAGGGCAAGCTGGGTGTGGCGCTGGTGGACAACATCAATGCGGTGCTCAACGACGCCGATGTGTTTATCGACTTCACGATCCCGGAAGCGACCATGGCGAATATCCGCGCCTGCCGGGCGGCCGGCCGCCGGCTGGTGATCGGCACCACCGGCCTGAGCGACGATCAGAAGGCCGAGTTGCACGCCGCCGGCGGCGACATCGCGATCTGCTTCGCCGCCAACTATTCCGTCGGCGTGACCCTGTGCCTGAAGCTGCTGGACACCGCCGCGAAAGTGCTCGGTGACGAAGTGGATATCGAAGTGATCGAGGCCCACCACCGGCACAAGATCGATGCCCCCTCCGGCACCGCCCTGGCGATGGGCGAAGTGGTGGCCAGCGCCCTGGGGCGTGACCTGAAAACCTGCGCCGTCTACGGCCGCGAAGGGCGTACCGGTGCCCGCGAACGGCAGACCATCGGCTTCGAGACCATCCGGGCCGGCGATATCGTTGGCGAGCACACGGTGATGTTCGCCGCTGACGGCGAGCGGGTGGAGATCACCCACAAGGCCACCAGCCGCATGAACTTTGCCCGGGGCGCCGTGCGCGCCGCCGCCTGGCTGGCCGGGCAGGACCGGGGCGTGTTCGACATGCAGGACGTGCTCGGTTTGCGCGACTGATCACATCAAGTTCGCCGGGGCGGGCTGCCTTTTCGCCGAGGTGGTCCCCTTGCGCTGGCGCCCGGCGACGATAACCCCTAAAATAGCGCGATCCCGAAGGGCCGGCTTGGCGGCTGGCGGCAAAAAAGAGCTGAATTCGAGCGAGGTGGATCAGTCCATCTCGCTTTTTTGCGCACGCGAAGCACTGTGGTTCAGGCCCTTCCCCCCAAGATTTGGCTTTAATTTCTGGAGGTTGCGTTGACGGTACCGGCCATACTGGCGCTGGAAGACGGCAGCATCTTCCGGGGCGTCTCAATCGGCGCGTCCGGCAAGACCGTTGGCGAGGTGGTGTTTAATACGGCGCTCACCGGCTATCAGGAGATCCTGACCGATCCTTCCTACGCCCAGCAGATTGTCACCCTGACCTATCCGCATATCGGCAACACCGGCACCAATGCGGAAGACGAGGAATCCTGGAAAGTCTGGGCCGCGGGCCTGGTGATCCGCGACCTGGCGCAGACTGTCAGCAGCTGGCGCGCCGAGCAGAGTCTGCCGGAGTACCTGCGTGCCAACAACATCGTCGCCATCGCCGACATCGATACCCGCCGCCTGACCCGCATTCTGCGCGAAAAAGGCGCCCAGAACGGCTGCATCCTGGCCGGCGACAACATTTCCGAGGACGACGCGCTGGCCGCTGCCCGCGCTTTTCCGGGCCTCAAGGGCATGGACCTGGCGAAAGAAGTCAGCGTCAAGGAAACCTACACCTGGACCGAAGGCGTCTGGCAACTGGGCGCGGGCCACAACGAGCAGGCCGAGGCCCGCTTCCACGTCGTCGCCTACGATTTTGGTGCCAAGCGCAACATCCTGCGCATGCTGGCCGAGCGCGGCTGCAAGCTCACCGTGGTGCCGGCGCAGACCCCGGCCAGCGAGGTGCTGGCGATGAAACCGGACGGCGTGTTCCTGTCCAACGGCCCGGGTGACCCGGAGCCCTGCGACTACGCCATCGAGGCGATCCGCGAGATCGTCGACACCGGCCTGCCGGTGTTCGGCATCTGCCTGGGCCATCAGTTGCTGGCCCTGGCCAGCGGCGCCAAGACCCGCAAGATGAAATTCGGCCACCACGGTGCCAACCACCCGGTCAAGGATCTGGACAACAACACGGTGATGATCACCAGCCAGAACCACGGCTTCGAAGTGGACGCCGACACCTTGCCGGCGACCCTGCGTTCCACCCACGTGTCGCTGTTCGACGGCACGCAGCAGGGCATCCACCGCACCGACAAGCCGGCCTTCAGCTTCCAGGGGCACCCGGAGGCAAGCCCCGGCCCGCACGACGCCGCGTCACTGTTTGATCATTTCATCGAACTGATGGCGGCGCAGCGCGCCTGATGAGCGTCCGGCTTCGGCCGGCCAATCAACCCGACTTCGACGGTTAGCAAGACATGCCAAAGAGAACCGACATACAGAGCATCCTCATCATCGGCGCCGGTCCTATCGTGATCGGCCAGGCCTGTGAGTTCGACTACTCCGGCGCCCAGGCCTGCAAGGCGCTGCGTGAAGAGGGTTACCGCGTCATCCTGGTGAACTCCAACCCGGCGACCATCATGACCGACCCGGCGATGGCCGATGCCACCTACATCGAGCCGATCACCTGGGAAACCGTCGAGAAGATCATCGAGAAAGAGCGCCCGGATGCCCTGCTGCCGACCATGGGCGGCCAGACCGCGCTGAACTGCGCGCTGGATCTCGCCAAGCACGGCGTGCTGGACAAGTACAACGTGGAAATGATCGGTGCCAACGCCGACGCCATCGATAAAGCCGAAGACCGCAGCCGCTTCGACAAGGCCATGCGCAGCATCGGCCTGGAGTGCCCGCGCGCGGCGCTGGCGCATTCCATGGAAGAAGCCTTCTCGGTGCTCGACGATATCGGCTTCCCGTGCATCATCCGGCCCAGCTTCACCATGGGCGGCTCCGGTGGCGGCATCGCCTACAACCGCGAAGAGTTCCAGGAAATCTGCGAACGCGGCCTGGACCTGTCGCCGACCAAAGAGCTGCTGATCGACGAATCACTGCTCGGCTGGAAAGAATACGAGATGGAAGTGGTCCGTGATCGCAAGGACAACTGCATCATCGTCTGCACCATCGAAAACCTGGACCCAATGGGCGTGCACACCGGCGACTCTATCACCGTCGCCCCGGCGCAGACGCTCACCGACAAGGAATTCCAGATCATGCGTAACGCCTCCCTGGCGGTGCTGCGCGAGATCGGTGTGGAAACCGGCGGCTCCAACGTGCAGTTCGGCATGTGCCCGGACACCGGCCGCATGGTCGTGATCGAGATGAACCCGCGTGTGTCCCGTTCCTCCGCCCTGGCGTCGAAAGCGACCGGTTTCCCGATCGCAAAAATCGCGGCCAAACTGGCTGTGGGCTACACCCTGGACGAACTGCAGAACGACATCACCGGCGGCAAGACCCCGGCCTCGTTCGAGCCGTCCATCGACTACGTCGTGACCAAGATTCCGCGCTTCAACTTCGAGAAATTCGCGGCGGCCGACCCGGTACTGACCACGCAGATGAAATCCGTCGGCGAAGTCATGGCCATCGGCCGCAACTTTCAGGAGTCGCTGCACAAGGCCCTGCGTGGCCTGGAAACCGATTCCTGCGGTTTCGACCCGAAACTGGACCCGGAAAACGGCGACCTGCGCCAGCAGGTGATCGAGTCCCTGGCCTCACCGGGCCCGGACCGCATCTGGGTGCTGGGCGATGCTTTCCGCGCCGGCCTAACCGTCGACGAACTGTTCCGCCTGACCAAGATCGACCGCTGGTTCCTGGTGCAGATCGAAGACCTGGTCCGCGACGAGCAGCGTCTGGCGGCCAGCACCTTTACCGAGCTGGATCGTGACGGCCTGTACCGCCTCAAGCGCAAGGGCTTCTCCGACATGCGCCTGGCGCACCTGCTGGGTGTGAAAGAAGCCGACGTGCGCGGCAAGCGCCACGAGCTGAACATCCGTCCGGTGTACAAGCGCGTGGACACCTGCGCGGCGGAATTCGCCACCAGCACGGCCTACATGTACTCCTCCTATGACGAAGAGTGCGAAGCGCAACCGTCCGACCGTGAAAAAATCATGGTCATCGGCGGTGGCCCGAACCGCATTGGCCAGGGTATCGAATTCGACTACTGCTGTGTGCACGCGGCCCTGGCGATGCGCGAAGATGGTTACGAGACCATCATGGTCAACTGTAACCCGGAAACCGTGTCCACCGACTACGACACCTCCGACCGCCTGTACTTCGAGCCGGTGACCCTGGAAGACGTACTGGAAATCGTCGCCAAGGAAAAACCGAAAGGCGTGATCGTGCAGTACGGCGGCCAGACGCCGCTGAAACTGGCCCGTGCCCTGCAGGCCGCCGGCGTGCCCATCATCGGCACCAGCCCGGACGCGATTGACGAAGCAGAAGACCGTGAACGCTTCCAGCAGATGGTCAACAAACTCGGCCTGAAACAGCCGCCGAACCGTACCGCGCGCAGCATCGAGGACGGTGTGCGGCTGGCGGCGGAAATCGGCTATCCGCTGGTGGTGCGCCCGTCTTATGTACTGGGTGGCCGCGCCATGGAAATCGTCTTCAACGAAGACGAGCTGCGCAGCTACATGAAAAACGCCGTGTCGGTCTCCAACGAATCGCCGGTACTGCTGGACCGCTTCCTCGATGACGCCATCGAAACCGACGTCGACGCCGTGTGCGACGGTGAAGATGTGGTGATCGGCGGCATCATGCAGCACATCGAACAGGCCGGCGTGCACTCCGGCGACTCCGCCTGCTCACTGCCGCCGTACAACCTGGCGGAAGACGTGCAGAACGTGATGCGCGAACAGTCCGCCGCCATGGCCAGAGAGCTCGGCGTGATCGGCCTGATGAACGTGCAGTTCGCGGTCAAAGACGGCGAAGTGTATGTGCTGGAAGTGAACCCGCGCGCCTCGCGGACCGTGCCGTATGTTTCCAAGTGCATCGGCGTGTCACTGGCCAAGGTGGCCGCACGCTGCATGGCCGGCACCTCGCTGAAGGCGCAGAACTTCACCCGCGAAATCGTGCCCCAGTATTACAACGTGAAAGAGGCGGTGTTCCCGTTCGCCAAATTCCCGAAAGTGGACCCGATCCTCGGCCCGGAAATGAAATCCACCGGTGAAGTCATGGGCGTCGGCGCCACCTTCGCCGAAGCCTACGGCAAGGCCGCCCTGGCCGCCGGCGATCGCCTGCCGCGCAAGGGCACGGTGTTCATTTCCGTGCGCGAAGTGGACAAGAAAGCCGCGCTGGAAGTGGCGCAGGAACTGCACGAGCTGGGCTTCACCCTGGTGGCGACCACCGGCACCGCCGCGCGCCTGAGCGAAGCGGGCATTCCGGTGACCCGCGTCAACAAGGTGCTCGAAGGCCGTCCGCACGTGGTGGACATGATCAAGAACGACGAGATCGCCATGATCATCAACACCACCGAAGGCAAGCAGGCGGTGCGCGATTCCTTCGCCATCCGCCGCTCCGCGCTGCAGCACAAGGTGTACTACACCACCACCATCAGTGCAGCCTGGGCGGTGTGCCAGACACTGAAACTCGACGACACCCTGCAGGTTCGCCGCCTGCAGGACATGCATGCGGCCATTGCCAGGGCCGAACGCAACGGAGGCAACTGATGCAACGATTCCCCATGACCGTTGAGGGCGCCGAAGCGCTGCGCGCGGAGTTGCAGCGTCTGAAGATGGTGGAGCGTCCGCGCATCGTCCAGTCCATCGCCGAAGCCCGCGAGCACGGCGACCTTAAAGAAAACGCCGAGTACCACGCTGCGCGCGAGGAACAGGGTTTCTGCGAAGGCCGCATCAACGAGATCGAGAGCAAGCTGGGCGCGGCGCAGATCATCGACGTGCGCGAAATCGCCCACACCGGCAAAGTGCTGTTCGGCACCACCGTCACCATTCTCAATGTGGATACCGACGAACAGAAGGTCTACAAGATCGTTGGCGACGACGAAGCCAACATCAAGCAGAACAAGATCTCGGTGAACTCACCGATTGCCCGCGGCCTGATCGGCAAAGTGGAAGGCGATGTGGTGCAGATCGAAACGCCGGGCGGCGTGGTGGAATTCGAGATCGACAAAGTGGAGCATTTGTAAGGACGCGAGACGCCGGAAGCTGGACGCTTCTGGCGTCCGACGTCCGACGTCCGACGTCCGACGTCCGACGTCCGACGTCCGACGTCCGACGTCCGACGCCTCAGCCCTGCTGGGCGCGCAGAATGTTGGAGAGTTTCGGATTTGGCTTTTTGGCGCCCCGATAGATCAGCGCGATATTGCCGATGCGCTGTACCAGCTCGGCGCGGGACGCCTTCAACAGCGCCTCGACCACGGTGGCGCGGTCGTCACGGGTCTCGGCGTTGACCCGCACCTTGATCAGCTCATGGTCTTCCAGCCGGGCATCAAGCTCGCCCAGGAACGACTCGCTCAGGCCGTTGCCCCCGAAGATCAGGATCGGCTTGAGATGGTGGCCGATGGCGCGAAAGCGGCGAATGTCCTGCGCTGAAAGTGGCATGGCGGGTCTCCGGAAAAGGGCGCACATTCTACAATGATGTCCGCACAGCACGCGAGCGGACGCGGAAACACAGGGCCGGCACAGCATGGCACGATCAAAAAGCAGCAGCCGCTGGTTGCAGGAGCACTTCAACGACCAGTGGGTGGCCCGCGCCCAGGCCGAGGGCTACCGCTCCCGCGCCAGCTTCAAGTTACTGGAAATCCACGAAAAAGACCGCCTGTTCCGCCCCGGCATGCGGGTGCTGGACCTCGGTGCCGCCCCCGGCGGCTGGTCCCAGGTCGCTGCACGGCTCATCGGCGGCCAGGGCCAGATCATTGCCAGCGACATCCTGGCCATGGACCCGATCCCCGATGTGACCTTCATTCAGGGCGATTTTCGCGAAGAAAGCGTGTTCGAGCAGCTGCTGGCCGCCCTGGGTGGCAAGAAAGTCGACCTTGTAATGTCCGACATGGCCCCCAATATGAGTGGAACACGGGCCGTGGATCAGCCACGGGCCATGTACCTGGCCGAACTGGCGCTGGACATGGCCCGCCGGGTGCTGGCACCCGATGGCCGCTTTCTGGTCAAGGTCTTCCAGGGCGAGGGGCTGGACAGCTACCGCCGCGATCTTCACGACTGCTTTGACAGGCTGGTGACACGCAAGCCCGCCGCCAGCCGCCCCCGCTCGCCAGAGGTGTATGTGCTGGGGTCGGGTTTGAAAATAGTGTAAGTTCCTATCGTGTATGGCGGAGTGCCATGCACGCAGATTCCGCGTGAACGGGGAGAGGTGTCCCTTGAACGACATGACCAAGAATATCGTCCTGTGGCTGGTAATCGCCGGCGTCCTGTACGTCGTGGCGCAGGGCATCAGCCATGAGCCCACCGTGCAGACAGTGGATTACTCCGAATTCATCAAGCGCGTCGAAAACGGCGGCGTGGCGCGTGTCGAAATCCAGGACTACCGGATCCGCGGCGAAGACCGCCAGGGCAAACTGTTCGAGACAGTGAAACCGCCCGTGGCGGATCTCGACCTGATGCCGACCCTGATCCAGAACAACGTGCGCGTCGAAGGCAAGGAGCCGGAGCGGCAGGGCTTCATGACCCAGCTGTTCCTGTCCGTGCTGCCGATCCTGCTGATCCTCGCCATCTTCATCTTCTTCATGCGGCAGATGCAGGGCGGCGGCAAGGGCGGCGGTGGCCCGATGACCTTCGGCAAGAGCAAGGCGCGGCTGCTGTCCGAAGACCAGATCAAGACCACTTTCGCCGACGTGGCGGGCGTGGAAGAAGCCAAAGAGGAAGTGCAGGAGCTGGTGGAATTCCTGCGTGACCCGGCCAAGTTCCAGCGCCTGGGCGGCCGCATTCCGCGCGGCGTGCTGATGGTCGGCTCGCCGGGGACCGGTAAGACGCTGCTGGCAAAAGCCATTGCCGGCGAAGCGCGCGTGCCGTTCTTCTCCATCTCCGGCTCTGACTTTGTGGAAATGTTCGTCGGTGTCGGCGCCTCCCGTGTGCGCGACATGTTCGAGCAGGCCAAAAAACACGCGCCCTGCATCATCTTCATCGACGAGATCGACGCCGTTGGCCGTAGCCGTGGCGCCGGCCTGGGTGGCGGGCACGACGAGCGCGAACAGACCCTGAACCAGTTGCTGGTGGAAATGGACGGCTTCGGTGCCAACGACGGCATCATCGTCATCGCCGCCACCAACCGTCCGGACGTCCTCGACGCCGCACTGCTGCGTCCGGGCCGTTTCGACCGCCAGGTCGTGGTGCCGCTGCCCGACGTGCGTGGCCGTGAACAGATCATCAAGGTGCACATGCGCAACGTGCCGGTGGCGGATGACGTCAACCCGAGCCTGATTGCGCGCGGTACGCCGGGTTTCTCCGGTGCCGACCTCGCCAACCTGGTGAACGAGGCCGCACTGTTCGCCGCACGCGGCAACAAGCGCCTGGTCAGCATGGAAGAATTCGAGCGCGCCAAGGACAAGATCCTGATGGGCGCCGAACGCCGCTCCATGGTCATGAACGAGAAAGAGAAGCTGAACACCGCCTACCACGAAGCCGGCCACGCCATCATCGGCCGCGTCGTGCCCGAGCATGATCCGGTGTACAAAGTCTCGATCATTCCCCGTGGCCGTGCGCTGGGTGTGACCATGTACCTGCCCACCGAGGACAAGTACAGCCAGTCCAAGCGCGCGCTGGAAAGCATGATCTGCTCCCTGTTCGGTGGCCGTATCGCAGAAGAGATGATCAACGGCTTCGACGGCGTGACCACGGGGGCGTCCAACGATATCGAACGCGCCACCAAACTGGCGCGGGCGATGGTCACCAAATGGGGCCTGTCGGAAAAACTCGGTCCGCTGGCCTACGAGGAAGAAGAAGGCGAAGTGTTCCTCGGCAAGACCATGTCCCAGACCAAGCATGTGTCCGAAGAAATTGCCCAGGAAATCGACCGTGAAGTGCGGGCCATCATTGATGACTGCTACGGCCGCGCCAAGCAGATCCTGGAAGACAACCGCGACAAGCTGGAGACCATGGCCCAGGCGCTGATGCAGTACGAGACCATCGACGCCGACCAGATCGAAGACATCATGAACGGCCGCCAGGTGCGCCCGCCGAAAGACTGGCAGGACCCGGGCCCCGGTACCGGCAGCCCCTCCACGGGCGCGGCCCCGGACGGCGAGCCGACACCCAAGGGCGAAGGCCCGATCGGCGGGCCGGCCAATACGCACTGACGCATGACACCTTCTGCTTATCAGCTGGCATGCGGGGCGCGGACACTGACACTGTCCGCGCCTGTCGTTATGGGGGTGCTCAACGTCACCCCCGATTCCTTCTCTGACGGTGGCCGGTTCGTCACGCGCGATGCAGCGCTGGCGCAGGCGCGCCGTATGGTCGAAGAAGGCGCGGGCATCATCGACGTGGGCGGCGAATCCACCCGTCCTGGTGCGGCGCCGGTCAGCGAAGCGCAAGAACTGGAACGCGTGGTGCCGGTGGTGGATGCCATCGCCCGCGAACTCGACGTGATCATCTCCCTGGATACCAGCACGCCCGCCGTCATGCGTGAAGGCGCTGCCGCCGGCGCCGGCCTGATCAATGACGTCCGCTCCCTGCGCCGCCCGGGCGCGCTGGAAGCCGCTGCCGCCTCCGGGCTGGCCGTGTGCCTGATGCACATGAACGGCGAGCCGGGCGTGATGCAGGAGAGTCCGAGCTATCCCGGCGACGATGTCGTGGCGGACGTGCAGCGCTTCCTGCGCGAGCGCGTCGACGCCTGCCTGGCCGCCGGCATCACCCGCGAGCGGTTGGTGATTGATCCGGGTTTCGGTTTCGGCAAGACCCTTGCGCATAACCTGCACCTGCTGCGCGAGCTGGACGTGCTGGCGGAATTTGAACTGCCGCTGCTGGTGGGCATGTCACGCAAATCCATGATCGGGCACGCCCTGGGCCGGCCCGTGGACCAGCGCTTGCCGGCCGGGCTTGCGCTGCACGTCATGGCACTGGAGCGCGGCGCGCATATCATTCGCGCCCACGATGTGCGCGAAACCGTGGATGCGCTGAACATGGCGTGGGCGGTATTGAACGGATGACATGAACGCCCCCTTCCCTGTGAAGGGGAGGGCCGGGGAAGAGCGCCTTCGCAACGCGAAGGCGCTCTTCCCCCACAACACACAACCCGGCGCCCGGCCATTTCTCCCCGGCGCCGACACCAGGCCGTTCCACTGGAGGCAACGAAAAGGATGACACGCAAATACTTCGGCACCGATGGCGTGCGCGGCACCGTCGGGCAATTTCCGATCACCCCGGACTTCGTGCTCAAGCTGGGCTGGGCCGCCGGCAGCGTGCTGGCCGAGCGTGGCCAGAGCAAAATCCTGATCGGCAAAGACACCCGCATCTCCGGCTACATGTTCGAATCCGCCCTGGAAGCCGGCATCTCCGCCGCCGGGGTCGATGTGCTGCTGCTCGGCCCCATGCCGACACCGGCCATTGCCTACCTCACCACCACCTTTCATGCCCAGGCCGGTATCGTCATCTCCGCCTCGCACAACCCCTACACCGACAACGGCATCAAATTCTTCGGTGCCGACGGCCGCAAACTGCCTGACAGCGTTGAACGCGATATCGAGGCCCGGCTGGACGAAAAAATGGAAATGGCCAGCGCCGACTCCCTCGGCAAAGTGCGCCGCATCGTCGACGCGCGCGGCCGTTATATCGAATTCTGCAAGAGCACGGTGCTGGGCCGCCTGAGCCTGAAAGGCATGAAGATCGTGGTCGACTGCGCCAACGGCGCCGCCTACCACATCGCCCCGGACGTGCTCGAAGAGCTGGGCGCAGAAGTGATCGAACTGGCCACCCAGCCGGACGGCCTCAATATCAACCTCGACTGCGGCAGCACCCACCCCGAGCGCCTGCAGAAAACCGTGGTGGAGACCGGCGCCGACCTGGGCATTGCCCTCGATGGCGACGCCGACCGCGTCCTGATGGTGGACGACCAGGGCAACCTGGTCGATGGTGACCAACTGCTCTACATCCTGGCCCTGGACCGCAAACTGCGCGGCGGACTGGAAGGCGGTGCCGTCGGCACACTGATGTCCAACTTCGGCCTGGAGCTGGCCCTGCAGCGCGAAGGCATTCCCTTCGGCCGCGCCAACGTGGGCGACCGCTACGTGATCGAAATGCTCGACAAAAACGGCTGGCAGCTGGGCGGCGAAGCCTCCGGGCACATCGTCTGCCTGGACTGCACCTCCACCGGTGACGGCGTGGTTTCCGCGCTCCAGGTACTGGCGGCCCTGCAACTGCGCAACTGCTCCCTGCGCGACGCCTGCGCCGGCATGCAAAAGCTGCCGCAGACCATGATCAACGTGCGCGGCGCACGCCGCGACGGCGTCACCGAGCGCGATGACGTCAAACAGGCCATCAGCGCCGCCGAAGCCCGCCTGGCCGGCAAGGGCCGCGTGCTGCTGCGCCCGTCCGGCACCGAGCCGCTGATCCGCGTGATGGTGGAAGGCGAAGACGAATCCCTGGTCGCCCAGGTCTGCGGCGAGCTGGCCGACACCGTCCAGAGCGCGATAGCTTAAAAAGCGTCAGACGTCCGACGTCAGACGCCCGACGCTTTTCAAAAACCGTTAACATCTGGCTCCACAAGAATCCGAACAAGGCAGAGCGCTTATGGCCACTTCCCCCCGCACCCCGCTGATCGCCGGCAACTGGAAAATGCACGGCCGCCTGACCATGGCCCGTGAACTGGCCAGCGCCGTGGCGCATGGCGCACCGGCCGGCATCGACGTGTTGCTGTGCCCGCCATTCCCGTACCTGGCGCCGGTGGCCGTCACCCTGCAGGGCAGCCACGTCCATCTGGGGGCCCAGAACCTGGCCACCGAAGCCGAAGGCGCCTACACCGGCGAAGTCTCCGGCGACATGCTGGCCGACCTGCAATGCGGCTACGTGCTGGTCGGGCACTCCGAACGCCGCACCCTGTACGGTGAAACCGACGACGTGGTGGCTGCCAAATTCCAGCGCGCCCAGGCCGCCGGCCTGACGCCCGTGCTGTGCATCGGCGAAACCCTGGCCGAGCGCGAGGCCGGCGATACCGAGACAGTGATCGCCCGCCAACTGGATGCCGTGCTGGCCCAGGTGGGCGTCGAGGCCCTGCAACAGGCCGTGCTGGCCTACGAGCCGGTCTGGGCGATTGGCACCGGCCTGACCGCCACCCCGGCCCAGGCACAGGCCGTTCACCGCTTTATCCGCGCCCGGATCGAGGCGCGGGACGGGCAGATTGCCGCCAGTTTGCGCATCCTTTACGGCGGCAGTGTAAAGGCGGATAATGCCGCCTCCCTGCTGGCCGAGACCGACATCGACGGTGGTCTGATCGGCGGGGCGTCACTGGACGCAGACAGTTTTCTCGCCATTTGTCAGGCGGCAACAGCGCAATAAGCGGACGTTATGGATATTGTTCTACATGTTGTTCACGTGTTGACGGCTCTGGCCCTGATTGGCCTGGTGTTGATTCAGCACGGCAAGGGCGCCGATGCCGGCGCGTCGTTCGGTGGTGGTGCCTCTGCGTCGCAGAGCGTGTTCGGCAGCAGCGGTTCGGGCAGCTTCCTGACCCGCGCCACCGCGATCCTGGCCACTGTCTTCATGCTCACCAGCCTGGGCCTGGCATGGTATGCCCGCCAGGCGGTGGACAACATCGGCAGCCTGCCGGTGCTGGAGCGTCTGCAGCAGGAAGAATCCGAAGTGCCTGACTGGTCCAGCGAAATCCAGACCGTGCCGCCGGCAGAAGACGCCCCGGCCGCCGAGTCGGAGTTCCCGGTGCCGCAGGAAGAAAACACTTCTGAGGTACCGCAGGCTGGGGTAGAATCCCCGGCCCCCGCGACCGGTGACGACGTCCCGGCCGGGCAGTAAGTTTCAGCCGAAGTGGTGGAATTGGTAGACACGCTATCTTGAGGGGGTAGTGAGCCTAGCTCGTGCGGGTTCAAGTCCCGCCTTCGGCACCAACACATGAAGGGCTGACGCCCGCTCTTGTCTCTCGGGCGGGCCTGCCGGCCACCGCCGGGACGCACCGGGACAATAGCCCGGTGCTGCGGTGGCGCGAAAAGCGGCGCTTTTCGCCCCGCCTTCGGCACCATCAATAGGGGCAAGCGCGCTTTGCGCGCTGTTCAAAGTTTTTTTGAAGTCTGGCAGTAGGTTTATGCTGGCTTTGTCAAAAACTAGATTGACATAAGTGGCAGGAATCAGTAGGATTTGCGGCCTGTTTTGGGGCGATGCTGAGCACTTTCCAGGGTGTTCAGGCAACAAATCAGGCCGGAGGCAAGCTCCTCTGCGCATGGCCCGGTGCAGGCTTTAAAGGCACGAAGTTTTGATGCGGGGTGGAGCAGTCTGGTAGGTTGTCGGGCTCCCAAACCGCATAAGCCGAAGGGAGTTTTACGACCTTCGGGTTGTGAGCCCGGTGCCGGGCTGCACAACGGGCACAAAAGTTTGATGCGGGGTGGAGCAGTCTGGTAGCTCGTCGGGCTCATAACCCGAAGGTCGTAGGTTCGAATCCTGCCCCCGCTACCACAGAGAAGAGTCTGCGACTGCGTGCAGATTCTTGTAACAGAAAGCCCCTCTAGCAGGGGCTTTTTGTTTGGTGCGCCGCGCACAGTGCAGCGGCGCCAGTGAAGAGGAAAGCGATGCGCAAGGCAGATCAACTGCACGCCCTGCTGGCCCCGTCGGTGGAAAGCATGGGTTACGTACTCTGGGGTCTGGAATATATCCAGGGCCGGGGCGCAGTATTGCGTATCTATATCGATCATGAAGACGGCATTACCGTGGATGATTGCGCTGAGGTCAGCCATCAGGTCAGCGGTGTGCTGGACGTGGAAGACCCGATCTCCGGCGAGTACACGCTGGAAGTGTCCTCGCCGGGCATGGATCGGCCGCTGTTCACGCTGGAACAATGGCAGCTCTACATTGGCGAAAAAGTGCAGGTCCGCCTGCTCGCGCCAGTGTCGAACCGCCGCAGATTTACGGCAGACATTACCGCCGTCATGGGTGACGACCTGCATCTGGCCGTGGACGGTCAGACACTGGTGGTCCCATTCGCGCAGGTTGACCGCGCCAACGTGGTGCCGCAGTTCGACTGAGCCTTGTGTGTTGTCCAGTCGGCTGTGTTCAGCCTGAAAAGTTTGACTTAGTTGTCTTTGTAAAGGCCTGGCCATGAACAAAGAGATCCTGCTGGTTGCGGAAACCGTATCCAATGAAAAGGGCGTCAGCCGTGACGTCATTTTTGAAGCGATTGAGCTGGCGCTGGCCGCCGCGACCAAAAAGCGCTTCAAGGAAGACGACGTGGAAGTGCGCGTGCACATCGACCGCGTGTCCGGTGACTACCGCACCTACCGCGTATGGCACGTGGTGCCGGACGAAGACCTGTACGAGTTCGGCCGCCAGCTGACCCTGGACGAAGCCCGCGAGCAGGACCCGTCGCTGAACATCGGCGACACCTGGGCCGAGGAAGTCGAGTCGGTGGCGTTTGGCCGTATCGCCGCGCAGACCGCCAAGCAGGTGATCGTGCAGAAAGTGCGCGAAGCCGAGCGCGCCCAGATCATCGAAGAATACCGTGATCGTATCGGCGAGCTGATCAGCGGCACCGTCAAGAAAGCGACACGCGACAGCATCATCCTGGACCTGGGCGGCAACGCCGAGGCGCTGATCACCCGCGACCAGATGATCCCGCGTGAAGCCGTGCGCCAGAACGACCGCATCCGCGCCTATCTTGCTGGCGTCAACCCGGAAAACCGTGGCCCGCAACTGTTTGCCAGCCGCGCCGCGCCGGAAATGCTGATCGAACTGTTCAAGATCGAAGTGCCGGAAATCGGCGAAGAGCTGATCGAAATCAAGGGCGCTGCCCGTGATCCCGGCTCCCGCGCCAAGATCGCCGTGAAAACCAACGACCAGCGCATCGACCCGGTCGGTGCCTGCGTCGGCATGCGCGGTGCGCGCGTGCAGGCCGTGTCCAACGAACTGGCCGGCGAGCGCATCGACATCGTGCTGTGGGACGACAACCCGGCGCAGCTGGTGATCAACGCCATGCAGCCGGCCGAAGTCGCCTCCATCGTGGTCGATGAAGAACGCCACGCCATGGACATCGCCGTCGAAGACGAATCCGCCCTGGCTCAGGCCATCGGCCGTGGCGGTCAGAACATCCGCCTGGCCTCGGAACTGACCGGCTGGGAGCTGAACGTGATGACGCTGGATGCTGCGCAGGAAAAGCAGCAGGCCGAGACCCAGGAAATCCTGGAGCGCTTCATCGCCGACCTGGATGTGGACGAAGACATTGCCGCCGTGCTGGTGGAAGAAGGCTTCAGCACGCTGGAAGAAGTGGCCTATGTGCCGATGGAAGAAATGCTTGCCATCGACGGTTTCGACGAAGACATCGTCGAGGCATTGCGTCAGCGCGCCAAGGACGCCCTGCTGACCCGCGCACTGACCTCCGAAGAGCAGCTTGAGCATGCCGCCCCGGCGGAAGACCTGCTCAACATGGAAGGCATGGACCGCGCCCTGGCCGTCAAACTGGCCAGCATGGGTGTGATCACCATGGAAGATCTGGCCGAGCAGGCGGTGGATGACCTGCTCGACATCGAAGGCCTCGACGAAGAGCGGGCCGCGCAACTGATCATGACCGCGCGCGCCCCCTGGTTCGCGGACGAGGCAGAGTAACCGCAACACCAGTAAGCACATACGCTGAACGGCCCTTCGGGGCTGTTTCAGTACCCGGCGCCGGCACACTTGCACATCCAGTGCCGTGCCGACCCAGCGCAGGTGGGTGCCCGGCACCGGCCTGCACGCAGGCGAGACGGCCTGCTGACAAGCCAGCGTCGATCACGCGGCTTGCGAACGGCGGACAGGAGAAGGTTGGCTGACATGGCAGATACGACCGTAAAGAAACTCGCGGATATCGTCGGGACCCCCGTCGATACCCTGCTCAAGCAGATGAAAGAAGCGGGCCTGGATCACGGCAGCGCTGACGACGCAGTGTCCGACGATCAGAAACAGCAGCTGCTGTCGTTCCTGCGCCGTTCGCACGGCACCGCCGACGCCGAGCCGCAGAAAATCACGCTCAAGCGCAAGAGCACCAGCACCATCAAGACCACCGGCGCGTCGGGCAAGGCCAAGACCGTGGCCGTGGAAGTGCGCAAGAAACGCACCTACGTCAAACGCTCCGTGATCGAAGACCAGGAGCGCGAGCGTCTGGAAGCCGAGCGCCTGGAAGCCGAACGCAAAGCGGCAGAAGAAGCCGCGAAGGCCGCCGAGGAAGAAGCCCGCAAGAAAGCCGAGGAAGAGGCCATCCGCAAGCGTGAGGCAGAGATTGCCGCCCGCGCCGAAGCCGAGCGCGCCGCTGCCGGCGAAGACGACCAGGATGACACGAAAAAATCCGCCGACGACAAGGCCAAGCGCCTGTCCGTGCCCAAGGGCACCGGCAAGAAAGCCGAGGTGGCTCACAAGGAAGAAACCCCTGAAGAGCGGGCCCAGCGCGAAGAGGAAGAGCGCCGCAAGCGTGAAGCCGATGAAGCGCGCCGCAAACAGGAAGCCGAAGCCCGCAAAAAGGCCGAGGAAGAGGCCGCCCGGCGTACTGCAGAAGAAGCACGGCGCATTGCCGAAGAACTGGAGCGCCGTGGTGGCGAGCAGCCGGCAGCCGCCGGCAGCGAAGAGATCGAGACCGGTTCCGGTATTGTGTCAGAAGCGATGGAGGCCAGCTGGCGAGACGAAGAGCGCACTACCAAGCGCCGTCGTCGCCGTCCGCAGGCGCAGGTGCGCAACGTCGTGGCGCACGGCCAGATGAAGAGCTCCTTCCACAAAGAACACGGCTTCAAGAGCCCGACTGAAAAGATGATCTATGAAGTGGAAGTGCCTGAGACCATCACCGTCGGTGATCTGGCTCAGCGCATGAACATCAAGTCGCGCGAAGTCATGCGCACCTTGATGAAAATGGGTGAGATGGCCACCGTCAACCAGCATATCGACCAGGAAACGGCGATGCTGCTGGTCGAGGAAATGGGCCACAAGCCGAAAGCCGTCAAAGGCCAGGAAGAGACCATTGCCGACGATCTGGCCAACCTGGTGCAGTACACCGCCGAGCCGCAACCGCGTGCACCGGTGGTCACCATCATGGGCCACGTTGACCACGGCAAAACGTCGCTGCTGGATTACATCCGCCGCGCCAAGGTGGCCGAAGGCGAAGCCGGCGGCATTACCCAGCACATCGGTGCCTACCACGTCGAAACCGACAAGGGCATGATCACCTTCCTGGATACCCCGGGCCACGCGGCGTTTACCGCCATGCGTGCACGCGGTGCCCAGGCCACCGATATCGTGGTGATCGTGGTGGCGGCCGACGACGGCGTGATGCCGCAAACGGAAGAGGCCATCAACCACGCGAAAGCCGCTGGCGTGCCGCTCATCATTGCCGTCAACAAGATGGACAAAGAGAGCGCGGACCCGGACCGCGTCAAGAACGACCTGTCCCAGCGCGGCATCATCTCGGAAGAGTGGGGCGGTGATCACCAGTTCTGTTACGTGTCCGCCCACAGCGGCCTGGGCATCGACGACCTGCTCGATACCATCCTGCTGCAAGCCGAGCTGCTGGAACTGAAAGCCGCGCCGGAAGGCCCGGCGCGTGGTGTCGTGATCGAATCCCGTGTCGAAAAAGGCCGCGGCCCGGTTACCTCCGTGCTGATCCAGGAAGGCCGCCTGAAAGTCGGCGACATGATGCTGGCCAGCGCCAACTTTGGCCGCACCCGTGCCATGGTCGACGAAAACGGCAAGCCGATCACCGAAGCCGGCCCGTCCATCCCGGTGGAAATCCTGGGCCTCGACGGCGCACCGGAATCCGGCGAGCAGTTCCTGATCGTCGCTGACGAGAAGAAAGCCCGCGAAGTGGCCGAGTTCCGCCAGCAGCGCGACCGCGACGTCAAACTCAAGCGCGCGCAGGCCTCGAAACTGGAAAACCTGTTCGAGACCATGGGCGAGAAAGAAGCCAGCCAGGTCAACATCGTGCTCAAGACCGACGTGCGCGGTTCCCTGGAAGCGCTGATCGGGGCCCTGCACGACCTGAGCACCAGCGAAGTGAAAGTGAACATCGTCACTTCCGGTGTGGGCGCCATCAACGAATCCGACGTGAACCTGGCCATGACCTCCTCGGCGGTCATCCTGGGCTTCAACGTCCGCGCCGATTCCGCCGCCAAGAAACTGTGCGAGCGTGAAGGCATCGACCTGCGCTACTACAGCATCATCTACGAGCTGATCGACGACGTGAAAGCGGCCATGAGCGGCAAGCTCGAGCCCGAGCGCCGCGAAGAGATCGTCGGCGTGGCCGAGGTGCGCGACGTGTTCCGCAGCTCCAAGTTCGGTGCCGTGGCCGGTTGTATGGTGGTCGAAGGCACCCTGCGCCGGAACCTGCCGATCCGCGTCCTGCGCGACGACGTGGTGGTGTTCGAAGGCCAGCTCGAATCCCTGCGCCGCTTCAAGGAAGACGTTGCCGAAGTGCGCAACGGCATGGAGTGCGGCCTGGCCGTGAAGAGCTACAACGACGTCAAGGCCGGCGACAAGATCGAAGTGTTTGAAGTGCGCGTGGTGGCGCGGACGTTGTAATGACAAAACATCGTCGCCCACAGGGCTTCCAGCGTACCGACCGGATCGGGGACCACATCCAGCGCGAGCTGGCGTCCCTGATCCGCTTCGGCATGAAAGACCCGCGCCTGGGGCTGGTTACCATCCAGCAGGTGAAAGTGGCGCGTGATCTGTCCTGGGCCGATGTCTACTTCACCCTGCTGGGTGAAGGCGCAGAGGCTGGCCTGGAAGCCGAGGGCGTGCTCAGCAACGCCGCCGGCTTCCTGCGCAGCCAGTTGGCCAAGGATCTGAACACCCGCACCACGCCCCGGCTGCGCTTTCATTACGACAAGCTGCCGGAAGAGGCCAGCCGCCTCTCCGCGCTGATCGACCAGGCCCGCGCCGAAGACCGCGACCTGATCGACGACGAAGACGACCCGCACAGCGACGGCGACCCTCGCCCGTAACCGATTCAGGAGCACCACCGTGGCCAAGCGCCGTCAACGCGGCCGGGATATCAACGGTATCCTGCTGCTGAACAAACCCGCCGGCATCACTAGCAACGGCGCCCTGCAGACCGTCAAGCGCCTGTTCGCCGCCGCCAAGGCCGGGCATACAGGCAGCCTCGATCCGCTGGCCACCGGCATGCTGCCGATCTGCTTTGGCGAAGCGACCAAATTCAGCCAGTTCCTGCTCGATGCCGACAAGAGCTACCGCGTCACCGCCCGCCTGGGCGTGACCACTGAGACCGGCGATGCCGATGGCGACGTGGTGGAAACCCGCCCCGTGACCGCCACCCCGGACGAGATCGAAGCCGCCCTGATGCGCTTCCTCGGCCCCATCGAGCAGATCCCGTCCATGTACTCGGCCATCAAGCACGAAGGCCAGCCCCTGTACAAACTGGCCCGCCAGGGCATTACCGTCGAGCGCAAGCCGCGCCAGGTGACCATCCGCCGCCTTGCGCTGCTGAGCGTGGACGGCGACGACGTCAGCTTCGAAGTCGACTGCACCAAAGGCACCTATGTCCGCTCCCTGGTCGAAGACCTGGGCGCCGCCCTGGGCTGCGGCGGCCACGTCACCGTGCTGCACCGCCTCTCCGCCGGCCCCTACCCGGCCAGCGAGATGCTGACCCTGGACGAGCTGGGCGCCCTGAAAGACGAGGGCGGCTTCGAGGCGATAGACAAAAAGCTCTTGCCTTTATACACCGCCGTGGCAGACTGGCCGCGCGTGGAGCTGGGGCAAGATGCCAGCTATTACCTGCTGAAAGGCCAGTCCGTCATGGCCACCCACCGGCCCAAAGACGGCTGGGTCACCCTCTACCGCGCCGGCACCGACGATTTTCTGGGTGTCGGAGAGGTCCAGGAAGACGGTATGATAGCCCCCCGTCGCCTGGTCGCGACCCACTGAGGTCGCACCGAGCCACCGCGCTCAGGGGCACACGGAAACCGGCGGCAGCTATAAATATGCATGGCTGCCCGCATCACACACTGCGCATATTGGAGAAAAGACCATGGCACTGAGCCCGCAAGAAAAAGCACAGATCCTGAAGGACTATGGCCAGAAAGAAGGCGATACCGGTTCCCCGGAAGTCCAGGTAGCCCTGCTGACCGCCAACATCAATGGCCTGCAGGACCACTTCAAGGCCCACAAAAAAGACCACCACGGTCGTCGTGGCCTGATCCGCATGGTAAACCAGCGCCGCAAACTGCTGGACTACCTGGCGAAGAAGGATCAAAGCCGTTATGCACAGCTGATCGAGCGACTGGGCCTGCGCCGCTAAACGCGCCGGATCGCCGCAACATGCTGTACGCAACAGAAGCTCGGTAGCACCGGGCTTCTGTTGTTTTGGCGTTTCGGCGCCAGACAGCCGGCGATCACGCGATACTGTTGTTGAGAAGAGAGAAGAGACGAGAGATATGTTCAATACTGTACGCAAAGAATTCCAGTATGGCCGCGACACCGTGGTCCTTGAAACCGGCCGCATCGCCCGCCAGGCCACCGGCGCCGTCATGGTCACCATCGGCGAAACCGCCGTGCTGGTCACCGCCGTAGGCAAGAAAGAAGCCGACCCGAACAAAGGCTTCTTCCCGCTGACCGTCAACTACCAGGAAAAAACCTACGCTGCCGGCCGCATCCCCGGTGGCTTCTTCAAGCGCGAAGGCCGTCCGTCCGAGAAAGAGACGCTGACCTGCCGCCTGATCGATCGCCCGATCCGCCCGCTGTTCCCGAAAGGCTTCATGAACGAAGTCCAGATCATCGCCACCGTCATGTCCGCTGACAAAGACGCCGATCCGGATATCGCAGCCCTGCTCGGCACCTCCGCCGCACTGGCCATCTCCGGCATCCCGTTCGCCGGTCCGCTGGGCGCCGCCCGTGTCGGCTTCATCAACGACATGTACGTGCTGAACCCGCGCTACTCCGAGCTGAAAGACTCCGCCCTGGATCTGGTCGTGGCCGGCACCGAAGCCGCCGTCCTGATGGTGGAATCCGAAGCCAAAGAGCTGACCGAAGACCAGATGCTCGGCGCCGTGCTGTTCGGCCACATGGAAATGCAGGCCGCCATCAAGGCCATCGGTGAATTCGCCGCCGAAGCCGGCAAACCGCAATGGGACTGGCAACCGGCCGCCACCAACACCGCACTGTATGAGCAGGTGAAAGCCCGCTTCGCCGGTGCCGTGGCCGAAGCCTACACCATCACCGACAAGCAACAGCGTTACACCCGCCTGGGCGACCTGAAAAACGAAGCCGTTGAAGCCTTCGCCACCGGCGAAGAAGGTGCCCCGGACAAAGGTGAAGTGTCTGCCCTGTTCGGCAAACTGGAAAAAGCCACCGTGCGCGAAGCCGTTGTGTCCGGCAAGCCGCGTATCGACGGCCGCGCCCTGAACACCGTGCGCCCGATCAACATCGAAGCTGGCGGCCTGCCGAAAGCCCACGGTTCCGCCCTGTTCACCCGTGGCGAAACCCAGGCCATCGTCGTCGCCACCCTCGGCGGCATGCGCGATGCCCAGCTGATCGACGCCCTGGAAGGCTCACGCCAGGACCGCTTCATGCTGCACTACAACTTCCCCCCGTATTGCGTGGGCGAAACCGGCATGGTCGGCTCCCCGAAACGCCGTGAAATCGGCCACGGCCGCCTGGCCCGCCGCGGCGTGCAAGCTGTGCTGCCGAACGAGCAGGAATTCCCGTACGCCATCCGCGTGGTGTCCGAGATCACCGAATCCAACGGCTCCTCCTCCATGGCCTCCGTGTGCGGCACCTCGCTGGCACTGATGGACGCCGGCGTACCGATCAAGGCGCCTGTCGCCGGTATCGCCATGGGCCTGGTGAAAGAAGAAGACGGCCGCTTCGCCGTCCTCTCCGACATCCTCGGTGACGAAGACCACCTCGGCGACATGGACTTCAAAGTTGCCGGCACCGAGAAAGGCGTGACCGCCCTGCAGATGGATATCAAAATCCAGGGCATCACCGAAGAAATCATGGAAACCGCCCTGAACCAGGCCCGCGAAGGCCGCCTGCATATTCTCGGCGAAATGAACAAGGTCATCAGCAAGCCGCGCGCAGAACTGTCTGCCAACGCGCCGACCCTGATCACCCTGAAAATCAACCCGGACAAAATCCGCGACGTCATCGGTAAAGGCGGTGCTACCATTCGTGCCCTGTGCGAAGAGTTCAGCGCCAACATCGACATCGAAGACGACGGCTCCGTCAAAGTGTATGCCGAAACCCGCGATCTGGCCGCTGCTGCCGCTGCCAAGATCGAAGGCATCACCGCCGAGCCGGAAGTGGGCGAGATCTACCAGGGCAAAGTGACTCGCACCGTCGACTTCGGCGCCTTCGTCGAAATCTTCCCGGGCACCGAAGGCCTGCTGCACATTTCGCAGATCGCGCAAGAGCGTGTTGAGAAGGTTACCGACTATGTGAAAGAAGGTGACGTGATCAAGGTGAAAGTGCTGGATGTTGATCAGCGTGGGCGGATCAAGCTGTCCATGAAAGAAGCTGTTGAGGCGTAAGTAAACGCTTCTCCAGCTACTGCATTAACGCCACCTTCGGGTGGCGTTTTTGTTTTGGCTGTTTTTCTTTCTTCAAGGTGGCGGTGAGGAACGTAACGCCAGCCTCCGGGTCAGTACCAAACGCCACCGCCGCTCGCGTAGGGTGGGTAGAGCGAAGCGAAACCCACGCCGCCCAAACTCACCTCATTCAGCAGAGCTCAATACCTGCTCCCGCCTCGCCCTAAAGAGCGCCGCAACCACATCATTGCTCCATACCCGCCCGGCCTCCGTGGAAGCACGCGCCCGCCCAACCTTCCGAAGCACATACTTATCGTATCTCGTAGCTTCCAACTCGTGGCGGGTCTGAGCCTCGCTGTCCTTGCACTGCATAACAGCCTCCCTGGTTGCCGGTATTCCACCGACCGTTATAGTCTTCTATCCAGTCCACGCATACAACGCAGCCATGGCCGGCTGTACCGAAGCTGAAGGAACGGCTGATATGTCATCCCATCAAAATGCCTACGCGCAAAACATCCAATGCACGGAATATGATTTGCTGGTCGATTTACAGGATGGCCGCCGGCTTTCTATTCCTTTGAGCTGGTTCCCGCGATTGCAGACGGCAACACCATCGCAGCGTGAGAATTATGTGCTGATGGGCGGTGGGCTAGGGGTTCACTGGCCCGAGTTGGATGAAGATATTTCGGTTGAGGGGCTGCTGCGTGGCCAGAAAGTTAGTCAATGAAGAGGGGGATTATGCCGATATACAATGTAACGCTGCTGAACGATGACGGTGTTGTACTAGCGCTCTGCCCGGCCTTCCCCGAAGTGGTCAGTGTCGGCAATACGGAAGCAGAAGCACTCGAAAACGTCATCGAAGCTATTGAACTGGCGATTGAATGCCGCCTTAAAGATGGCGAACCCATGCCAGAGCCCGCCAGTCCAGGCGCTCACGAGCACCAAGTGACTGTGTCCGTTCAATAATCCCTTCGTTCATATCCCGTTCACCCCGCCCATGCCCCAAACGCTTGCGCAGAAAATGTGAACTGTGCACACTCAATGCCATCACTAATAAGGGAACACATCAGGCCAAGGATCATGGCTGCGTTAGCGTTGCAGCATATCCCCTGAATTTGTTTCCAATAATGGCATAACGATATTAATCGGCTGTTTGCTTCGGCGCGCGTGCGCTTTGGCTTTGCGCTCGTGTTGAATCCGGGGTTTTGAAAAACAATAGGTTACTGGGGATTCCGTTTTTATTCTGGTCTTCCCGTTACTAAATCGAGATTTTTTGACGTTGAGCGAACTGTTTTCGTTTGAGAACCGTTTGCGTTGACGGGGCGGTAGCGTGCCTGGTGAATCGTGGCACAGGCCCCGGCGAGGTGCCGGGGCTGTGTGAAGGGGTTGTCAGTGGCGGCGTTTGCGTTTGGCCGGGGGCTCGGGGGCGGGTGGTTCGGCGGTGATGAGCAGAGCGCCGTTGGCGACGGTGACTTTGCAGTGTTGGCCTGGGTGGAAGCCGGCGGCGGTTAGCCAGAGGCCGGAGAGGCGGAGGAAGGGCACGGTTTTGGGTGGGGTGCGTTTGAAGGGGTCTGGGTTGGGGTAGCAGAGATAGCTGAGCTTGATGGTGCGTTGCCTGAAAGATGTCTTCTTTTGAGCAGCCATGATGGCCTCCTGATAGTTTGTTCAACGTTTGCCCTTGTTCAGAGGGCGGCCGGGCAGTTGAACACCGCTATCAGACGGCCGGCAGCTTTCCCCTTGCGGGTATTTTATGGCTGCCGCTACCCGGCCATAGCTTGGAAAGCTATAGGCACAAAAATACCGCAAGCTGACGGGTGCGGTGGGCCGCTGATAGGTTAGGTGTGTTCAAGCACCTGTGCCAATTATTACTCGAGATTCCGCAGTGTCAATATTTAGGATGCGAAATTTAACAGGAAGTTAATGTGCTGATTTGGCTTGTCACGTCGAGCTTTCTAATATTACCCGCTGCGTGCGATGCCGAAGACTATCTTGGCCTCTGGCTTGGGCTATGTGATTGGATTGGGAAAAAGAAGTCTCGCGAACAGGATCTGGTAAATTAGAATTCATCCCAAAACCTTGATAGTTTTCAATTATTCTTCATTATTTTAATATAAATGTAGTGATGGGCTGCGTGCGTCGTTATTGGATAGGAGCGCGTGCGTTCTAATATCTGTTATGCATCAATACCAAACAGGAGGGAGCGATGCCTCGAAAAATGACTCTGTCGCAGTTTCGCAGCGCAATTCGCCAAGCTCAGAATAAGCAGAAACAGGCTATAGACAAGTATAATCGTGAAGTTCGCCAGCATAATCAGAAAGTAAAGCAGGCGGCCAACAACTATAACTATGAAGTTAGAAGGTACAACGCGAGAGTGCGGGCGAACAGCCAGAAAATATCCGCAGAGCTCAGACGGCTCCAGTCTTCCACCTCGGTTCAATATCAGGTTTTCCAAACATCCGCGATAACCTTGAATAACTACTATGAACGTTTAGACGCAGGTGGGAGCGTTCTAGAAATCGAAAATTATGGCAGTGAGTTCTTAGACCTATCTGAGCGAGAAAATGCGAATAGCTTAGCTCTTTCGAATGCTCTTGATTCCAAAGCAGATGAATCAGAAATTGACCCATCCGATCTTTTACGCAGTGAAATTGAGGGGATGCTTCAACAAGTATCGCCGGACCTTAGCAACCGATGGAGGGGGGCGCTATTCTCACTGAATCCAAAGAATCCTGATGCTGCACGTCACTTTTGTACAAGCGCCAGGGAGGTTTTCGTTCAGATACTTGATATGAATGCGCCCGATGACAAGGTCTTAGCGCTAAACCCCAGCTGTGATATGACGCCAGGCGGGCAGCCCACCAGGAAAGAAAAAATTCGGTACCTGTTAAATCGATGTGGATTGTTGACCCAAGAAGCAGTTGATTTCGTTGATGAGGACGTGAAAAACGTCCTTGCCCTTTTTAGAGTGTTCAATGACGGTACTCATGGGGCGTCAGGAAAGTTTGGCTTGAACCAACTGATTTCAATTAAAACAAGGGTTGAGGACGGCATTGCATACCTATTCTCCATTAGTCAACATGCATAGCGAAGCCATGAAATTCGCTCCCTACGGTCGCCACGCTCGCAAGCTCGCGTCGTGTATGGCGGCACTGACTAGAAAATATAGCTCAATTTATTGGGAAGAGAAATGGAAGAAATTGTAGCCGATTTCAGTGCAATAAATGATCTGGCGTCTCTTGTTAGCTTCGTAAGAAAATATGGCCTGGAGACCAAGGAGCACCCTGACACCTTTGTTGTTAACACCCATGAAGGCCAAATTCATGGTATGACGGTTGAGGTTGTCCATAGGTGGAGAGACCGCTGCAGAGCCTTTCAGGTGCGCCCAGATGGGAACAATATAGAGCTCAAGATTGCCGATGAGGAAGGCAAAATTATTTTTTCGTCTACGGTAAGCTATTTGGACGACATATAAGTAGCTTGCAAGCCGCGGCTGGCGGATCAAATTTCCGCTCGTTCCTCGCTCCAATTTTCCTGCTCCGTCGGGCGTTATATGATGCGGCACATGATCAGCTTTGATCCAAAGTGAAAATGATCAACTAAACTGCCACCGGAATTCGAAGTATAATTCAAGGGTGGCTAAGTGAAATTCACGCCAATCATTACGAAATAAGAAAATGAACGAAGATGATTTCAAAGAGATTCTACCCAATCCTCAAAAAGGATTGTATAGCTCAGAGCATATAGGTTCTGGGATTCCTATCCCGAAAACGCAGCGCGTGCAACTATTTAGCGCGGACGAATGGGAGGAGTTTGCCGAGGAATGGGCTTCATCTCTTAGAAGTTCCTATTATTGCGTCAAACGCTTTGCCGGATCAGGTGACAAAGGATTAGATGTCGTAGGTTTTATCGCTTCTAACCAGTTCAGTGATGGTTGGGACAACTACCAGTGTAAGTTTTATGATAAGCCCCTAACGCCTTCCAGTGTCTGGGTCGAGTTAGGTAAAATTATTTACTTTACGAAACGCGGTGAATACACGCCTCCGCGAAAATACTACTTTGTTGCTCCGAAGCAGATCGGAACAAAACTAGGTAAACTACTCGCCAACGCTCAAAAATTAAAAGAAGAACTAAAAGATAACTGGGAGAAATATTGTGAAGATGGCATTACATCTACAGCCAAGATAAAGCTTGAGGGCGATCTCCTTGCCCATTTTGAGAGCTTTGATTATACGATATTCGATTCCGTGTCACATGTTCGAATGATTGAACAACATGCGACCACACCTTTTCATGCCGTAAGGTTTGGTGGCGGTCTTGGCCCACGTCCCGAACCTGTAATACCGCCAGAAGATACTGTATCTATGGATCATCGATACGTAAGACAGCTGCTGAGCGTATATGCACAGTTCATTGGTGATGACCAGCAACCGCCCGATCTTTCCCTACTAATAAAGGATGATAGCATACGGAATAACTTTCGTAGACAGCGCGAGCGCTTTTACCATGCGGAGTCCTTGCGAAATTTTTCTCGGGATACAGTTCCTTCAGGTGTCTTCGAAGCTCTTCAAGATGATATTTATGATGGGGTGGTGGAAGTGTGTGAGTCTCAGCATACGTGTGGCATGGATCGTTTGAATGCAACAATGAACCAAGCAGCCAATGTTGCAGTTGATGCAAGCCCGCTCACTAGTGTCACCCGCGTACGGGACAAACAAGGGATGTGTCACCAACTTGTGAATGATCGTCGGTTGAACTGGAGTGAGCAAGATGAGTGAAGAGCGCCAAAAAAATGTCACTGTATTTAACAGCACTCTTGAGACCGGTGTTCGCTCACTAGTTATCCTTGCTGCCAATTTCCCTGCTGCTTTGGATTTGCAGCGTCTTGTGGATTTTGACTATCTGGTAGTTCATTCAGGTGATGTTAATGGACCGAAAAGTCTTCATCCACCTCTTCCTATGAGAGAGGGTGAACTTCTGGTTAGGCGTAAAATTATTGAGTCGGGAATTTCATTGATGATGAGCCGCGGGCTTGTTACCCGAATAGCCGGCGAAGAAGGGATTTTTTATCAAGCAACTGATTATGCCAAGCCATTCGTCGACTTAATGGCTACCCCGTATATGCGCTCATTGATAGTTAGGGCAAATTGGGTTGGCGAGACTTTCGGGAATATGGATACCAAAGAGCTTCATAGTTTAATCAGTAGCTTCTTTGATAAATGGACTACCCAGTTTCATTCATTGCAAGGATTAGGTGGCGGTTAACAAGATGAGTGAGATGATTCAAATAAGAAATATAAGTTTTTTGGGTGCTAGAGTTCCTCCTGCTCTGATTGACTTTGACGAAAGCTTAAGTGTTGTATGTGGTGCATCCGATACCGGAAAGTCCTTCCTTGTTGAGGCCATTGACTTCCTCCTTGGAGGAAAGGAGCTGCGAGGAATTCCAGAGCTGGACGGGTACGACAAAGCCCGCATTGCTATTGAATCCTCGAAAAAAGGACTCTGGACATTTGAACGCAGTATAGATGGTGGCAACTACCGAATATATGAAGGAAATATTAAGGCTGCGACTGATGTCAAGGAAAGCGGCACGATCAAGGTAAAACACGCAGCGGGCCGAGAGGATAATATTTCCGGTTGGCTACTTGGCGCTATAGATTTGCTAAGCAAATATGTGCGAAAGAATGCGAATGGAGATTGCAGGTCTCTAAGTTTCCGCGATATCGCTCGACTCATCATTGTTAATGAGCAGGAAATAATCCGTCAGGATTCTCCGTTCTTAACTGGTCAATATATTTCTAGAACGGCTGAAAAATCCTCCTTGAAGCTTGTGCTTACTGGTGCGGATGATAGCGCGATAGAGCCAGCAGATGCTCGCAAACAATCTGATGCAAATGATAGAGCAAAAGCTGAACTTATCGAGCAATGGATCGCTGATGTAGAGGACGAGATTACCGAACACGGTTTTGGGCGTGAGGAGTTGGAAGAACAGCTCGAAAAAATTGATGAATCCATTTCATTCAGAAGAGAGCAGCTTCAATTGGTTCAGTCTCAGCTCAATGAGATGACCGTCCAAAGACGGGAAATTGTGAGAAGCCGCGAGGCAATCAAGGACAGGATAGATGACATAGCCGATATGTTGGAACGCTTCGATCTGCTAAAATCTCAATATGTAATCGATTTACATCGATTGATGGCCATTGAAGAATCCGGCTCACTTTTTGTGCACCATGAGCGAGCGCCTTGCCCGCTCTGTGGCGCTTCGCCTGAAGCTCAACATAGCACCGAAGAATGTGATGGCGATATTGAGTCCATTGTCATTGCGGCAGCAGCAGAGATGGAAAAGATTAAGAGACTGGCAAGTGATCTTGATTCTACAGTTACTGCGTTGCGTGAAGAGTACGCACTTCTATCCGAAGATCTGATTGGGGTCGAAAACAAATTTAACGGTGTTGACAGTGAAATTAGAAGCGCTGTTGCTCCGGAGTTGTCTGATATGCAGTCCCGCTATTCCGATATTGTTGATATGCGCAGCAAAGTTGTTTCGCACATTACGGTATTTACCAGATTGGACAAGCTCCTAGCGCAAAGAGAAAAGTTGTTTGGGGATTCAGGGGGAGTGGAAGCTGGTGATAAAAATATTTCTACGAAACTATCGCATCAAGTTCTACACGATTTTTCTAAAACGGTAGAACGGATACTTGAGGCTTGGGACTTTCCCGATACAGGTGGTGTTCATTTTGATGAAGCAACCATGGACTTTGTCATTAACGGTAAGCTTCGCGGTAACAGGGGTAAGGGCCTCAGAGCGATAACGCATGCTGCCGCTACTTTGGGATTGCTCGAGTTTTGTAAAGAGCGATCGCTTCCTCACCCAGGGTTTGTTGTGCTTGATTCACCATTGCTCGCCTATTACAAACCAGAGGGCGAAGGCGATAGCCTGCAAGGCACAAATCTTAAACAAAAATTCTATAAATATCTGATCGAAGAGCATTCCGACAGCCAAGTAATAATTGTCGAAAATGAGCATCCACCAGAATCCTTCGAAGGTCAACTCGCACTGACGGTTTTCACGAAGAACCCCCAGCATGGCCGTTTCGGACTCTTCCCTCCGAAAGAGATTAAGTAAAAGTCTGGGGCAGGTAGGGCACCGGTAAATCAAGCGGGTAGAAGCCGCTATTCATTAGAAGGATAGGGGTAATCGGGGACACCCACCGAAAAATAAGGATAGGCACTAACTGCATATAGGCGCACAGGTCTGATGGCCGATCTCCTGCAACGCGTTAGTAAATCGGCGATCTTTGATAAATGCCTGTCTTGTATTTCAGTTCATTTCTTGCAGCGCGGTAGAGGGCCGAAGCTCTTGTTGATGGTCTGTCCCAGATTTCTCTCTTCGGGCGAAAGCGGTTAATTGATCGTAGGAAGCAGAAGAAATGAAGTAGAAGATCGAATACCAAGTCAAAAGAAGAGCGATGAGAATCTAAGAAAAAAATGGTTGGAAGTGCAAATATAGCGCAGAATTTAGTGTAAGCAATGGTTTAATCTGTAGTAAGCATTTTTCCATGCAGCTCTATCCAAGCCGGTAAGTGTTTGTCTTGAGTTGTAACTATTTAAGTAAATTATGAGGTGATGCCGAGAATGAAGATTCAGGAGCAGGATTTCTATCATGGTGCTGCGCTAACACAAATAGCAGAGCATCCATCCTTTAAAGCACTCAATAAAGGAAGCTCGCGATATGGTCACTATTTGGTAAATGCCGATTGTCATATATTTATAAAATATAGTCGTTCATCAGGGCCTTGGTCATTCACTTTTACCTCAGATCAACTAGAGCCGCTTTGCAATGTCCAGAACTCTCAGGCGGATTTATTTGTGTGCCTCGTTTGCGGCGAGGAAACAATCTGTGTCCTAAATAAAGAACAACTAGAGGTGGTCATTGATATGGCCTTAACGGATTCTCAATGGATACGAGTTGAGGTTCCTCCAGGTGGACGGTGCCGTGTCTCAGGAAGTAAAGGGAAGCTTGGAAAGACTGTGCCTCATAATACATTTCCCTCATGTCTTTTTGATTGAGACAGAAATAAATCGAGGACAGGCACTAATTGCACAGTAGATATCGCTGGCAAATACTCCGTACTACCACTGCATTGGACGATGCGTAAAACTAGCCTTTCTGTGCGACAAGGGCACTGCCTCCGGCATTAGTTACGAGCACCGTCGGGCTAATCGGCGACGCCCACCAATTCAGACACAGATGTGAGACATTACTTACGCTTGGGTGGATTGACCGCTTGCGAAAATGGCGGGCGTCCCCGATTTTCCCCCGCTTCCTCTTGGAGGCTATGGCCTTGATCATAACTGGCCGGAGTTGAACGGAGCAGCTACCCAGCGTGCTTGGGAAGAAACAGAAAGGGGTTGATTAGGATATAGGAAAGTATGAAACCGAAATCAGATAATCTATTTCATTTTACTAAGTCACTTGATGTCCTGAAGATGATTCTAAAGAATGGAATTCTCCCAAGATTCTGCTTAGAAGATGTGGAATGGCTTGGGCATTCTAAACACAAGTATATATCCTTCCCCATGAGTTGTTTTTGTGATATCCCTTTGGCAAGAATTTCCGAGCATACAGATTTTTATGGGAACTATGGGATTGGGTTGGCAAAGAGCTGGGGAATGAAAAACGGATTGAATCCTGTAATCTACAGCCCCCAAGGCGGGCATGCCCAATCTATAATGAAGTATCTTGTAGCTATAAAGTTTGAAGACGAAGATAAAAAATCAGAACTAAATAAAAAAGCGTATGAGTTATTGTCTTTAATAAAGCCTATTTATGGAAGAGTTAGGGTGTCTGGGGAGTTTATAGAAAAGCAGTTCTATCTTGAAAATGAATGGAGGTACGTTCCTCCTGTTATTTCGGCTATTCTATATGATGATTCATATGATGAAGATGCAAATAGGGCAAATAAAGATGTTGAAAAATATAAGCTAGAGATCTCGCCAACGGACATTCGCTACATATTTGTGAATAGCGACGATGATATACCTGGATTGGTTGATTTCATTCAGGCTGAGTTGGCTCAGTTTCCTTTGAGTGATCTAAAAATACTACAATCAAGAATTGTTTCTCTGGAAACGTTGAGAAAAGATTTATGAATGAGAAGTCTAGCTGCAATCTAGGACAGGCACTAATTGCATACAGGCTTACACGTCTGATAGCCGATCTCCTACAACGATGTATTAGATCGGCTATCTTTGATAAGTGCCTGTCCTATATTTCGTTGTCGTTGGCTTCGCCTCGGGCGTTGATCTGGCTGGCATGGTGCAGCCGGATCATGTGCTTGGTGTAGTCGCGCCGGTCTTCGTGGCGGGTGCGGGTCTGCGTCACCATGAAGGGCTGAAACCCTTCCTTGCGCAGTTCGGTCAGCACCGTGGCGGTGGGAATATAGGCGTAACGCTGGGAACGGCTCTCATGCGGGGCATCGACGAAGATGGACGGGGCCACACGGTGAATCTGGTCATCGGACAGCGGGGAATCGCTGCGCAGTACCGGGGAACGGGAAGCGAAACGGGATGCAAGCATGGTCTTTCTCCTGACGAAAAGGGTTTGCTGTTCAAACCGCACACCGGATTCCTAGATTCGGAGCCCAGCCTGTCGGTTGTTTGGTGCGGTTGGCACGAGGAACCCGGTTGTCCCTGTTGCAATGTCCAGCCGTCTTTCCTGGGTTCATCGCCCGCGACGGTCAGGAGCCCACGGACATGGGCCGTCAAGGAGAAAAGCGTCAGGGTGGTGCGGGCCCGCAGGCGCAGCCGAGGACACGACCTGACGCGCCTTGACGGCACGCGGACACGGGCTACAGTCGCGAGCAAGGTGATGGAGTCAGGAAAGACGGCTGGACATGGCAACGGCCGCAGTGATGTGCAAACCGCACGCAAGCGAAGCGCGCAGGTCCGAAGCTGAAAGCCGGGCCGTAGGCGTCAGCCGAGCGGAGCGAGGGAGCGATGGAAGCCCGAACGGGGGCGAGACTCGTACAACGAGGCTCGATGCGCAGCACGACAGCGCGACCGGCCTCTGGCCGGAGATGTCAAGCTGCCGTAACTACTCAAAAACAGTAGAAGTGAACTTCGATAAAATCCAAGAAGGCGCACCATTTTCTGGGGAACGAGATGATGGACAGTACATTTACGTGTCTTTATTGCGGCAAAGCTAAACCACAAAACGAATCCAGCTTGGAGCACGCCATCCCCCAGTTCATGGGTGGCGAATACGCTCCACAAATCTTTCAACTCACCAACGTCTGCAAGACATGCAACAACAACTTAGGCTTGTGGGTTGATGCCTCCTACGCCAAATCCTGGTTCATCACCAACTATCTGGCGGAAGCCGCGCGCTTGCTTTGCACGAAGCCGGATGATCCCGGCTTACCACTTCGTTGCATGGGTAAGGCGCAAATACCAAACCTCGATGTTCCTGATGAGCACGTAGCAGAACATTGGATCGGTCCCTCCGGAGAAACAATCACATGGATTCGCCCGAATGACGAAAGGATGGATTCGTACACAGGGGGCAATCCTATAGACACGAAGAAAAAGCCATCCGTTGCATATTTCTTTCCCGTATCGGAAAGCCCCGAGAAGCACACACTCGGTCTGCGCAGCTTCCATCGTTCTTTGGAAAAGCGAAAAGCACGAAAGATCCTCTGTGCTGAACTTCGAGATCCCAATGGGGCGAAAGTTGATCCGAAGGTTTGGGGCTTCGACTCACCGACTGCTGACGACGTACTAAATAGAGAAGCCATTCGAACAGCAATTCATGCAGGCAACATCCCTATGCAAGTCGTAGTGAACACGAAGTTCGATCAGCGGTTCATGTGCAAACTTTCACTAGGAATCGGGTATTCGCTTTTCGGCGAAGATTTTTTGACCCATGCCACGGCAAGCGAAGCACGCAAAGGCGTTTGGCGCCCCAGTGATGGAACGAAGTCTGCAATGCGCGGAACGTCAACCCTTTTCGCATGTGATACGCCTTTTGCGAAAGTGGTGGGCTATCCCGGTGCAGTGGCTATCATTGTCATGAAATCTGGCCCGTCATGGAGCATGTGCGTATCCATAGACGAGAAAATCCCTTTCATCATTGAACTTGGGCCTGGCTCCATGACAAGCCAGCACGTAAACAGCGAGGAAGGGTATGCACTTCTCTTATTTCCCTATCGAGAAAATTGCGTAGAGCTCACGATGGCTGCATTGATTGCTCACCGACTGGAAGTTATGAAGCATTCGGCATTAGAACAAATAGATTTAATACGAGGAGCAGCCTCTCAATTCGATGCGCAGCTAGCGGCCTCATCTCCCTAGGGCCTGTTCACACTAATTCCTGTACAATCGCTGCATGGAAATTGCATCGCAACAGTTCAAAGTAGCAAATCCAGGACAGGCAGAGCGCCGGGCAAAGCTGGCGGTAAATCAAGCGGTGCAAGTCCGCTATTCAGTAGGAGGGTAGCGCCTCGCTGAAGCCCCGAGTCATGGTCCGCTGCCCGTAAGGTCAGAGGTTAAGCGTTGACAGGGGAAGGTGCAGGCTCGGTATTGAGCTCCGAAATCACTCGTTGGGAGTGCCGACCTTGTTGCTTGAAAGGGAAGGCCACACTGCTTTAAGCGCTATGCGAGCGACCAAGCAGGCTCCCCGGAGTCAGAGACCCGGTGCATGTACTGATGTTTACCGAACGGAACCCGGGAGGCCCTGTGCATCACCAGCATCATTCCGTGCTGGTCACACCGAAGAAATGAAGAAATAAGGTCGGTGGTGGCGCAGGGAGTCGGACAAAACCATAGTAGCGAGGAAGCAGGCGAACAACATTGGAGAGATAATGACTTTGATGGCGGAGCCTGTGGAGCGAAGGGTTTTGGCAGAGAGGAAGACTGAGTACCCCGCAGCGCCCTCGACACAGAGCGAGGACCGGGCTGAATCGGGTCTGCTCAGGCTACGTACCGCAACGAGACGGGATGAACGTCTTCAACTCAACAACCTGCTACACCACGTTAGTGTCGATCGGCTGAGGAATGCCTACCTGGCGCTGAACCGCAAAGCGGCCACCGGCGTGGACGACATGAGTTGGGAAGGCTACGGGGTCGACCTGGAAAGTCGCCTTCACGACTTGCACTGCCGTCTGCACACGGGCCGCTACCGGGCACAGCCCTCGAAACGTATCTGGATACCCAAAGCGAACGGCCAACAGCGGCCGATTGGCGTCGCAGCACTGGAAGACAAGATAGTCCAGCAGGCGCTGGTCTGGGTGCTGGAGACGATCTTCGAGGAGGACTTCCTGGGGTTTAGCTATGGGTTCCGCCCCGGTCGCAGTCAGCACAGAGCGCTGGACGCTCTGTACATGACACTGACGCAGAAGAAGGTGAGCTGGGTACTGGATGCAGACATACAGGGCTTCTTTGACGAGCTGGACCACGAATGGCTGATGCAATTCATCAGCCACCGGGTCAGCGACAAACGAGTACTGAATATCCTGGTCAGAACCCTGCGAGCGGGTGTTGAAGAAGACGGGCAACGCTCAGGCACACGGATTGGAACCCCGCAAGGTGCGGTGATATCGCCGCTGTTGGCGAACATCTACCTGCACTATGTGCTCGATCTATGGGTACACCAGTGGCGGCAACGGCATGCGCGGGGAGAGGTCTATATTGTCCGCTATGCCGACGACTTTGCGCTGGGGTTCCAGTACCAAAGCGACGGACATGCCCTATACACCGCCCTGGTGCGGCGACTCACACAGTTTGGACTGAGATTGCACCCGGACAAGACGCGGCTGATTGAGTTTGGCCGCTTTGCGCAAGCAAATCGTAAGGCACAGGGGAAGGGCAAGCCGGAGACATTCGACTTCCTGGGTTTTACCCATATCTGTGCCGTACGCCGGGACGGTTGCTTTACAGTCCGGCGGCACACTATTGCCAAACGTCAGCGGGCCACACTACTGAGAATCAAAGAGTGGCTAAGGCGGAACCTGATGGTTAATGTACACGATCAGGGGCGTTGGTTGAGAAAAGTCCTGACAGGGCTGGTCAACTACTACGGTGTGCCGGGGAACGGTGTATCGCTGCAAACCTTCCGCACGGAAATCTGTCGGCACTGGTGCAAAGCGCTGCGAAGGCGTGGAAACAAAAGGCCGATAAGTTGGGTAAACATGACAAAGCATATCAAGCGCTGGATACCCACCGTGCGGATCGTTCATCCATACCCGAATCAACGCTGGTGCGGTTGACTCGAAGCAGGAGCCGGATGCGTTAGTAGCGCACGTCCGGATCTGTGCGGGGGGTGCCGGGTAACCGGCATTCCTACCGCGACCTAATTGCACATAGGCTTACAGGGCTGCTGGCCAATTTCTTACAGGTGCTGTAAGAGATCGCTGATCAGGATTGCTAATTGGCGATAGATGTCGCCCTGTGGCTGACAGTGAAAGTCTAGGACAGGCACTAATTGCACATAGGCTTACAGGGCTGCTAGCAAATTTCTTACAGGTGCTGTAAGAGATCGCTGATCCTGTTGCTAATTGACGATAGATCTCACCCTGTGACTGACAGTGCCTATCTCGAAATAGTCTTCGTGATATGCCGCGTGCGTCGTTATTGGATAAAAGCGCGTGCGTCCTAATCTCTGTTAGGGCTTAATAGTTTTTACGATTAAGGAGAAGAATATATGTTCGGCAAATCTAGGACAGGCACTAATTGGAGAATGTCTTACACGAAGAGAGGCCGATCTCCTATAAATCTGTCGGATTCGGGTTGCTACGGTACGTCATGGTTCAAGGAGGAACGCCATGACAACCCCAAGATCCCAGCAGATATCGCTATCGGATACCCCGTACTACCACTGCATTGGACGATGCGTAAGACGGGCTTTTCTGTGCGGCCAGGACGATGTTTCCGGAGTAAGTTACGAGCACCGCCGAGCCTGGGTGCAGGAAAGGCTTGCGCTGCTGACCGAGGTCTTCGCCATTGATCTCTGTGCGTATGCCATCATGTCGAATCATTATCACTTGGTGCTACGTATCAACCCTGCAAAATCAGAAGATTGGTCAGATGAAGAGGTCGCTGCGAGATGGCTGCGTCTCTTTGCTGGGCCTCCCATCGTTCATAACTGGCTGGCAGGCCACTCCCCGGATGACGCTACCGCGACCCGTGCGAGGGAAGAGGTGCAGAAATGGCGAGCCAGGTTGTCCGATCTCAGTTGGTTCATGAAATGCCTGAATGAATACATCGCCCGGCGCTCCAACGAGGAAGATTGCTGCACAGGCCACTTCTGGGAAGGGCGCTTCAAGGCCCAGCCTTTGCTGGATGAGGCCGCCGTGCTGCGTTGCATGGCGTATGTAGACCTGAACCCTGTGCGAGCAGGCATGGCCGTGACGCCGGAAGCGTCGGAATACACCTCAATCAAGCAGCGTATCGAGGATCTGAAGGATAATGTCCAGGTCGAGGAAGGCCCGCAATTGATGCCCTTGTCCGGGAGTGTTGAGCAAGAGCAGGAAGACACGCTGTTATGCGGTTACCGGCTGCTGGATTACTTGGAGCTTGTGGACTGGACCGCGCGTGCTGTGCTGCCAGGTAAGCGCGGCGCGCTGGCGGAATCTGTGCCATCTATTCTGAGGCGTCTGGGTATCCCGCACGCCGCCTGGTTAAAGTATATGGCGCCACGACCGAATAGTAGGATGGCGGCCGTTGGTAGTGCTCGGGCGTTGCGTCAGTATGCAGATTGTACTGGCAGGAAGTGGGTGCACGGGGAATGTATGATCGCGGGGCCTCGTATATTGGCTAGGTAGCTCTTTGCATGGTGGAACCAATACCTCTGGCCATCTGGGTAGGCCACGCTACCCATCACGGGCGCGGGTTGCCCCAGCAGGCAGATTCAGACATAGGCGTTCTCAGAAATCATTGCTGATCTCCGGCTTGTTCCGCCCTGGGCTTGCCTGGCCCTTGACGATCTGTTCTGACACGGCCAATAGAAGATCCCTGGCGTTGAGGCGCGCAGAGGCCTGCCCTTCGTTGGGCAGGGTGAGGAGAATGGGGAGGTCAAGCAGCGACAGGGCACTTACCACCAGCTCGAAATCAATGTGAGGCGGGCCTTTCTCCAGCGCGCTGATGTGCCGGCGATCAATGCCGCCCAGACGTTCACCAAGCCCCGCCTGGGTCCATCGACGCGCCTTGCGGGCGTGCGCGACCAGGTGGCCAGCGGTCAGGAGAGCTTCCTGTACTTGGCATATGGAGAGGCTGCCGGGCTAAATAGTGCGGGGTACGGGTGTTAAAATGCTCTTGCTTGGCAGATTTTTGCATTTGGACGAGCATTACTGTCATTTTCAAGTGCCTGGTGGGCGCCAAACCGCTCAAGATCTGAATAATTGATCGCTAAAACGCGCATTTAAGGTGGGACAGAGATAAAAGCCAATGGCCAGAATAGCGTTATAAGCCTGAGAGAGTGCGACCAGGTGGAAGAGAAATAACCAAGGTATTACTTAATAATAAGTAAATCGGTATCGGGGCCGCTGTGCCAAAGAATCAAAAGAGGCAGAAGCACTATGGCGACAGTTATTCCCAGTCTGAGCACCATCCGGAACATGACCAGTGGGGAGCGTCGCCTAGGGCGGCGGCTGGAAAGTCTTCTGGAGGATGATTACGCCGTTTGGTACGACATCCCGCTGGGCAAGCAGCGCAGATATCCCGATTTTATCGTTCTTCACCCAGGGCGCGGTCTGCTGTTTCTCGAGGTGAAGGACTGGAAACTGGATACCATCAAAAGCATTACACCCCAAACGGTGCTGATTGAAACAAGCACGGGCCGCCAGACGGTCAGTAATCCGCTGGAGCAGGTGCGCCAGTATGCGCATGTGGCGGTGGATCAACTGCGCCGTGATCCTCAGCTGGTGAATGCCGGCGGGCGGTATGAGGGGCGGTTAGTGTTCCCGTATGGATATGGTGTGGTCTTTCCCAACATCACCCGCAAGCAATGGAATGAGGCGATTCCAGAACAGGATCAGGAGCTGGTATTGCCGCCGCACCGGCTTATCTGCAAGGACGAGATGTCCACAGTGACCGATCCGGAAACATTCCAGACTTACCTCTGGGATATGTTCGAGTACCACTTCGGAAATAAACTGACGGTGCCACAGATGGACCGCATTCGCTGGCAGCTATTTCCTGAGGTAAGAATCAATGCGCCACAACAGGATCTTTTCGGCGAGGATAAAGCGGCTGAGGCAGACAAACCCTCCTACGATTATGTGCCGGACATTGTGCGGGTGATGGATCTGCAACAGGAGCAGATGGCCAAGAGCATGGGCGACGGGCATCGGGTGGTACATGGTGTCGCAGGATCCGGGAAGACGTTGATTCTTGGCTATCGGTGCCTGCATCTCGCGCGGGCGGTCAGCAAGCCGATTCTGGTGCTTTGCTTCAATATCGCGCTTGCGGCGAAGCTGCGCGCTTTCATTCAGGAAAAAAACATCGGCGACAATGTGATGGTGCATCATTTCCATGAATGGTGTGGCCTGCAACTCAAGACCTATAATCTGGACGTTCAGCCAGGTGAGGAACCGTACTGGGAGCGGGCGGTAACCAGCGTTATCCAGGGCGTAGACAAGGGCCATATTCCCAGGGCGCAGTATGGTGCCCTGATGGTCGATGAGGGGCATGACTTCGATCAGAGCTGGCTAAAGCTGGTAGTGCAGATGATCGATCCGGATACCAACTCCTTGTTGCTGCTGTATGATGACGCGCAGTCAATCTATCGTAAGAAATCATTGAAGTTCCCGCTTTCCAGTGCCGGTATCCAGGCGCGTGGTCGGACCACTATCCTGAAACTGAATTATCGCAATACGCGAGAAATCCTTACGTTTGCCTATGAGTTCGCCAAGGATTTCCTGCAGGCGCAAGAGGCGGACGAGGATAATGTTCCTTTGATTGCCCCGGAGGTGGCGGGCGCCAGTGGTCCCGCACCGGTCTTCAAGCAGTGCGATTCTGCCCAAAGTGAAGCAAATTATATAGCGCGCTGTATAAAACAGTGGCAAGCCCAGGGCCATGCGCTGAACAGTATCGCGGTGGTCTACCCACAACACTGGCAAGCCGAGCTTATCCAGAAGCAGCTAACAGCCCTGGGCGTACCCTGCACATGGCTAAAAGACAATATTCAGAAGAAGAGCTATGACCCGGCTGCGGAGCAGGTGGTGCTGCTCACCCGGCAGAGCAGCAAAGGGCTGGAATTTGATACGGTGATCCTGTCGGGCGTTGGCAATTTGAATGACGACGAGGAAGAAATCGAGCGTGAGGTCCGGTTGTTGTATGTCGGGATGACACGCGCAAGGCGTCATTTACTGGTAACGGGGGCAGGGGGGAACTGGTATATGGCGCAATTCAAAGCGATGACGGGCTGATCGCGATATAGACAAGAGTAAAAGTGGTAGGGGCCAGGCTACTGAATAGCGCCTGGCCTTTTTTATGATAAATAACAGATATTCTTTAGGGCCAAATAATTCGCAGAGAAGTAGACGGAAATTCTGCTGACTATCCATGAGGTTGCTGGCTATCTAATCCTATCTTGGTCTCTTTAACGCACTCCCACACAAGAAGCTTGTAAAGCAAATCCGTCTCCATATCTCCTGAAGAAAGTGCTGCTGCCAGTTCCAGAATGGCATCCGCTCCTTGCTCCGGCTCCTGATCTTCAAGCTTGAAACCTAGTGCGTCAAAGTAGTGTGCGTACCGGTTATCCAGATCCGCCAGGCGCTCAGTAACGGCTTTATGAGAGGGGGCCTCGAGCGCAGCCTGTCTGGCCAGGCTTGTCAAATTCTTCCCGGTAACCTGACATAGGCCAAAAGCGGTATTGGTGTAGAAGGCACCTGACAAATCCTTCTCTTGCTCATAGGCAGATACGGGTAGGGCCACGGCCAGAACAAGCGCGCTTAATATCCCTCTCATTCTTTATACTCCCCAATCGCTTCGGCCATACAGTAGGTGCCAATCAAGGCGGCATATTCTGCTGGTAGTGTCTGTGCGGCCTGAAATTCCTCGTAAAGCATTGATGCCTGTTGCTCGTGTGACAGATCAAAAGAATAACCATGACCCTGCCATAAGAATTGCATGGAGCGCATAAAGCTATGCCTGTCTTCCTGAATGTTCTGCGACACGGTATTTTCATAATCCCGGCATACGGAAGCGAGTTCATTGAGCTTGCTGGCGCGCTGTATGCGGTTACGAATCCTGTTGCAATCCTGTTCTGGAAGCAGTAGCAGGCCCAGGCCGGGCAGGTTGCCGGTAAAAAACTGGAGAGCAGCTGCGGCTTCGCTTTGAGACGTGGTGTTGGCGATGGCTTCTACCATTTCCTCATATTGGGACAGGTCGGACAGGTACTCGGTGACGAGAATCTCATAGCCTGGTCCAATTCTGGCCAGAATTGCATTAGCGATAGCTTCCCTGATGTAAATCGCCTTGCCTCGCTGGGTAAGCCTGGACGTGGCTTCCTTGCGGGCCTCCTGGGCAACAAATGCCATGTAGTCGCATTCCAGGGGCCTTTGTTCGGCGTGCGCCAGGCCAAACACGGCTAATAACGACAGGCCGAGCAGGAAGCGGTGTGTTTTTCTGATGCCTACCATCCCTCGAGCTCCATTTCGTTAATCAAATCTCTGAACTGCTGTTGTGGCGTATTGCTGCGTTCTTCCAGCAGAGCGATCGTCGTCGCCATGCTGATGACGAAGAAAAGTGTGACGCACAAGCCGCTCCATAAGCGTTTTCGGTAGCCGTATTCTTGGCGCTTCCACGCATAGAAGGGGTAAGCGATGCCCCATATCAGGCAGGTGGCGATAAACCAGATGAAGGGCCCCGTGCTGGCCGGAGCGGGTTGCAGTGAACGGGCCTTACGTACTTCCAGCGCGATGAAAATGGCTGTTAGTCCGATACAGAGAAAGATCATCGTATTGGTAAGCAGCAGTCCCGCCTGGCTGTCCGGCAGCCCACTGACGATGACCAGTGCAAGCAGACCGATGATGATGGGTGTGCCAAGAATGCTCCCGCCGAACCCTTTTGAGAGTTTCACGGGTGAATCCAGCGATGAGCCGCAATGTTTGCATTTCTGGGCCACGGCAAGGATCTCTTCGCCGCAGAAATGGCAGGATTTGGTCTCTTTATCCATTCTTCCCTCTCGTTCCATCGAATATTGGCCGGGCGCGGCGTCGTCGCACCGCATTACTCAGGCTGTGTGGTAAATCTGAATTTCGGGAGTATCGTATTTCTGTACTTATAAAGTCAACATAGGCCGTACGACAGGAGTCTGGCATTTCCTTAGTTTGGTGGGGTGAGTTCCGTGCTGAGGCCCCGATGTCAGGATTTCCAGAGCGTTTGAAAGCGGCTCGGCTGCGGCTGGGGATGACCCAGGAGCAGTTGGGGTTTGAACTGAATGTCACCAAGGCATCGGTGTCGGCGTGGGAAAACGGCCGTGAGGCGCCCGGGTTCCGCCTGCTGCCACGGTTGCGGGAAATACTGGGTATATCTTTGGATGACCTGCTTTGCGGTGCAGAGCCGGGTGGGGGTACGGCTGAACCGCGTTACTTGTATGGCGCGGAAGTACGTAATGAGGCGGAAGCTGTTTTGCTGAAGTCCTTTCGGCGTCTGTCGGCCAAGCGGCGCCAGGCTTTGCTCGACATGATCGAGTAGCGCTTACTCGCATGCTCCCGCGCTGCCAGACCTGATCTCCGCGCCTGGGGCAGAACCGGAACTGCATCGCTATTGCTGGACTTCAGGACCAGCGCTTCTTCGGGGCGCAGGGGCGCCCCGAAGCCTGCGACATCATTCCTGCTCCGGCACCACCCGCCAAACCACATTGGCCAAGTCATCCGCCACAATCAGCGCCCCACGCGGGTCCACCGCCACCCCGACAGGCCGCCCGCGGGTCTTGCCATCCTCCCCCAGAAACCCGGTCACAAATTCCACCGGCTGTCCGGCCGGGCGGCCATCGCTGAAGGGCACAAAAATCACTTTGTAACCCACCGGCTCCTTGCGGTTCCAGCTACCGTGCTCTCCCACAAATGCACCGTTGGCAAACTCGGCGCCCATGGCTGGCGTGGAGAAGTCGACACCCAGCGCGGCAACATGCGACCCGAGGCTGTAGTCCGGTGCAATTGATGCGGCGACTTTGGCTGGGTCCTGGGGCCGGACGCGCTCGTCTACATGTTGGCCCCAGTACGCATAGGGCCAGCCGTAGAAGCCGCCTTCACGAACCGAGGTGAGGTAGTCGGGCACCAGGTTCGGGCCGATTTCGTCGCGTTCGTTGACCACGGCCCAGAGTTGTTCTGTCTCGGGGTGGATGGTCAGTGCAGTGGGGTTGCGCAGGCCAGTGGCGTAGGGACGGTGTGCGCCGGTGCGGGCGTCGATCTCCCAGATCATGGCGCGGTTGGCTTCGGCGGTCATGCCGCGCTCGGTGATGTTGCTGTTGGAGCCGATGCCCACGTAGAGGAAGCGCCCGTCCGGGCTGGCGGTCAGGGCTTTGGTCCAGTGGTGGTTGATCTCGGAGGGCAGGTCGGTGATTTTTTCTGGCGGCCCGCTGGCCTGGGTCTGGCCTTCACGGTAATCGAATCGCACCAGGGCGTCCTGGTTTGCCACATAGAGATTGTTGTCGACCAGTGCGAGGCCGTAGGGGGCGTTGAGCTGCTCGGCGAAAACGGTTTGTGTTTCGTAGGTGCCGTCGCCATCGCTGTCGCGCAGCAGGGTCAGGCGGTTGCCGCTTTCCACTGAGGTGGTGCCCTGTGATTTGATGTAGCCGGCGATGACGTCTTTCGGTTTCAGGGCGGGTGCGTTGCCGCCGCGGCCTTCGGCCACGAGGATGTCGCCGTTGGGCAGCACCAGGGTCTGGCGCGGAATTTTCAGGCCGGTGGCGATGGCGGTGATGGTATAGCCTTTCGGCACGGTGGGCAGCCGGTCGCCCCATTCGGCGGGTTCGGCGATGGTCATGCTGGGTAACAGGCCGCGCTGGGGTGCCGGCAGCTCCGGGTTGGCGCCGTACTGTGCCGGGTCGGGGTCGCTGCCGCAGGCGCTCAATAACAGGGTGATGCTGGCCAGGGTGAGAAGGTGTTTCATTGTGCACCTCCTGTGTGATGGCCGCAGAAGCCGGCGGCCGTGGCGGCGCAGGCGAGGGCGGTGACAAGCACGGACAAGATCAGGCCGGTGGGCATCATTGCCCATGCATCGCGGGCGTGCACGAGGGCGTTGATGAATCCAAGCACCCAGGTGGCCAGCAACAGCAGCATATACATCCATGCGCGTGCGTCGCGGCGGTCGGTGCGGAACAGGCCGATGATGGCGCACAGCAGTGCGAGGCCGGCGAAGACGAGCGCGCCGGCGATCAGCCAGGAGGCGAAATTGCTCCATTGGATGTGGTAGCTGGTGGTGTAGGCGATGTCGCTGAGGGTGGCGCCCAGGAACAGCGGCAGGGTGCCGGCGAGCAGGATGGCGTGCACCGGGTGCAGGGTGGTCGGGTACGTTCGGTCAGCAGTGGCAGTCACGATTATTCTCCTCGTTGTTGATTGAGTGAGACGCTCATCACAGGAGGTTGTGAGCCACGTTACAGTGGCATGGCCGATGCTAGCATTTCTCCGGCACGTCACACTTTAGGCTTTATGTTTTCTTTGCTCTGGTAGGCATGAGAGGGTGGCAGCGGGCAGGCAGGTGATGTGTAACGATGGAATGGGAGCGGGACGAGATGCTAGTTCTGAACTACTTCAGGATGATGCGCCCGGATTTCGTGTGCCTTGGTATGAGCTCTTTGTGCCTGCTGTCTTGCGAGGGCAACACAGTCGCCAAGATAGCTTTCCGGATTCAGTGCCGAATGAACCTGCTCTGGCGTTAACAGGTTTTGCACGCGCGGGTCGTTGTTCAACACATCACCCAGGGTGCATCCGGTGCGCTGTGCGGCAAGTGCCGACTCGTGCACCAGGTCATGCGCAGCCTGCCGCCCCAACCCCTGCCGCGCCAATGTCATCATCATATTCTCGGCAGTGATCAACCCGTTGCTTAATCCCAGGTTGGCCCGCATGGCAGCCGGCACGATGCGCAGTTTCTTCAGTAGTTCTTCAAACGCTCCCATCATCTCAAGCGCCAACGGACAAGCCGTATCCACCGCCGCATAAAGCATCTGGCTGGACGCCGCATCACCTTCGTGGCTGACCTGGCCTGCATCCAGCGCGAGTGTCAGTTGCGCCCGCAACTGCGCCGCCAGCGCAATCACCTGCACCGACAGCTTGGGGTTCACCTTCTGCGGCATGGTGCTGCTCCCCACCACGGCATCGCCCAATTCCTCATAGATTTCGCCGTATTCCTCCGACATCAGAACGAATAATTCCTGCGCGATCTTGGAGCAAGTGCTGGCCAGTAAACCGAGCAGCAGGATGTATTCCACGACATGGTCGTAGACCGACCGGCTGGGCACGGCAAAGCACCCCAGCCCCAGCCTCGCTGCCAACGTTCGTTGCAGCGTCTCCCCCTGGCCGTTGAAGGAATGCCAGGCGCCCACCGCTCCGCCAAAAATCAATGTGAACACTCGCGGCGTCGCTTCGCGAAAGCGGGTTTCGTGGCGCAGCAGTTCGTCAATCCAGGCAGCCACTTTAAAGCCGAAAGTGATGGGCAGGGCGTGCCGGCGTTGGGTGCGCCCGGCCATCACCACGGTGGCGCCTTGCTCGGCGTGGCTGGCGAGGGCGTCCAGGCAGCCGGCAAAATAATCGAGCAATATGTGGTGGGCGTTGCGCAGTAGCAGCACTTCGGCGGTCTGCATCACGTTCTGGGTGGTGGCACCCCAGTGGACGTAGCCGCCGGCATCGCCCTGGCAGGCGGCTGAGAGAAATCGCACCAGTGACACGATAGGCGCGCGGGTGACGGCCATGTCGTCAAGCAGCGCCGGCAGATCAAGCTGATCGAGTTGGCCGCGCCGCGCGATTTCTTCGGCGGCGCTGGCCGGGATCATGCCCAGTTCGGCCTGGCTGTGCGCCAGTGCCACTTCGATATCCAGCCACGTCTGGATTTTGCGGGGCAGTGCGAACAGGGCTGCGGGTGGTTCTCGGTCGGTCGTCATGGCGCCTGCTCGCGGCCGGGTCAGTGGGAAACCAGGAAATCGGTGAGGACGGCGTTGTAACGGCAGCCGTCTTCGATATTCGGCGCGTGGCCCAGCCCTTCGAAGACGCGGTGGCGTACATCGGCGATGCCTTCAAGAAGCGGCGCGGCTTTGCTCAGGGGCGCCACGGTGTCCTGGTCGGCGGTGAGCACCAGTGTGGGGGCGCGGATCAGTGCCAGGTCCGGTTTCAGATTGGCGCGCTGGATGGCCAGTGCGGCGCGCCCCATGCCTTCGGCGCGGGCGGTGGCGGCGATGCGTGCCACTTCCCTGAACACAGCGTCGGGGGTGTCGGCGGGGAGCATGCCTTTGGCGCGGCGCTCGCCATATTGTTGCGCGGGCATGTCGCTCAGTTCGCGCAGGCGTCGTTGATAGCGTTCGTCGGCTTCGTTGCCGCCGGTCAGGCCGTGGCCGGGATGGGTGCAGGAGAGCACGAGCCGGTCAACAAGCTCGGGGCGCAGCATGGCCACGCGCATGGCCACCAGCCCGCCCATGGAATGGCCGACCAGATTGATCGGTCGCTCGGTGATGTGCTCGATGAATGCGATGGCGGTGTGGGCCAGATCATCGAGGGCGTCGCCGCCGGGATCGGAGGCGCCGTACCCCGGCGCGTCCCAGGCCCACATCTCCAGTTCGCAGTCGAGGGCGTTGAGCTGGTTCAGCCAGCTTTCGGCACTGCCGTTGAGACCATGGAAGAACACCACGGGAATGCCCCGCCCGGCGTGCAGGTAGCTGAGGTTGCCGTGTGACAGGCGGAGGCTGAGACGGTCTGTGCCGCTAATGGAGTTCATAGGCTGTCCTGCTGTGTGTCGATGCATGCTTCAGAACGGTGACGCTTCGCCGTCGCCGGAGCCTTTCAGGAGTTCACGGGTGCGTGCGTCACGTGTGTCGGGAGTGCGCTCGCCGTCCCGCTTGAGCGGGAACAACGGTTCTTCGGCCTTGCCTTCCAACAGATAGCGTGCGCCGGATTCAGCCATTTGCCGGCCGCTGTGGCCGATGCCGTAGACGGTGCGAAGTTCCCAGTTGTAGGGCGTGTCCAGTTTCTCGGCCCACTGCTGATTGATGGCGTAGAAATTTCGGCCCTTGGCCAGCCGGTGAGGACCTTGTGCGCGGGCGATCTCCAGCCGGCTGAGCAAGCGGTGTGAGGGATCGTTGTCGGCGGTGCCGAGCATGATCACCAGATGATGCGCGTAGGCGGCTTTCAGGTCTTCGGGTTCGATGCCGGTGTTTTGCAGGCCGTAGCGCAATGGCAATGTCCAGTCCGGGAAGGTGTAGTTGCCGGCGTTGGCGGCCACGGCGGTGCGCACTCTCGCCTGCGGGTAGAGCATGATCATGCGCGTGACAAACTGCGCGCCGCTGCCGTGGCCCCAGATGTCGTATTGGGTGGCATTCAGGCCGAAGCGTTCAACCAGTTGGTCAAAGGCGCGGTCGACAGCGGCGAAAGACGATTCTTCCGGCGGGTTGCGGCGGCCTTTGCTGGCGTCGGTGGAGGAGGAATCGGGCGACACCCAGTTGCCGGTCTGGTAACCCCAGCCGGTGGGGAAGTCGGCTTGCGAGACTTCCGGTGCGACCACCAGCACGTTGTAGCGTTCTGCGTAGCTGCCCCAGGAGTCGCGATAATTATCGGCGTCACGCGCGCCGCCGTGCATGACCAGCACCACCGGGGTGTCCGGGGTAATGCGTTGCGGGCGCGCATACCAGAGACGCATGTTGAGCGGTTTTTCTGCAGTGCCTGCCTGGACCACGATGGCGCCGTAGCGATCAAAGGTGTCTGGGTGGGCGTTGTCCTGTCCGCTTTCTGCCAGATCGGCGGTCGGGTCGGGTGGTGTTGCCTGGCAGGCGGTGAGCAGGGTGAGCAGCGCCAGTGTCAGTATCGGCAGGGTTTTCATAGCGCGGATTCCTCCGTTTTATTGTTGGGGGAGGGTGCAGGCGATGTTGCGTCCGCCTTCCAGCATTTCACCAGCGTGTTGTCGAACATTTCGAGCGCAGGGGCGACACGTTGGCAGTGGGCATCGGCGAGCGGGCAGCGCGGGTGGAACGGGCAGCCGCTGGGCCGGTTGATGGGGTTGGGGAAATCACCGGTGAGGCGCGGTTCGGGGACGTCCAGTTCCGGCGCAATGCTGAGGACGGAATCCAGCAGTGCGCGCGTGTAGGGGTGTTTGGGACGGGCGAGCACCTGCTCGCGGTCGCCGCATTCGACGATTTCACCGAGATACATGACTGCGACCCGGTCGGCCAGGTGTTCGACCACGGAAAGATCGTGGGTGACGAACAGATACGTCAGATCCAGTTCGTCGCGCAGGTCCAGCAGCAGGTTGAGAATTTGCGCCTGGACGGAGACATCCAGTGCGGAGGTCGGTTCGTCACAGATGACGATTTCCGGGTCAAGAATCAGTGCGCGGGCGATGGCCACGCGCTGACGCTGGCCGCCGGAAAGTTGATCCGGAAAGCTGTTGAACACGCGCGGCGGCAGGCCGACGTATTCCATCATGCGGTGTACTTTCGAGCGGCGCTCCGTTTTGCTGCCAATCTGATTCACGGTCAGGGGGCGGCCGATGATTTCGCCGATGGTCTGGCGCGGGTTCAGGGACGAATAGGGGTCCTGAAAAATCGGCTGTATCATGCGCGCCCGCTGGCGTGCCGGCAGCGACGCGACAGGCTGGCCTGAGAGCGTCACGCTGCCGCTGTCCGGCGTTTGCAGGCCCATGATGGTGCGGCTCAGTGTGCTTTTGCCGCAGCCGGATTCACCGACCAGCGCCAGCACTTCACCGCGCCGGATATCCAGGCTGACGTTGGCCAGGGCGCGCAGTGTTTTGCGTTTGCCGAACAGGCCCTGGCGGACGGAAAAAGTACAGCTGACATTATCCACTTTCAGCACGCTTTCCTGCGCCGGGCGAGGGGGGGGCGTGTCGCTGGCGTGTTCGCTGTCGCCGAATGAAATGCCCCGGGTTTCTTCCGGGTCGTGGCAGACAAAGCGGTGCGCCTCGCCCAATGCGCGCGTCGGTGGCGTGTCGGTCAGGCAGCGGGCGACCGCACGCGGGCAGCGCGCCGCGAAGGCGCAACCCTGAATATCGCCGGTCATGGACGGCACCACGCCGGGGATGGAACCGAGGCGGCGCGCAGCGGCGCCGCGATAGCCGGGCACGCATTCCAGCAGCCCCCGGGTATAGGGATGGCGCGGTGCGTTGAGCACTTGCTCGGTGGTGCCGGTTTCCACCAGATCGCCGGCGTACATCACGGCAATGCGATCGGCGGCGCGGGACACGACACCCAGGTCGTGGGTAATCAGGATCATCGACATGCCCAGCTCGGTTTGCAGCTGGCGCAGCAGGTACAGAATCTGTGCCTGGATGGTGACGTCCAGTGCTGTGGTCGGTTCGTCCGCGATCAGCAGTTCCGGCTCGTTCATCAGCGCCATGGCAATCATCACCCGCTGACGCTGCCCGCCGGACAGTTCGTGGGGATATTGCCGGAGACGGCTGGCCGGGTCCGGCAGGCCCACTTTTTCCAGCAGCTCGATGGCGCGCCGCTGTGCCTGGGCGGCGGAGACGTTGCCGTGCAGGGTCATGGTTTCGGTGAGCTGGCGGCCGATGGTGTAGACCGGGTTGAGGCTGGTCATCGGCTCCTGGAAGATCATGCCGATCTTGCGTCCGCGCACCTGGTGGGCCAGTTGCTTTTCGCTGACGGCGCTGAGGTCTGCGCCGGCAAAGTTGATGCAGGCTGCCGTGCGCTGTGCGGCCGGGGGCAGCAGGTTCATCAGCGCGAGCGCGGTCATGGATTTGCCGGAACCGGATTCACCGACGATGCCCAGCGTTTCGCCACGGCGGAGTTCAAGGTCGATGCCGCGCACGGCCTTGAGTGCGCTGCTTTCGGTGGGAAGGGTCACCGACAGGTCGCGGATATCGAGCAGGGTTTCGGTGCTCATCTCAGCCTCTCCGGTGGGTGACGGTGATATCGCGCACGCCGTCACCGAGCAGGTTGATGGCGATGACCAGAATGAACAGCGCGATGCCGGGCAGGATCACCAGCCACGGCTGGAAGAACATGGCGGTCTTGCCTTCGGCGATCATCAGGCCCCAGGACGGTGTGGGCGAGGGCACACCCAGCCCGAGGAACGACAGCGTCGCTTCGTTGAGAATCGCCACGGCCACTTCCAGGGTGAAGATCACGGTAATCTGGTTGGCGAGGTTGGGCAGGATTTCCTTCACGGCAATCTGGAATTTACTGCACCCCATGGTGCGTGCCGCAGCGACAAAATCCAGTTCACGCAATCGCAATGTGGCGGAGCGCGTGACCATCAGGTAAAGCACCCAGTGCGTGGCGCCGATGACGAAGATCACCACCGTGATGGACTGGCCGATCACGAACACCAGCGCCATGATCAGCAGCAGGCTGGGCACGGCCAGTTGGCAGGTCACCAGAAAATTCACCGCCTGATCCACCCAGCCGCCGAAGTAACCGGCGAGCACGCCCAGCGTGACGCCGATCAGCGCACCGATGGTGGCAGCGCCCAGCCCGATCATCATGGAAATGCGCGCGCCATAGATAATGCGGCTGAGGTAATCCCGGCCAAGGTGATCGGTGCCCAGCAGATACTCCCATTGCCCGCCATCCGCCCAGGCCGGTGGCAAAAGCCGCAGCGGCAGATTCTGCAAATAGGGATCGTGCGGTGCCAGCCAGGGCGCCAGCACCGCGAACACGGCCATCAGCGCCAGGATGCCAAGGCCCAGTTGCAGCCCCAGATGCCGGCGCGCGGCCTTGAGTGCCATCTGCGTGGGTGTCAGGCCGAGTGCTGCCTGTTCCTGTGATACCTGAGGCAGCAGTTCGCTGGCGCTCACGGAGTCGCTTCTTGTTGTCATGGTTTATCCCATCCTGATCCGGGGATCGAGCCAGGCATTGATCAGATCCGCCGCCAGTGTGAGCAGCACGAAGGTCAGTACGAACAGCAGGATCAGCGACTGCACTGTGGGGATGTCGGAATTGAAAATCGACTCCACCGCCAGCCGGCCGAGGCCGTTCATGCTGAAAACAGATTCGGTGACGATGGACCCACCCAGCTTGTGGCCGAGCTGCACGGCCAGCACGCTGACGATGGGCAGCAGGGCGTTACGCAGCGCCTGACGCAGGATCAGTTGATAGCCGGTGAAACCTTTGGCGCGGGCAGTGCGGATATAGTCCGAGCCCATCACGTCGAGCAGGCCGGTGCGGGTCAGCCGCATGACCGCCGGCACTGAACTGGTGCCGAGCACAAAAGCGGGCAGCACATAGTGTTGCCAGGTCGCGTCGCCGGAGACGGGGAAGATCGGGAAGGTCACGGCGAACAGCACGATCAGCATCAGCCCGAGCCAGAAATTGGGAATCGCCTGGGCGGATACCGCCGTGGACAGGGCAAAGCGGTCGACCCAGCTGTTCGGCCTGAGTGCTGCACTGATGCCGAGGGGCAGTGCGATAAGGATCGTCACGGCCAGCGCGGCCAGTGCCAGCACGATGGTGACCTTGGCGTGTTCCTGGATCAGCGCGATGACAGGCTGCTTCCAGAAGTAGCTCTGGCCAAGATCGCCCTGCAACACGCCGCCCAGCCACTCCACGTACTGCACGGTGATGGGCCGGTCGAAGCCGTACTGTTCGCGGATGGCGTCGACCATTTCCTGGGGGGCGTCCTCGCCGGCGATGGTCTGTGCCGGATCGGTGGCGAAATAAAACAGCGCGAAGGTGCCGAACGAGACGGTCAGGGCCACCAGCAACGTCACCATGGCGCGGCGCAGGAAATAATTCATCATGGTTGCGGCCTCCAGGCGGCTTGCCAGAGCCGCGGTACACCGTCCTCGGGCACAGGCAACAACAGGGCCGGCGAGAGCAGATAATTCTGGCTGTAGGAAAACAGCGGCACCCAGTACGCCTGTTCGGCAATGCGGTTCAGCGCGGTGCGATACAGCCGACGCCGTTCGTCCGGGTCAATCGTGCGCTCCGCTGCCAGGACGGTGTCTGCCAGCGATGCGTCGCCGGTGAAATTGCGTGATGTGTTGGCGATAAAGTGCACGCCCGTGGAGGCGGAGGCGTCCGCCGTGCCGCCGCCGCCGTAGGAGGCGAAGAAGGCTTCCATCTGCTGGTCGTTGCGCATCTTGGAGAACACGTTCAGCTTCACATAGCGCAGGTCCGCGTTCAGGCCCACCGCTTTCAGGTCGCTGGCGATAGACTCGGCAATGACCTTGTCGCGGTAGGCCCACAATTTGAACGAAAAGCCGTTCGGGTAACCTGCTTCCGCGAGCAGCTGGCGGGCTTTTTCCGGATCGTAGGGGTAGCGTGGCCCGTCGGCCTCGCAGCCAAACTGGCGCGGGTGGCAGGCGTAGGGAATCGCCTCGGCGCTGCCACGCACCAGATAGCGTGTGATCGCTTCGCGGTTGATGGCATGGTTGATGGCGCGGCGTACTTTAACGTCGGTCATCGGCGAGTCGGGGTCTGAATGGCCGGCGGCATCCAGGGTCAGGTAGCCGATGCGGATATCGTTGCCCTGCAGGCGTGCCACGCCGGGCAGGGCGCTGACGTTGTCCGCCACATCCGGCGGCACATCCATCATCAGGTCAATGCCACCGCTGAGCAGCTCGGCCTGTTGTGTGCCTTCGTCGGGAATGATCCGGAACACGATATTGCGGATTGCAGCGCCGGCCTTGGGGCTTTCCGGATAGTAGTCGGCGAAGCGTTCCAGCACGATGTCGCGGCCCACATTGAAGCGTTTGACACGGTAGGGGCCGATGCCGTTGTGCGGCTGGTCGCCGGCGGCGGCCTCGTAGGTGCCGCGCTTGCGCAGCGGAATGCTGACGGCCATGTCGCGCAGGGCCATGGGGTAGGGCATTTTCAGGTTGAAGCGTACGGATAACGGGCCGGTTTTCTCGACGCTGTCGAGCCAGCCGCGAATCACGGGGCCGCGGCTGGTTTCGGAGGCTGCATTCAGCACCCACTCATAGGTGTAGACCACATCGTCGGCGGTCAGCGTGCTGCCGTCGTGAAAGCGCACGTTGTCGCGCAGCGTCACGTCCAGGCGGGTATCGCCTGTCCAGTGAAAGGATTCGGCGGCCAGCGGTTCGAATTCGAGCGTGTCGGTGTTGACGCCAAACAGGCCGTCGTCGGTCAGCTCGGCGACAATCAGTCCTTCACGCTGGATGGAATACAGGCGGTCCACGGTGGTCAGCGCCTTGGGCAGGGCGACCACTAAGGTGTCGTCGCGCGGACCGGCCTGGGCGGCCAGCGGCAGCCACCCGGTCACCATCGCGCCAACCAGGAAGGTGCGCACCCATGTCGGGTAGCGAATCTTCATTTCTCCTCCCGTTATCGTTATTCGAATGCCGGATCGGAAGACCAGGAACTGAGCTCAGTCTAGACGGGGGTTATTCATCTTAAAATTGAATATAAGCTATGTTTGTATGCGTATTGTGCATGTATCTGGCGCGCCGCCGTTCAGCCCGTCATGGTGGCATGCGTGCCCAGCGAAGCCTGCACCTGATCGCGCAGGCATTGCACCAGGGCGGCGGTAGTCGGTGTTTCCTCGAAACCCGGCGGGAACAGCAGCACGAACTCCAGCCGGTAGGCGGGCCGCAATGGACGCAGAGAAAACCGCCGTGCGTCCACCGCCATGGCAGCGAGGCGGTCGATGATGGTGATGCCCAGGCCATCGCCGACCATCTGGCAGGCCAGTGCGGTGGAGGTGGTTTCGATCTTGCAGCGCAGCGCCACGCCGGCCTTCTGGAAAATGTCCTCCATCTGGGTGCGGGGGCGCCGGCCGGGGGCCAGGGCGATGATGTCGTGCCTGGCCATTTGGGCGGGCGTGACGGCGCGCAGTGCTTCCAGCGGATGCCCCTTGGGCACCATCACCATGGCGTCGGTATCGAAAAACGGCCGCTGGATAACCGCAGGATGGTTGCACGGTTTGGTCAGCGCCACGGCGATATCGTAGTGGCGCCCGGCGACCCACTGCTCGATATCCCGATGGCCCCGCACATCGACACTGAACTGCTGCTCAGGATGCACCTTCGCGAAGCGCGCCAGGGCCGGCGACACCAGGCTGCCAGCCAGGCGTGCCAGCGCCACGATGCGCAGGGTGCGTTGCCCGCCTTCGCGGATTTCCTGCACGATGCGCGGCAGATCTTCCAGGTTGGCGAGAATCTTTTCCGCCTCCCGATAGAACTGCTTGCCCTCTTCTGTCAACACAAGCCGGCGCTTTTCACGCTTGAACAGCTTCAGCTTGAGCTCGTCCTCCAGCGTGGAAATCAATCGGCTGGTGGCCGGCTGGCTCAGGTTCATCACCGACGCGGCGGCCACCAGGGAGCCGTGCGTGACCACTGCGCGGAAACACCTCAGCTTCTTGATATTCATGGCTTTTTCCTCTTGTTATTCGCGCCGTGCTGTCGCTGCGCCACGCTGTCGCAGGGTATAAAGATGCATAAAGTGCATATATCTATAGGATGTTTTCAATTTACATAAGTATCAATGGTGGCCGATAAAGTAAACCGGCATTGACCGCCCTCTGCGGGGCAACTCGTTTCCCAATGCTGAAGTTCTGGATGAGCCACAACACACAATAGAACAACAAAACCCGGAGGAACTATGGGATCCCCGAAATCAATCCTGGCAGTCGCCGTCTCCAGTTTGATCGCCGTGCCCGCCGTCGCTGCCGAGTTTGACGTCGGCGGTCAGGTCAACCGCGCAGTGATGTTCGTTGAAGACGGTTACGCTGCGGGTTATCTGGGTGTGGGTTCAAGCACCGAGTTCTATCATGTGGACAACCGCAACAGCCCGACACGCTTTCATGTGGGTGGCACCCAGCGGCTGATGGAAGGGTGGACGGCGGGTGCTCTGGTGGAAGTGGGCGTTTTTTCCAACCCGTCCAACGACGTGGACCCTGCCAACAAGTCGATTGACGGCGAGTTCGATCAACGTATCACCGACGCTTTCATTGATACGCCTTACGGCAAAATTACCGTTGGGCGCGGCGAGGGGGCGGCCTACAACGCGGGGCGTGTGGACTACTCTGGCACAGGCGTGGTCAGCTTTCGTAACCCGTCCTATCTTGGTGGTAACCTGAACTACGAGCTCAAGGATTCCTCCTATAAACGCAAATTCGATGCCAATGGCAACTTCACTGGCACCGAAGCGTTCGATCTGCAGGAAGGCGATAACAACCGCACCACCATCAGCGGCAGCATCCGCGATTTCAATTTTGAAAACCGGCATGATCGCATTCGTTACGACAGCCCGCGCATTGCCTCTATGGTGCTTTCTATCAGTACTGGTCACGGTACCGGTTCCGAGGGGCATGAATCGATTTCCCAGGTGGGCCTCAAGTCAGGCCTGCGTGTGCCCGGCGGCCGAATGCTGGTGGGCCTCGGCTACTCCATTGCCACCCGCAACAGAGGCGAGCTGGATCAGCGTTTCGATCCGGATTCCGGCGTGAACCCGGATATCAAGACGTATGGCGGTTCCATGTCGTATTTTCACAGCGCGACGGGCTTCAACGTGTCGCTGGCCGCCGTCAACTACAAAGCGGATCTCACTACCGACGAGAAAACGGGGACATTTTCGTCTACCCGTTCGGAACTGAGCCAGTTCCGTTACATCAAACTGGGCTATCGCCCGAGCCGTCATCACGCCTTTGACATCCACTACGGCGAAACCCGTGACCGTAACAAGGACGATGAAAAAGGCTCGGTGATCGGTGCCGGCTATGTGTGGAGCCCCACGGAGATGTTCGATCTTTACGCTGGCGCGAAAATCCACAGCTTCGAGCGCGGTGAATGGTGCACCAGCTCCGGCCGTACCTGCTACAACCCCAAGTACGAGGACATCACGGTGGTGACCACAGGCGGCCGGGTCAAGTTCTGACCGGCGCTGAAGGCCGCAACAATGATACTTTGCGCGACCCCGTCTACGGGGTCGCTTGCGTCTGGCATCGGGTCTCTTCCACGACAGCCTGTCACCCGTTGTCAGGAATCTCTGGCTCGACCAGCCTGGCAAGTTGCTGCAATGACTCCTGCCAACCGAGGTAACACATTTCCTCGGGGATAATGGCAGGAATGCCCTCCTGAACAATGCGAAGCTCGGTGCCGCAAGACACTGCTTTGAGGTCAATGGTCACCTGCATTTCCCCCGGCAGATTCTCATCATCGAAGCGGTCGGTGTGCATGATGCGTTCGTTTGGCAAGAGCTCTGTAAACTTGACCGAGAAGGTGTGGCTGCTACCCGTGCCGAAATTGGTGAATGACATCCGGTACCCACCACCGACGCGGGCGTCAATCTCATGAACGGTGCCGGTAAAGCCGTAGGGCGGGAGCCAGTACTCCAGCGCATCTTTGCTGGTGAACGCTTTGTAAATCCGCTCTGCGGGTGCTTTCAGAACGCGGTGTAGTCGAACAGTGCCTGTTTGATGTGACATATAAAGCCTCCGAAATCGGGTCGATTGGCTGCCCACATCAGAAAGGGGTGGGCTCTGGGGGCGCCGAATACAGCAGGGCTGCGCTGCAATCCGTCCGCTCCTGTTCAGACAGTCGAGTGGGGACGCGACAAATCGACAGCCCTGCCGATCCAGACGGTAACACTGGGCCCGGCACCTATCATCGTACGTCCACTGAATCCCCTGGGTTGGACAATGAGGGGCTTCAGGCTATCCATCGCGGCATAAGCCCCCCCAAGCCCGGCCATGGGCGCCAGGCCCGTTTTATGAGACTATCGCGCCGGCCGGCGCCCATTGCGCTGCCCTTCTGTCCCCGTGTCTGCCTCCGGTACGCTGCCCATGGAAATCAAGGTCAATTATCTCGACAACCTGCGTCTTGAAGCGAAGTTCGATGACTTCACCGTCATCTCGGACCAGCCCATCCGCTACAAGGGCGACGGCTCGGCCCCCGGTCCGTTTGACTACTTCCTGGCGTCGTCGGCGATGTGCGCGGCGTATTTTGTGAAGGTGTACTGCAATACCCGCAACATTCCCACGGACAACATTCGCTTGTCGCAGAACAACATCGTGGACCCGGAAGACCGCTACAAGCAGATCTTCCGCATTCAGGTGGAGCTGCCCGAAGACATCAGCGACAGGGACCGCCAGGGCATCGTGCGCTCCATTGAGCGCTGCACCGTCAAGAAGGTGGTGCAGGCCGGGCCGGATTTCCAGATCGAGCTGGTGGATAACCTGGATGACGACACCCAGGCCCTGTTGACGGTCAGGCCGGATGGCGAAGCCGCCACCTTCATTGAGGGCAAGGACCTGCCCCTGGAGCAGACCATTGCCAATATGAGCGCCATTCTGGCGGATCTTGGCATGAAGATTGAGATCGCGTCCTGGCGCAATATCGTGCCGCATGTATGGTCGCTGCACATCCGGGACGCGGCGTCGCCCATGTGTTTCACCAATGGCAAGGGCGCCACCAAGGAAGCGGCACTCTGCTCGGCGCTGGGCGAGTTTATCGAGCGGCTGAGCTGTAACTTCTTCTACAACGATCAATATTTCGGGCAGGACATCGCCAACAGCGAGTTCGTCCACTATCCGAATGAAAAGTGGTTCCAGCCCGGCCCGAAGGGTGAAATGCCGGCGGGCCTTCTGGATGACCATTGCCTGGCCATCTATGATCCGGACGGCGAGCTGCTGGGCACGCATCTGTTTGATACCAACTCGGGCACGCCGGAGCGGGGCATCTGTGCCATTCCCTATGTGCGGCAGTCCGATGGGGAAGTGGTTTATTTCCCGTCGAACCTGATTGAAAACCTGTATCTCAGCAACGGCATGAGCGCCGGCAACACCTTGCCGGAAGCCCAGGTACAGTGCCTGTCGGAAATCTTCGAACGCGCGGTCAAGAAAGAGATCATCGAAAACGAAATCGCGCTGCCGGATGTGCCGGAGGCGGTGCTGGCGCGCTATCCGCACATTCAGGAAGGCATCAGGGCGCTGGAAGCACAGGGTTTCCCGGTGCTGGTGAAGGATGCCTCCCTGGGCGGTCAGTTTCCGGTCATGTGCGTCACCCTGATGAACCCGCGCACCGGCGGTGTCTTTGCATCGTTCGGGGCACATCCCAGCTTCCAGGTGGCGCTGGAGCGCAGCTTGACGGAACTGTTGCAGGGCCGCAGTTTCGAGGGCCTGAATGATCTGCCCGCGCCCACCTTCAACAGCATGGCGGTGACGGAGCCGAATAACTACGTCGAACATTTTATCGACTCCAGCGGCGTCATCTCCTGGCGCTTCTTCAGTGCGCGCCCGACACATGCCTTCTGCGACTGGGATTTCTCGGGCAGCAATGAAGACGAAGCAGCCACCCTGTTCGGCATCCTCGAAGACCTGGGCCACGAGTGCTATATGGCCGTGTTCGAAGACCTGGGTGCGCCGGTATGCCGCATCCTGGTGCCGGGCTACTCCGAGGTGTATCCGGTGGAGGATCTGGTGTGGGACAACACCAACATGGCGCTGCGGTTTCGCGAGGACATCCTCGGCCTGCACCGTTTGAGTGACAAGGCGCTGGTCGCTCTGGTGGAGCGGCTGGAAGAAAGCGAGCTCGATACCTACATGAAGATCATCACTCTGATCGGCATCGAGTTCGACGAGAATACGGTCTGGGGCCAGCTCACCATCCTGGAGCTGAAGCTGCTGATTTATCTGGCACTGGGCGAGCTGGAGGAAGCGCGGGAACTGGTCGAGACTTTCCTTCAGTTCAACGACAACACGGTGGAGCGGGGCCGCTTCTATCAGGCCATGCAGGCAGTGCTTGAGGTGACCCTGGACGACGAGCTGGCACTGGAAGACTATCTGGTGAATTTCCGTCGCATGTTCGGGGATGCCATTCTGGATGCAGCCATCGGTTCAGTGGATGGCACCGTCCGCTTCCATGGCCTGACCCCGACCAGCATGGCTCTGGAAGGGCTGGACAGGCATCTTCGGCTGATTGACAGCTACAAGAAGCTGCATGCGGCAAGACGGAAAAAATCTGCTGCGGCTCGTTGAGACACGATAAAGAGCGCTCGTCAGAGCCCACTTGCTGCATGACTGCAGCATTCGGCTGCGCCAGCGCGGCGCAGCCGAATGTTGGCCGGTTTCCTCAGAACGGCAAGGCTTTCTGGATCAGCCCGGCAATGTCGCCCTGTCCCTGTTTCTGGAAGTACTGCAGAATCACAGGAATAAACTGCACCAGGGTGTCTTTGTTCAGGTTCAGGCTTTGCAGCCCGCCCGCTATCTGCGTCAGGCCGGCCAGCTTGTCGCTGCCCATGCTGGAGAGCAAGCCGCCGGCCATGCCGAGCAGGGAGCCGCCGGCGCCGCCTTCGGGGGCCTGTTGCATCAGCCCTTCGAGCTGCGGTGCGGCGTTGGTGATGCGGCTGAAGTCGGCGCCGGACAGATTGTCTTTCACCAGTTTCATCAGCAACCCTGTGCCACCTTCCGCCTGCTTGCTGTCAATGCCGAGGGTCGAGACAAGTTGATTGATCAGTTCCATGGCGGGCTATCCTCCTGGCAGCATTACTTGGGAATGCGGATTTTCTGCCCCGGATAGATCAGGTCAGGGTTCTTGATGACTTCCCGGTTGGCTTCAAAAATGGCGGTGTACTTGCTGCCGTTGCCATAGAACTCGGTGGCCACTTTCCATAGCGTGTCGCCTTTCTGGATTTCGTAGTAGGTGACTTCTTCCACCTGCACGCCTGCGGGGACTTTCAGCGCATCACCGTCCACCCGCTCGACGCCTTCGACATTGCCGGCCAGCAAGATGGCTTTTTCCCTGGCGGCCTGGTCTGCACAGTCGCCGCTCAGGGTGGCAACCCCGTCGTCGAAGGTGACCTCAAGATTATTCACACCGGGATTGTCTTCCAGCACATGTGCCTTGATCTTGTCGGCGGCGCCGCTATCGCCGTTACCAAACAGTTTCTTTCCGATGTTCTTGGCAAAGTTGAACAGATCCATGTTGAACTCCTTGTCTGCACGGTCACGAAGCCCAGCGGGCGCCTGGCCCGATTGTTTCCCGGGATGGCCGGGAGGGCCTTGCCTGCGCGCGGTGTTGAGCTGGCGATACAACACAGTTCGGTGACGGCGAAATGCCCTGCGGCGGGGAGGCGATGCAGGTCTTCGCGCCAACAGATAGCCTGGCGCCTGGCCGGAGCCATAACGCCAGGGCTGGACGGTCGTGCTGGAACAGGAAGCTCAACACATACGCCATCCCACCCTATCACCGGCCCGCTTTGGGTGGCTGTATCATTTCTGTAGCGTGTGGCCGTGGAGGCCGGGTGGTCGGTGCCGAACAGAGTCCGTCGGGCACTCGACCACCGTGGCGGGTTTGCGTCAGCGCAAGACGGGTCAGGCTATGGATTGCTGGTAGGACGCCAGGAAGGTGTCGATCTGCGCCAGAAATTCGCGGTTGTCATGATCCCAGGGGTGGAAGCCGGGGCGGAAGTAATCAGCGTAGTTGCGGAGCTGGATGCGCAGCAGGCCAATATCGCCCAGGGTATAACGAAAGAATTTTCGCCAGCCTTGCCGGTCTGTGAGCTTGCCTTCGTTGTGCAGCACGGCCAGAAAGACCGGAATGACCAGCCCCCAGAAAATCAGGGTGGCCAGCACCAGCCCCAGGCTGCGCAATGTGTACGCCTTGACGCCACGTCCCATCACGGCCTCCCAGACATCAAATGCCACGGCCTTGTGCTCGGTTTCTTCCAGCGCATGCCAGCGCCAGAGGGCGGCATAGTGGGGTTCGGCACCTTCGGCAACGCGCGGTTCGCGCAGTACGCTGTCGGCCAGCAACGCGGTGAAGTGCTCCAGAGCGATGGTGCCGCTGAGAGCAAACGCCTTGGGGCCATGTTTGCTCAGGCGTGACAGGATACCGGCGACCAGCCGTTCAAACTTCGGCGCCACCGGAGCACGGGCGAACAGGGCTGCGTTGTAGTCCTCATGCTCGCGCCCGTGCATGGCTTCCTGGCCGATAAAAGCGGTCACGGCTTTTTGCAGCGCCGGGTCGGTGATCTGGTCGCGGTAGGCGCGCACACTGTCGATAAAGAAACGTTCACCCACCGGCAGCACGATGGAAAAGGTGTTGAGAAAGGCGGTGAAGACCGGGCCGGCCGCGTCATGCCAGTCGCCGATGCGGTCGGCGGGCAGATTGAATCTGAGGTCGCGCCGTGTCGGCAGAATGGCGTTAAAGGGTTTGCGAAAAGTGTTCATGGACAGGCCCTTGTTGTTGTCGGAATCAGGGAGCATGTCCGGGCCGGCCTGAGGCGGCCCGGGATCAATCGCGGCGGTACAGTGTCACGACGCAGGCGCCGCCCAGGCCCAGATTGTGCTGCAGGGCGACGCGTGCGTTATCAACCTGGCGTGCATCCGCGGTGCCGCGCAACTGCCAGACCAGTTCCGTGCACTGGGCCAGCCCGGTGGCACCCAGCGGGTGGCCCTTGGAGAGCAGTCCGCCGGAGGGATTGGTCACGACCTTGCCGCCGTAGGTGTTGTCTTCGTCCCAGATAAACTGCTCGGCGCCGCCTTCGGGGCAGAGGCCCAGCGCCTCGTAGGTCAGCAGTTCGTTGGCGGTAAAGCAGTCGTGCAGCTCGACCACATCCAGATCCTCCGGGCCTATGCCGGCTGCTTCATAAACACTGTGGGCGGCGGCTTGGGTCATGTCATAGCCGACCATCTTGATCATGCTCTGCTCGTTGAAGCTGCTGGCAAAATCCGTGGTCATGGCCTGGGCTGCGATATACACCGGGTTGCTGATGCCATGCCGGGCAGCGAATTCATCCGAGCAGAGAATGGCGGCGCCGGCGCCGCAGGTCGGCGGGCAGCACTGGAAGCGTGTCAGCGGATCGAAGACTTCCTCGGAGGCCATGATTTCTTCCAGCGACAGCACCTGGCCGAACAGGGCATACGGATTCTTGCTGGCGTGGCGCCGCGCCTTCTCCGCGATCTTGCCGAACGTTTCGCGGCGGGTGCCGTAGCGCCAGCGGTATTCGCGTCCGGCGCCGCCGAACATTTGCGCCGCCGGTGGTGCGCTGTTGAAGCCCTGGGCATCCAGCATTACCTGGGCATGCTGGCCCATCGGATTTTCCCGGTCATTGAATTTGGAACCCAATGCGCCGCGTTCCATTTTCTCGAAACCCAGCGCCAGCACGCACTCGGCCAGCCCGCCTTCGATGGCCTGCCGTGCAAGGAACAGCGCAGTGGAGCCGGTTGAGCAGTTGTTGTTGACGTTGACCACGGGAATGCCGCTCAGGCCGAGTTCGTATACCGCGCGCTGGCCGCAGGTGGAATCGCCGTAGACATAGCCGGCGAACGCCTGTTCGACATCGGCATAGGGAATGCCGGCGTCGTTGAGGGCCAGTTGGCCGGCTTCGCGGGCCATTTCGTGGTAGTCCGGGCTGCTGCCGGGTTTGGCGAACCGGGTCATGCCCACGCCGATCACGTTTACACGCCGCTTCATGTTGTTGTCCTCTCTCGGAAATGGGTCGTCAGAGCAGGCCGCTCAGGAAAGTCAGTCCGGGTGCCAGGCGGGCGTCGCCATCCACGCGCAGTGCGCCACGCTGATAGAGCTGGCGCACATCGCTGCCGCCCTGGGCCAGCGTCTTGAGGTCCTGGTCATTGAGCGTGAAGACGGCCGCCGCCTGCTCACTCACCTCTTCGCGCACCTGTGCCGGGCTGACCGAGAAATCCACCAGCCAGCTTGCCTGTGGTTCACGCAGATGGAATTGCAGCAGTTGTGTCAGTGCGGGTTTGACGGTGCCTTCTGCCAGGCGCTGGGCCAGGGCCGCAAAGATCGCTGGCGCGGCCGCCTTGCGGGGAGGTGTGGCCGCAGCGGCGGGTGCTTCGGTGTCGGCACCGCTCGCCAGACGTTTGGCGCCGGCGTCTTCCACCAGTTGCCTGTCCATGCCGGAGAGTACGGACAGCTTGTTGGACGCCATGACATTGCCGTGCACTTTCAGTTTGCCGCTGAAAAACAGCTTCTGTACTTCGCCGATATTGCCGCCGAACAGGATCGGCGCCAGTGCGGTGTCCAGCTCCAGTGTCACATCGGCTTTTTCGGCTGTGCCGGCACCCGCCGCGCCATCGCCGTGCTTGAGATCAATAAACCAGTGGGTGTCCGGATTGTGGAAGCTGAACTGGAAGACCGTGTTGGTCTGCTTCACCAGTTCAGGCTGGCCGGCAATGAAACGGGCGACACCGGCAAATACATCAGCCAGGGTGACGCTTTCATCGGCGGCGGCTTTGGCTGTCGCGTCCGGGGCGGCCTGTGCAGAGTGGCCGGCTGCCGCAACGCGGCCGGCGCGGGCCTCTTCCACCAGTTTCTTATCCATGCCGGCGAGGATGGCCAGCTTGTTCGAGGCCATCACGTTGCCGCTTATCTTGAGCTTGCCGCCGAAGAACAGTTTCTGGACCTCTGCCAGCTCGCCGCCAAACAGTACCGGGGCCAGTTCGGTATCCAGCTCCAGCGTGACATCCGGCTTGTCGGCGATGCCGCTGCCGACGTTGCCGTCACCGTTTTTCAGGTCGATAAACCAGTTTGATTCGGGCTTGTGGAAATGGAACTGGAAGACGGTTCTGGTCTGCGAGACGAGATCCGGTTTCATGGCCACATAGGATTTGATGGCCGTGAACACATCTTCCAGTGTAATGCCCTGATCCACGGTGCTGGTTTCGGCGGCAGCGGGTGTACGGGCTGCTGTGTCAGTCCCGGCGGCGGGCAGCTCCTTGTAGAGCTCAACGGCGGCGTTCTTGATCACTACTTCGTTGCGTTCCTTGACCGTGGTTTCAAACAGGATGCGTGTGTCCGATTCCTTCCACATGCGTGTCACCAGGGTGTCGCCGGGGAACACGCTCTTGGCGAAACGGACCTTGATGCTTTTGAAGTAGCGCCCGTCGTTGCCGCAGAACGCCTTGATCACATGACGGCCGCAATAGCCGAAGGTGCACATGCCGTGCAGGATGGGTTTGTCGAAGCCGAACGCACGGGCAAAATCCGGATCGGCATGCAACGGGTTCCAGTCGCCGGAGAGCCGGTAGAGCAGGGTCTGGTTGGCGTCCGTCTGTTCTTCGATGACGGCATCGGGTGCACGGTCGGGCGGCAGGTTGCTTTCACCTGACGGGCCACGGTCGCCGCCCCAGCCGCCGGCGCCTTTCACAAACGAGGTCATCTCGTTGTAGGCAATTTCCTCGCCGCTTTCATCTTGCGTGGAAATCGCAAAGGTGATGACGGCATTCGGGTCTTTGTCGAAGGCTTCCTTGAACTTGAAGACGTGCTTGAGCCGTGCGTTCGGCGGCAACGGTTTTTTCAGTTCCATGTACTGCTCGCCATGCAACAGCCGGTCCAGACCAAAGCTCATGCCCGGCAGGACCAGGCTGCCGCTTTTGGCGGCGGCCAGCATGGCATTGAGTTGCGGCATGGCGCCCCAGGTGGGCAGGGCAAGGAAATCGCCGCCCAGTTCGTAGACGTATTTCAGTTCGTCCTTGTCCAGGGGATCACGTGCGGCGCCAATGCCCAGTGCGTAGAGGGCAAGATCGCGCTCGTCATAGGAGGATTCGAGCAGCAGCTCGGTTTTGGTGGCAGTATCCAGGTCGATGAATTCATTGCCGCCGAGGCTGGGGTTGCTGACGGCGCTGAGGATAGGTGCCAGCGCCTCATTGGTATTGGTCGGGTGCGTGCTCTCGCTGAAATCCGTGACGGCGCCCCACTTGCGGGCGACATCGTCCATGTTAAAGGCTCGGCCCAACGGGAAGGCGTGGCCCGCCGTGCGTTCCCAGCGCAGCTTGGCGATAAAGCCGGCGCCGACTTCGAACAGCCCTTTGGTCTCTTCGCATTCCTCGTGACACAGCCAGGCGACCAGCGGGCTGACGGCCTCAGGCTTGAGATTTTCCAGCAGTGCCGGCGGCATGATGGTCTCGGTCAGGCGTGAGGCAGCAATGGGTGCGATGGTGTTGACGAAGATATTCTTGCCCCGGCCTTCTTCGGCCAGGCAGTGGGCCAGGCCCAGGATGCCGAGTTTGGCGGCGCAGTAATTGGCCTGGCCGAAGTTACCGTAGATACCGGCGGCAGAGGTCGTCATGACGATGCGGCCATACCCTTTCTCGCGCATGATCGGCCATGCTGCGTGGCTGACACTCATGCTGCCGTTGAGGTGCACGCGCTGCACGATATCCCAGTCGGCCTGGGTCATTTTCTGAAAGCTGACGTCACGCAGGATGCCGGCATTGTTGATCACGATATCCACGGTGCCGAACGCATCCAGTGCGGACTGCACAATCGCCTGGCCGTTTTCCACCGAGTCATAGTTGGCCACCGCTTCGCCGCCGAGGGCGCGGATTTCCTCAACCACCTTGTCAGCGGCGGACGCGGACTGACCATCACCGTGGGCACTGCCACCCAGGTCATTCACCACCACTTTCGCGCCGCGTGCTGCCAGTGTGAGCGCGTGTGAACGTCCCAGGCCGCCACCGGCGCCGGTGACTATGGCCACGCGGCCATCAAAACGCAGTTCTGCCATGTTGTTATTCCTGTTGCTGTCCCTGTTGCGGTGTCGGAGACGGCTGTCTGGTCACCGACCGGCGATAAAAAAGGGCGGCATTGCTGCCGCCCTGATGTGCTTCAGATGGAACGCGAAATCAGTTCTTTCATGATCTCGTTGGTGCCGCCGTAGATGCGGTTGGCGCGCGTGTCGATATAGGCGCGGGCAATCGGGTACTCCAGCATGTAGCCGTAGCCGCCGTGCAACTGCACGCATTCGTCCACCACTTTGCTGAGCAGATCGGACACCCAGTATTTGGCCGCGCAGGCGGCTTCCACGCTGAGTTCGTTTTTCAATACCTGTTCCAGGCAGCGGTCCACGAAGACGCGAGCGATCTGGATTTCCGAACGCATTTCGGCCAGCTTGAAGCGGGTGTTCTGGAACGCAGCGACCGGCTTGCCGAACGCCTTGCGCTGCTTGACGTAATCCACCGTAGTGGCGAGCGCGTATTCGGCGCCGGAGGCACACATGATGGCGATCATCATGCGCTCCCACGCCAGCTCTTTCATCAACATGATGAAGCCCATGCCCTCCATGCCAAGCAGATTGTTTTTCGGCACGCGGACGTTGTCGAAAAACAGCTCGCAGGTATCCTGGCCGCGCATGCCGACTTTTTTCAGCGGCTTGCCCTTGGTAAAGCCGGCGCGGTCAGCCTCGACGATCAGCAGTGAAATGCTTTGTGCGCCCTGGCTCGGGTCGCCGGTGCGGGCCACCACCACGGCCATGTCGCAGAGATAACCGTTGGTGATGAAAATCTTGGAGCCGTTGAGCACGTACTCGTCGCCTTCAAGGCGGGCGGTGGTCTTGATGCTTTGCAGGTCGGAGCCGGTGCCGGGCTCGGTCATGGCGATGGCGCCGACCACGTCGCCGGTGGCCATGCGCGGCAACCAGGATTGCTTCTGTTCTTCGGAGCCGAAGTTGTTGATGTAGTTGGCGACGATGTCAGAATGCAGCGAAAACCCGGAGGCGGAGTCGCCAGCCCGTGCCTGTTCTTCCATCAACACCACGCTGTACAGGCGGTCCACCCCGGCGCCGCCGTATTGCTCGGGCATGGTGGCGCACAGCAGGCCCAGTTCGCCGGCCTTGTTCCAGAGTGCGCGGTCGATATGCTGCTGTTCCTCCCATTTTTCATGAAAGGGCGCGATCTCGGTCTCGAAGAAGCGGCGCACGGTCTGGCGAAAGGCCTCGTGATCCTCATTGAACAGGGTGCGCGGGATCATGGGGGCAACAGGGCTGGGGCTGGTGAAGCTCATCGGGGGGTCTCCGGTGGGGCCGCTGGGTCAGTGATATTTACAATATGGTCGTACAGTATGTTTAATGAATATCAGACAGTGGTCGGGACCGTCAAGGCAGTTGTGGGCGGAGCCAGGCCCGCCATGGGTCGCGGTAAACGAGGATAGTGATGAGCAGCAGACGCAAAGAGGTAGCGCCGGATGACGCCGGGGCAGGCAAGGCAGCAGCGGCCAGGCCCGCCCGCCGCACCCAGGCAGAACGCAGCGAGGCCATGCGCCAGCGGTTGCTGGATGCCACCCTGCAGTGCCTGGCCGAGGACGGTTACGCCGGCACCACCGTGAGCCGGGTGATCGAAACGGCCCGGGTGTCACGCGGTGCGCCGGTGCACCATTTCCCGTCGAAGAACGCCATGATCGCGGCGGCAGCGGAGCAACTGATCCGCAAGGTGTATGTCCAGCTCGGCCAGGCCATTGCCCGGCTGGAAGCCTCGGACGAGCGCCTGCATGACCTGATCTACGCCTGCTGGAAAGAGCTGTTCCTGCGTTCCGAGCACAAGGCGCTGAACGAACTGCTGCTGGCCAGCCAGCGTGACCCGGAACTGGCCAGCATCCTGCGGCGGCTGTGGACCGCCTGCTACCACTCCCTCGGTGACGGCGCGAACCATTACCTGCAGGCGCGCGGCCCGGACGACGATGTGCGCCAGTTGATGGTGCTGACACAGTGGTTGCTGCGGGGCATGGCGCTTGACCTGCCGCTGGTCGAGAACGAGGGCTTGCTGGATCACTACCTGCGGCTCTGGAGCCGGCTACTGGCCATGCACCTGCAGGCCCGGCCGGGGGTGGAGGGGCCGCCGCCGCGCCCGGCGTTCTGGGACAGCCAGATTGTTGAAGGGCCTGAGAGGTAGCGCCCGGTGGGTGCGACAGACACGCACCTATCCAGGTGCGGCAGGTTTACTCCGGGTCCCGCGCGATCACACTGCCGGATCTGTAGGAAGGGGGCCGCCTGTCGGGCGGGCCAGAGACAGAACAGCGTTTGTGCAATGGGCCCATTAATGTCGGGGAAGGTTGAGTGCTGGCGCCTGTGCCCCTCTTCAGACGCACAGGTGCCGCGCCTCTGTTTTCACATCTCCGGACATTCCAGATTCTTGTAGCGTCCCACTTCCAGTGCCTTGCGGCAGGCCATGCCTCGCAGGCCGCCGCCGCAGGCTTCCAGTGCCGCGTTTCGTTCCGTGCAGCGCATCAGCAGATTGGCTGTTTCGTCGAGCGCTTCGTTGCCGGTGCTGACGGTGACGGCCAGTTCGTTGTCCACCGACACCAGGGCGGCCGGTTCCGTGGGTGCCTCAGTGACGGCGGGTTCCGCGCTGTGGGCCAAAGATGTCATGCTCAATAAGCCTGCCAGCAGCAGGTGGTGCCAGAGGGTGCGTTGCATTGCTGTGCTCCTTGCGTGATGGACGCGAATCAGGTTCAGAGTGATGTCGTCCGTGAGCATAGAGCGCTGTGGAGAAATGCATTACCCGGAAACAGGGGGGGGGGCATTCTGTGAGCCGGTGAGGCGGCACGGGCGGACAGGAGGGCCTGAGAGGCTCGACTCGCCCTACGGGAGAGAGTGATGTGCAGATATATTCATGAATGGCGACCAGGGGCACCTGTTTTGGCGGGCCGGCACGATGGTGGCCAGCACGGGCTGATGCACTTCGGTGAGTGCATCAGCCGGCCGATGGTCAGTCAGCTCCTGGCCACATCCCGCCACGCCAGCATCTGCTCTTCCAGCGTGTCCGCATCCTGCGCAATGAAATTCACATGCCCCATCTTGCGGCCCGGGCGCACATCCTTCGCATACCAGTGCACATATCCCGGACGATGCAACCACTCGGTGTCATAGGCCACGCCGAGCAGGTTGAGCATGGCGGCGAAGCCTTTCACTTCGGGAGGCGTCAACGGCAGACCGGTCAATGCACGCAGGTGCATCTCGAACTGGCTGATGCTGGCGCCTTCCTGTGACCAGTGCCCGGAGTTGTGTACGCGCGGGGAAATCTCGTTCACCAGCAGTTCGTCGCCGCAATCGAACAGTTCGATGGCCATGATGCCGTGGTAATCAAGTTTTTCGAGCAGGGCGCGCGCCATGGCTTCGGCCTGGGCCTGATGTTGCGGGTGCAGTTGCTGTGCCGGGGCGCGGGTAACATTCAGGATGCCGTCGCGGTGAATATTCTCCACCAGTGGGTAGAACGCCATTTCGCCACGGCTGCTGCGCGCTGCGAGCAAGGACAGTTCCCGCCGGAAGCCGATGGTGGCCTCAACGATGGTGTCTTCGTCCGCGTCGGGCTGGGCATCGTCTGCGGACAGGAAATGTGTGCCACGGCCATCGTAGCCGCCACGGCGTGCCTTGATGACGACGTTGCCCCATTGCGCGCGTGCCTGGGCCAGTTCGGTGCCCGGCAGCCAGGGCGAGGTGGCAATACCCAGTTCATCCAGCAACTGCTTTTGCGTCAGCCGGTCGGGCAGCACGGCCATGGTGCGGCGAATGGCGGCCTTCGGGGATGCCATCAGCGTGTTGACCAGGGCGTTGTCCGGCATGGTGTCACGCTCGACGGTAATGGCGTCGTAGCGTGCCAGCAGGGCGTCGGTGTCCAGCTGCATGGCCAGGTCCGAGGTGCCGGGAAACAGTTCGCCGGTTTCCGGCGACAGGCGGTCCACGATCACGCCCAGGCGCACGCCGGCTTCCGCCAGCATCATCGATAATTGTCCGGTGCCGAGTACGAGAACGCGTGGTGTCACTGGCTCGCCCCCAACTGGGCATCGGCGAGCACGGCGTCGGCACGTTCCTGTTTGACGCGCTTGATGCGTTCCATCACGTCCGGTTGCTGCGTGGCCAGAATCTGTGCAGCCAGCAGGCCGGCGTTCCAGGCACCGGGGGCGCCGATGGCCAGGGTGCCCACGGCCACGCCGCGCGGCATCTGCACAATGGAATAGAGGCTGTCGACGCCGTTCAGGGCCTGGCTGGTGACGGGCACGCCCAGCACGGGCAGTGGCGTCAGCGATGCGACCATGCCCGGCAGGTGGGCGGCGCCGCCGGCGCCGGCGATGATCACTTTATAGCCCTGGTCGGCGGCGGCTTCGGAGAACTCGACCAGACGCTTCGGGGTCCGGTGCGCGGACACCACTTCGGCGTGCCAGCTGACGCCGAACAGGTCCAGTGCCTCACAGGCCTCCTGCATGATCGTCCAGTCCGAGCGGGACCCCATGATCACGGCAACGTCTTTGGTCATGTCTGTACTCCGTTAAAGCCATATCGCATGGCATTGCAATCAACCTTTCCGATCAGCGGCCTGACTGGAAACGTGAAGCCGGGCGATGCGGGCATCACCGGCCTGGTACCTGATCCTGGGCTTCATCCGTGGCACTGGGGCGGTGCCACGCGCAGGAAGCGTGGAGCCTGAGTGCCTCGTGGCCCGCCACCCGCTTGTCGCATCCGGGAAGGCGGAGCCCGTTCCCCTGCGCGTGCGGGGGGCTAAATGTACCCGATTTCGGGCTGCCTGGCAGCCGCGAGCCGTGGCTGGCGGGCCTGATGGGCCGGCACTCCGGGGCAGGGCGTCAGCCGACCACCGGACGGCTCCGCCGCCGGCTCTCCCGCGCCCGGACTGCGGCGAACCCCGGAGGGTGGCGAGGGTACCATAAGTGTCGCCGGAAATAAGGTGCCCCGCCGCGCTGGCGCGGGGCCTGGCGGGCGCCTACCCAACTGATGGCACCGCATACCCCATATGGGGGATGCGCGCGCACAGCCTCCCTGCAACGATCACTTCCTGATTTGGTTGGGGATACCATTACAAGGAGTTCGCTGTGAAAGCACAGTCTTTGCTTGTCAGTTCATTGGTTGCGCTGTCTGTCGCCCTGTCCGGCTGCGGCGGCGGTGGTGGCGGCAGCAGATCGGGTGGGACGCCGCCGTCGTCCGATATCGAGGGCGCTGCCGTCAAAGGCATTCTGAAGCAGGCCGATGTGGCCCTGTACCAGATCGTCGACGGCATGGTGGCAGACGAGGCCCTGCAGACGACAACCACAGATAATGCCGGCCGCTATAGCCTGGATATTGATTACACCGGCCCGGCGCTCATCACGATTACAGGGAACGCGGACGCCACTATGGTGTGCGATGTACCGGCCGGCTGTGACGATGGCGAGGGTGGCACAGCGGCGTTCGGCGCAGAAGTTCCGTTTGGCATGGATATGACGCTGGAAGCGATGGCGGTGCTGGATGGCGGCGCCGTGTCCATCAACGTCACGCCGCTGACGCACCTGGCGGCAGCGAAAGCGCGCTCGGCCCTGCTGAATGACGTCGCGATCCATCTGGCCAACAGCCATGTCGCCAACCTGTTTGGCGTGACCGGTGAGCTGACGGCGCTGCCGGTGGTGGACATTACCGACGCTGCCGCCCTGGAAGCGGCGAATGCCAATGCGCAAAAAGGCGCCCTGCTGGCGGCGGCCCTGTATGGCGCTGCGCTGGAGGAAGGGCAGACACTGGATGAGCTCGCGACGGCGTTTATCAACACGAGTGGCGGCCAGTTCTATGGTGAGGAAAGCATCAACACCGGCGTTGATCTGGCAGAAATCTATGCCACCGCGCAGGCAGCACTGACCGAGTCCGGCGCGAATCTGGCGGGGGTCTCCACGACGCTGAGTACGGCATTGGCGGCGGCGCAGCAGTTGGGTGAAGAACTCACCCAGGCTGCGCCGTCCGACACCGCAGCACTGGCCAATCTGGCCAAGGCGAAGGCGTTCGTGGGCCAGGTCCGTACGCTGGGCACCTCGTTCATTACGGAAGCGAGCGCCGAGGCATTCGCCGATGAGCTGGGCGCTGCGGGAACCCTGTTGTCTGCCGATGCAGAAATACTGGCGCAGGCGCTGGGATATGCGGTCAACGCCATAGCGGAAGTCCACGCGCAGCGTGCAGACAATGGGGCCCTGACCAGCCCGCAGACGATTGCCTTTGAGATGGCCGAAGTGGAAGTCACTTTCGTTAACGACACCTATACCGTCACCGACGTGAGTGGTGTCGCCGAGGGGCTGGAGGCCGATCTCAGTGCCACGTTTGTGCTGGATTATGACTGCACGGGCAACGCCTGCGTTGACCCGGAGATGCTGTCGGGTGTGGTCTATTCGGAAACCGAAACCACCAACGCGGACTTGCAGATCTCCGGTGTGGTCAGCCTGCCGGCGCTGAAGCTGGAAATTGTTGAAGGGGTGGCCTCCGGCAGCACAGTCTCATCACTGACTGACCAGGAGACGGACACCGGCAACTATGAGTTCGAAGGCACCTCGGAAGAAGACTTTACCGGCGATGCAGAATTCGATCTGACGGTGCGTCTGGTACAGCTGGATGAACAGACCGGTGAAGAACCGGCCGATGGTGTGGTGTTGCAGGGGCAGCTGGGTCTTGAGGTCAGTGGGCTGCACACTACCAGCTATGAAGAGTACGAGAACGCCTGTGATGAAACATCCTGCACCTGGCAGGCCGTGGAAGACGAGACGTTCACCTTCGGCATTGCCGCGCTGACTTTCTCCGGCATGGTGGAAACGGCAAACAATGCACTGAGCCTGAACTTCGCCTTCGAGGCCGACGCGAACGGTTACGTGCTGGAAGAAACCAGCAGCGTGTCTGAAACCTGGTGCAGCGAAGCCCATATGTGCGGCGGCAGTGATTCCGGCTGGGAGCAGATCAGTGAAGAAACCGCCGGCCAGTTCATCGAAGGCAATTTCTCGCTGATCGTCACCGTGGCATTGGCGGGCATCGCCGAGGAAAGCCGCATTGAACTGACTGGCGCCCGGTCGGCACTGACCGCTGGCAACGTGGCGGTGAACATCAGCTACCCGGGCAAGTCGCTCGTTATCAGCGCGCCGCTGACCCTCAACCCGTCGGCAGAAGAGGGTGAAGAAGAAGTGACAACGTCGGGTGTGACCATCACTAACCAGGATGGTGTGGTGGCGGTGTTGCAAGTAGACGCAAGCGGCGACCTGTTTGGCAACATCAAGGTCGGTAGCGCAGTGTACGCCACCATTACCGAGCCGAACCTGATCAAGGTCACCTATGTGGACGGCACGTTCGAAAGCATCCAGTAACAGGCTTTCTGAGACGTGATAGAAATGGCGGCCCCGGCCGCCATTTTTTCATTGTGATGACATGATGAGGGGCGGCCCGCGCGATGTATCCGTGGAGTGTGGTTTTACGCAGTGCGCTGTTCCTGTTGTTGCTCTGCCAGTCCCGGATTGCCGGCTCGGAGATACAGCCTTATGCCTTGCTGTGGGCGGAATCCCATAGCGATGCGTTTCCGGTCCATGATCTGGTCTGGGGCATGGGACGGGATTTCAGGCCCGGTGAACAGCATCTCGGTTTCGGTCGGGCCGAAGCCGGCGTGCGCTACGGCGATGTGAGTGTCGGGGCGCTGTACCGCTATGAGGTGTATGCCCGGAGCTCGCGCAGCGCCAGCGAGCTGATCTGGCGGAGCGAAACAGATCGGGACATTCCTGCCGGCCGCCGCTGGCCGTTGCGGCTGGACATTAACCAGGTGTCGATGCGTGGTGTGGCGTTCGGCTATACCTTTTCCCCCACACCGAGCCTGACGTTGACCTCTCATTTTCAATTATTGAATGCCACGGAGATGATCGACGGGCAGGTCAGCGGCGGTATTGATACCTACGAGGAGGACTATCAGGGGCAGGCGCACCTGAGCTATTTCTATACACGTGATGCACTCTGGGACCGGCCTACGAAACGTCGCCGTGGTCGGGGGGCCGCGCTTGATCTGCATGCGCTATGGCAAATCAACCCGCAGCATCGTTTGCGCTTGCGTCTGCTGGATGGTCTCAACGGGATTTACTGGCGCGACATGTATTACACGACGGCCGATCTGACCAGCGACCGGGTGGCCTACGATGACGACGGGCAACTCAATGTGCGTGCGGCCATGACCGGCTACGAAGGCAACCGGCACTACTGGCAGCGGCTGCCGGTGAAAGCCTTCCTGCACTGGCAGGGTACGCTGGCGGAGCGCTACACGCTGGGCGCCGAGCTGGTCTGGATAGACCGTTATCGGGACGTGCGGCTGTACTACTACCCGGCGCGTTGGCCGGGGCTGCATTTTTCCGCCACCCGGCACGGCAGTGTGGGGCTCGGGTATCGTGCCGGCAGGTTGAGCACGGCGTTGCAGATGGACGATACGCCTCACCAGGCCAGGGCGATTTCGCTCAGTGTTTCCTGGCAGACAACGCTGGGGTTATGAAGCTCATGCCGAGGCGGGAAGGGAGTGCGTATTGCGTATCCCCGGCGTTGCCTGCGGCAGCGCCAGCAGTTCTGTCAGGAAATCCTGCCATACCTGATAAATCAGGAAGCGGCCCTGCCCCGGCAAGGCGCGGAACTGCGCGCCGGGAATGTCCCTGGCCAGTGCACGTGCGCCGCCGAGGGAGATCACCCGGTCATCTTCACCGTGCCACATGAGCACGGGCACACTGATCCGTCCCAGGTCCACCCCCCAGGATTGTTGCAGGCGCAGATATTCGTCAATGATGATGCGGGCTCCCTGAAAATGACTCTGGCGCATGCGGTGGATCAGACGCGCCAGCAGGTCGGGGTCGTTGAGTACCTGCTGATCACTCGGGCACAACGATTGCGCCAGCCGGCCGAAGTATTTTTCCGGAGCGCGTTGCACGCCGCGCAGGGCCAGCCGGCCCACCAGTACGAACAGGCGCGGGTCCTTGCGGAACAAGCGCAGGAACATGGCATGGATACGGTCCAGCTTGTCGAGTTCGAAGTGCTCAATGGGCACGGTGGTGGCGAGCAGGCCGAGCCTGTCGAACAGACCCGGCTCCAGTGCGGCGGCGCACAAAGCGTAGGGGCCGCCACCGCAATAGGCGGCCATGGGTGGCCGGCACAGGTTGAGGTGTTCGCACAGTGCGCGCAGGTCCGGCCCCAGGTCGCGAAATTCCATGCCGCGCCGCGCGGTGGACAACCCGTAGCCGGGCCGTATCACCAGAATGACCCGCAGCCCCTGCTGCCGGTACCAGTCTTCGAACAGGGTGTGGTCGGGCACGGCGCCGCCCAGGTTATCCAGCGTCAGCAGCGGACGGCCTTTCGGGTCGCCGTATTCATACCAGCTCAGTACCCGGCCATCCGGGAGTGTCATGGTGTATTCGTTGCCCGGCTGCGCCTGGTCCGGCTGGGCGGCCTGCACCAGCGCGTGCCCCATCGCCTGGCTGACCAGTTGCACCTGGCTGGACGCGTTCAGTTTCGACATGGTGGATTTGAGCTGGCTGCGCGCGGTGTGCACGCTGATGGATAGCAGGTCAGCACTTTGTTGCAGGTTGCCGAGCTTGCACAGCAGGTGCAGCAGCCGTGATTCGGCCTGGGTGATATGGAACACCGACTGGAGCATTTCCGGTGACGGCATCACCACACGGTGGCCGGAGAGCATCCAGACAATGGTGCGGATGCGGGCCACCGGGCCCGGCGCATCGGATTTTTCCACCGGCAGGCAGAGCAGGGTGAGGGTGTCGCGGGCAGAATTCAGCAACTGTATCTGCCGGCCACCTTCCATGGTGTTGACGCGCCTGAGCGCGCGGCGCAGTTCACTGTCGCTGAAGCGCAACTGGCCATCTGCGAGCAGCTGCACCGGGCCGTCGGCCAGTGCCCGCTGGGCGGCGGGGTTGTATTCCAGCACCTGCATCTGGTCATCCAGCATCAGCATGGGCCAGGGCATCTGGTGATACATGCTGTTGAGCATGCGGCTGCGGTCTTCCAGCGCATGAATATAGGCGCTGTTGCGCACAGCGCGTTCCAGGTGGCTGATCAACTGGTCCACGTTGCCGTCGGGCGCAGTGGTGTCCGGCTGGTCGCCGGCCCAGCCGGCGATGGTATCGAGCAGATCCACCCAGTCGCCGGGCATCAGCGAGGTGTCATAGATCTTTCCGATCAGCGCATCGTGGTGACTCTTGCCGGACACAATCTGCTCCAGAGGGTCGGGGCCGCAGTATGCCGCCGGACACCGGGTGCCAGGTAGCGTCGCGGCACCCGGACACCCGGCGACAGGCGCATTATCCCGCCAATGGCTGTGTGAGTGACAGCCGCCTGTCGATATGTGGGGTGAGCGCCCGGGATGCGTCGCAGGGCCTTAACGTTCCGGGCGGCCCGGTTTGCACGCCATTGCCCAGCATACCAGCCCCACCGGCACCGCCAGTCCGATCCAGGCAATGACGTTCAGCGGCCCGTCGCCGAGCAGGGCGGCCACCAGGCCGACCAGGCTGGCGAGGGCGGTGACCAGGGGCAAGGCAAAGATCTGCCAGAACGTATTGGAGCGCCGTGCGCGCGGAGACGGGGTCATGGTTGCTCCGGAGCAGGGTGCAGTGCGGCGGGTTGCCGGGTGTCCCGTGGCGCCGCGCGGCGGCGGACGACCCACAGATACAGGCCGGTCACCAGCACCACGATGGTCAATACATCAAGGATCGCCCAGAGGATTTTCAGCGGCAGCCCGCCGTAATCGCCGAAGTGCAGCGGGCCGGACAGCGCCAGTGCCTTGTTGTACCAGGGCATCTCGCGCATGTCGGCGAACGCGCCGGTGCGGGCATCCACCAGTGCCGGGGTAATGATGTGCGAGGTCAGCGGCGTATTGCCGTGCAGGAAAATCGCGTAGTGGTAGTCGGTGGACCAGCTGCCGCCCGGGAAGGCCACGAACTGCAGTGTCATGTCCGGTGCGGCGTCGACGGCCTGCGCGACGGCGTGATCCAGTGACGCCATCTCGGCTGGCGTGGGGATGGCGCTGCCTTCGTAGCCGGCGGTCAGGTCCGCCAGGGATTGATTGCGCCAGGCATCGACGATGGGATTGGCCAGGGTATTCACCACGCCGGTGAGGCCCACCACCAGCAGCCAGGCCACAGTCACGATGCCGAGCAGGTTGTGGTAGTCGAGCCATTTCAGGCGCCGTGAGCGATGGGTGCGCAAGGTGCCGAAATCCAGTTTGCGCATAAAGGGCGCATAAAGCACCACGCCGGACACGATGGCGGCCACCAGCAACAGCCCCATGGCGCCGAGGAACAGCATGCCCGGCAGGCCGAGGAACATGTCGGTATGCAGTTGCAGCAGAAAATGCATTACGCCGCCGTCGTCGTGGGCCGGTACCAGCGCGCCGCTGGTGCGGTCGAAGGAGGCGAAGTGCATGTCGTCTGATGCTGCGTCCGGTGTCGGACCGCTGGTGACATTCACTACCGGGCGGTCAGTGTCGAAACTCATGAACAGCGGCACGTCGCCGGGCCGGTTGGCGTAGGCGGCGGCCAGTATCGCGTCGAGCGACAGCATCGGCCCGTCCGGGTTGGCCGGTTGCCAGGCGTGGTCATCCAGCAGCGCTTCGATCTCGTCGTGAAATATCAGCGGCAGGCCGGTGAGGCACAGCATCAGCATAAAGGCGGTGCAGATGAGACTGGTCCAGGTGTGGACGGCGGACCAGAGGCGCAGTGTGTTCTGTTTCATAGTCGAGACTGCCTGGGCGCCCCGGTGGCCGGGGCGCTTGGGTTTGTCGGGTCAGAAATCGAAAGTGGCGGAGAGCAGCAGCGTACGTGGTGCGCCGACGGTCAGGTAGCCCGCACCGGGGAAGCCGCCGACAGACGCCCAGTAGTCTTCGCCGGTGACATTTTCCACGCGACCGCGCAGTGTCAGCAAGGTGCCGTTGGCCAGCGGGACCAGATAGCGTGCGCCGAGGTCCAGGCGTGTCCAGGCGTCCACTTTTTGTTGATTGCCGGCATCGGCGTATTGCGAGCTGGTGTAGATGACACGGCCGTCGAAGGTGACGTCCTGCCACTGGGGCACGCGATATTCCAGATTGACGTTGGCCTGGGTTTCCGGGGAGCCGATGGCCTTGTCGCCATCCACATCGGCGTCGAGGAAGCTGATGCCGCCGAGGACGGTCATGGTCGGAGTGATCTGGCCGTAGGCCATCAGTTCCAGGCCGGTGTTTTCCTGGTGATCAAGGATTTCGTAGACACTGTTGCCATTGAGGCCCGCAACCGGTTTGCGGCTGTGATATACGGAGACGCTGCCGCCGAGCGTGCCGCCGTCGTATTTCAGGCCCACTTCGCTTTGTTTGGTTTTATACGGTTCCAGTTTTTCGCCGGCATTGCTGACCGGCTGCGTGCCGACCAGCGCCGGTGCTGATTCGCCTCTCTGCAGCCCTTCAATGTAGTTCGCGTAGACAGAAATACCCGGCGTGAATTTGTAGAGCACACCCAGGCTCGGTGTGACGGCATGATCTTCATAATTGGCAGAGCGTGCGCCGACGCCGTAGGTATAGCTTCTGTCGAGCAGTTCCTGGTAGCGGGCGCCAAGGGTTACGAGCAGGCGATCGTCGAGCATGGAAAGCTGGTCAGAGAGTGCGGCACTTTGCATGCGGGTCCGAAGCGTTCGCTTTGGATCGTCAAGGTCGCCACCGGTGAAAGCAGTCGGTGCTGGCGGCGCGATGTAGGTGGGGCGATAGATATTGCCTGTCACGCCGCCTGAGGACATCGCATAGGCATTGTTTGCTTCAACTTCGAAGGTGGCGCCAGAGAGGCTGAGTGTATGGCCGATAGTGCCTGTCTTGAAGTGAACTCGCACGCCTGTTTCACCGGTCAGGACGGTATCCTCACGAGTATTGTCGAAACGGCTGGCGGAATAGTCACCGTTGATATTGCTGACAGTCGGGTTGGCAAAAATGGCGGCTTCATCACTGGTCCGCGCACCGAACGCCGCCCAGCCGGTCACGTTACTGGCAAAGTCATACTCCGCACGCAACGTGCCGAAAAGATCTTCAGAGTCGGAATAGGTCCATGACTGCCCGATGGACTTGGTTGCATCCGGTGCATCCGGAATCGGCACGCCGCCGGCGATGGTAATGTTCGGCTGCCCGCCGTCCACACGATGATCCTGATAGCCGAGGTCAGCCGACACGCGCAGCGCGTCGCCCCGGTAATCCACCCCGATATGCGCCATCGACAGTTCCGAGGATTCGCCATCAATGGCCATGTCGCCACTGCGCCGCGCGGCGTTCACGCGAATGCCGAAGCGGCCATCGTCCGTGCGCCGGGCGATATCGGCCGCAGCATGCCCGTGGCCGCCGGTCTGGCCGCCGACGGTCAGTTGCGTCAGGGGATCGTTGGGTGCCCGTTTGGGGACAATGTTCACCGCGCCGCCCAGGCCGCTGCCGCCGGGTGCGGCGCCTTTCAGGAAGGTGTTGGCGCCCCGGAAGACCTGCACCCGCTCAATGAATGACGAGGACAGGTACTGGCGTGGCAGCAGGCCGTACAGGCCGTTGTAGGTCATGTCGTCGGAAAACACCGGCAGGCCGCGCACGATATACACCTGCTGGTAGTTACCAAAGCCACGGGCTACGCGCACCGCCGGATCATTCAGCAGGATCTCGCCGACGCTGGCGGCCTGCTGGTCCTCGATCAGCAGTTCGGTATAGCTGGTGAAGCTGTACGGGGTGTCCATCACCGCCTGGGTGCCGAGAATGCCGACCTGCCCGCCCTCGGCCACCTGCCCGCCGGCATAGGGCTGGCTCAGGCCGCCCCGGGAGGCGTCCGCGCTGGACTGCACCTCGACGGTCTCCAGCAGGTAGGCGCCGTCGCTGGACTGCTGTGGCGTCTGTGCCAGGGCAGGAGAGAAGACGGTGGCCGAGCAAATAGCGAAGGAAAGAGCAGAAAGCCGGAAGTGGGTCGTTACCATGAGAGGCCCCGTGACGGTTGGGATGGGCTGATCGCTGGGGCGGTACTATAACAATAATGATAATGGTTTTCATTGCCTGTCTTGCTGAAAAGGCCGCCGGCGGGTGTGGCGTGCCGGGGCCTGGTCATGCGCAGGCCGACTGCCCGGCAGGGCCGTGCTATCGGTCTTGTCCGGTCTGCTCTTCAAACCAGGGTTTATAAGCCTCAACAAACGCATTACGCAGAATGGCACTGATCGCCCGCAGCCGACTCACTTCGGTATCGTCCAGTGAGCCTTCAATGGGCACGCGGGTGGCGAACTGTTGCTCGGGCTGGTTCCGGAAAAGCGTGGTGAGGCCGCCTACCAGTGCTTCCCAGCCGGCACTCAGCAGCGACTGATCGTCATCTTCAACATCCTGTTCCCACGAAAAGATATCCATGTCATGGAAAAGTGGCTTGGCATAGCCGCTCAGTGCCCGCTCCTGGGCGGTCAGCTCCATCACGAAATCGCCCTGGCCGCTGACGAAATCGAAGCGGCCGTAGGCGGCCGCGATGTCGTTCAGTGAGGTCAGGTCCAGATCGGTAATGCGCAGTTGCAAGTCGAAATTGTCCAGTGCACCAAACGGGTCCAGCTGCACCCGGGCTTCCACGGGAGTGTTGCCCTCCAGCAGGCCCTCGGCGGTCAGGGTCGCCACACGTGTGCCCTCGGCATCGCGGGTATTGCGCAGGTTGAGAATTTCCCCGTCCAGGCTGTGGATGGCGACGTCCACCGGCGGGTCGCTGAAAAAGTTTTGAAAATGAACGCGACCGTTTTCGATACCGAGCTCGTCAATGCGCATGGGCACCAGTTGTTCCAGCCGTGTTCGCCAGTCTACTCCTTCCCCGGACTGGCCGGCGGCCTGGTCTCCGCCGTCAACGAAATTCAGCCGTGGCGAGACAAAGTGCACGCGTGCCACCACAGCGCCGCGCCACAGGGCGGGCCAACTGATCTGAAGCGCTGTCTCTGGCGCTTCGAAGAACGGCACCGGAATGTCGGCGTCGGTGCGGGTAATGATCAGGCCGTTGATCCGGTAGGCGCCGCGCCACAGCGCAAGATCGATGTCTTCGATATGGCCGTGGTAGTTGCCCATGTCCTGCAGGCGGCTGTTGAGGTAGTCCCGGATGAAAAGCGGCAGCAACAGATGCGCCACCAGCAACAATGGCGCCAGCGTGCTGACCACGATGAGGACGGTCCGGTGACGACGTGGCATGGCGGGGATCTCCCTGGTATCAAGTCCTGTGCGGGCGGCCGTGGCGCAACTCGCCGTGTTGCTATGATCGACCATCGGGGTAGCGGGCATTTCCGGCGCCGGCGGTCGGGGCGTGTTTTTTTCGAGCCGGCTCACACTGAAAATCACCCGGCGGTGACACCGGGGCGCGGGCAGGGGGGCAGAACGGCGGGTGCCGCCCTCGCTTTTATTCAGGTGGCCATGTCACAGACCGGGGGGCTGGATCGTCACAGGGGTAGACAGCCACTTACGGAGAGCCCCAATGACCAGCCAGCCCGTCAACCACTTCCAGACCCTCCCCGATGTCATCGATGCCCTGACCCGGGTCCATGGCGCCATCGATACACACGGCCTGGCGCGCCCGCTCCACCATCTGGTGCAATTGCGCGCCTCCCAGCTGAATGCCTGTGCCTTCTGCGTGAAGATGCATGTCCGGGAGGCGCGGGAGGATGGCGAGACCAGCGAACGGCTGGACCGCCTGGTGGTGTGGGAGCATGTCAGCGACTTTTCGCCGCCTGAGCGGGCGGCGCTGGCCTGGACCGAGGCACTGACTGTGCTGGACCGGAAGACAGATTACGGAGCCTTGCGCGCAGCGCTGCGCGAGCATTTCAGTGACGCGGAAATCAGCGCGTTGACGGCGACGGTGGCCATGATCAATCTGTGGAACCGTATCCAGGTGTCGGGACACTGACATGATTGAGCCGGACGACATGGCGCTGTTCGAGCAGCAGCGCGGTTTCCTGACCGGGCTGGCCTACCGGGTGCTCGGCTCGGTCGCTGAAGCCGAGGACGCGGTGCAGGACACCTTTCTCAAATGGAGCCAGGCCGACCGGCGGGCCATTGCCAACCCCGCTGCCTGGCTGACCACGGCCTGTACGCGCCGCAGCATCGACATGCTGCGCGCTGCGCATCAGGCGCGGGTCGATTACGTCGGTGCCTGGTTGCCCGAACCGATCCAGACGGTGACGGAGGAGGCCCCTGAGGCGGCGCTGGAGCTGGCGTCCTCGCTGTCGACGGCATTTCTGCTGCTGCTTGAGCGGCTCACCCCCCGGGAGCGGGCGGCGTACCTGTTGTACGAGGTCTTCGGGCAGCCCTACGACGAGGTGGCGCTGGCGCTGGGTGTCCAAGAGGCGGCCTGCCGCAAGCTGGTGTCGCGCGCACGGCAGCATATCGGCGGTGGCGATATTCGCAGCAGGGTACCGCCGGCACGTCAGCAGGCACTGCTGTCGGCGTTCCAGGACGCGGTGGCCACAGGGGATACGGGCCCGCTTGCGCTGCTGATGGCGGACGACATTGAATTGAGAACCGACGGGGGCGGCAAGGTGCAGGCGTTGCTTGAACCGTTGTCTGGCAAGGCCCGGGTGCTGGCGTTTATCGCCGACAGGCTCAACCCCTACTGGCAGGCTTACCGGTGGCACCGCACCCGGATCAATGGGGGCGACGGTGCGCTGCTGCTCGATGCCGGGCGTATCGTGGCCTCGGTGAGCTTCGCTTGTGACGGGGCGGGCCGTGCGACGGGGATTTTCATCATGCGCAACCCGGACAAGCTGGCGCGGCTGGCGGTGCCCGGCGTGTGATCCTGCGTCAGGCGCAGGCTGCAGCTGAGCGAAAAAGGCGATGCCACAACCTGTGCCCGCGCGATGCCGATGAAATACGTTGACTCCTGGCTCACAACAGCGGACACTGGCTGCCAGCTTGAACGTATGCCATCTTATGAAGCCCGCTTCGATGCCCTCTCGGTAGTTCTTAGTCTCGTAATTCATAAGTAATAGCCCCGCTCCAGCGTTGAACGTCCCGATTTCGGGGCACGTTACTCCATGTATTACAGGAACGATATTATGTCTGGCACAGTCACCGGCACCGTCAAATGGTTCAATGAATCCAAAGGCTTCGGCTTCATCGAGCAACAAGGTGGCCCGGATGTGTTCGCGCATTTCAGTGCGATCACCGGCACCGGCTTCAAAACCCTGACCGAAGGTCAGAGCGTGAGCTTCACCATCACGCAGGGTCAGAAAGGCCCGCAAGCCGAGAACATTGTCCCGCTCTGAAAAGACGGGCAACAGCCATCCTGAACTGACGGGTGGCTGCTAAAAAAGGGAGGCACGTGTAAACGTGGCCTCCCTTTTTTTGTGCGTGAAACGCGTGTCAGGTGCTGCTACCAGCCGGCGGCCTGGATGGCCAGGGCGGCGCCGGCTGGTGGATGCGTGGCCGCTGATCAGTAGCCGATAAACGCCAGAAGGACACCGCGCGGGCGATGAAGGGCTTCCGATAAAAGCGTGGCAGGCGCCTGCGGCCCAGAGGATGCGCCGCCATGTGCATAACAGCTATGCTGAAAGCCGATTTCCTGTTGCGGAGTTGCCGTGCCTGATGTGTGATGCCGTGCCGTCCCTGGTGTTGTCTGTTCAGTCCCATGTTGCACTGGGCCATGTCGGTAATGCGGCGGCGGTGTTTCCGCTGCAGCGCCTGGGGTTCGAGGTGTTGCCGGTCAACACGGTGCAGTTTTCCAACCACACCGGCTATGGCCAGTTTCGCGGCATGGTGTTTGGGGCCGCGCATATCCGCGATGTGCTGCTGGGGCTGCGCGAACGCGGAGTGCTGTCGCGCGTGGCGGCGGTGCTGTCGGGCTATCTGGGTGACGCCGGCACGGGCGAGGTGATTCTTGAAGCGGTGGACGATATCCGGCGGGGCAATCCGGCGGTGCGTTACCTGTGTGACCCGGTCATGGGCGACGTGGGGCGCGGTGTGTTCGTCAATGCGGCGATTCCGGATTTTCTGCGCAATCAGGCGATACCGTTCGCCGATATCATCACGCCGAACCAGTTTGAATTCGAGTTGCTGACGGACAGCCCGCTGAACAGCATCGGGCAGGCGGTGCGTGCTGCGCGGCAGATGCGCGGGCGCGGGCCGGATGTGGTGGTGATCACCAGCCTGGCGACACCGGATATGCCGGCAGACATGCTGGGCACGCTGGCCGTGGATGGTCACGGCGCCTGGCTGGTGACGACGCCTCGCCTGGCGCGTCATCCGCTGCCCAATGGCATGGGCGATGTGTTTTCCGCGACGTTGCTGGGGCGTTTGCTGGCGGGGCTGGCATTGCCCGAGGCGCTGGAGATGACCACCGCCACGCTCTATGCGCTGGTGCAGGCCACGCCCGAAGGGTCGCGGGATCTGCCGCTGGTCAGTGCGCAGCAGCAGATCGTTGCGCCGGGGCAGCGTTATCAGGCGGTGGCGCTGGCGGACGGGTGAGCCATTGCCGGCCGCAGGGTGGGCTCAGTCGTCGGGCAGATCCTGGCCGGGAAACAGCACATCCCTGAAGCCGAACTGGCTCAGGTCCCGAATCCGTTGCGGATAGAGAATGCCATCCAGGTGATCGCATTCGTGCTGCACGACGCGCGCATGGAAACCGTCCACAGAGCGTTCAATACGTTGTCCGAACTGATCGTACCCGTGGTACCGCAACCGCGTGATGCGTGGCACCAGCCCGCGCATGCCGGGCACGGACAGGCAGCCTTCCCAGTCTGAGTGCTGCTCGGCAGTCAGCGGTTCCAGCACCGGGTTCACCAGCACCGTGCGTGGCACGGGCGGTGCCTCCGGGTAGCGCGGGTTGTGCGCCATACCGAAAATCACCACGCGCAGGTTCACGCCGATCTGCGGCGCCGCCAGGCCGGCGCCGTTGGCAGCGGCCATGGTGTCAAACATATCGGCCACCAGGCGGTGCAATGCCGGGGTGTCGAACGCCGTGACCGGCTCGGCCACGCGGCGCAGGCGCGCATCCCCCATGCGCAGGATCGGATGAATCATGGCGTGATGGTGAAGCGGTCGGCGTCGCGCCAGGCGGGGAAGCGCTCGCGATATTGTTGCAGGGCGCTGGCAGACAGCGTGGTGTGGAACACACCGTCTTCGCTTTCTGCGTCCAGCAGTGTCTCGCCCTGGAAATCACACACCACCGAATCGCCGCTGTGCGGCACGCCCTTGCCGTCGTCGCCGATGCGGTTGACGCCGACGCTGTAGCACAGGTTCTCGATGCCGCGCGCGGCCAGCAGGCGCAGCCAGTGCAGGCGGCGTGGGGCGGGCCAGTTGGCAACATACAGCAGCAGGTCGGTGTCCGTGGCACGGCTCCAGACGGGAAAGCGCAGGTCGTAGCAGATCAGCGGACGAATACGCCAGCCGCGCCACATCAGTGACAGGGGCTCGCTGCCGGCGGCGTAGTGTTCGTGCTCACCGGCCATGCGGAACAAATGGCGCTTGTCGTAATGCAGCACAATGCCGTCCGGCTGGGCCCAGTACAGGCGGTTCACATACTGGCCATCGCTGTTGCGCACGATCACGCTGCCGGTAACGGCGGCATCCAGGGCGCGTGCCTGGGCCAGCAGCCAGTCACGGGTCGGGCCGTCGGCGGCTTCCCACAGCCGCTCCGGCGCCATGGAAAAGCCGGTGGTAAACATCTCCGGCAGGATCACCACATCGGCACCCTGCGCGGCGGGCAGCAGCGCATCGAAATCGCTCAGGTTGGCCGTGCGGTCTTCCCAGTGCAGGGTGGTCTGCACCAGTGCCAGCGTCAGATCATTCATAGCGCACATAACCTCTCGGCAGCCTGTTGCAGGGTCAGGTCCTGTTTGGCGAAGCAGAAGCGTACCAGGCGCAGGTCCTTCGGCGGTTCGCGGTAGAACACGGAAATCGGGATGGCCGCTACGCCGGCTTCGCGGGTCAACCATTCGGCCATCGCCACATCGTCCAGATCGTCGCGGATGGCGCTGTAGTCCGCAAGCTGGAAGTAGGTGCCGGGTGCCGGCACGCAGCGCAGCTTCGACGGTTGCAGCAACTGGCAGAACAGGTCGCGCTTGGCCTGGTAGAAGTGTGGCAGCTCATCCAGGTGCTCAGGATGCGCGGCCATGAAATCGGCCAGCGCGTGTTGCAGCGGTGTCACACCGCAGAAGTTGACGTACTGGTGCACCTTGCGCAGTTCGTCGGTCAGTGCTGGCGGCGCGGCCACGTAACCGGTTTTCCAGCCGGTGACGTGGTAGGTCTTGCCGAATGAACTGACCACAAAGGCGCGCTGGTACAGCGCATCATGGGCAAGCACGCTGGCATGCAGCTGGCCGTCGTAGACCAGGTGTTCGTAGACCTCATCGGAGAGCAGCCAGGCGTCGTGGCCGCGCAGCAGGGCGGCGAGCTGGTCCAGGTCGGCACGGGAGATCAGCGCGCCGCTGGGATTGTGCGGCGAGTTGATGATCAGCAGTCGGGTACGCGGCGAGAACGCCGCCTGCAGACGCTGCCAGTCGATCGAGAAATCCGGTTGCTGCAACGGCACATGCACGCACCGGCCGCCGGCCAGGTGCACCGAGGGTGCGTAGCTGTCGTAGCTGGGGTCGAGCAGGATCACCTCGTCGCCGGGCTGCACCACCGCCTGGATGGCACAGAAGATGGCTTCCGTGGCGCCGGGCACGATGGTGACTTCGCGCTGGCTGTCGAGCTGCCGGCCATAGCGCCGGGCAATCTTGTGTGCCACCTGTTCGCGCAGGGAGGCGATGCCGGTCATCGGCGCGTACTGGTTCTGCCCGTCGCGCAGGTGCCGCATCGCTGCGTCCAGCAGCGCGGCCGGTGGCGCGAAGTCGGGAAAGCCCTGTGACAGGTTGATGGCGCCGGTTTCCTGTGCCAGTTGCGTCATGCGGGTAAAGATGGTGATGCCCAGGTCGGGCAGTTTGCTGCGGAGCATGGGACCGGGTCCTGGCTGGTGGAAGACCTGGCGAGGTTGCCTGTTTTGCCCGAGCGCATCAAGAGTGGTGGTGGATGATCGGCATGGGCGACGGTGCGGACGGAAAAATATCAAACTGCTGTTTGAAAATAATCGGCGTTTTATGGTTGACAATGTGAGTGCCGGGCGTATTCTTGCCGCCCTGATTTTTACCGGCACAGTGATCAATACATTATGCAAAGACACACGGTGATCAAGAACAGCCAGCCACGCTGCATCGACAGCGTTGTGCGGCGTTGCGCCATGAACGAGGTGGCGGTACAGCGTTAAGCGTGCGTCTTTCAGTCGGGAAGGCGCTGCCTTCCCGGTTGCATTGGAAAAAGCCCGGAAGGCAAAACCTTCCGGGCTTTTTTTGTTTGCGCGGCATGCGCACACAGATGCCGGAATAGAGCGTGAGCGCTATTCCGCAAACAGGTTCGACGTTGTCGATGACGAACAGCGGCGCTGGTTCTGCACCAGCCTGGCGCGGCGGCCCGTGGCTGGCCGTGTACCGGTCGTCATTGCAGCGCGAACAGGCTATCTAGCTCAGCCGGGTAGAGCAGCAGGCCATGCCTGCGGGTCACGGGTTCGAGTCCCGTGATAGCACCTGCTACAGCACGTAGCGAGCGGGAAGGCCGGAGGGCCGGGGTTCGACTCCCCACATGGCGGTTACCCATGCAGAAAATCTCAAACCCGGAGCCTGTCCGCCGCGCTGGCCGCGGCCGGTGGCTGGTGACTGGCGTGACACAGGTACGCCGGTGGAGAACGGCGCGGCCCGGCCGTGGTTGGCACCACCCGTTCAACACCGGCCGCTGCATGTGAGCCGGCAAGCTGGCGTTCACCCCGGTGACCCAGACCGTCCGCCGCCGTGCGGCGGGCAGGTTCCACCTGACGAAAGCCATAATGAAACAGGGAGTAGTGTGATGATGAAACTCTGGATGACGGTGGATGTCGCCGATCAGCAACGTGTGTTGCTGTGGCGTCGCGGCCGTTATGAAAAATTGTTGCTGCCGGGCCGCCATCGCGTCAGCCTGCTGCGCGGCAACGTCACGCTGGAGAGCTACCACACCAGTGATCTGGTGATGGCGCGCGCGGACATCAAGTACCTGATGCGCGAGCACGCCGCACTGCAGGAACATCTGGTACGTTATGCGACCGGCGATACGCAGGTGGCCCTGGTCTACCGCGACGGCAAGCTGATGGACCTGCTGCCGCCGGCCAGCGAGCTGGTACTGTGGCGGCATGTCGATGAGTTGCGTGTCGAACTGATCGACATTGCGCAGGACATGGCGCTGCCGGCCGCGCTGCTTGGTCCGCTGTGCAAGAGCCTGAATGTGCCGTTGCTGCAAAAGGCCCGTGCGCTGGTGTACAGCGTCGATGTGCCGGTACGGCATGTGGGCCTGTTGCGGGTCAATGGTGGCCTTCAGGCAGTGCTGGAAGCCGGCAGCTACGGTTACTGGCAGGTGGGCCGCTCAGTGGATGTGACGCTGGTGGACCTGCGTGTGACCGAAACCGAAGTGAGCGGTCAGGAAATCCTGACACGTGACCGGGTATCCCTGCGTTTGAACCTGTCGGCCAGCTACCAGGTGACCGATGTACGCAAGCTGGCCTCAATGCTGAAAGACGCGGCCGCCTACACGTATCGCGTGCTGCAACTGGCCTTGCGCGAAGCGGTGGGCACACGCTCGCTGGACGAGTTGCTTGAGCAGAAAGATGCGCTCAACGGCGCATTGCTGGCGTCGGCCAGAGACGCGCTGGCAGACGTCGGTATCGGCCTGCTGAGTGTCGGCGTGAAGGACATCATCCTGCCGGGTGAAATGAAGGAGATCCTCAATCAGGTGGTGCAGGCGCAGAAAGAGGCGGAGGCCAACCTGATTCGTCGCCGCGAAGAAACCCAGGCGATGCGATCGCTGCACAACACGGCAAAAATGATGGAGAACAGCCCGGTACTGATGCGGCTGAAAGAGCTGGAGGCGCTGGAACGTGTCACCGGCCGGATCGACCGGATTTCCGTGTACGGTGGTCTGGATGGTCTGATGAACGAACTGGTCAAGCTGCGCAGCGTAGCCGGCTGACAACGCGCCATCGGCATGCCGGTGGCGCGTTTTTTTTGCCGGCCCTGTTCAGTCCGCCACGGTAAAGCGGCTGGCGCGTTCGCGCATGACCTTGCTCAGGGTGGCCAGCTTTTCCGATGCCCGGCTGCTTTCCTGCACCAGTGATGCATTCTGCTGCGTCATCTGATCCATCTGTGTCACCGCCTGGTTCACCTGCCCGATGCCGTGGCTCTGCTCCGTCGAGGCAGTGGAAATTTCGCTGATCAATGTGTTCAGTTGCGTCATGTCGTGGCTCATGCTGGCGATAATGTCGCCGGTGTCCTGTACCTGCCGGCTGCCCTGCGCCACCTGTGCGTGGGCACCTTCGATCAGTGCCTTGATTTCGCGGGCCGCGTCTGCGGAACGGCTGGCCAGGTTGCGCACTTCGCTGGCGACCACGGCGAAGCCCCGCCCCTGTTCGCCGGCGCGGGCGGCTTCCACCGAGGCATTCAGCGCCAGGATATTGGTCTGGAAGGCGATGCCGTCGATGGTGTCGACGATGCTGCTCATCTGGCGGGCGCTCTGGGTGATGGCCTGCATCAATTCGATCACCTGTTCCATGGCGCCGCGTCCGGCACGTGCCCGGTCCTCGGTGTCGCCGGCCAGGCGGCGGGCGTGGTCGGCATGGTCGGCGTTCTGTTTCACGGTGGCGGTGATCTGCTCCATGCTGCTGGCGGTTTCCGCCAGCGACGCGGCCTGCTGTTCGGTGCGCGTGGCGAGTTCGTCGTTGCCGCCGCGAATTTCCAGCACGGCGCTGTTCACGTCATCGGCGCTGTGCAGGATGGCGCGAATGGTATCGAGCAGGCTTTCGCGCATGCGGTTGATATGAAACAGCAGGCTGTCGCGGTCGTCTGCAGCAAGCTGCGTGGTGCGGGTGAGGTCGCCGTCGGCGATGTAGCGCACTACCCTCGCGGCGTAGGCGGGGTCGCCGCCGAGGCGACGGGTGGTATCGCGGATGATCCAGCCCATCAGCAGAGTCATCGGTACGCCAATGACCAGCAGGATCACCAGCGAGCGCAACAGCGAGGCGTGAAATGCGGTGTCGATGTCGTCCAGGTAGACGCCGGTGCCGATGTACCAGTCCCAGGGCGCATAGACATCCATGTAGGTCAGCTTTGGCAATTCTTCTTCGCCGCCGGCACGGGTGGTGTGGTAGGTGACGAAGCCGTTGCCCTGCCGGCGTACCACGTCCATGAGCATATGAAAAATCATGTTGCCGCCGGAATCCTGGTAATCGCTCATGTCCGTGCCGCGCTCGAACACCGGGTGCACCAGGATGCGCATGGCCGGGTCGAAGGCGAACAGGTAGTCGCCATCACCGAAACGGATGCTGGCGATGGCCTCCCGGCCCCGGGCCTGGGCCTGGTCGATCGACAGGTCACCGCGCTTTACCTGTTCTGACAGCGCAGCAAGCTGGTGCTGCGCCGCGCTGACCATATGTCGCAGCGTGTCCTGTCGTTCCTGCTGGATGGTCTGGCGGTTCTGCCAGTTCATCCAGCCCATCAGCAGCAGTATTGCCAGCCAGGTAATACCCAGCGCGCCCCAGAGTTTTCTGGCCATGGTCAGTGCGTGCATGCCCTGTTCCTTGCGGTCGTCGTTGAGCGGGTTATCGGCTGACAGCCGGCAGGATTGAGGCGGCCCGACCGACGGGCCGGCCGGTTTACACTGCGACACTGGTATGGGCGCGCTGTTCGGGCGAAGCTAATGCTCTCGCCGGGGACTTTGGGTATCCTTGGCGTGGCTTGATCGGGGTTCTTGATCTATCAGGAAACATTCAGAAGGAAAAAATGGAGGGTTACGTATGCGCCTGAAATGGCTCTTCGGGCTGTGTCTGTCACTGTTGCTGGCGACGCATGCCCAGGCAGACAACTATTTTCTGACCATCACCAACAGCACCGGTTTCGATATCCTGTACGCCTATGTCAGCCCGGAGCATTCCGATGAATGGGAAGAGGATGTACTGGGTACCGATATTCTCGAGGACGGCGCCAGTGTGCGGATCACCCTGCAGGGTTACGATTCGCCGCTGTTTGATGTGCGTCTGGTTGATGAGGATGACGACACCTACACCTTCTGGGGTGTGAACGTCGCCAAGCAGGACCTGGAAGTGACCCTCGACCATCTGGACTGACTGTCCTCCGCCGCCGCGCGCCAGCGCGGCGGTGTGACTCCCGCCCCTCCCGGAATCGGGGTACGCTACGGCATACCGCCCCCCGGAGAAGGAGCCTCCCACATGCTGCATTCCCCTGTTCGTGACCGACTGCTGATCCTGTTTATTGCCCTGCTGGGCGCGCTGGCCTGGCCAGTGGCGCAGGCCTGCACCCGGCTGGTGTATCACGGTGCCGATGGGCACATCATCACCGCCCGTTCCATGGACTGGAAAAACGACGTTGCCACGCACCTGTGGGTGTTCCCGCGCGGCATGGCCCGCACTGGCGAAGCCGGTGCCAACTCGCTTCGCTGGACCTCCCGCTACGGCAGCGTGATTGCCACCGGCTACGATATCTCCACCACCGACGGCCTGAACGAAGCCGGGCTGATGGCCAACGTGCTGTGGCTGGTGGAATCCGAATACCCCGAGTTCACCCGGCGCAGCAAGCCGGGCCTGACGCTGGCGGCCTGGGCGCAGTATGTGCTGGACAATTTCGCCACCGTCGACGAGGCGGTGAAGGCGCTGCGGCGCGAGCCATTCACTATCGTTTCCGACAATGTACCCGGCGAGAGCCGCCTGGCGACACTGCACCTGTCGATGTCCGACGCCAGCGGTGACAGCGCCATTATCGAATACATCGGCGGCAAGCAGGTGATTCATCACAGCCGCGATTACCAGGTGATGACCAACTCGCCGATTTTCGAGGAACAGCTGGCGCTCAATGCCTACTGGCAACAGATCGGCGGCACCGTGATGCTGCCGGGCACCAACCGCGCGGCAGACCGCTTTGCCCGCGCGGCATTCTATGTGAACGCGATTCCGAAAGATGACGACCCGAACCGCGCGCTGGCCAGTGTATTCAGCGTGATCCGCAATGTGTCGGTGCCGTACGGTATTGCCACCCCGGACCAGCCGAACATTTCCTCCACACGCTGGCGCACGGTGGCAGACCATCAGCGGCTGCTCTACTTTTTTGAGTCGGCGCTGACACCGAATACCTTCTGGGTAGATCTCAAGGCGCTCGATTTTTCTGCCGAGACAGGCAAGGTAATGAAGCTGGATCTGGGGCCGGAGCAGGACCATACCTATTCCGGCAATGCCACCGGTGCGTTCCGCCAGGCGGAGCCGTTCCGCTTCCTTGGCGTGGAAGGCTGAGCCGCACCGGAGAGGATGCGGTGAATAAAAGGGGCGGCCGGCGTTTCCTTTAGCACATGCTAAAAGTTGTAAAACGCCCTGACGTGCCTCACCGGCCGCGTGCTACCAAGGGGCAGGGCGCAACGCCCTGCTCAATGCGGAGGGATTCGGTATGCACGCTTCAGGGAACAACCGTGGGCGCGGTGGCCCACTGCTCTGGCTGGTGGGTGGTCTGGTTGCCCTGCTGGGATTGCCGCTGCTGTTCGGCGGCATTCGCCTGGCCCTGCTCGGTGGCAGCCTTTACTACCTGCTGGCCGGCCTGGGCATGCTGCTGGCTGGCGGCCTGCTGATCGCGGGACGCCGTACCGGGGTCTGGCTGTATGCGCTGATTTTCATCGGCACCCTGTTATGGACGCTGTGGGAAACCGGCAACCGTTACTGGGGCTGGATCCCGCGCCTGGATGTCATCCTCGGGCTGGGCGTGCTGGTGGCGCTGGTCGCACCGCAACTCGGTTTTCGCCGCGCGCCGGCCTGGGGTGCGGCCGGCGGCCTGGTGCTGCTGGCCGTCGTGGGCGGGGTGCTGCTGTTCGTGCCGCATGGTGTGACGCGTAATGCTGAAGCGCCGGCCTTCGGTGCCTCGCTGCATACGGATGTCGGCAGCGCGCAGCCGGCGGACAACCCGGCGCCGCAGGACTGGCCAGCCTATGGCGGCGGTAGTGCCGCACAACGTTATTCGCCGTTATCGCAGATCACGCCGGACAACGTCGCGCAACTGGAAGTCGCCTGGCAGTACCGCACCGGCGATCTGCTGGAGCACCGCTGGGGGGCGGAAACCACGCCGCTGAAAATCGGCGACGCCGTGTATCTCTGCACGTCGCGCAACGTTCTGATTTCCCTGGACGCAGCCAGCGGCGAAGAACGCTGGCGCTATGATCCGCAGGTGTCCAGCGACGCAATTCCCTACACCGCCGCCTGCCGTGGCGTGACCTATTACGAAGTGCCGCCGGCACGCCTGGCCGGCAGCGATGGCCTGTGCGCGCAGCGGATTTTCTCCGGCACGCTCGACGGCCGCCTGATCGCCGTCGATGCGGGCACCGGCGAACCCTGTACCGGCTTCGGCAACGGCGGCGAAGTGGATATCAAAGAAGGCATGGGCGAGACACCGCCGGGTTATGTGTCGATCAATTCTGCACCGGTGGTGGTGCGCGATGTGCTGATCACCGGCCACCAGGTGCTCGATGGCCAGCGTCGTTATCCACCCTCGGGAGTGATCAAGGGGTTCGACGCCGTGGACGGCCGCCTGGCCTGGGCCTGGGATGCGGCGCGCCCCGATTACAGCGGGCCGCTTGAGGAGGGCGAGACCTATGTGCGTGGCTCGCCGAATATGTGGACGGCGGCGGCCGGTGACAATGCGCTGGGGCTGGTCTACCTGCCGATGGCCAACAGCGCGGCGGATTACTGGAGCCGCTCGCGCACCGAAGCGGAAAACGAATGGGCCACCTCGCTGGTGGCACTGGACGTGACCACCGGGCTGCCGGTGTGGCATTTCCAGACCACGCATGTGGATGTGTGGGACTACGATCTCGGCTCACAGCCGACGCTGCTGGATTTTCCTACCGACAATGGCCCGGTGCCGGCGGTGCTGCTGCCCACCAAACAGGGCGACATCTACGTGTTCGACCGGCGCACGGGCGACCCTTTGGTGGACATCGAGGAGCGTCCGGTGCCGCAGGGTGGCGCCGAGCCGGAAATGCGCTCGCCGACGCAACCTTATTCGTTGTACCACACCGTGCAGCAGCCGGACCTGACGCCACAGCAGATGTGGGGCATGACGCCTTACGACCAGTTGTTCTGCCGCATCCAGTTCCACGAGGCTGCCTATGAAGGGATGTACACGCCGCCCCAGGCAGACCGTCCCTGGATCGAGTTCACCGGTTATAACGGTGGCGTCGACTGGGGCGGTGCTGCGCTGGACCCGGTGCGCGGCGTGATGCTGCTGAATTACAACATCACCCCGAACTACAACCGCCTGGTGCCGCGCGAGCAGGCGGACCGTTACGGCTGGCGCCCGCGTGACGAATTGCCGGAGGACAAGGGCGGCGCTGAAGGGCAGGGTGACCCGCAGGAAGGCACTCCCTACGCGATTGATGTCAACGCCGGCTGGCGGGTGAAGTACACCGGGCTGCTGTGCAAGGAACCGCCCTACGGCGGTATCCGCGCGGTGGAGGTCAGGAGCGGCCGCACGCTGTGGGACCGGCCGTTCGGCACTGCCCGCGCCAACGGCCCCTGGGGCATCCGCTCAGGGCTGCCGTTCGTGATCGGCACGCCGAACAATGGTGGTGCGGTGCTGACCGCCAGCGGACTGGTGTTTATCGCGGCAGCGACCGACGATCTGATCCGTGCCATTGATCTGCGCACCGGCGAGACGCTGTGGCAGGCAGCGCTACCGGCGGGTGGCCAGGCCAACCCGCTGATGTATGAAGCCGGTGGGCGCCAGTACCTGATGATCGTCGCAGCCGGGCACCACTTTATGGAGACACCCAGCGGCGATTACGTGCTCACCTACGCGCTGCCGGAATAGCACCGGCAGCGCTGCGGGTGGGCGGGCTCAGGCCACGCCCTGGCTGTGCAGGTAATCTTCGTAGGTACCGTGGAAATCGACGATGCCGGTGGGTGTCAGCTCGATGATGCGGGTGGCCAGCGAAGACACAAACTCGCGGTCGTGGCTGACGAACAGCAAGGTGCCGGGATAGTTTTCCAGCGCCAGGTTGAGCGACTCGATGGATTCCATGTCCAGGTGGTTGGTCGGCTCGTCCAGCAGCATGATGTTCGGCCGTTGCAGCATGATCTTGCCGAACAGCATGCGGCCCTGTTCACCCCCGGAGAGCACGTTCACGGTCTTGGCGATGTCGTCCTGGGTGAACAGCAGCCGGCCGAGGGTGCCCCGGATGATCTGTTCGTCATCGCTGGGTTTCCCCCACTGGCTCATCCACTCGATCAGGTGCAGCCGCTCGACGAAATCGGCGGCATGGTCCTGTGCGTAATAACCCAGGGCGCTGTTCTCTGACCACTTGATCTGGCCGGCGTCGGGCGCCAGATCGCCGACCAGGCAGCGCATCAGTGTTGATTTGCCGGCGCCGTTGGCACCGATGATGGCGATGCGCTCGCCCACTTCCACGGTCAGGTCCAGGCCGCTGAACAGGGGTACGCCGTCGAACTGCTTGGCCAGCCCTTTCACTTCCAGCGCATTGCGGAACAGTTTCTTGTCCTGCTCGAAAATGATGTAGGGGTTCTGGCGGCTGGACGGCTTGATTTCTTCCAGCTTGATCTTGTCGATCTGCTTGGCGCGCGAGGTCGCCTGGCGTGATTTCGACGCGTTGGCGGAGAAGCGGCTGACGAACGTGCGCAGCTCCGCGATCTGTGCTTTTTTCTTTGCGTTGTCCGACTGCACGCGTTCGCGGGCCTGGGTGGCGGCGGTCATGTACTCGTCATAGTTGCCGGGGTAGACGCGCAGTTCACCATAGTCCAGGTCTGCCATGTGGGTGCAGACACTGTTCAGGAAGTGGCGGTCGTGGGAAATGATGATCATGGTGCACTGGCGCTGGTTGAGAATGTCCTCCAGCCAGCGGATGGTGTTGATGTCCAGGTTGTTGGTCGGTTCGTCCAGCAACATGATATCCGGATCGGAAAACAGCACCTGCGCCAGCAGCACGCGCAATTTCCAGCCCGGCGCGACTTCGCTCATTGGGCCAAAGTGCTGTTCCACCGGAATGCCGACGCCGAGCAGCAGGTCGCCGGCGCGGGATTCCGCGGTGTAACCGTCCAGCTCGGCAAATTCCCCTTCCAGCTCCCCGGCGCGGATGCCGTCTTCTTCGGTCATGTCCGGCTTGGCGTAGATGGCATCGCGTTCCGCTTTCACCTTCCACAGCGCATCGTGCCCCATGATCACAGTGTCGATCACGCTGTACTGCTCATAGGCGAACTGATCCTGGCGCAGCTTGCCGATGCGCTCGTCCGGCGCTTTCGAGACATTGCCGGCGCTTGGCTCCAGATCACCGCCGAGAATTTTCATGAAGGTCGACTTGCCGGAGCCGTTGGCACCGATCAGGCCGTAGCGGTTACCGTCACCGAACTTGACGGACACATTTTCGAACAGCGGCTTGGGGCCGAACTGCATGGTGATGTTGGCTGTGGTCAGCAATGTCTTCTACCGGATCAGCAGGGCGGGCGCGGCAGCGGCAGTATGAAAACCGGCGTGCCGCGATGGGGCGCGCATTATGCCACAGGCCCCAGGGCAGGACTAACCCGCTGCCCGCCACCGCAGTCAGACCGGCTGCGTATCCGCCGTGCTGCCCGCCTGTGTGCGCAGATAATGCTGCGCGCTGGCGCGAAGCACGTGCTCGATGGGGGCCATGGTAATCGATGAGGTGGCCAGGAAGTGTTGTGTCACACGGGTGTCGAACCGGGTCGGCTGAATGAAATGCAGCGCTTCCGGTGCCGTATTCATCAAGGTGGGCAGGCCCGGCAGCCGCAGGAGGGCGGCCAGCACGGGTATCGGCAGGTACCGGCGCGGCGCCCGCCGGCCCAGGGTGTCCGCCAGCACCGCCAGCATGCCCTGCAGAGTGGGCGTGTCCGGGTCCAGTGCCAGCAGGCGCGGGGGCGGTGCGGGGGCCAGGGCGGCGGCCGCGAGCAACTGCGCCAGGGTATCCACCGGCACCAGCGGCAGCCAGTGGGCCGGGCTGCCGGGGACCCTCATCAGCCGGCCCCGGGCCAGATTGTCGATCAGGGTGTGCAATGGTTGCGCGCTGTCGAGGTCGCCGCTGCGGCTGTGTCCGGCGACGGTGGCCGGCAGGACTTCGACCCAGTCCAGGGCGTGGGCGGCAGCAAAATCGCGGACACGGAACGCGGCTTCCAGCTTGCTGGCCTCGTACGCGCCGGCACGGCGGTACAGGCGCGGCCAGTCGGTGCGGGCCGGGGTGGCCGTGTTGATCGCCAACCGCTGCAGGTGGGCGGCATTGGCCAGCATAAAGCCGCTGACATACACCAGCCGGCAGCCGGCCTGGCGCGCCAGTGCGGTGATGGCCAGGCTGCCGTCCACATTGGTGCGCCGGGCGACGGCCGCGTCCATGCGCCAGGCAAACCGGGCGCCCAGGTGAATGACGGCGCGGAGCGACGGCAACGCTGCCGCGGTGACGCCGGGGTGGTCGAGGTCGCCTGGTACGGCGTCGATCAACGTGCCCTGGCCACCCAGGGCAGTGACCTGATCACGGAATGACGCCAGGCGGGTCGGGTCCCGCATCAGCGCCAGCACGGGCTGGCCGCTGGCGGTCAGCCGGGCGCACAGATGGCGGCCGATAAACCCGGTCGCGCCGGTAACGAAAAAGGTCATGACAGGCTCCTTGTGAGTCGGATGAGCCTGAGCCTAAAGTGTAGAGCACACTCTAAGGTCAAGACGGCGAAGCGGCAGGAGAGGCGGCATGCGGATTGCGGAGCTGGCACAGCGCACCGGCGTCAGCCGGCATACCTTGCGTTACTACGAGAAGGAAGGCTTGCTGAGCGAGGTGGTGCGCGCGGGCAACAACTATCGCGATTACCCCGAACAGATGGTGCAGCGCGTCATCATGATGCGGCAGCTCAAGGCGCTGGGTTTTTCACTGAAAGAAATCCGTGAAGTGATGAACGCCCTGCAGGCCGGCAGCATTGACTGTGCCCAGGGCGCCGCGCTGATGGCGCAGAAGCGTGCCGCCGTGGAGCAGCGCATCCGTGACCTGCGCGATGTCAGCCGCCTGTTGCAACAGGAACAGTTGCGGCTGGAACGCAGCGCCGCAGCACATCACTCGGGCGCCCGGCCCTGACGGCGCCGGGGCTTTCTCTGATGAAGGCGGCGCTGGTTAGAATCCGCCATCCCCTCAGAACAGGACGTCTCCCGTGAAAACATTTCGTGATAAGGAAGTGCTGGTCACTGGCGCCGGCAGTGGTATTGGCCGGGAAACCGCGCTCGCCTTTGCACGCGCCGGCGCCCGGCTGTGGGTAGCGGACATCAACCTGGCCCAGGCGGAAGACACTGCCACGCAGATTCGTGCACTGGGCGCCACCGCCCGGCCGCTGCACTGTGACGTGGCGGACAACAACAGCGTGCAGGCCATGGCCGACGCCGTGCATGCCGAGATCCCGGCGCTGGATATCCTGATGAACAATGCCGGTATCGGCAGTGCCGGTCGTTTTCTGGACACCTCGCTGGACACCTGGCGCCGGGTCATGGACATCAACCTGATGGGCGTGGTGCACGGCTGCCACGCGTTCCTGCCGAACATGGTGGCGCGCGGGCAGGGCGGCCATGTGATCAACACGGCCTCGGCGGCGGCCTTTATCGCTGCGCCGGACATGCCGATCTATGCGGCGAGCAAGTTTGCGGTGCAGGGCTTCACGGAATCGCTGCGCGGTGACATGGCCACCCATGGCATCGGCGTTACCGCCATCTGCCCCGGCATTATCAATACCGCGATCGTCGCGAATTCGATCATGGAAGGGAAAATGGGCGAGGGAGCGCGGCACGACAAAGTGGTGCAGTTCTATCAAAAGCGCAATTACACCCCGGCGCAGGTGGCGAAAGTGATCCTGCGCGCCGTGCAGCGCAATGTCGCGGTACAACCGGTGTCGCCGGAAGCCTGGGGCATGTACTTCGCCAAGCGCATTGCGCCGGGCCTGGTCAGCCGGCTGTCGGAAAAAGAGCTGCCCTTCCTGAAGTGACCCCACGCGTCATTCGAGGCGTGGGGCCAGGAAACTCTCCGGGCAGCATCCAGGCAGAAAATCGAAACCGGTGATCAGGCCGCTGCCGGCGTGGACAGATAACGCACGCCGGTCAGTTGCTCGGACACCTGCCACAGCCTTTGCGCCACATCGTGGTTGTCGGCCAGTTTGCGCGGCCGTGCCGGGGCGGGCAGGCCGCGCAATTCCATCCAGCCGCCCGGGCCGTAGTAGCCGCCGGGGCTGGCCTGCGCTGCCGTGGCAGCGAAGACGCTCGGCAGCGCGCCCTGTGACTGGTGCTGGGCAAACAGCGCGTTGAACACCTTGCCGCCGGGCATGGTGTCCTGCAGATGGGTGGCGGAGTAGCCGGGGTGTACCGCCACCGAGATCACGCCGGCGCCGTCGCGTTGCAGGCGCCGCTGCAGGTCTCGGGCGAACATCAGGTTGGCCAGTTTGCTCTGCCCGTAGGCCAGCCAGCGCGAGTATTTTTTCTGCCATTGCAGGTCGTCGAAACGGATGTTGCCCATGCGGTGTGCCAGGCTGCTGACGGTCACCACCCGGCCGGCGGGTGCGGCGCTGAGCAGGTCCAGCAGCAAGCCGGTCAGGGCGAAATGACCCAGGTGATTGGTGCCGATCTGCAATTCGAAGCCCTCGCTGGTGCGGGTCAGCGGCGGCGCCATCACGCCGGCGTTGTTGAGCAGCACATCCAGCGAATCGAACTCGTCATGCAGAGTGTGGGCAAAGTCCCGCACGGATTTCAGGTCGGACAGGTCGAGGGGTTTCAGCGTCAGTTTCGCGCCGGGCAGGGCCTGCATGATCTGCGCACGGGCCGCCTCGCCTCGCGCCGTGCTGCGGCAGGCCATGATCACGTGGGCGCCCTTGTCGGCCAGCAGTTTCGTGGCCTCGAAACCGATGCCACTGTTGGCGCCGGTGATGACGATGGTTTTTCCGGATTGGTCGGGTATGTCGCGCGGCGTCCAGCTCATTGACGTATCCTCATCGGGGTGTTCAGGATTAAAGACCAGTGGTCGCCAAATTAAAAGACCGATGGTCTCCTGTCAATGCGGCGCGGCATGCGCAGTTGGCGTGCCGGCTAACTGTTTGATTTAATTGTCCACCTTCCAACCAAGAGCGTGCTGATGAAAGGTGAAGGCTGTTTTATCCGGGCCCGCAAGCCTGAGGAAATCGCCCAGCGACGGGACAGCATCCTGGCGGCCACCGCGCGCCTGCTGGCGCAGCAGGCACCGGATCAGCTCAGCCTGAATGCGATTGCCCGGGAAGCGCGGCTGGCCAAGTCCAATGTCTATCGCTACTTCGAGAGCCGCGAGGCGATCTACCTGGCGCTGCTGATGCAGGATCTCGATGGCTGGGTGGAGGACGTGAAGGCGGCCCTGGCGCCGCTGGCCGGCAGCAATCAGCCGGCGACCGTGGCGGCGGTGCTGGCCACGGCGACCGTGGCGCGCCCGCGCCTGTGCCAGCTGGTGAGCCTGCTCGGCAACGTGCTGGAACGTAACCTGTCCGAGCAGGCGGTGCTGGCGTTCAAACAGGAGAGCCTGCAACGCGGGCTGGCGGTGCTGTCGGCGTTGCAGGCGGCGCTGCCGGCGGTGGGCACGGTCCGGCTGCAGGATTTCATGGCCTATTTCCTGGCCCAGGTGGGCGGGCTCTGGCCGGTCTGCCATCCGGCGCCGCTGGTGGAAAAAGTGTTGCAGCGGCCCGAGCTGAGCCTGATGCGCCGGGATTTTGCCGACAGCCTGACGGACAGCCTGCAACTGATGCTGGCGGGTTTGCTGGCGGAGGCAGGCTGACGTCCGGCTCAACGAAACGCTGCGGGCACCGTCAGTTCGTAGGTCACCCCGGTGGCCACCAGATCACCGGACGGGCCGCGCTGCGAACTGAAATACAGCCGTGATCCGTCCGGCGTAAACGCCGGCCCGGTCAGTTCACTGCCACCGCCGGGCACCTGCACCAGTACCTTCGCCGGCTGGTTCGGCACCATCACCATCAGGCGCATCTGTTCGCCGTCTTCCGCCACCACCACATCGCCCGCCGGGCTGACCACGACGTTATCGACATCGTCGAACGGCGCGTCCGGGGCGATCAGTTGTTCGTTGTCGAACACCACTTCGATCTGGTCGTTGTCGATATCCAGCGCGTAGACACGGTTGTCGCCCTTGCAGGCGAAAAACGCCACGGCGCGCAACGGGTTCGGCGAGCCGGCCACCACCGGCTGGGCGTCCTCCGGCAGGTATTGCAGCCACAGCCCTTCGCCGCCGCGAAATACCGTGCCCGGTGCGCTGCCGGTACTGGCTTCCAGCGTGGTGCGCACCGTTTCCTGCGGCTGGTCCGGGTTGATGACCGGCACCCAGCGCACTTTCTTCAGCAGGCGCGCCTGCGCCAGGTCGTCCTGATAGCCGCCGTTTTCAAATCCTTCGACTTCCAGCACTTCCAGTACGCCGTTGGCGAGATCCAGCGCGGGCTGGCCGGTCATGGACGTGACCTCGCCAAACGAGCGGAACCGGTAAAAGCGTCCGTCGCCACGGTCCTCGGTCATGAACACCGTGCGCGTGCGCCAGTCCACTGCGGCGGCTTCGTGGCGGAAAATGCCCAGCGCCGGATGCGCCACTGCCTGGGAGGGTGTGCCAAGCGGATGGCATTCGTACACGCGGCCATCGGTGACTTCCTCGCAACTGAGCCAGGTGCCCCACGGTGTGGCGCCACCGGCGCAATTGGTGCGTGTGTTATTGAGGATGCGGTAGGCATCGACAATGTTGCCGTCGGCATCGAAACGCAGTGCGCCGACGCCACCGCCCAGCGGCGTTTCGCTGTTGGAGACATACACCCAGCCGCCGTCGTCCTCAACCGGAAACACCGCGCCACCGTCCGGAAAGATATGCCAGTGGTAGCCGAGCAGGCCGAGCGGGTCGGGCAGGCCGGTACGCGGGTTGTGCAGATGACGCGCCACGCGACGAATGCCGAACCCTTCAGGGATGAAGATGCCGTCGACCTCGCTTTGCACCAGCGGGCCGATGGCGGCCAGGGGCCCGGCACTCAGCGGTAATTGCGTGGCGGGGACAACGGGCGGCTCGGGCACTTCCGGGTCCACCGGCGGTGCCGGTGTAACGGTGCCGCCCCGGCTGCTGCCGCCACCGCAGGCGATCAATGCCGAGGCCCCGGCGCCGTAGAACATGGCCTGGATCAGTGTGCGTCGTGTCAGGGAAGGTCGTGTGGTCATGGCAACAGTCCGGTGATGAGCATGGCGGCAGGCTCGCGCCGGGCTGTTGCATAAATATGATGAAACCCTGCGTGGTTACCAAAACAGAACAGGAACGCGCGGTCAGGAAACAGAATCAGGCGTCAGCGCATGTTGCCCATGCCGGCCAGGGCGATGACGTACCAGAACAGGAACGCCGCCGTCCCCAATAGCAACAGCAATGCCAGCACGCCGAGTATCAGGCCTGCCCGTGTCAGAGCGTGGTCCTGGCGGTCCAGGGTGTGCTTGCCGGTCAGCGACCAGGCGGCAAATACGCTGACCACGATGCCGAGGGGCGGCAGCAGAAGCAGCGAAAGCAGTCCCTGTATCAGCATCATGGGCCCGCGCCCGCACGGTGTGACGTCCTGTTGCCTGGCCGTGCGGTCGATGAAGGCCGCAGTCAGCAGGCAGCCGATCAGCAGCAGTTCGCCGAACTGGCCGAGGGCATTCATCAGCATCAGCGAGCGCTGGAGGTTGTCATCGCCGTAACGGTTGATCAGCAGTGGCAGGCCGAACCAGGTGCCATAGCACTGCAAGATCAGCAGCACCGTGAACACCACCACCCAGAGACTGGCCCTTGGCGCGGTGGGATAAAAGCGCAGGCACAGTATCGATGAGGCGAAGGTAATCAGCGTGGCGCTGATCAGGGCGGGAAGAAGGGTCAGCAAATCCACCATGGGGATGACTCCTGTCGGCAAGCCCGCCACTATATCGCGCTGCGGGTGCAGACGCCGGACACAGTTCGCAGGGGATTTTTCTCACCTGGTTGTCGACGCGGCGACGGCATCCGCCAACACAATAAACAGCAGGGGGAATCTGGAAGCATGAACAGACTGATCGGGATGGCAGTGGTCGCGGTGTTGCTGTCGGGCTGTGTGTCCGGCGCGAAACTGGACGGCATGGTACACCGGGCGCCGGCGGCGGAATATCCAGTGGCGTTGGTGGACGCGGTGGAAGTCGGTGAGGTGGCCGGTGGCAAGGCCACCAACCCGTTGTGGATGACAGAGATCAGTAACGATGCATTCAATGGCGCCTTGATCGCCTCGCTCGCGGAGCAGGGGCTGTTGGGGGAGAGCGGTCGCTATCGCCTGCATGCGCAACTGGTGGCGGTGGACCGCCCCATCGCCGGACTGAATATGACCAGCACCACGCATGTTTTCTATCAACTGGAGGACACCCGGACCGGCGAAAAACTGCTGGCGGAGACCGTCACGGCCAGCCATACCGCGCGTACCAGCGAGGCCTTCATGGGCGCCACCCGCCTGCGTCTGGCTATCGAGGGCGCCGCGCGTGAGAACATCCGTCTGCTGCTGGCCCGGCTGCAGCAACTGGACATCCGCGATGCCGGCCTGTCGGTGATGCCAATACAGTGACAGGTCCAGTGCCGCTGCCGTGCTTACAAGTGTAAGCACGGCAATTCCTTCACAAAACGTAAGTGTATTCGTAAGATCATCGGGCGTGTGGACGGGTGTCGCACGCGCACCCCTTCCGAATTTTCTGGCGCGCTGGTGATCCCGGTGCGCCGACGCTGGCCGCATGGTCGATGATCAGGAGTACGACGCATGAACCTCACTTTCACTCGCACACTGTGTGCCCTGACGCTGGGTGCCGGCATGGCCGTTGCGCTGGTGGCGCAGGCGCAATCACCGTCCGCCGAAGACCAGATCAAATTCCGCAAGGCCGGCTACAGTTTCATGTCCTGGAACATGGGCAAGATCAAGGCACAGGTCGTGGACGGCAGCGTGGCCTATGATCCGGCGCAGGTGGAAGCGGCAGCGCGGGCCATCGCCGGTATCGCCAACTCCGGCATGGGCGCGTTGTTCGGGCCAGGAACCGACGAGGATGTCGGGGATCAGCGTACGCGTGCGCGGCCGGAACTGTTCCAGAATTTTCCTGATGTGGCGACGCTGGGCAATAACATGAACCGCGCTGCCGACAACCTGCTGGAGCAGGCGCAGACCGGCGACCAGGCGAAGATCCGTGCCGCGTTTGGCGAACTGGGGCAAACCTGCAAGGCTTGCCACGATAAATATCGCGCGCGCTGAGTGCGTGTTGGCGGCGCTGCCTTACCAGGCAGGCGCCGCCGGGGCCGGTGGTGGTGTGTCGATCCAGACGCCACTGGCCAGCCATACGGCGGCGGCCGCGATGACGAGCGCAATCACCAGCGCGGGCCAGCGCACGGTTGCCCGGTGTGTTGAATGAAGCGCCGCCGGTATCGTGTCGACAGGAGTGCGGCCGTGAATCATCGCGCCGGTCAGGTGCCTGCCGCGCAGCGCATAGACCAGGATCGCCAGCACATGCAGGGCGATCAGGCCGTACAGCCACCACTCACCGTCCCGATGTAGCCCACTGAGCCGTTCCACTGTGGCGCCCGATACCAGCGAGCGCAGCGGCCCGCCAAAACCGATGTCGTCATAACTGAACAGGCCACTGATGGCCTGCCAGCCGAACACACCCAGCAATGCAAACACCGACAGCGCACCCAGTGGATTATGGCCGGTGCCCTGCCATTCGCCGCGCAGGTACGCGCGCAGTCGCACGGGGGTAGGAAAAAACGTGATAAAGCGTGCGTGATACGGGCCGATCACCCCCCACACCAGACGGAACGTCAGCAGGCCGATCACGGCCAGGCCGAAGCGTTCATGCCAGATCATCAGGTTGCCGCCGAGTTGCAGGGTGATGAGTGCACCGGCGACTGCGATCACCAGGCCCCAGTGAAACAGCCGTAACGGCAGGTCCCAGAGTGTGACGTGCTGCATGGGTACTTTCTCCGCGGTAAAGCCAATGGTGGCCGCGACGATGTCTGTCATGGGGCGCTTTCGCAGTAGTGTATCAGCGTCGGTGTGGCATCCGGGTGCAAAAAGCAGGAACACCGGAGTGCTGGGGCAGTCTCCATAGATGAGCGTGCGATTGCCGGAGACCCTGTGTCTGAACATCCCTTTCATCAACGAGTGCTGATACCGCTGCTGTTGCTTGCGGTGCTGGCGCTGACGCTGGTGTGGCGGCCGTGGCGGCTACTGCCGCCGGCCTGGCAGCCCTGGGCGCCGTTGTCGATCTCGCACGAGATGACGCCGGTGACACGCTGGAAACTGATGCGTCTGCGCGACGCCCCCATGCAGGCGTGTCTGGATGTGCTGGCCACTGCGCCGACGGGCAGCGCCGATTACCTGCCCCTGGCGGATTACACTCCGGCGCCGTCCTGCCCGCTAACCAATGTGGTGCGGGTGCGCAGTACCAGCGTGGCGTTCAATGCACCCTTTACGGCGCATTGTCCCATGGCGGTGGCGTGGCTGATGTATGAACAGCAGGCGTTGCAGCCGTTGGCGCGCGAAACCTTTGGTGAGCCGGTAGCGGCGGTGAATCACTTCGGCAGTTTTTCCTGCCGCAATATCTATCACCGCGCCAATGCGCGTCGCAGCGAACACGCCATCGCCACGGCGCTGGATGTCGCAGGGTTTCGGCTGGCGGACGGTACGCGCCTTGTCGTGCTGGATGACTGGGACAATCACGAGCGGCCGCAGCACGGTGAATTCCTGCGCGCGGCGCACGCTGCCGCCTGTGATTATTTCGGTACGGTATTGGGCCCGGACTACAACGCACCGCACGCCAACCATTTCCACTTCGGCACGCGTGGCGTGCGCTACTGTCGCTGACGGTTACAGCGCCAGGATCACGCCGGCAAACAACACCAGAAAACCGCCGATTTCGCCGATGATCAGCAGCGTCATGAAGCCGCCCATCATCACACCCGGTACCCGCCAGCGGCTCAGTACAAACGGCCGCCGCAACTGATTGTCGGTATCGCCCAGCCAGCCATGCAGCACATAGGACAATACCGCCAGCGCGAAGAACAGCACCTGGGCCGCGACTGCCAGCAATTCCAGCGTGCCGTCCAGTTGGCTGAGCTGCGTGAAATGCACCAGCAGCAGGCAGGCAAAGCTGTACAGCAACGCCGTGCGGTGGGCGATGTTCACATAGGGATGGGCTTCGCCACGTTCGCTCTGATGGATCTGCAGGTACTTCCACACACCGGTCAGCAGGCCGGTGAGAAAGAAGCCGCCGGCGGCAAGGGTGGCGAGGATTTCAGCTGCGGGCATGGGCATCGGTCCGTGAAATGAAGGGCATTATCCTGCCGGGGAGGGCGCCGTCTGTACAGGTGGTGTCTGCTGTGGACGCCGGGATAACAAATATGGAGCCATGGTCCATGGTGGGCCTTTCTGAGCACTGCATCACACCTTAGCATGGGCCGGGCGCGTCCTGATGCGCGTTCACTGATCCCGCCCCGGTGTGTCGCGGCGGGTGTGGCACGCCGGTCAGATCGTACGGAAACGATAGTTCTTCTTGGGGGAAAAAATGAAAATGAAACCTGTACCTGCCGCGCTGCGATGGCAACGCGTGGCGGCCGCTTTGCTACTGTCTGGCGCGCCGGTTGCGTCTGTTGTCCAGGCGTCACCGCATGAAAATGTCATTGATGCCGGTGAGGTCGTTACGGTGCCGGATGATTTCGGCGGCGACTGGAATCCCGGGGCTTTTCTCAATGTCGGGCTTTATACGCGCGGTGACCTGAACATTCTCGACGGTGCTACGGTGACAACGCAGAACGCCAGCGTCGGGGCGACGACGGGCTCGGAAGGCTATCTGCTGGTGTCGGGCGCGGGCAGCTCGCTGATCGCCACCGGCGGCATGGTGCTGGCGGAAAACGGTACCGCCACGGTGACCTTTGAAGCCGGTGCCCAGATCAACACCAATGCCACCTCGATAGGCTTCTCCAACGACGGCGTGGCCACTGTGCTGGTGACCGGCGACGACACGCACTGGGAACTGGCCAATACGCTCGCGATCGGTGGTCGTGGCCAGGGGACGGTGACGGTCACCGACGGGGCCTCCATCAATGGTGGCCTGCATCTGTCGCTGGGCCAGTATGACGACACCGCGATCGGCACGGGCCAGTTACTGGCGAGTAACGGCGCCCAGTTGTCGTTCGCCGGCATGGCCCAGATTGGCCAGCGCGGTGTGGGCGAAGTATCGCTGGCCTCCGGTGCCGGGCTGTCGGCGCTGGAAGGCATCCTGGGCTGGTATGACGGGAGCCAGGGCACGGTGACGCTCACCGGGGCCGGCACGCAATGGTCGGGGCAACGCTATGTGATGGTCGGCCATGAAGGCCAGGGCGAGATGACGCTGGCCGACGGCGCCGCGCTGGTGCTGGTGCGCCGTGACCTGTATCCGGACGATCCCACTGCGGTGGTGGTCGGCAACCAGGCCACGGGCCAGGGTGTGGTCAATATCGGCGCTGCCGAAGGCGATGCGGCGGTCGCAGCGGGCACGCTGGGGGTGGAGCGTTTCCATTTCGGCCTGGGCGACGGCACGCTGGTGTTCAACCACACCGACACCGACTATGAATTTGCTGCGTTCCTGAGCGACAGCGTGGTGGGCGGTGGCACCTCCGGCAAGGTGAAACATCTGGCGGGTGGCACCGTGCTGACCGGCGCCAACGCCCAGTTTGCCGGCAATGTGAATCTGGCCGGCGGCACGCTGACGCTGGCGGCGAACCAGGTGCTGGGTACCGGCACGCTGGAACTGGACGGTGGCACCCTCGCCACCCGTGGCGATATCGCCCTGGCACACGACACGGTGCAGCTGACCGACTCGCTCCTGCAGCTGGAGCAGGGCAGCGCCAGTTTCAGCGGCGATGTGGATCTCGGCGATTATCTGCTGACCATCGGCGGCGCCGGCAACGCGCTGTTCTCCGGCACCTTCTCGGCGGGCACCGGCACGCTCAGCAAGACCGGTAGCGGTACCCTGACGCTGACCGGCAATGCGGCGGCCTTCAATGGCACGCACACGGTGTCGGGCGGTGTGTTTGCGGTGAATACGGTGCTTGGCGGTGACGTGGACGTGCAGGCGGGCGGTCGCCTGCAAGGCACGGGCACGGTGGGCGACACCACCATCGGCAATGGCGGGACGCTGGCGGCGGGCAACTCCATCGGCGAACTGACCATCGACGGTGACCTGACGTTCGTGCCGGGCGGTGTGTTTGATGTGGAAGTGAACCCGGCGGGCACCAATAGCGATCATGTGTACGTGACGGGCACGGCGACACTGGCCGGTTCGGTGCTGCATGTGGGCGAAGTGGGTGAATACAGCCCGATCAGCACGTACCGCATCCTGACCGCCGATGGCGGCCTGATCGACAGCTTTGATGATGTCGCATCCACGTTCCTGTTCCTCGATGCGGACCTGATCTACGGCGCCACCACGGTGGACCTGGAACTGCGCCGCAACGACATCGCCTTTGCCAGCTTCGCCAACAGCCATAACCAGACGGCGGTGGCGCACGCCATTGAAGCGCTGGGCGCGGGCAATGCGGTGTACGACGAAATCGTCACCCAGGCGGGCACGCCGGCGACGGTGCAGCAGAGCTACGACCAGCTGTCCGGCGAACTGCACGCCAGCGCCCTGACCGCGCTGCTGGAAGAAAGCCGCCTGCTGCGCGATGCCGCCACGGATCGTCTGCGCGGCGGTGCCGGTGACACGACGCTGGCGCAAGGCAATGGTTACACCGGCTGGGTGCGTCCGTTCGGCAACTGGGGCCGCAGCGATGGCGAACGCGGCACGGCGGACATGGACCGTGATACACAGGGTTTCCTGCTTGGCATCGACACGGCGCTGGATAACGGCGGCCGCGCCGGCCTGCTGGCCGGCTACAGCCGCACTGATCTGGGCCTGGCGTCGCGCCGTGGTGATGCGGACATCGACAGCCTGCACCTGGGCCTGTACGGCGAGTCCCGCCGTGGTGCGCTGGCCGTGCGCGGTGGTTTGTTCTACAGCCATCAGCAACTGGATACCGAGCGCCGCGTTGCGGTCGGCGGGTTGAACGAAACCCTCACCGGCGAGCGCAGCGCCAACACGTTGCAGGGTTTCGGTGAGCTGGGGTATCGCCTGGGCGATGACACCACGTCGGTGGAGGGTTTTGCACAGCTGGCGCAACTGCACCTGCAGTTGAACAGCGGCAGTGAGCGTGGCGGTGCCACCGCGTTGCGCGGTGAGCAGGGCAATACCGATGTCACCTTCACGACGCTGGGTGTGCGCCCGTCCACCACGCTGGGCGGTATGCGCGTGCACGGCAGTCTGGGCTGGCGCCATGCGCTGGGCGACGTCACGCCGGATACTGCGTTGCGCTTTGCCGGCGGCGAAACCTTCGACATCGACGCCGCACCGCTGGCGCGCGATACGCTGGTGATGGAAGCCGGCGTCACGCTGTCGCTGGCGGACCGCGCCTCACTGCGTATTGGCTACGCGGGCCAGGCCGGTGGCGGTGTGTCAGACCATGGTGGCCAGGCTGCATTGCACTGGGCATTCTGACCGGCCTTCGCTGACACCGTCTGGCGGGTGGCTTGATAGCGCCACCCGCCAGACGGATCACCTGCTGCCTGCTCAGGCACCCTGCAAATCAAGCTCTTCGCGCAACCAGATGCGCACCGTGCCCAGGTGATCCTGCTCCTGCTCCAGCGCCTGGGTGAACGAGGACACCATCTCCTGTTGCCCGGCGTCACGGGCCATGTCGATCAGCAGTTCCCAGGCGGCGTTGTCTGTCAGCTCTGCGGTGAGCAGGGCGTCCAGTGATTGCGAAAAGCTGGTGCGGGGATCGGTGATCACCTGCAGCACGCCGATCGCGGCGACACCCGCGACATCGGCTGCCGGGGTCTGCGCGGTGGGGTCGGCGCCGATCTGCTCCATGGCGCGCTTGACCCGCTCCATGTGCTCGGCTTCTTCGCCCCGGAAATGGTGCAGCCGTGCGATCCGCTCTGCACTGACGGCCAGCGCGGTGGCCTTGGCAATCAGCGCGTCATAGAGCCGCACACCGTTGCGTTCGAACGCCAGCCGCTCGCCGAGTTTGTCGATCAGCATCGCGGGATGATGGCCCGTCACTTTTTGCACGGTGGTTTTCACGGCGCCTTTCAATGAACCGGGCAGTGGCACCGAACCGATGCTGTCGTCGGGGCTGATGTGGCGTTGCCTGGCGCTCGCCAGGTCCGAGGCATCGCCGGGCAAGGTCGGCGCTGTGTCTTCGGCGATATCGGTCTGCTGCTGACTTTGCAGCGGTGACATCTGGATGCCGGTGCGATTCATGCCAATGGAAGAATGGCTCATGGCTCTGCTCCTTGTGGGTGGGGCGGTCACCGGCTCAGGATGCGTCCCGGCTGAGTTCGGTGCCGGGTGCCCAGCGGTAGCCGGCGGACACGATGTTTGACGGAATACCCTGGGAATGAAGGTGCTGGCGGTAATCAAGCGTGGCGCGGCTTTCTTCGTCGGCAGGCACATAGTTGATGCCGTGTGCCCGCAGATCCACTTCTTCTGACACCACTTTGCGAACAAAATCGCGCTGGCTTTTCAGCTGCATCAGGCGGGGCATGGCGCCGGACAGAATCTCCGCCGGGTCGCGGCGTTCATGCTGCTTGAACAGCTCCATGACCAGGTTCATATGGCCAAGCTCGTAGTCCAGAAAACGCTCCCAGATGGCGCGGATGCGCGGGTTGTCTTCCTGTTCCATGCAGGAAAGATAGTTGTAGGCTTCCATGACTTCGTGGATCAGCCATTTTTCGAGAAAGCTTTCCGAGGGGTCCATCAATGAGCTGTACTGGGTGACGTGCTGTTCTTCCACCGAGGCGATTTCCGCATACAGCGAGCGCGCTACCGGATCAGCGAACAACGGGCCGATATTCATGTAGTAATCGTGAGTCTGGTATTCCGCCGCGGTGATCATGGCGGCATGGATTTTGGTAATCAGCGCCGCGTCATCGCGCTGGTAGTGCTCACGCAGATCGTCACCCGGTGCGCGGTGATGCTCTGACGTTGGCCGCCCGGGAATGATGTCGGTGTAGCTTTGCAGGATATTGTTGGCATCCTTGCCCTCCAGGCGATCCAGCATCGCCGCGTAGCGATACAGATGATCGAAATCCTCCAGCAACCCGAAGCGATAGGTCTGCGCCTGATACGGGTCCGGCTCGTTCTGCGCCACGGCCGCCGTGACCTCGATGGCCACCTGCTCATAGGCGATGGTGGTTTCCAGCGGCGAATGGTCGGCCGAAAGCAGCCAGTTGATGGTGGTTTGCTGGTGGTGCTCGACGCGCCGTACCTGGGCCAGCGGCGCACGCAGCTCGCCATACAGCCGGGCGCCGATGTGCTTCAGGCGCAGGGCGTCGGTTTCAATGCCGTTCATGAGAATGATGCGCACGCGGGTGAAGGCATCGTCGTCGAGTTTGCTGATCGGCGGGCTGCTCATGTCACGCCAGGTGAACCGCTGCTTGTCGAGCGGTGTGCCCTTGGCGTCCAGCAGGTTGGTGATGGTGTCCATGGGGCCTCCTGTGGGGGCGGCTGTCGGGGCGGGCCTGCAGTGGGCCCGTCGGGCCAGGGGAAAGAGCCCCGCCATCGAAAGCGGGGCCGGTAGGGGATGGACTGAAGGTGCCGTGAGCGGTTCCGGGGCCGTTGTGGTTGTGTGAGCTTGCTCGACACAAAAGACGCCGGGCGCCTGGCTTGCTGTGTGCGCTGGCACAAAAAGCACGGCAGGCGGAAGCCTCATTATTGACGCGGCGTTGTAATGGCGCGGCGGCGGGCGGTCCGTGCCGCAGGTCAGGCGGTGGCCGGGCTTTTCCGTTACATTGCAGGACAAAGGAGATGAGGGGAGCACACATCATGACAACGTTGGGCCTGCTGTCGCTGACGGGCATTCTGTGGATGCTGGCACTGGTGCCAGGCATGAGCGTGGTGGCCGTTACCGCGCGCACGGCAACGCTGGGGCCGGCGCATGGTGTCGCGGTCACTGCCGGTATTGTGCTCGCTGATGTGCTGTTCATTGCGCTGGCGTTATTTGGCCTGACGGCGCTGGCGCAACTGCTGGGCGGTGTGTTTGTGGTGATCCGGGTGCTGGCGGGCCTGTGCCTGATCGGCTTCGGCATTCACCTGCTGCGGCACGCCGGGGCCTCGCCGGCCGCCACGCCATTGGTGGCGCGGGGCTCGCTGGGCACCAGTTTTCTCGCCGGTCTGCTGATCACGCTCGGGGACATGAAGGCGATTCTGTTTTATCTGAGCCTGCTGCCGGTATTTGTCGATCTGGGCCGGGTGACCTCGCTGGACGCCCTGATGATTCTCGCTGTCAGTGTGTTTGCGGTGGGCAGCGCTAAACTGCTGTACGTCGTGCTGGCCTGGCGGCTGCGCACCTGGCGCGTGAACCCGCGCCTGCGCACGCCGCTGCAACGTGCCGCCGGCGGAGTGATGGTGGGAGCGGGCGCCTGGCTGGTGGCCCGGCCCTGATACGAGGCAGCTTTCATGCACCGTGATGTTTCCTGGGCCAGTGGCCTGCACGAGGCGCTTGCACACCTGTTGCAGGCGTCGACATCCGCCCGGCCGATGCCGGGCCTGGATGCCTGGCGGCCGGCCTGGCATGAGTTGACCGCCCTGACCGGCTCCCCGCTCTTGCTGGCACTGCGCGGCGGTTACGACGCGGACCGGCTCGGCTGGGCTTTTTCTGCCGGGTATCAGGCCGCGCTGCGTGCCTTACTGCCGTCGATCGGCCCGGACGAGATCGTTGCCTTCGGCGCCACCGAAAGCGGCGGCAACCGGCCACGGCATATCGCCACGGCCTGCACGGCATTGCCGGACGGACGGGTGCAACTCAATGGCGAGAAAAGCTGGATCACGCTCGGCAGCGGCTGCACCCGCCTGCTGATCGTGGCGCGGCAGGCGGACAGTGATCCCGAACGCCCGCAACTGGCGGTGTGGCAGGTGCCGGTGGCCACCGCCGGAGTGAGCCTGCCGGCGTCCACGCCGCTGCCGTTCATTCCGGAAGTGCCACATACCCGATGCCTGCTGGACAACGTGGTGCTGCCGGCGGCGGCGCGGCTGCCCGGCGATGGTTACGACGCCTACCTGAAACCTTTCCGTACCATTGAAGACCTGTATGTGAACCTGGCGCTGCTGGCCTGCACGCTGCGCGAAGCGCGTGCGCGCCAATGGCCTCAGGCGCTGCGCGCGCGCTTGCTGGCCACCGTGAGCGGGCTGGCGGCGCTGACCTCGCAGCCGGCGTCGTCCCCGGTCACCCATGCGACGCTGGATGGGCTGCTGGCAGACGCGGCGGGAGTGTACCAACAGGCCGGCGCGCAACTGGCGGGAGAGGCGGATGCGTTCGCGGAACATTGGCGGCGCGATGCGCCATTGTTCGGTGTTGCCGGCAAGGCCCGCACGTTGCGCGCGCAACGCGCCTGGGCCTTGCTCGGTTGATCAGCCTGCCGCCGCCCTGGCCTGCGTGTCGAGTTCGCTGACCAGGGCCGGGTCGAGCCTGAGCTGTTTGACCAGTTCCTGCAGGTAGGCGCGTTCCATGAAGCTCTCTTCGTCCACCACCAGGGCGCTGGCCAGGTACATCTCGGCGGCCATTTCCGGGGTGCTGGCGGCGGCGGCCACACGTGCCGGGTCCAGCGGCTGGCGCAACTGGTCATCGAACCAGCGCTGGAGGGCGTCGTCCGCGCCAAGCCGGGCGATTTCCTGATCGATCAGTGCGCGCTCGCGGTCGTCGACATGGCCGTCTGCCTTGGCGGCACCGATAATGGCCAGCAGGATGGCGCGGCTGTGCTGCTCGGCCTCCGGGGCGGGCAGCCGGTCCACGGTCTGCGGTGGCGTGGCGTTGGCCACGCCCTGGTTCTTCTGCCAGTTGTCATAGGCTTTGTAGGCGACCACTCCCAATGCGGCCAGGCCGCCGTAGGTGGCTACTTTGGCGCCGATCTTGCGGCCTTTCTTGCTGCCCAGCAGCAGGCCGAGCGCACCGGCGGCCAGGGCCCCGCCACCGGCACCCGCCAGCAGGCCATTCAGAGGGGATTGGCCGCCCTGTGGCGCGTCGGGCTGGCCGGACGTCTGCGGCGACGCAGCGCCGGTGTTGTTGAACATCTCGTTGCCGGCCTTGAGCAGTTGATCCATCAGGTTACGGGTATTCATGCGATATCCTCTGTGTGATGCCAGTCGATGGGACCGTCAGGTGCCGGGAGAATTCCGTGGCCCGGCAGGAAGGCGATGCTATGCTCCGGGAACTGGTGTGGACCGGCCGCCTTTCAAGGCGCTCTGACAATATTTCACAACAACAGGAGTTCATGCATGCACGTGCCCAGTCCGATCCTTGCTCCCATTGTGGCCCTGGTGGCCTGGTCCCTGATCATGTGGCTGTGGATGTACACCACGCGCCTGCCGGCCATGGCGCGCGCGAAAATGAAGCCGGACCCGAACGCGCCGCGTGGCGAACAGATGAACCAGTTGCCGGCGAACGTGCGCTGGAAGGCCGACAACTACAATCACCTGATGGAACAGCCGACCATTTTCTATGCCGTGGCGTTTGCGCTGGCGTTGCTGGGCATCGGCGGCGGTATCAACCTGACCCTGGCCTGGGCGTATGTCGGGCTGCGCGTGGTACACAGTCTGGTGCAGGCGCTGGTGAATAAAATCGAAGTCCGCTTTGTGCTGTTCCTGTTATCGTCGCTGGTGCTGGTGGCGTTGACGGTGAATGCGGCCCGCGCCGTGTTCTGATCGGGAGCGACGCCCTTGCAACCCTCACTGAATCTGTTGCGCACTTTCGATGCGGTCGGCCGGCACCTGAGCTTTCGTGCGGGTGCGGAGGAACTGCACATCACGGCATCGGCGGTGAGCCATCAGATACGTGATCTGGAAGCGCAATTGGGCATGCCATTGTTTGTACGCCGGCACCGCCAGATTGCCTTTACACCGGAAGGCGCGGCATACCATGCGGCGGTCAGCCGGGCGCTGACGGATATCCGGCGGGCGACGCAAGTGTTACAGGGCGCGGAGGACAGCGCGCCGCTGCGCGTGAGTGCCATGCCCTATGTCGCCACCGACGTCCTGGCACCGGCCATCGGGCGTTTTCTGGCGCAGTGGCCGTCGCTGCGCATCGATATCCAGGCCGAGACTCGCTCCATGGATGTGGCCGGCGGCGATACCGACGTGGCGATCCGTTTTGGTTATGTGATGCACGACCAGACCATCCCGCTGGCGCCGGCCGAAGTGACACTGCTGTGTGCGCCGTCGCTGGCGGAGACGGTGCGCGCGGACCCCTATGCCGCCGCGCAACGATACTCGCTCTATAGCATGACCGATTACCGCGAACTCTGGACGCGCTGGTTCGAATATCAGCAATGGCCGGACACCTTTCGTGAAACCATCAGCCTGAACAGCTATCGCGGCCTGCTGATGGCGGCAGCCCACGACGGACTGGCGCTGGGATTGCTGCCGGTGGTGACGCCACTGGTGCAGGCGGGTGTGCTGGCTGCACCATTGCCTCTGCAACGCATGCCGCTGGCGCATTTTTCCCTGGAAGTGCGCGAGGCGGTGCGCTGGCGGCCGGAGGTGGTAGCGCTGGTGTCGTGGCTGCGCGCACTGTTCAGTGAGTGCGCGCGCACTACAGATGAGTATTTCTCATCGCTGGCTGTGTAAAGATCAATTTTTCCGGTGTCTGCGCCGCTCTAGCCTGAGCCTCCCGAAGCCTGTTCAGGAAGGTGCACATGGTTTCCATTGAATCTCTGTCCCTGTCGACCGCTGATGGCGTATGCCTGCCGGCCACGTTGTATCGTGCCGCGTCACCGCAGGCGATGGTGGTGCTGGCGGGTGGCACGGGTATCCCGCACGGCTTTTATCGTCATTTCGCCAACGGGCTGAGTGAGTTCGGGTTGACGGTGCTCAGCTTCGATTATCGAAGCCATGTGCCTGCCGGTGTGCCGCTGCGCATGGCCGACTGGGGCCGGCATGATCTGGATGCCGCGTTACGTCACGGCAGCGAACTGGCCGGCGGGTTGCCGCTGCTGTTTGTCGGTCATTCCGTGGGCGGACAATTGTTCGGGCTGGCGCAAAGTGCCACGCAGGTGCGCGCCGCGCTGCTGATTGCATCGCAGAGTGGTTACTGGCGCTGGTGGCCGGGACGGTGGCGCTGGCGCCGCTGGCTGGACTGGTATCTGCTCATGCCGCTGGCCATTCGTGTCACCGGCACCCTGCCAGGCGCCCTCCTCGGTGGCGCGACATTGCCAGGTGACGTGGCCCGCGAGTGGGTGCGCTGGTGCCGTTCTCCGCATTACCTGTGCGAGGCCGATGGCACGCCGATGCGCGATCACTTTGCGCGGCTGCGCTTGCCGATGCGGTTTTATCAGATCACCGACGATGACGCGGTAGCGCCGCTGGCGGCGGTGCGCGCGCTGATGGGGTTTTACCCGGTGGCGGGGAAAGAACTGCGGCAATGGTCGCCGGCGCAATGGGGTGTGAAAACGCTCGGGCATGTGGGCGTGTTTCGGCCTGCTGCGTCGGCGGCGTGGGGAGAAATCGCCGAGTGGTTGCTGGGATGGGCGCCGGTCACGGCGCCCTGCGCCGGGAAAGCAGTGTAGCCGGTGTCTCATACCGGATTTGATATTAATACCTGATTAGGTATATTCTTCGCTGGACAATCCGGGAAAGGATTCCCAATGGCACAGTGCAAACATATCCAGTTTGAGGGCTCCAGTCTGACAGATCTCAGACGGTGGCCCAAAGAAGCGAGGATGGCTGCCGGCTACCAGCTGGACCTTGTACAGCACGGAAGGTGTCCCGATGACTGGAAGCCGATGAAGACAGTCGGTGCCGGTGTCCGGGAAATCAGAATTGCTGCGGCGGACAGAAGCTGGCGGGTTATTTATGTGGATGTCGTCAGGGACAGGTTGTACATCCTGCACTGTTTTCAGAAGACAGCGCAGAAGACGAGAAAAGCCGATATCGACCTGGCCCGGGCGCGATACCACGCCATCAGGCGGGCTCGATAACGGCTGTCGTTCCGGGCAAAGACCGCGAGAGGAGCCAGGCTATGGCGGGCGAGACGTTCGAGAGCGTGTGGGATGCGGTGTGTGATACACCCGCTGAAGCCGAGAACATGAAACTGCGGGCGAAGTTGATGACCTGCATTCGTGACCACATTGTCAGGAAAAAACTGGATACGCGGGCTATTCAGGTGATGCTCGGGTTGACTCAGCCGCGCGTGAGTTATCTGATGACCGGCAAGATTGACAAATTCAGCCTGGATACGCTGGTGCTGATGGCGAGCCGCGCTGGCCTGCATGTCAGCATTTCCGCAACGGTAGACGCCGCCTGATACCGGGTTCCTGGCCGTTTTTTTTTGAGATATAAACCGCCCGGCGCGTGGCGCGCCGGGCGGTTTTCTTTTTTCTAGTCCACGCAGAACAGATTGGCCTCGGCCTGATAACTGATCCGCAGCACATCCACGTCACCGGTAAAGGCGTCGCTGGCCGTGCTGCCCCAGCGCGCGCCAACCATGGCGCGGGTCGGGGCGGTGCTCAGGATCGGGGAGCCGCTGACGCGATCAAACGCCGCCACTTCCGTGCAACCCACTTGCAGGCTGACACGGTCGCCATCGGAGGCAAGCTGGATCTCCTGCCAGTCGGTGGCATCGTCGAGCGAGACCAGCAGGCGCTTGTCCTGGCGCGGGAATTCCGCCACCAGGCTTTGCCGGGCCAGTTGTACGTTCAGCGCAGTGCCGGACGGCGTGCCCAGCGACAGCACGGTATGCAGCGTGTCGTCGCCGGTGCGCGCCCGCAGGTGGATGGCGAAGCGTTCACCGATCAGCGTATTGCTGAACACCGCACTGTCCCGGGTGCTGGCCTGCCTGTCGCCAGTCAGTGCCAGCACACCGCCTATCTCGCCGTCATCACCGAGTGCCGGTGCTTCGGCCAGTGGTGCATGATTCAGGTCTGCTACGAACAGCGGGCTGCCATAGGCGGAATAATCATTCAGGCAGAAGCTGTCGCAGCCTTCGTCTTCGTCCATTACCCAGAAGCCGAGTACGAAGCCGTCCACCGGCATGTATTCCACCGGGTTTTCGGTGGGCTCGCCAGGGACTTCAATCACACGATCCCGGTAGCGGGTGTCGTCGCCACCACAGGCCACCAGCAACGTGGTGGCCAGGGGCAGCAGCAATGCAAGCTTGTTCATCTGTTATCTCCTCAGCGTGACGCGCGCGGCGTCAGCACGGTGTCGTCCACCACGGTGCCGTTGAGCGTGCGGGTCAGCACATGCATCTGCTCGCCATCAATCTGCAACGTGGTGTAAGTGTTGACGTTGTCGTCGAACAGCACGTCGGCAAACTGCGCGATGCCGCCGCCGTTGTTGTCGTAGTACTTGGCCGAATCGGAACCGGCGATCAGGTACGTGGCGCCATGCGGGTTCGGCTGGCCACCCTGCAGCGGCAGGCTGCGGGAGTACATGTGATCGTGACCGGAAAGCACCAGGTCGATGCCGGAGGCGTCCACGACGGGCGGCAGGTACTGCATCACGCGGCCGTTGCCGGAGGCCGGGTTCCCGTTGTACGGCGGGCGGTGGATCATGACGATCTTCCAGGTCTTGTCGGAGGCGTCCATGTCCGCGCGCAGCCAGTTCATCATTCGTGGCCAGTCGCTTTCCTCCAGCAGCTCGCTGGTGATCACGGCGATGTGCGTGTTGCCGTAATCGAAGCTGTAGATGGCGCGGTCGAACGGGGCGGCCACGCCGCTGTCGCTGTCGGGGAAGCGGAACATGGCGGCAAACTTGTCGGCGCCTTCGTTGTAGACCTCGTGGTTGCCTTCGGCGACGACGAACAGGCGCGAGTCGAGCATGTCGTCACCTTCCATCGCTTCCAGGAACAGACGCAGGTAGCGATAGTCGCTCAGGTCTTCAGTGAAGTCGCCGACATGCATAATCAGGTCGCCCTCCGGCAGTTGCGCCTGCATCTTGCGATACAGTTCGGTCACCAGGCCGCTGCCGTTGAACAGGTTGTCGTTGGACACGGTCTGGGTGTCGCCGAACAGATGGATGTTGACCTGGTCGTCGCCGTTGTCGGTGATGAAACTGCGTTCGCTGCTGACGTTGCCGGCGCCATCGCCGACCTGATAGCGGTAGCGCGTACCCGGCGCCAGATTGTCGAGCGTGGCATGGTGTACGCGCACGACACCGGCTTCGGCGCCATAGAAGAACGGCAACACCAGCGACGTGCCCGAGCGCACCTGATCCAGCGCGCCGGTGCCGAAACGCACCTGCGAAGTGGTCACGTCGCTGGAGGTATACCAGGTGACATTGACGCGGCTGGTGTCGTTCCCGGGTGTCAGGTAGATATGGCGCGGGCTCGGCGTCAGGTTTTCCACCAGTGCCTGCACTTCGGTCATCAGCGACGAACCCTGATCGTCATAGGCGCGGAACTGGAAGCGCGTGCTGCCGGTCACCCCGGGCAACGTGACGTTGAGGAAACCGTCAGCATCGGTGGTGCCGAGCACGTTGACGTCGCTGATGGTGTCGTTGGCCGCGTTGTAGGTGAAGGTTTCCACCGTCACGCCCGGCGCCGGCTGGCCTTGCTGGTCGGTGACCAGCAGGCGCAGCGATTCACCGCTGACACCCCATTGCGTCATCAGCCGGTAGCGGCTGCCGACTTCCTTGCGGACCACCGGGTGACGGAACGTCTCGCCGTCGAGCGTGCCGTTGACCAGCACCGATACGAAGGTGTTCTGGATGTAGTCGCGCACCCGCAGTTGCAGGTAGGCCACAGTGCCGGTGCCGGCATTGAAGCCGGTGAAGCGGCCTTCCCAGCGGCCGGCGCTGGTGGCGACATCGGTGGCGCTGAGATCGGCGTTGACCACGGTCAGGTCGGCCTTGGTGGCGTCAAAGTCCAGTGCCAGTGACAGGTCGCTGAAGGTGGCGCCGCCTTCCACGCGAATCGGCAACAGGAAGGTGCCGCCGGGGTAGAACTGCACATTGGCGCTGTCGATAAACAGGCGCGGTGCGCCGGTTTCGATACTGAACAGGAAGTCGCCGGCGCTGACGTTGCCGTTGATGTCGTTGATACGGTAGTCGACACGGTGCCAGCCATCAGCCAGCTCGCTGGCCTGGTATTCCACACGGTCCTGGTTGTTGCTGACCAGTTGCGTGGATACATCAACGCCATCAAGGGCCAGATAGGCGCTGCCGAAATCCACACCGGAATTGTCGTTCACCTGCAGGGCGATCAGTGGCGAGGCAGTATCGACCACCTCGTCGGCGCCGGGGCTGGCCAGTACACCGGGGCCGGTCAGGTCGGTGTTGTCGCTGTAGATGGCGGTGAAGTTGTCGAGGATCACGCTGGAGTCGATCCGCTCGGCGGTTTTCAGCACCAGGAAGCGGAACGGCTGGTCAAAGCGGAACGGTGCGGTGTAGCCGGCGGGGATTTCCGCTTTCATGAAATTCCAGCCGCGCTCCGGCAAGGCTTCGCCGTCGTTGTTGTAGTTGATGGTCACGGCCTTGTTGTCGGCATCCCGCAATGAACCGCGCACCCACCAGACCTTGCCGGCCAGCTCGTCAGGAATGTAGACATTCACGCCGAGGTATTTCGGGTTGCCGGGCAGCGTAGTGACGCGGTTCGGATCGGTGAGGTAAGCCCCAAAGGTGCCGGGCTGGGCCGGGTTGGCTTCCCAGCTCAGTTTCATCGAGTAATCGCCGGCGAACACCTGATCGGTCACCTTCTCGATGGTGACGTTGTTGTGGCGCGCACCTGCCGCGCGGAACATGCTGGTGTCGCCCTCGAAGTCGACCATGACCACCGGCGCTACACCAATATTCAGTGTCAGTTGTGCGCTCTGGCCGGCGGCCGTGGCCGTCACGACGCAACTGCGGCCCTGGACTTGTGCGGCGGTCACGGTGGCGTTCTGCGCATCCAGAATACAGTCGCTGGTGTTGTCCACGCTGTACTGGATCGTGCCCGGCGAATAGACCACTGCCTGGCCATCGCTCAGCAGTTGCGGTGCCAGGCTCACTGTGGCGCCGCTGTCGATGGCCATCTCCATGGTGCCGAAACGGATCTCGTCGACCTCGCTGGTAACACGCACGCGTGCGACGCCTTTCTGTTCGCCGACCTGCACCACCACATAACCTTCGGCGTTGGCGTCACCGGCCCGGAAGGCACCGGTGCGTGCATCGATCAGGCCGAGCGCGGCGGTGCTGATGCCGTATTCCGGAATCTGGCCGCTGCCTTCCCAGGAACGGCTGTCATAGCCCACGCCACGGAAACGGCGGTAGGTAGAGCCGGCCAGCAGCGTGATGTCGCGCGGATACACCGCGACATCGGTGGCGCTGTAGCGCGCCAGCGACGGATCCAGCACCAGCCCCCATTTGGTGGCGGTGACGCGTTCGCTGCCGTCGGAGGGGACATTCAACAGGTGTGTGTAGCGCTCGCCCGGCAGGCGGCTGGCCAGGGTGGTGGAGCCACCACCGTCGAAGTTGATCGCGCGTACGGCGCCGTAGCCGATCATCAGTTGCGCGAGTTTGGTTTCGGTAATGCCGTCGGTCAGCGAGCCGACCGGCTTGTCCACCACAAGGAAGAAATAGCTGCCGTCGGCGCGGATGCCGAACGCGGTGCGACCGCTGGCCGCGCTTTCACCCTGGTTGGCACCGAGCTGGCCATTTTCTACCAGCAGGCCACGGCCAAAGCCGGCGCCCACGGCGCTGACGACATTGTCCCAGTTCGGGTCGTCGGTTTCGTAGCGGATGTCGATGCGGGCGCCGATGGCCAGCGAGCCGTCATCCACCAGCAGTGCATGGCCGGCCGGAATCACATAATTGGCGCGGTCGTCGACGCGCGCGCTGACGACGCCGGACAGCGGCGGCAGTTGCACGCTGATCTGCCCGTCACCACGTTCGATCACGCTGACGCCGTTGGCTTCGGCGCGAATCAGTGCTCCGGTACGGCCGCGCATATCGACCGTGCCGCGATAGCTTTCTGCGGCATACAGTTCCATCGCGGAACTGCCACGGCTGAAGCTGCGGTTTACCTGCGTGGCATTGTTGAAGTAATGCACATTGCCCAGCTCGCCCAGCGGCTGGTCGTTGGCGTACACGTTCAGGGTGAAGTCGGGCACGTCTTCCTGAATATCGACGCTGCCGTCCTGGTAGACCACCACGGCTTCTTCGCTGCGGTCGGAGAAACCGGTGTAGGTGACGCCGTCGGCCTTGATCAGGCCCATGTTCCAGCCCTGGGTCATGTCATACGGGTCGGCATTGACGGCCAGGATCACGTTCTGGCCCTGGTCGATGGCATGGTTGGCGCTGGCGGTGGTGCGCTCGAACGAAAACTGCCCCTGCGAGCGGTTCAGTGGCACCAGCGACAGACTGCCGCCAAGGCTGAATTCGGCGCTGATGATGGCCTCGTCCAGGACATGGTTGAGCTTGCCCCGGGTGATCACCAGGTCGTCGTTGACCGGGAAACGGGCAAAGTCGCTGATCACCGTCGGTTCGGTTTCGCGCGCAGTGGTGCCGTTGATCACTGGCGCCGGGACCGGCGCGAACAGTTCATCGGCGTTGTCAGGTGGGGTGATGATATGGGCGCTGAACTGCTCCGCCCCGGATTGATCATCCACATAAGGCACATCCGTGCTGCCGCCGGGAACCTCCACAACCTTGTCCCGGTAAACTGTCTTGGTGTCACCGTCGCACCCGGTCAGGTACGACGTGGCCAGAAGCGAAAACGCCAAAAGCGTTCCCCGGCCGACGCGGCGTGTCATGTGCGTCACCTTGGTGTCTCCGTTGGTATTTTGGGGTGTTGAAAAAATGCGTGATGTCCGTCTGGACGGGCGTACGTTAGGTGATGGCAATGACAGTGAAATGGCGTGAAGAAGTCGTCAGGAAGGCAGTTTGATGAAACCGTGTGCGCTTTTGCGCAGGGAGGGCGCAGGGAGGGCCGGGCAATATCTGAATGCGATTCGCGGCCTGTCAGGGTGTGGCAAAAACGCCACCGTTATCAGTAGGCGTAGCGTTGCAGTGCTGGCGCCAGATCCCATAGCGCGGCGGCAGCCAGCACACCCAGGCAGGGCGGCAGGATGATGCGCCAGACGTGCGCTGGCAGCGCCGTCAGGGACGTGCGCCATTGCACCAGCGCCAGGCTGGCGGCACACAGCGTGCCGGCCAGCAGCGCGCCGGCGAGGATATCGGTGGGCCAGTGCACGCCGAGGTACACGCGCGAAAAGGCAATCGCCATGGCCGGCAGGCTGGCCAGCAGCAACCAGGTCAGCCGCCAGCGCGCTGGCTGGCCGCGCCCGGCCAGTATTCCCAGCGTCAGGAAAAAAGCGAACGCGGCCGAGCTGTGCCCGCTCGGCAGGCTGAAGGTGGACAGGGGTTCCAGCAGGATATCCGGGCGCGCCCGGGCCAGCAGCCATTTCAGTGCCACATTGCTCAGTGCGGTGCCAAGCAGCACGCCGGTGGCAAACAGGCCGGCGCGCCATTGCCGGGTGAGCGCCAGCAGGCCGACCAGCAGGACGCCGGCGGCCAGTTGCGTGCGGAAATCGCCGAGCCGGGTCACCAGCACCATGAAGTGGTCCATCGTGCCGTGGCGATGCGCCTGGATCACCGTCATCAGCCCTTGATCCAGATTGTTCAGTGCCTGCCAGCCCAGCAGCAACGCGACCAGTGGCAGCAGGCAGGCACCGGCGGCCAGCAGCGTGGTCTGCCGTCGGCCGCGCAGGCTGCTGTGGATGATCACGCCGAGGACGAGCACCAGGCCACCGAGGATCAGCAGGACGTCGTGCCAGAAGCCCGGCGGCAATGGCAGGCGCATGGCCGTGCCGGTGGCCCAGCCGGGCAGCAGGTAGGCGACGGCCCAGCCGGAGGCGGCAAGCAGGCTGATCAGCATGAAGCGACCGAGCGGCATCTCGAACATGCCGGCGACCATGGGCAGCATCGGTCGCAACGGCCCGATATAGCGGCCGACCAGCAGGCTGATGACGCCGTAGCGGCGAAAGTACATCTCGGCGGTCGTGAGCCACTGCGGATGCTGGCGCAGGCCCGGCAGCGCACGGATGTGCCCGTGATAACGGCGGCCCAGGCCGTAGGAGATGGCATCCCCGAGCAAGCCACCGGTGTAGCCCAGCAGCAGCGTCTGCCACAGGGGCATGCCGCTGTGGCCGGCCAGCATGGCGATGCTGAACAGCACCACGGTGCCCGGTATCAGCAGGCCGAGGATGGCCAGGCATTCAATGCAGGCGGCGGCGAACAGCGCCAGGCCCAGCCAGTGCGGGTGGGCGGCAAGCCAGTCGGTCAGGTGGGTGAACCAGGCACTCATCAGGCGGTATCCCGGGTGGTCGCGGTCAGGCCAGCCAGTGCCGGTCGTCTTCGTGCCGTGTCAGCACCTCCACGCCCTGGTCGGTCACCGCGACGGTGTGTTCCCACTGGGCGGAGAGCTGGCGGTCGTGGGTGAGGGCGATGTCCCAGTTGCCGGCACGACGATGGCGCAGCCGCGCGCTGCCCTGGTTGATCATTGGTTCGATGGTGAACACCATGCCCGGCTTCAGCAGCAGGCCGGTGCCCGGCTGGCCGAAATGCAGCACCTCGGGCGCCTCGTGCATCTGTCGGCCGATACCGTGGCCGCAGTACTCGCGCACCACGCTGTAGCCGCAGGTGCGGGCATGCTGTTCGATGGCGTGGCCGATATCGCCCAGCCGTGCACCGGGGCGCACGGCGTGAATGCCGGCCCACATGGCGTTGCGGGTTTCTTCCACCAGCCGTTTCGCGTCCGGGCTGACCTCGCCGACCAGATACATGCGGCTGGCATCCGCGATAAAGCCGTCTTTCTCCAGCGTGATGTCCAGATTCAGGATGTCGCCGTCGTGCACCACGCGGTCCGCTGCCGGCATGCCGTGGCATACCTCGTCGTTCAGCGAGGCGTTCAGGGCAAACGGATAACCGTACTGGCCAATGCTGGCTGGGCGTGCGTGCAGCGTATCGCGGATGTAATCGGTGACGCGATCGTTCAGCGCCAGGGTGGTCACGCCGGCGCGCACCTCACCCTCCAGCATGCGGAACACGTCGGCAAGCAGTTGGCCGGCGTGGCGCATGCGCGCCAGATCCTCGGCGTTTTTCAGTCGGATAGCGGTCATCGTGCGTCTGGCTGTGATCGGAACGGATCGCCGGATCATAGCAGATGTCACCGGCGCGGGTGGCGAGCCGGCAAACGGACCGGCTAGCATGCCTGACACGCTGTGAAAGGAGGGCTGCTGATGTTTCGCTACGTTTGTCTGGGCACGCAGGACCCGGCCCGCGCGCGGGTCTTTTATGACCGCGTGCTGGCGACACTGGATATTCATCGTGTGGACACCGGCGATGAAGGTTTTGAGCTCGGCTGGAGTGGCTGGGGCACCTACAACGACGAAGGGCGCGAAGAGCTGGCTTTGTGGTTGTGCCCGCCATTCGATGGTGCACCGGCCTCGCCGGGCAACGGGGTCATGGTGGCCTTCAATGCGGCGACCCGCGCCCAGGTGGATGCCTTCCATGCGGCGGCAATGGCTGCCGGGGGCACCAGTGAGGGCGAGCCCGGGTTGCGGCCGCAATACAACACCGATTTTTATGCCGCCTACGTGCGTGACCCGGATGGCAACAAACTCGCGGCGGTCCACCGCGACGCACCACGCGCGCAGCCATGACCCCCACTCCGGCGCCGATTCCCGGCCGCCTCTGGCTGATCGCCGCGTTGGTCGGGGCGGGCGCGTTCATGGCCATGCTCGATGCCACGCTGGTCAACCTGGCGGTGGCCTCGGTCGGCACCGAACTGACGGCGCCCCTGGCCAGCGTGCAATGGATCATCACCGGCTACCTGATTGCCATGGCCATGTCGCTGCCGCTCACTGGCTGGCTGGGCAGGCGCTGCGGGTATGGCCGCCTGTGGTGCCTGGCGCTGCTGGTGTTTGTGCTGGCATCGGCCGCCTGTGCGCTGGCCGGGGAACTGGCCACACTGATTGCGTTTCGAGTGGTGCAGGGGCTGGCCGCCGGCCTGATGGTCCCGGCCGGGCAGGCGGTGCTCGGCGCGGCCGCCGGGCCGGCGCAACTGGGCCGCCTGATGGGCGCGCTCGGCGTGGTGGTCAGCCTCGGGCCGGCACTGGGGCCGGCCTTTGGTGGCTTGTTACTGGAGCAGATGTCCTGGCGCTGGTTATTCGGCATTAACGTGCCGCTGGGCGCGCTGGCACTCTGGCTTGCCCGGCGCCACGTGCCGGCAGGCGAGCGCGACAGCAGCCGCGCCCCGGACTGGCCGGGGCTGGTGCTGCTGGGCCTGGGCCTGCCGCTGTTGCTCGGTGGTGCCACCGCCCTGGGCGAGCCGGGGCGCGGAGCCTGGGCCGCCGCCGGGGCCGGCCTGTTGCTGTGTGGCCTGTTCGCGTGCGTGGCGTTGCGCCGCCGCCATCCTCTGATCGACCTGTCCCTGCTGGCCGCGCCGCGCTTTGCGCTGGCGACACTGACAACGGCGTTCACCGGCGCCAGCCTGTATGGCGCGCTGTTCTTGTTGCCGCTGTATTTGCAGGAGGGATATGGCTATGCCGCCTCATCGATTGGCCTGTGGTTGCTCGTGATGGGTCTGGGCAGCGCAGCGGCATTGTATGTGGGGGGCGCGCTGACGGACCGCCTGGGTGCCGCGCCGGTCATCGTTAGCGGGGCGGTGTTGCTGCTGCTCAGTACTCTGCCGTTTCTGGGGGAGGCGCCGCTGCCGCCATGGCTGCTGGCGGTATGCCTGGTGACGCGCGGTATCGGCGTGGCGCTGGCACAGATGCCGGCGATGACCGCCGCGGTGGTGACGCGCGAGCAGGTTGGCGATGCCGCCACGCTGGTGAATATCGTGCAGCGCATTGGTGGCGCGCTGGGTGCGGCGGCGCTGGTGGTGGTGCTGGTTGATGTGATGACACCGGCACGCCCGGCGGATTATCGCGTGGCGTTCGCGGTGTTGCTGGTGGCGGCGCTGGTGGCCATGGTGGCCGGCCTGCTGTTGTGGCGGTACCGCTCCACTGCGCAGGCATAGCCGGGGTGGTCGAAATTGCATCCGCCGGTTCGACCAGAGGGAAATTACCTCACAGGGAGCACTGAGCATGATTGAGACCCCCCGAATTCTGCAGACCCGGGTGCAGCACACGGCGGTCATTCGTCTGGCTGTGCCGTGTGCGCAGATGCAGCAGGTGATGGGGCCGGGTATTGAGGAACTGTTCGCCACCGTCGCCTCCCAGGGCATCGAGACGACCGGCGCCTGGTTTACCCGCCATTTCCGCCTTCCCGACGACACCTTCGATTTCGAGATCGGTGTGCCGGTGGCCACGCCAGTGCAGCGGGCCGGCCGTGTCGCCCCGTCCAGGCTGCCGGCGCAGACCGTGGCGCGCACCCTGTACGCCGGCAACTACGATGGCCTGTCGCAAGCCTGGGGTGCCTTCCAGGCGTGGCTGGAAAAAGAAGGGCATGCAACCCGTTTGCCGGTGTGGGAAAGTTACGTGCTGGATCCCTCCACCAATGCCGACCCGGCCAGTTGGCGCACCGAACTGAACTGGCCGCTGGCGGAACAGGATTAACAGGAGATAGTGCTCATGCGTTATCAGGGGAGCTGCCATTGCGGCGGTATCGCATTCGAAGTGGAAGGCGAGGTGGACAGTGGCCTGGCCTGTAACTGTTCCATCTGCCATCGCAAAGGCTCACTGCTGTGGTTCGTGCCGCGCAACGCCCTGACGCTGAAAACACCGGCGGAGAACATGAGCACCTACACCTTCAACCAGCACGTGGTGAAACACCGCTTCTGTCCCACCTGCGGCATTCATCCGTTCGGTGAAGGCGTCGACCCGCAAGGCAACGCGATGGCCGCGATCAATTTGCGCTGCCTGCAGGACTTTGATCTGGACAGCGTACCGGTACACACCTTCGACGGGCGCGCAGTGTAGTGCAGGCTTATCTTGCAGCCAGCGAATGGATTGACCGCGACCACCCGGCGATTCGCGCCTGCGCCGCACGGCTGGCCGACGCCGGCGATACGCCGCTCGACATTGCCCGGCGCTGTTTTGAGTTCGTGCGCGATGAGATTCGCCACAGCTGGGATTACCAGGACACGCGCGTGACCTGCCGTGCCTCCGATGTGCTGGAAGCCGGCACGGGCTATTGCTATGCCAAGAGCCACCTGCTGGCGGCGCTGTTGCGTGCCAACGGATTGCCGGCCGGCTTGTGCTACCAGCGCCTGTCGGTGAATGACACCGGCGCGCCGTTCTGCCTGCATGGGTTGAACGCCGTCTATCTGCCGGAACACGGCTGGTACCGTATTGATGCGCGCGGTAACCGCGCCGGCGTGGATGCCCGGTTTGTGCCACCACACGAACAACTGGCATTCCCGTTGCAGGATCGGCGCGAACGGGATTTTCCCGATATCCTGGCCGAGCCGTTGCCGGTCGTCGTGCAGGCGCTGACCCGGTATGACACAGTGCAGGCTGTGCATGATCATTTACCCGATGCCGAGGAGATTGCTGCCAATGAGTGATATCCAGTACCCGGTGCAGGGTGCCTGCCAGTGTGGCGGCGTCACCTATGAATTGCTGGCGCCGCCGATGAAAGTGATGGCCTGCCACTGCCGCGAATGCCAGAAACTCTCCACCAGCCCGTTCAGCGTCACCGCCGTGGTGCGGCGCGAGGACATCGTCTTTCACGGCGAGATGAAATACTGGGAACGGCTGTCCGACAGCGGCAACACCAACGGCGCCTGGTTCTGCCCCACCTGCGGCAACCGCCTGTACCACATCAATCCCGCACAACCGGAGATCATCAAACTCAAGCCCGGCACCCTGTCGGATACGCGCATGCTCGCACCCCAGGCCCATGTCTGGGTCAGCGAAAAGCAGGACTGGTTTGTGATCCCCGACGGCGTGCCGCAATTCGACAGGCAACCCTGAACAGGAGCGTTGTAATGAAAGCCATTTCGTCTGCCACCGTGACCTCTGCCGGTGCCGCCTGCCGCCATGACATCCAGACCGGCCGCCATACCCTGGTGGCAGATGAGCCGCCACATGCCGGCGGACAGGATGCGGGGCCGGCGCCTTACGATTTGCTGCTGGCCGGGCTGGGCGCCTGTACGGCGATCACCTTGCGCATGTATGCGGAGAAAAAGGGCTGGGATATTGGTGCCCTGCGGGTGGAGCTGTCGTTTCTGAAGAACCGTGAGGGGGAATCCCGCATTGAGCGCACACTGCATACTGATGCGGTGCTGGAAGATGCGCAGTGGGAAAAGTTGCTGGAGATTGCCGGCAAGACGCCGGTGACGAAAACGTTACTGGAAGGGGTGGGGATCACTACCGTCAGAGGGTGACTGTGCTGGAACAGTGAGCGTCAGCAGAACCCGCTGCCGGGGACACTTCGAGGGGCGAATATTTATGTGTCGGGTGAACAATGGATAAAGTGTACAGCCTGAGGCACCTGTTCTTCTTTTCAAAGCCTCTCCTCACCATCACCGAGCAAGGTTTTTATTATAAGAACACGCTTTATACCCCGGATGACGTACGCAGGGTTTATGTCTCAAACGGCGGAGGCGGCCCTAAAAGAATGGGGGTGCATTTGGCGGACGGGAGAAAGATCCTGATCAACGCCGTGGCACTGGAACTGAATGGCGTTAAACCAAAAACCGGGTTCCTGTCGGGGACCAATGACGTCTTCGAGTCGCTTCGGGCTTATTTCGAAGGGGCCGGCCCATGACCGGCATGGGTATGGCTGCCGTCTGAACAGGCGCTTTGCAGCCGGGCCGGGGGCACGCAGCCTGGCCCGGGTGGCTGTCGAAAACGTCCTGCCCCGGACGACTAACGGCTATCAACCCACTTCATCAGGCGCTGCCCACCCATGGCCACCCAGATCTTCATCAACCTGCCCGTCGCCGACTTGCCTCGCAGCATGGCCTTCTTCAAGGCGCTCGGCTTTCACTTCAACGAACAGTTCACCGACGACACCGCGGCCTGCCTGGTGATCGATGAGGGCATCCACGCGATGCTGATCACTGAAAAGCGCTTTATGGATTTTATCCCCGGCAAGCGCATCAGCAATGCGCATGAACAGGCCGAAGTGCTGGTTGCGCTGTCCCGCGACAGCCGTGAGGCGGTGGACCAGATGGTGGACGCGGCGCTGGCGCATGGCGGCAGCGTCTGCCGGCCGCCGCAGGATCATGGCTTTATGTACGAGCGCAGCTTCCAGGACCCGGACGGGCACATCTGGGAACTGATGCATATGCCGCAGGCCTGAGTCTCAATTTCTGAGGGGCGTTGGGACAGCGGGTCTCTACGCCTCGCTCGGAATATTGCGGGCAGGGCGTCGCTCCAGCAACCGGCCAAGCCAGAAAATCAGCAAACCACCAAGCGCCATCACCGCGCCGACCAGCCCGGTGGAAGACCAGTCGTACCCCATGCGGATCACCTCGCCGGCAAAATAGGCGCCCAGGGCATTGGCCATGTTGAAGGCAGCGTGGTTCATCGAGGCGGCCATGGTCTGGGCGTCGCCGGCCACGTCCATCAGCCGTGTCTGGATCGCCGGGCCGAGGGCCATGGCGGTGCCGACGATGCCGACAAACAGGATGCCCGGCACCACATAATTGGCAGCCCAGTAAAACGCGGTCTGTGTGACGACACACCAGAGCAGGATGGCCGGAATCGCGCGCAGCAGGTCCCGGTCGGCCAACCGCGCGCCGGCGAACATGCCGAGGATGGTGCCGACGCCGAATACCGCCAGCACCAGCGGCCCATAGTGGTCTGACATGCCGGCCTGCTCGGTCAGGGTCGGCATCACGTAGCTGAATACCGAAAACATGCCGCCGAAGCCGATGCAGGCGATGCCGAGGGTGAACAGCACACGCTGTTGCACCAGTGCGGACAGTTCGCGCAGCGGCGAGGCGTGCGTTTGTACCGGTTGTATCGGCACCCACAGCCGCACCATCAGTGCGGTCAGCAAGGCGATGCCGCCGACGGCCATGAAGGCCACCATCCAGCCGAACTGGTTACCGGCCCAGGTGCCCAGCGGGGCGCCGATCAGGATCGCCACGGTCAGGCCGGTCATCACCCGTGCCACGGCGCGGGCGCGTTCGTTGGGTTTTACCGCTGCGGCCGCGACCAGGGCGGCCACGCCGAAGTAGGCGCCGTGGGGCAGGCCGGCCACAAAGCGCAGGCCGACGAAGGTCCAGAAATCCGTGGCCAGGGCGCTGGCAATGTTGCCGCAGGCGAAGATCAGCATCAGTGCGATCAGCAGGGCGCGTCGTGGCACGCGGGCGGCCAGGGCGGAAATCAGCGGCGCGCCGACGACCACGCCGAGGGCGTAGCTGCTGATGGCGTAGCCCACGTCTTCGACCGGCACGCCCAGGTCGGTGGCGATGCGTGGCATCAGCCCCATGATCACGAATTCGGTAGTGCCGATGCTGAAGCCACCCAGCGCCAGGGCCAGCTCGGCCAGGCGGCGCCGGGAGGAGGAAAGCGGTGCGGTCATAGAGCAGGCTCGCAGGACAACGTGCGGCGCCGGTCGGCGGGCAGCAGGCGCGGCATGGCGCGCAGGGTGTGTGCCGTTGTCTGGCACAGCGGGAAGCGCGCGATTATGACGCAGGCTGATGCAGGAAAAAACTGCACCGTGGCCTATGGCGAGGATTGTGCTGCGCTATCACCCGTCCGGAACAAGGGCGAGGTCACGCTGCGGGCCGGTTCGCGCTTTTTGTCGTGGTTGGCCCGCGCCATTGAAGCGCTGCCACCGAACTGGCCGGAGAGCATGGCCCGGGTCACCGCGTGCTGACGGTTGCGCGCGCCGAGTTTCCGGCAGGCGCTGGCGATATGGTAGATGGCGGTGCGGTCGCTGATACCGAGCACGGCGCCGATTTCGGCATTGGTCATGCCTTCGCTGGCCCAGGCCAGGCAGTCGCGCTCGCGGGTGTTGAGGTTCACGGTTTCCGGGTGTGCCGCAGGGCGCGTCAGGCGCAGGCAGCAGTCCAGCACGGTGCTGGCCAGCAGCAGCGCGAACGGCATGAAGTCTTGCAGCCGCGCGTGGCTGTCGTCATCGTCGCTGTCGCAACCCAGTGTCAGCCAGCAGGGGGCGCCGCCCGGTGCCTTCAAGGGCAGGGTGCAGGCCGCACCCAGGCCGGCATCGCGGTATCCCTGCAGTACCTGCGCGGCGAGGTGGTCCGTGGCGATATCGTCCGCGTCGTGCCAGACCAGGGGCAGGGCGTGTTCGCGGGTGTAGCGCACGGTAGGGTCGCTGTGCACCTGCTGTTCGGCAATGTAGCGGTGGAACCATTCTGCGGGCAGGTTGTGCAGGCTGGTGATTTCGGGGCGGACCAGTGACAGGGACTGGTCCAGCCCGAAGAAATAGAACGCGAAGCCATACTCGCGCAACAGGGCATCGAGGCCGATATTCAGTCGTTCAAGCGTGCTCAGCCGATTGAGCAGCTCGATACGCTCGATCACGGGGGCGTGAGGGAACATCAGTGTGGGGCTCCGGTGCCGCGGCGATTTATCTTCGCTGACAGAATGTGGATTCTGGTGTGCTTTAGCGTGAGAGTGAAATGAATTATTTGTGGAGTTTTGGCGGCAGGTTCGTGTCATGCCATGGGAAAGCGTGGCGCTGATGGGTGATATCATTATGCAAGTACATGACATTCCAGCCCGAAATAACGGCAAAAAGCGCGTTGCCATTTTACTTCAGATGGTCATAATCGGGCGCGTTTTAAGGGGAACTCAAGGGAATAAATAATGACATTTTGATCTTCCCCGTCACTTTCGGACAGTGGGTTAAGCGACCTTCAATGCCTCATACGCCTCTGGGTTCAGATATCCAATAGCGCTATGACGACGGTTCCGATTGTAGTCGATCTCGATGTATTCAAATATCGCTTCACGCATTTGTTGCCGTGTTCTGAAACGCTCACCATGAACGAGCTCAACCTTCAATGTGTGGAAAAAGCTCTCAGCGCAGGCATTGTCGTAGCAGTTGCCCTTGGCGCTCATGCTGCACAACAGGCGATGTTGGCTTATCAGCTTCTGGTAGGCAGCGGAGCAGTACTGGCTGCCACGATCCGTATGGACGATCACTCCCCGCGGCATGCGGCGTTTCCAAAGCGCCATCCTGAGCGCGTCGCAGGCCAAGTCGGCGGTCATGCGTTCCGACAAGGCCCAGCCGATCACGCGCCTGCTGAAGAGATCAATGACGGTGGCCAAGTACAGCCAGCCCTCGTCGGTCCACAGGTACGTGATATCCCCAACCCACTTGACATTCGGCCTGTCTGCCGAGAAGTCCTGATCGAGCAAATTCGGCGCCACAGGCAAGGTGTGGTTGGAATTGGTCGTGGCCTTGAACTTCTTCCTGGCCTTGGCGCGAAGCCCCTGCCGCCTCATGCTCTCGGCCACTGTTTTCGGGTCATATCGAAGCCCTTGCCCTACGAGTTCGACCGTCACTCTTGGCGACCCATAGCGCTCCTTTGCGCCGTCGAAGGCTGCCTTTACCACTCGATCCAGGCTGGTTCGCCATTCACTGCGCAGCGAAGGCTGGGTGTCCCTTTGCTGCCAGCGATAAAACCCGCTGCGCGAGACGCCGAGCACCGAAGCCATACGGAAAACACTGAAAATACCGAGGTTCTCTTTCATGAAGGCGTACTTCACTTCTGGTTTTTCGCGAAGTACGCTGCCGCCTTTTTTAGGATGGCCAGCTCCTCTTCCTTCTCAGCCAGTTGCCGCTTGAGGCGCGCGTTTTCCTCGGTGTACCGCTGCTCGGCTTCGCTCTTGTTGGCTTGCTGCTCCGCCTTCTTCCGCCATGTGTACAACTGCGATTCATGGAGGCCGAGCTGCTGGGCCGCGGACTTAATGCCAACTCGCTCAGCCAGGCCAAGGGCCTCAGCACGGTACTGCGCGGTATGACGGACTCGGGTTCGAGTTGTGGCTTTCTGCTTGGTCATGGTTCACCTCTGATGGGAATGTTACTCGCTTATGCGAGTGTCCATCAGTGGCGGGGAACATCATTTCGTACTAAGGCGCCCGTGGCCCTGCTGGCTGCGACGGTGCTCTCTGGCTGTGCCTCCATTGTGTCTGACAGTGTTTACCCGGTGCTGATTTCCAGTACGCCGACTGGCGTGCGTTATGAAGTGATCGAGCAGGACAGTGGCCGTCTGGTTTCCGCCGGTGTAACGCCGCAGACGGTGATGCTGGGGGCTTCGGATGGTTTTTTCTCGCGCGCGGAATACACGGTCAATTTTGAGCAGGACGGTTATTACAGCCGATCCTATCCATTGCGTGCCGATCTGGATGGCTGGTATTTCGGTAATATCCTGTTTGGCGGTTTTCTCGGCATTCTGATTATTGACCCGGCATCCGGTGCCATGTGGAAGCTGAATCCGAATGTGGCGACCAGCCTGGCAGAAGACCCGGCGGCGCTGCCTGTCGCGCCAGTGGTGCCGGATATCGCGCCACAGGTTGCGCCAGAGGTTCAGCCGCCGATGGAAGAAGCGGAAGCTGTATTGCCGGAGGGCGACACGGTGACGCTGATGACACTGGAACAGGTGCCGCCGGCCTGGCGGGCTTACCTGGTGCCGGTGATCTGAGCCCGAGCGGAACGAACGAAAAACAAAAAAGGCTGCGTGGAAACGCAGCCTTTTTGTTATGCGGCGATCCGCCCTGAATGAAGCGTTAGCGATTCAGGCGATTGTCGATCAGTTGATCGACCACCGACGGATCGGCCAGCGTTGACGTGTCGCCCAGCGTGTCCAGTTCGTTGGTGGCAATCTTGCGCAGAATGCGGCGCATGATCTTGCCGGAACGGGTCTTCGGCAGGCCCGGTGCAAACTGGATCAGGTCGGGCTTGGCAATGGCGCCGATTTCCGTGGCGACAAAATTGCGCAGCTCGGTGGCCAGTGCCTCGTCGCCGCTGTGCCCGGCCATCAGGTTCACATAGGCGTACACGCCCTGGCCCTTGATGTCGTGCGGGTAGCCGACCACGGCGGCTTCGGCCACGGCCGGATGCAGCACCAGTGCGGACTCGATTTCGGCCGTGCCCAGACGGTGCCCGGAAATATTCAGCACGTCGTCGACGCGGCCGGTGATCCAGTAGTAACCGTCTTCATCGCGCCGTGCGCCGTCACCCGTGAAGTAGGTGCCTTTATAGGTGGAGAAGTAGGTGTCGATCATGCGCTGGTGATCGCCGTACACGGTACGGATCTGGCTGGGCCAGGATGCCTTGATGACCAGGTTGCCGGAGGCGGCGCCTTCGAGTGCCTTGCCGTCGGCATCGACCAGCGCCGGCTGTACGCCGAAGAACGGCAGGGTGGCGGAGCCGGGCTTGGTATCGGTGGCGCCGGGGATCGGCGCGATCATGATGCTGCCGGTTTCGGTCTGCCACCAGGTGTCGACGATCGGGCAACGGTCTTCACCGACCACGCGGTGGTACCACTCCCAGGCTTCTGGGTTGATCGGCTCACCCACGGTGCCGAGCAGGCGCAGGGAACCTCGATCGGTTTTTGTCACCGGCGCGTCGCCCAGGCCCATCAGGGCGCGGATGGCGGTCGGTGCAGTGTAGAAGATGTTGACCTTGTGCTTGTCGACCACCTGCCAGCACCGTGAGGCATCCGGATAGGTCGGCACGCCTTCGAACATCAGTGTGGTGGCGCCGTTGGCCAGCGGGCCGTAGACGATGTAGCTGTGGCCGGTGACCCAGCCGACGTCGGCGGTGCACCAGTAGATGTCACCGTCCTGATAGTCGAACACGTATTTGTGCGTCATGGCGCTGCAAAGCAGATAGCCGCCAGTGGTGTGCAGCACGCCCTTCGGTTTGCCGGTGGAGCCGGAGGTGTAAAGAATAAACAGCGGGTCTTCCGCACCCATCGGTTCTGGTGGGCAGTCAGCGCTCGCGGCGTCCACGGCCTCGTGGTACCAGACGTCACGTTTTTCATCCCAGTTCACCTTGCCACCGGTGCGGCGCACGGTGACGCATGTGTGTACGCTCGGGCAATGGGCCAGCGCCTTGTCGGCGTTGGCTTTCAGTGACACGGTGCGGCCGCCGCGCACGCCTTCATCGGCAGTGATCACGGCGCTGGCCTCGGCGTCCTGGATGCGGTCTTTCAGCGCTTCCGGCGAGAAACCACCGAACACTACCGAATGCACGGCACCGATGCGCGCGCAGGCGAGCATGGCGTAGGCGGCTTCGGGAATCATCGGCATGTAGAGGCAGACACGGTCGCCTTTTTTGACGCCGCGCTGTTTCAGCACATTGGCCAGTTTCGAGACTTGCTCGTGCAGTTCGCGGTAGCTGATATGGCGGCTCTGATCCGGCTCGTCACCTTCCCAGATGATCGCGGTCTGATCGGCGCGGGTGGGCAGGTGACGGTCGATGCAGTTGTAGCTGGCGTTGAGTTCACCGCCGATAAACCAGGCGGCGTCGCCGGTGCGGAAATCCCATTCGCTGACCTTGTCCCACGGCCGGGACCAGTCGAGAAATTCAGTGGCGCGGGCGGCCCAGAAGGTGTCCGGCTCCTCGATGGATGCGCGATACCACTCTTCATACCGGGTCTTGTCCATCAGTGCGCGCTGACGGAACGAATCAGGCACCGGATAGCGTTTCACTTCCGACATCAATGGCCTCCTGGAGCATGTTCTTTTCAATGGGCCAATGCTGCAGCGGTGGCCCGTTTTTTTGTCAGGGCATCACTATCGGGGATCAGGCGCGGAGGGTAAAGGCCACTTTGGTAGTAGGCAGTGCGAAAGGGTCATGGCGCCGGGGGCTGGCGAATGGTTGTGCGGGAGCGTGCGGGTGTGTGAGCGCTAACGGAACAGGCAGGGCGGCGGCGTGGCCAGGCGGTTATCCGGGGCAATAAAAAACCCCGCCGTAGGGCGGGGTTTCAGAAGCAGTATGCGACCGGTGTGGTGGATCAGGCCACCTGCACCGGAATGGCATTGCTGGTGCCTTTTACCGCGTTACCTTCGGCCAGGTAGACCAGGCGCGGTTTGAAGTTGATCAGCTCTGCGCTGCTGTAATCGGCGTACGCGCAGATGATGACCCGGTCACCCGGTTGCGCCTTGTGGGCGGCCGCACCGTTGACGGAGATCATTTTCGAGCCTTCCTCGGCACGAATGGCGTAAGTCGTGAAACGCTCGCCATTGTCCACGTTGTAGATCTGGATCTGCTCATACTCAAGAATGCCCGCCAGATCGAGCAGTTCGCCGTCAATGGCGCAGGATCCTTCGTACTCGAGTTCCGCGTGGGTAACCCGTGCCTGATGCAGCTTGGCTTTCAGCATAGTGCACTGCATAACTCTCACCTCTCTGCGCTGCCCCGGAGGGCCGTTGCAACTGTATGACAGGCCCGGGCAGGCGCCCTGTCAGCAGGTCAACCGGCATTGTTTCAGACTGTCATTCAGCCGGGCGCCAGTGCCGAAAATGGCGCGCCAGTATGCCGGAATGATCAGTCACGTACAATTGCCACCGCGATATTGTCTATCAATCGGGTTTTGCCCAGCCTGGCGGCCACCGCGACGCGTATTTCGCGGCTTTCCAGGGTGGCCGGGATCAGTTGTGCAGCGTCCATGATCTGCAGGTAATCGACCTGGAACCCGTGGGTCTCCAGCGATCCGGACAAGCGTGCCACCAGGCCATCGAAGTCCGTTTCCCCGGATGTGAGGGCGTCGCGGGCCTGAAGCAAGTGAGCATGAACTTGCGGCGCCACGGCGCGCTGTGCGGGCGTCAGGTAACCATTGCGCGAACTCATCGCCAGGCCGTCGCTTTCGCGCTCGGTGGGGACGCCGACGACCTCCACCGCGAAGCACAGGTCCTTGACCATGCGGCGGATGATCGCCAATTGCTGGTAATCCTTTTCGCCGAAGCAGGCGACATCCGGTTCCATGATGTGGAACAGCTTGCTGACCACGGTGGAGACTCCCCGGAAATGGCCGGGCCGGCTGGCGCCGCACAGGTGATCGCCAAGTTGCTCGACATCCACCCAGGTCAGCGACGGGCCGGGATACATTTCTTCCACCGGCGGTGCGAACAGCAAATGAGTCCCGGCGGTGGCGAGCTTTTCCCGGTCGGTCTCCAGCGTGCGCGGGTAGCTGTCGAAATCTTCATTCGGGCCGAACTGGGTCGGGTTCACGAACACGCTGGCCACCACTTTGTCGGCGTGCTGGCGTGCCACGCTGACCAGCCGCAGATGGCCGGCGTGCAGGTTGCCCATGGTCGGGACACAGGCCACGCGCAGGCCGGCAGCTTTCCAGGCACGCACCTGGGCGCGCACTTCGTCGATGGTGTGCAGAGTCAGCATGGAAGGGCTCCGGCGCCGTTCAGAAACAATGCTCGGCGGCAGGGAAGCTGCCGTCCTTGACCGCTGTGTCGTAGGCCTTGATGGCGGCCGCGATATCGCCGCCGGCCTCGGCCATGAAGTTTTTCACGAAGCGGGCGGTCTTGCCCTGGGTGATGCCCAGTACATCCTGGATCACCAGCACCTGGCCGTCGCATTCCGGCGCAGCGCCGATGCCGATGACCGGAATCCCCACGGACTCGGTGATGCGCCGGCTCAGTGCGCGCGGCACGCATTCCAGCAACAGCATGTCGGCGCCGGCGGCTTCCAGGGCGCGCGCATCTTCGACCATCTGTTCGGCCTGGGACTGTTCCCGGCCCTGCACGCGATAGCCGCCGAAGGCGTTGACCGATTGCGGGGTCAGGCCCATGTGGATGCAGGTCGGCACACCGTTGCGTTTCAGCACGCGCACGGTGTCGGCCAGCCAGCCGGCGCCTTCGATCTTGACCACGTTGGCGCCGGCCTGCATCAGCTTCAGTGAGGTGTCCAGCGCGCGCTCCAGGGTCGCGGCGGCGAGAAACGGCACGTCGGCGATCAGCAGCGCACCATGGTTGCCGCGTGCCACGCAGGCGGTGTGGTAGGCGATCTCGTCCACGCTGACCGGCACGGTGGAGTCGTGGCCCTGCATCACCATGCCGAGGGAATCGCCGATCAGGATGGCGTCGACACCGGCGCTACTGATCTGGTGCGCGAAGGTGGCGTCGTAGGCGGTCAGCATGGAAATCTTGCGGCCGTCGTTCTTGCATTGCTGCAGGGTGCGGACAGTGACGCTCATAAGCGGATACCCGATGTGAAGGTGGGGATATGGCTCAGCCTGCCAGAGGGCGGGGGTTAAAGTAGTGGCGGCCCCGGCGGATGTCCAGCAGATAGCCGAGCAGTTGCGCGTAGTCGTCGTCATTGCCGGCGAAGTCGATGTCGGCGGCGTTGACGATCAGCAGCGGCGCATCGTCGTAGAAATGAAAGAAGCGTGCGTAGGCGTTGTTGAGGCGGTCAAGATAATCGGCGTCGATGCTGCGCTCGTGGGCCAGGCCGCGTTTGCCGATGCGTTGCAGCAGCACGCTCGTGGGCGCCTGCAGGTAGATCACCAGGTCCGGGCGCGGGGCATCGAAGGTCAGGTGCTTGTGCACGTTCTGGTACAGCCGGAATTCGTCATCGTCGAGGGTGACTTCGGCGAACAGGGCGTTCTTGTCGATCAGAAAGTCGCTGACGCGCACGGGCTCGAACAAGCTGTTCTGCTTCAGTTCGCGCAGTTGCTCTGCGCGCTGGAACAGGAAGAACAGTTCGGTCTGCAGGGCGAAGTGGCGCGGCTCGCGGTAGAAGCGTTCCAGAAACGGATTGGCCTCGGCCTGTTCCAGCAGCACTTCGTAATTGAAGGTGTCGCCCAGGCGGCGGGCCAGGGTGGTCTTGCCGACGCCGATCGGGCCTTCCACGGCAATGAAGCGGGGCAATTCACCGCTTTCGCGCAGGGCCTGCAATCGCTCATTCAGCATGGCTGATCCCCCGATAGTGAGACATCCGACTGGCCGGCTTCATGGTACCAGACCCCGTCCTGATTGCACTGCCGCAGCAACTCGGTGACGGCGCGGCCGTCGGGCAGTTGCAGGTCCGGGGCCAGCGCGGCCAGCGGCACCAGCACGAAGGCGCGCTCGGTCATGTGCGGGTGCGGGACGGTCAGGCGCGGGTGCCGGATCTGCGCATCGCCGTACAGCAGCAGGTCCAGGTCCAGGGTGCGTTCGCCCCAGTGGCGCAGGCGCTCGCGGCCGGCGACCTGTTCCACGGCCTGGAGCGCATCCAGCAGGTCCAGCGGGGCGAGGGCGGTATCGAGGGCGGCCACCGCGTTGATGAAATCAGGCTGGTCCTGCGGCCCCACCGGCGCGGTGCGATAGAGCGGAGAGCTCCCCGCCAGGGTGGTCTGTGGCAGGGCGGCCAGGGCGGCGATGGCCTGCCGGACCTGCGCGGCCGGCTCGGCCAGGTTGCTGCCCAGGCCGACATAGGCGCGGATCATTCGTCCTGGCCGCCGCCGGAGTAGTTGTCGCTGGCGCCCCCGCCACTGCGGCGCCGTCTGCGGCGACGCTTGCGCGGGGCGTTCTGCGGGCCGCTGTCCTGGCGGCCGAGGCCGGCCAGCATGTCGTCGCGGGCCTCGTCGCCGGCTTCCTGGAAGCGGGTCCACCATTCACCCAGGCCGGGCTTGATCTCGCCGGCTTCTTCGCGCAGCAGCAGGAAGTCATAGGCGGCACGGAAGCGCGGGTGTTCCATCAGCGCGGCGGCACGGTTGCCGGCGCGGCGCGGCAGGCGGCTTTGCAGGTCCCAGATTTCGCGCACCACGGCGGAATAGCGGCGCGGGATGGCGACGATGCCGACCTGGTCGGCGATCACCTGGCCGGCGGCCTTGTTCATGGCCTGCAGCGGCGGCATGCCGTGGCCAAGGTAGAACGACACACGGCGGCGCAGCGCCGGCCACAGCAGCACCGCGAACAGGAACGCGGGGGTGACCGGCTTTTCCTGCGCCAGGCGGCGGTCGGTGTTGCGCATGGCGGCGTGGATCAGTTTCAGGTCGCTGGCGCCGTCGTCATCGTCCAGTGCCTCTGCGGTGGCCGGGAACAGGGCGTCGAACAGGTGATGTTTCTGCAGCAGGGCAAAGGTGCGCTGCCCCTGGCCGCTGAGGAACAACTTGAGCACTTCCTCGAACAGCCGCGCCGACGGCACTTGCTGCAGCAGCGGGGCGAGCCGTGCCAGGGGTTCTTCGGTGGCCGGGTCGATACTGAAGTCGAGTTTGGCGGCGAAGCGCACCGCACGGATCATGCGCACCGGGTCTTCGCGGTAGCGCTGCTCCGGGTCGCCGATCAGACGCAGGGTGCGGTGCTCGATGTCGCGCAGGCTGTCGGCGAAGTCATGCAGGCTGAAATCACGGATGTCGTAGTACAGCGCATTGCAGGTGAAGTCGCGCCGCAGGGCGTCTTCCTCAATGGTGCCGTAGACATTGTCGCGCAGGATCTGGCCGCCGGCGCTGCGGCGGCTGTGGCGGTCATCCTCGTCCTCTTCCTGGCCGGTGACGGCGCGGAAAGTGGCCACTTCGATCACTTCGCCCTTGAAGCGTACGTGCACCAGCCGGAAGCGACGACCGATGATGCGGGCGCCGCGGAAGACACGTTCGATCTCCTCCGGGTGGGCGTTGGTGACCACATCGAAGTCTTTGGGCTTGATGCCGGTGAGGATGTCGCGCAGGCAGCCCCCCACCAGATAGGCTTCAAAGCCGGCATCCTTCAGCCCGTACAGCACATGCAGTGCGGCGCGGCTGAAGTCCTGGCGTGAGATATCGTGCTCGTCGCGGGGGATGATGCGGCGCTGGGGGGCGGAACCCTGGCGGAATGGCCGTGTCAGAAAACGGCAGAAGCGTCGCAAAGGGTCCGGGTACTGGCGCGGCATTGGCAATAGAGGCTCGGCTGGGTCATGAACAGAAGCTCGGCATGTTAGCGCAGCCAGCGTCCCCTGCCCACTCTGTGGACAGGGGACGCGCTTCGGGCGACGAGCTTGAAGCCCTTTGGCCCGCCGCCGCCGGGCGGTGCAGCCGCCCCAAATGAAAAAGGGACCCCAGCATGGCTGAGGTCCCTTATGATTGCGCTGATTCTGTTATTGTTATTGTTTGTTTTGTTTTCTGCCTTGTGGTCATGACAATCCGGTCATGACAAGCACTGCATTGACTCATGAAATTGTTATTCTTTTTTTGAGCCTCGCCGCTGTTTTTGTTGTTCGCTGGCGTGTGTTCATCCTGCATTCACCCCCCTTCCAATGCAACAATTTGAAAAACTCTTATGTATCAACAAGTTAACAAATTTTGTGTGAAGGGTGTTCGCTGCTTTTGCGTGACTGTTCCGTCATGTTGTTACTGCGTGTGTAGGACGGTAACAGGTGTTCCACACACGCCTGCCGCTCGTCAGGTGACGCTGTTGCTGCGACGCCGGGGAATGCCCAGCCTCTGGCGGCGTTCCCACAGGCATTTACGGCTGATGCCGAGTTTCTGGGCCAGCTCGGTTTCGGTCATGGCGTCCTGGTTCTCCAGCACGAAGCGGGTGAAGTAGTCCTCCAGCGACAGGTCTTCCTGCGGGTCCTGGAACAGCCGGCGTGGGCTGGCGGCCACCGGTTGCGCCGGCTGGGCGGCCGGTGCCTCGGCGGAAATGGCCAGCAGGTCGGGGGTGATGGATGGCCCGTCGGCCAGGATCACGGCGCGCTCGATGGCATTTTCCAGCTCGCGCACGTTGCCTGGCCAGCTATAGCGGTTCATGGCTTCCAGGGCGCTTTCATCAAAATGTAATTCGGGGCTGTTATGGCGCTCGCACAGGCGGGACAGCAGGGCGTGGGCCAGCAGGCCGATGTCCTCGCCGCGTTCGCGCAGCGGCGGCAGGCTCAGTTGCAGTACGTTCAGGCGGTAGTAGAGATCCTTGCGGAACTGCCCGGCCGCCACACGGGCGTCGAGCAGGCGCGGCGTGGCGACGACCAGGCGCACGTCCAGCGGCCGGCCATGCAGGGCGCCCAGGCGGGTGCTCTCGCCATCCTGCAACAGATGCAGCAGGCGGACCTGGGCGTCCATCGACAATTCGCCCACCTCGTCCAGAAACAGGGTGCCGCCATCCGCCGCCTCGACCAGGCCACGCTTGGTGTCGTCGGCACCGGGCAGGGCATCTTTCTCGTGGCCGAATAGCTCGGCTTCCAGTTGCGGGCCGGGCATGGCGGCGCAGTTGAGCACCACCAGCGGCCCGCGCCGGCGGCTGCTGCGCTCGTGCAGGGCGCGGGCCACCAGTTCCTTGCCGGTGCCGGCTTCGCCGGTGATCAGCACACTGGTTTCGGTCGGGGCGATCTTCTCGATGCGGCGGAACAGCTCCTGCATTGCCGGGCATTCGCCGAGCATTTCCTGTACCGGGTAGTTGCGTGCCACATCGTTGCGCAGCGCTTCGTTCTTACGCTTGAGCGTGCCTTCCTTGAGGATGCGGTCCACCGCCAGCACCATTTCGTCGTGATCGAATGGCTTGGCGATGTAGTCCACCGCGCCCTGGCGCATGGCGTCCACCGCCGAGCGCAGGCTGGCGTAGCTGGTCATGATCAGTACCGGCGTGGGCCGTGCCAGGCTGATCAGCTCGGTGCCGCTGGCGCCCGGCAGGCGCAGGTCGCTGATGATCAGGTCGAAGTTGGCCAGATCGTATTCACGGGCCGCCTCGGCCGAGGCCGCTTCCACGACGGTGTGTTCATGCCGCTCCAGCAGCTTGCGCAGTGCGCCCCGGATAACCGGCTCGTCCTCGACAATCAGAATATGGCTCATGACTTGACCTCGCCTGCCTGTCAGGCCTCTTCAGAGAAGCCCGGCAGTGTGATGATGAAGCGTGTGCCACGTTGGCCAGCCACCGGGCTTTCCGCGCGGATGCTGCCAAAATGGTCCTCAATGATACTGTAAACCAGTGCCAGACCAAGGCCCGTGCCCCGGCCTGCGGGTTTGCTGGTGACAAAGGGCTCGAACAGGGTGTCGCGCAGCTCCGGCGGTATGCCGTGCCCACGGTCTTCGATTTCCACCTCCACCGTCTGTTCCAGCATGCGGCTGCGTACCGTGATCGGCGCGTCGTCCGGGGAGGCGTCAGCGGCGTTGGCGAGCAGGTTGACGAACACCTGCAGCAGCCGCTGGTTGTCGCCCCGGACGCGATGCTCCGGGTTGCAGTGGTTGGCAAATACCTGGCCGCGCCGGTCCGGGTCCAGCCGCAGCAGGTTGATCGCCTCGGTCACGGTATCGTCCAGGGACACTGGCCCCTGCACCGCAAACTGGGTGCCGCCACTGTGGCTGAAAGTCACCAGGGATTCGACGATACGGCTGATGCGCCGGGTCTGCTCGACGATCTGGGTGGCGGCCTGCCGGATTTCGCCGCTCTCCACTTCATGATCCAGGTTCTGCGCCAGGCAGGCGATGGCGGTGACCGGGTTGCCGATCTCGTGCGCCACGCCAGCGGCCAGCCGGCCGATGGAGGCGAGCCGTTCGTTGTGGGTCAGCCGTGCTTCCATGGCATGCAGGTCCGTGACCTCCTCGATCACGATCACCTGCCCGCCGGCGCGCTCGCCGGGCATGGCGCCCTGCACCTGCGATTTGTGCAGGCTGAGGATGCGCTGCTGGCCGTGCTGTGTGAACTCGGCCTGCGGCTCGCGCGGCGAGTCGCCCTGGGCGAAGCTGTACAGCAGCGCATTCCAGGGGGGAGGCAGTGAGCTCAGGCGTGAGCCGATGGTGCGCCGGGCACTGATGCCGGTGAGCTGTTCCATGGCCAGGTTCCAGCCGATGATCTCGCCGTCGGCGCCGAGCGAGATCACGCCCATCGGCAATTCCAGCAGCGTCTGCCGGTGGAAGCGGCGCAGGCTGTCGAGCTCGGCGGCGAGGCCGGACAGCCGGTCGCGATACTGTTCCAGGCGCGATTCGATGAACTGGATATCCTCGCTGGACTCACTTTCTGCCTGTGGCTTGTAGGGCAGGTGATCGTCGACGATCTGGTGCGCCACCGACGGCCCGAGCAGGCCGGAGAGGTTGGTTTCCACCTGGTCGCGCAGGCGGCGCAGCGCATAGGGCCGGGTTTCGGCACGGGTCAGGTTCAGGTCGCGCAGCGCCAGGTTTACTTCGCGTTCGGCGGTCACCGGGCCCAGGGGGTCGGTCAGGGACTGCACGAAATCGTCCACGCTGTCGGCTTCCAGTTCCCAGCGGAAGGGCCGCCGCAGGCTGTCCACGGCGCAGGTGTCGGCGGCATTGCGCTCGGCACTGGATGTGCGGGTAAACAGCGACACCAGGGCGAACACCACGCTGTTGGCGATGATCGAGGCCATCGCCACGTGGTGCCATTGTGCGGCCGGCGAGCGGCGGCTGATCTCCAGCAGCTCAAACAGTTCGGTCGGCTGCCAGGACGGGAACAGCATCGGCAGCAGCAGAGCCAGCGCCCACACCACGAAGCCCGCCACCAGGCCGCAGAACAGCCCGTTGCGGTTGGCGCCGGGCCAGAACAGGGCGCCGATCAGCCCCGGTACGAACTGCAGCGTGGCGACGAAGGACAGCACCGCCAGTTCGGTCAGCGTGTGGCGGTCGCCGGCGGCGACGTAGAACAGATAGGCCAGTGCCAGGATGCCGCAGATCAGCAGCCGCCGCGCCCACAGCAGCCAGCGGTACAGGCTCTCGTCCAGCGGCCGGGTGCGTGCCGGCAGCACCAGGTGATTGAGGGTCATGGAGGACAGTGCCAGCGTGGCCACGATCAGCATGCCGCTGGCGCCGGCCAGCCCGGCCACGTAGGCAAGCAGGGCGCCGTGGCGACCGCTGAGGCTGCCCACGGCGATGGCGTAGTAGTCCGGCGTGGCGACCACGTTGGCGGCGGCGGCGGCCCACAGGATGATCGGAATGCACAGTGCCATGACCAGCAGCAGCAGCGGCAGGCCCCAGCTCGCCGTCATCAGCGCGCGCGGGTTCAGGTTCTCGGTAAAGGCCATGTAGAACATGTGCGGCATCACTACCGCGGAGACGAAGAACGCCAGGATCATCGAATGCCAGGTGCCGTCCTGCAGCGGGTGGTACAGGTTGGTCAGCGCTTCCGGGTGCTGTTGCAGCCACTCGCTCAGGCCGCCCGGCCCGCCGAATACACCGAACAGGCCGAGCAGCGTCAGCGTCACCAGCGCCACCACCTTGATCAGCGATTCGGTGGCGATGGCGACGACCAGCCCTTCGTGTTTTTCCCGCGCGGTGGCGTGGCGCGCACCGAACAGGATCGCGAACAGGGTGATCAGCAGGCAGAACCAGAACGCCAGCCCGCCGGGATCGTCTTCGCCGGTGAGCAACTGGATCGATTCGGCCACGGCTTTGATCTGCAGCGACAGCAGCGGCAGCATGCCGATCAGCATCATCAGTGCGGTCATGCCGCCGACCAGCCGGCTGCGATAGCGGAACGCAAACAGGTCCGCCAGTGAGCCGAGCTGGTGGGTGGTGGTCAGGCGCAGGATCGGCGCCAGCAGGATCGGTGCCAGCATGAACACGCCGGAGATGCCGAGGAAATAGGCCAGGAAGTTGTAGCCGTACTGGTGCGCGTAGCCGATGCTGCCGTAGATGGCCCAGGCGCTGGCATACACGCCGAGCGAGAACACGTACACCGCCGGGTGCCGCACCAGCCGTGCCGGCAGCCAGCCGCGATCGGTGATCCAGGCCACCATGAACAAAAACAGCAGGTAGCCCAGCGCAATCAGGAACACCTGCGAGAAACTATAGGCCATCGAAATCCCGGCTCTTGCCAATCCAGTAACACAACCCGATCAGCAGCAGCCACATCAGGTACGGGCGATACCAGGCCTGGCCGCCTTCGCTCCACCATTCGATGATGGCCGGCGACAGCAGGTAGGTGCCGAGAATGAAGATGATCAATAGCCGGTCGGTGTACATGAATAATCCGGTTGCCAGCGTAATGCGCCCTGCGGCGCGTGATGAGCGTAGCGCAGTCTTCGGCGCGGTGCGAACGGATCAGACGCTGTTCAGGGCGGCAGTGGGCACGCCTGTTGTCCGGTCAATCGGTTGAGCGTCCAGTGTGGCAGGGCCCAGGCCAGTTGCGCCGGGCAGGGCGCCCCGGTGAGTTCCGCCGGGAGCGCGAGGCCCAACCGGCGCAGGATCAGCGCCATGTTGGCGGTGGCATCGTCACCCAGTGCCGCCGCGCCGGTGGATTTTGACAGCTTCTGGCCGTCGGTGCCGACCAGCACGGGCAGGTGCCCGTAGCGCGGCCGTGGGCGAGCGAGGCAATCCAGTACATGCAACTGGCGCGGGGTGGAGTCGATCAGGTCCACACCGCGCAGCACATCGGTGATGCCATCGTCGGCATCGTCCACCGCGCAGGCCAGCTGGTAGGCGTACAGGCCATCGCGGCGGCGAATCACGAAGGCGCCTTCGGTGTCGCGCAGCGCAAACGACTGCGGGCCTTGCAGCCGGTCGGTGAAGGCCACGGGTGTATCGGGCACCGCCAGCCGGACAGCGCTGTCGTGTGCGGTGGCCACCGCCACCGACGGGCCGGGATGCACCCCGCCGAGTTCGGCCAGCGCACGCCGGGACAGCGTGCAATAAAAAGCCTGGCCACGGCCCAGCAGGGTGTCGACCGCCGCCTGATAGGCCTCATGTCGCCGGCTCTGATAGCGCACCGGCTCATCCCAGTGCAGGCCATGCTGTGCCAGCTGCCGCAGAATCGTGTCGGCCGCGCCGGGCACTTCGCGGGGCGGATCGATATCGTCCACGCGCACCAGCCAGGTGCCCTGCTGCGCACGCGCTTCCAGATAGCTGGCCACGGCGGTCATCAGCGAACCGAGGTGCAACGGTCCCGACGGGGTGGGCGCAAAGCGGCCGCGATACGTCGTCACACCGGGACCCCGACGCAAAACGCCGGGCGAGCCCGGCGTTTGCGGTATGGCGAGTGCTGCGCGGTTGGCATCAGCCTGCCAGTTGCTTTTCCTTGATTTCCGCCAGCTCCTTGCAGTCGATGCACAGCTCGGCGGTGGGGCGTGCCTCCAGGCGACGCACACCGATTTCCACACCGCAGGCTTCGCAGTAGCCGTAGTCGCCGGTGTCGATCTTGTCGAGCGCCTTCTCGATCTTCTTCAGCAGTTTGCGCTCGCGGTCGCGGGTGCGCAGTTCCAGGGCAAATTCTTCTTCCTGGGTGGCGCGGTCTGCCGGATCGGGCAGGTTGGCCGCTTCATCCTGCAGGTGATGCATGGTGCGGTCTGCTTCCTCCATCAGTTCCTGGCGCCAGGCGATCAGGATGCGGCGGAAGTGCGTGTACTGCTCCTCGCTCATGTACTCCTCGCCTTTGGCGGGGATGTAGGGCGTAAAACCGTGAATCAGCATGCCCGGCTTCGGGGCCGGAATGTCCATGGGATCTTTCACTTTCGTCGATACCTGAGAAGTGGTGGATGGGGCGGCACTTCCCTGCGCTGACTTGCCGAGATCCGTTCTGGCATGGGCACCCGGGCCGCCCGACGGAACGGGCGGCCTGGGTGCGGCTTTCGGTGGCAGGGGGCGCTTGGCGCCGGGTGCCGTGGCGGTGGCCTTCTTCGGGGCCGCCGGCTGAGTTGTCTTGGCCGATCGGGCAGCGGCTTTTACCGCCTTGGTTTTCGGCGTTGCCGCCGGTTTGGCGGCGGGCTTGCTGGTTTGGGTCGCGGCTGCCTTGGCCGGAGCTTTCTTCGCGGCCGGCTTTGCCGCGGGCTTTGCTGTGGGTTTGGCAACGGGAGTTGCAGCCGTTTTTTTCGCCGGGGCTTTTTTCGCTGGGGCTTTTTTTGCTGCGGTCGCCTTGGGTTTCACTGCGGTAGCCTTGGGCTTGGGGGCCGGTTTGGTGGAGGCCTTGCTGGCGGCTTTCGCTTTCGGTGCGGCAGCTTTGCTTGCTGGCTTGGTGGCTGTCTTCGCTTTTGCGGGCACGGCGGCTTTCGCCGGTGCTTTTTTTGCAGCGGCTTTGGCAGCGGGCTTCGCGGCGGATTTCACAGCGGCTTTCTTGGGAGCTGTCTTGGTGGCCGTCCTGGAAGAAGTGGCCTTGGCCGGGGTCTTCTTGGCCGGCTTGGCGGCGGCGGGCTTGGCCTTGGCTTTCGCTGCAGGCTTGGCGGCTTTGGCGGCGGCGGCCTTTTTCGGGGCGGCCTTCGCGGGTACTTTTTTCTTGCGGGTAGCCATCCTGATCAACTCCCTTAACATACTCGCTGCTCACTGTTAGTTTGAGCGCCGCATCCACCGGCGCCGCAGGCAAGTCTTCGACGATACCCTCACCGCAGGGTTTTTGTCACCCCTGGGGCGCCCCCGGGCCGGGAAGCCGGAGAGCCTTCTCATCCCTGTGCCGGCCATGCCCACGGCGCGCAGATTATAGTCATCCTTTGTGAAACTGAAAGAGAGGTCGAGCGTGATCACCGAACGATTTCCCCGCGCTGCACGCTGTGACCGGATTGCGCCCTTTCATGTCATGGCGCTGGTGGAGCGTGCCCAGGCCCTGGCCGCCGCCGGCCATGATGTGATCCACCTGGGCGTCGGCGAGCCGGATTTCGCGACGCCGCCGGCCATTGTCGAGGCCGGCCGCGCGGCGCTCTCGGCGGGCCAGACCCGCTATACCCCGGCGATCGGCATCCCGGCGTTGCGCGAGGCGATCGCCGGCTTTTATCAGACGCGCTTCGGGGTGACCGTCTCGCCGGAGCGGATCGTCGTCACGCCCGGTGCCTCCGGGGGGCTGCAACTGCTGATGGCGGCTATGGTCGGGCCGGGCGACGGCGTGCTGCTCAGCGACCCCGGCTATCCCTGCAACCGCCATTTCGTCGAACTGGTCAGCGCCACCCCGCAACCGCTGGTGCTGTCGGCGGCCGCAGGCTGGCGCATCGATCCTGCCGCCGTGGCGGCGGCCTGGCAGCCGCATACCCGCGTGGCCATGTTTGCCTCGCCGGACAATCCCACCGGCAATGTGCTCAGCCGTGAGCAGATCCGGGGGCTGGCGGCGGTGGCGCGGGAGCGCAATGGCGCTCTGATCATCGACGAGATCTATCAGGGGCTGGTGTATGAACAGCCGGCAGAGACCGCGCTGGCGGTGGCGCCGGAGGCGCTGGTGCTGAACAGCTTCAGCAAATACTTCGGCATGACCGGCTGGCGGCTGGGCTGGGTGGTGGCGCCGCCGGCGCTGGTGCCGGACCTGGACCGCATGGCACAGAACTTTTTCCTGTCGCCCTCGGCCCCGGCGCAGTACGCCGCGCTGGCCGCCTTCCAGCCGGACACACTGGCGGAGCTTGAGCGCCGTCGCCAGGTGCTGGCGGAGCGCCGTGCCTGCCTGCTGGAAAAGCTTCCGGCGATGGGCCTGAAGGTGGTCGGCAACCCGGCCGGGGCCTTTTACCTGTATCTGGATGTCTCGGCCGTCACCGACGACAGCTATGCGTTCAGCCGCGCGTTGCTGGAGCAGGCGCATGTGGCCCTCACGCCGGGGGTGGATTTTGGCCCTGGGCATCAGCCGTCGCGTTACCTGCGGGTGGCCTATACCTGTGACCTGCCACGCCTGGAAGAAGCGCTGGCACGGCTGAGCCGATTCATGGAGACGCTGTGAAATTCGACCCCCCTCTGGCACGTGGCCGCCTGCTGCGTCGCTATAAACGGTTCATGGCCGACATCATCGCCGACGACGGACGCGAGTTGACGCTGCATTGTCCTAACACCGGCTCAATGAAATTCTGTACACCGGAACAGGGTGCCGTGCTGTTTTCCGACAGCGGCAACCCGAAGCGAAAGTATCGCCATACCTGGGAAGCGGTACAGGTGGCGCACGGTCATTGGGCCGGCATCAATACCAGCCGCACCAATGCGCTGGTAGCGGAGGCGATTCTGGCGGGGCGTTTGCCCAGTTTGCCGAATGATCATGTGCGCCGTGAAGTGACCTGGGGGGATAGCCGTTTTGATCTGGCACTGGGTGAGGGCGAGACGCCGCACACGCTGATCGAAGTGAAAAACGTGACGCTGGGGCCGGGCCCGGATGATGACGACCACGGTGTGATCTGCTTTCCCGACGCGGTGACCGAACGCGGGCAAAAGCACCTGCGAACACTGATGCAGGTGGTGGCCGCCGGCCAGCGTGCCGTGCTGGTGTTCTGCGTGCAGCACACCGGGGCGCGCGAGGTACGTCCGGCGGACGATATTGATCCCCGTTACGGCGCACTGCTGCGCGAGGCACATGCGGCAGGTGTTGAGGTGCTGGCTTGGCGTACGCGAATTTCACCGGAAGAAATGGTGCTGGATGAGGCGGTGCCGGTGAGGCTTGTGTAGATCGATGCTTGTACATACAATGTATGCATGCTTAGGTTTAGCTGGGATGCAGCCAAGGCGCACTCAAATCTGAAGAAGCACGGCGTTTCCTTTGAGGAGGCGCGATCGGTGTTTTACGATGAGTTTGCCATACAGTTTGAGGATGACAGCCATTCAGGCGAGCAGCGTTTTTTGCTGCTGGGCATGAGTCGCGCTGGTCGTGTGCTTGTTGTGGTGCACTGCGAGCGAGGACCAGATGGTGAGGAACTCAGGATTATTTCGGCACGGAGAGCCACCGGGCGAGAGCGCCAGCACTACCAGGGTGAGCCGTTATGAAAGATGAATACGATTTCTCCAGACTGAAGGGCCGCAAGAATCCTTATGCGGCCAAACTGAAGAAGCCGGTCACGATCCGGCTCAGTGAGGATGTGATTGATTACTTCAAGCACATGGCAGAAGAGTCTGGCGTGCCCTATCAGAGCCTGATCAATCTCTATCTGCGCGATTGCGCCATCCATCACCGCAAGGTCGATATCCAGTGGCACTCCTGAGCAGGCTGTCAAAAAGCAGTCTCTGACAGGAGCGCCGTCACCGCGCTGGCTTACTCCAGCGTCTCCGGCTTGCCATGCGCGCGTCTTTCCGCCAGCCATTCGGCATGGCTCTGCGCGGCCTGTTCGCCCGCCATGGATTCCAGTATCTGGAAATAATCCTGCTTCATCGGATCGTCCAGCACGTCAACGCGGGGTTTGATGCGCACGGCATAGACGGATTGCACATTCTGGTGATCAAAGGCGCGCCATTGCTGTTCATCTTTCAGCAGCGTGTAGCGGTGGCCTTCCAGCGCACGGATCAGGGCCTCGCTGTCAAAACTGCGGGCGCGCTGCACGGCGTCGGCCCATTGGTAGACGATGCTGTAGGCCGAGGCGGCGGAGGTGGTCGGGTAGGTGTTGTAGTGCCGGACAAATTCGTTGACGAAGGTCTGCCCGCGCGTGTGACCAAAATGAAACGGCACGTTCCAGGTCCAGGGGGTGGCGCCGACCACACCCTCCATGATCGCCGGGCCGACCTGGTCGACCATGCTCAGGGTCAGGTTCGGCACGGTGATCTGCATGCGTTCGGTCAGGCCCAGTTCATAGGCGAGCCGCATGGCTTTCACCATCTGGTCACCGAACAGCACCAGCACCAGGACGTCAGCGTCGCTGGCGGCGGCAGCGTCCATGGCGGCTTTCAGCTCGCGATAGTGAAAGCGCGGGAACGGCACCATGACCTGCGGGTGCGCCGTGACGTCGGTGGTGTCGGTGAATTGCCGCATGGAAGCTTCGGTGGTGGTGCCCCAGGTGTAGTCGGCGGTGACGTAGAAATATTTTTTGTCGGCGAAGTTCTGCTCCAGGTAATTACTCAGCACGCGCGCGGCCATGTGGCCGTTGTAGCACTCGCGGAACATGTAGCGGTGGCCGTCCTTGCCGGTGGTGTCGTTAGAGTAGGTCAGCGTGCCGAAGTAGAGCAGGCCGCGTTCGCGGGCGCGGCGGCCGGCGGCGATGGCGACAGCGCTGGAGGAACCACCGAACAGCATGCGCACGCCCTGGTCGGCGAGCTGGTCGACATTGGCCACGGCGCGATCCGGTTGCGAGGCAGTGTCGGCATCGAGCATTTCAATGGGCCGGCCGAGCACGCCGCCAGCGGCGTTGATTTCATCAATGGCCATCAGCGCGCCGCGACGCTGCATCAGGCCCTCCTGCCGGTATTCGCCGCTGGACGGATAGTTCAGGCCGATGCGCACTGGCGTTGCGGCTGTCGAGAGCGTGCTGGCGGCAAGCAGCAACAGGGTCAGCAGACCCGTGACAGAGGTGTTCATCCTGGTCCCCCTTCCGGCGTGATCCGTGCCGGGATTTTTGTGTTATGCCAGCAGGAATAACACGGGCGTGCCGGGGGCAATATTAGTCATTGGTCGAAAAGCGATCAGGCCGGTCAGGCGTTGTCGGCGGGGAAACTCAGCAGCCGGCGGATATCCGGCTCGTCGAGGCGGCACATCAGGACCCGGTCCAGGCCGACGGCCACACCGGCGCAGTCGGGCAGGCCGTGGGTCAGGGCTGCGATCAGGTGCGGGTCGGCAGCCATGTCCGGTAGGGCCTGCTCGGCGCGTTGCGCCCGGTCCTGCGCAAAACGGCTGGCCTGTTCAGCGGGGTCGGTCAGTTCGAAGTAACCGTTGGCCAGTTCCAGCCCACCGGCATAGATCTCGAAGCGCTGGGCGACGACGGTACCGTCGGGATCGGCGGTGGTGCGCGCCAGGGCAGCAGCCCAGCCGGGGAACCGCTCGACGACAGTCAGCTGGTCCGGGGGCAGGGCGGCTTCCACTTCGGTGGCCATCAGATAGTCCACCAGTGCGGTGTGGTCCAGGTCAGGCAGTTCTGCCTGGCGGCTGGCGTGGGCGCGCAGGGTGGCGGTGTCGGTGGTCAGCGGGTCCAGCCCGGTGACGTCACGGAACAGATCGCGGAAGGCATGGCGGCGGATGCGCGGCAGCGAGAGCAGTTCGCTCAGCAGCGTGGTGCATTCGTGGATCAGGGCATCCAGATCAAAGCCGGGGCGATACCACTCCAGCAGGGTAAATTCCGGGTTGTGCCGCCGGCCTGCTTCGCCTTGGCGGAAGGCGTGGCTGATCTGCCAGATGGGTCCGCTGCCAGCGGCCAGCAGGCGCTTCATGTGGTATTCGGGGGAGGATTGCAGATAGCCGTAACCCGGCACCGGGATGCATTGAATGTGCAGGTCGGTCACACCGTGGCTGGCCAGTTGCGGGGTGTCCACTTCCAGCACGCCACGGGCGTCGAAAAAAGCCCTGACCTGCCGGTAAAGCGCGGCCCGTGCCGCGAGGGCACGGGCCGTTGCGCCGGGGCGCCAGTCGGTCATCAGGCCTTGACGCGGTTGACGTACTCGCCGGTGCGGGTATCGACCTTGACGATCTCGCCGGTCTGCACGAACAGTGGCACGCGCACGGTGGCGCCGGTGGACAGCCGGGCCGGCTTGCCGCCGGTGCCGGCGGTGTCACCCTTGACGCCCGGGTCGGTCTCGACGATTTCCAGTTCGACGAAATTCGGCGGGGCCACAGCCAGCGGGGCGCCGTTCCACAGGGTCACGGTGCAGACATCTTCTTCTTTCAGCCATTGAATGGCGTCGCGCACGGCCGCTTCATCCGCCGGCAGCTGCTCGAAGCTCTCCGGGTTCATGAAGTGCCAGAATTCACCGTCGGCGTAGAGATACTGCATTTCCACGTCCATCACATCGGCGCCTTCCAGGGATTCGCCGGACTTGAAGGTCCGCTCCCAGATCTTGCCGCTCCGCAGGTTGCGCAGGCGCACCCGGTTGAAAGCCTGTCCCTTGCCGGGTTTGACGAATTCGTTCTCGACGATGGCGCACGGGTCGCCGTCCAGCATCACCTTCAGGCCGGACTTGAATTCGCTGGTAGAATAGGTCGCCATGTACACACACCCACAGTCAAACATGAATTAAGGGCGGCAATGATAACGCAGCAGAGGCAGAGTTGGCAGACCGTCCCGGCGGGGTGGCGCGCATGATCCGTGACGAGGCCCTGATCCCCCTGGCGACGCCCTCCGATGAGGCCTGGCTGCGCGAGCAGGCGAGCGTGATCACTGACCCCGGCGAGCTGCTGGCCGGGCTGGGCCTCAGCCGTGCGGAGCTACCGGAAGCGCTGCGCGCGGCGGCTGATTTCCCGTTGCGGGTGCCGCGCGGCTATGCGGCGCGCATGCGTGCCGGCGACCCGTGCGATCCGCTGTTGCGGCAGGTGCTTGCCAGTGGCGAGGAACTGCGCGAGGTGCCGGGCTACCGGGCCGATCCACTGGCCGAGGCAGACCACACGCCCGTGCCGGGCATCCTGCACAAGTACCATGGCCGCGTGCTGCTGGTCGTCACCGGCGCCTGCGCGGTGCATTGCCGTTACTGCTTCCGCCGGCATTTTCCCTATCAGTCACATCTGCCCACGGCAGCCCGGCTGGATGAGGCGCTGGCCTGGCTGGCCGCGCGGGACGATATCGAGGAAGTGATCCTCAGCGGCGGTGATCCACTGAGCCTGACAGATCGCAAGCTGGGGCAGTTGCTGGCGCGCCTGGCCGCGCTGCCGCACCTGAAACGGCTGCGGGTACACAGCCGCCTGCCGGTGGTGATCGACAGCCGCATCACGCCGGCGCTGGTGGATTTGCTCGGCGACCCGCGCTGGCAGAGCGTGCTGGTGCTGCATGCCAATCATGCCCAGGAACTGACACCGGCCCTGCGCGACGGTGTGCGGGCATTGCAGGCGGCCGGTGTCATGGTGCTGAACCAGGCGGTGCTGCTACGGGGCGTGAACGACACGCTGGCGGCGCAGGAAGCACTGAGCCTGGCATTGTTTGCGCACGGCGTACTGCCGTACTACCTGCACCAGCTTGATCAGGTGGCCGGTGCAGCCCATTTTGCCGTGCCGGACGCGGAAGCACTGGCATTACACGCTGCCTTGCGCGCCCGCCTGCCGGGGTATCTGTTGCCGGCGCTGGTACGTGAATTGCCGGGGGATTGCAGCAAGACACCGCTGGCGGCACTGCATCACGAAACGCCCGGCACCCTGTCGCATTTACAAGCCTCGCCGGACTGACTTAAAGTCGGAAGCCACTGCACAAAATAACAACAATGATATACACCTGCGCGGCGCGCGCAGGCCAGCGATTGAGGTAGTGCATGTCCGGGGACAATTCACTGATTCGCCTGAAGCTGCCGGAGCAGGATCTGCGCGCGCTCACCATCGGCAGCGACCAGCCACGCAAGCTCCAGACCTGGGTAGACCAGCTCCCCCTGATGAACATGGGGGAAACCTCCCGCCAGCTTTATCAGTACCTGCAGGAGCTCAACCGCCTGCAACTGGACACCCGTACCCGTCTGCAACTGCTGGAGATTGTGCGGCCGGCGGTGCTGCATGTGTGCGACAGCCTCGGCAAGCATTACCTGAAACAGTCACTGGTGCTGCCGGAAAAGGCGCGGCGCGTTGCCAGCCTGGCGCAGGCATTGCAGGGGCATCTGGCCAGTGGCTACAAGCTGGTGGTGGCGCGTGGCGTCGCGCGCATCCAGCGCATGCAGCAGGACGGCGAGCGCGAGCGCCCGCAGGATCGTGAGATACGACTGGCCATCGCCACCGCGCTGGAGCGGGCGGTGGCGGCACTGGGTGATACCCTGCTGCGCTGCTATCAGCTTTATTTCCCCACACCTCGGCATCTGTGGCTTGAGCTACACCAGCTTTACCTGCTGGCGTCCACCTGCCAGCTGGCGCTGTTGCCGGTGCCTGACCCGATGCTCCGGCACTTGCCCGCGATCACGGTGGCCCAGGCTTACTGCCGCACTTTGCTGCTGGCCACGGCCAAACCGAACCAGCTGCGGCAACAGGAACTGGCCTGGATCTATGACGCCACGGAAGCCTGGTCGGTGCTGATGGCAGTGCGGCCCGCCGCCAGCCGGGATGATCTGTTCGTGTTCGACCTGCTGCTGGACCGGCCGCCGACCTATCGCACGCACGTATCCGCCGCCCGCGACAGCAGCCGCTACATCGATTCCCAGGCACTGGTGGCGCAGCTCACGCAGTGCGTGAACGGTTCCCCGCCGGAGGACTTTCTATTGCCGCGTGGCGCCAGCGATGGTCTGCTGGCGCATCTGCAGCAGGCCTGGGGGGCGCTGACGGAACGCTCTTTTCAGCGGCAGGATCAGCAGATCAGGCTGGAAATCTGTTTCGGCATCGGCGCGGTGCACCACTTTTCCTCCCATGGCGTCGACTTCGCCACCCAGATTGGCGCGGCGCAGCTGCGTGTGCTGGCTGGCGAAGACAACAACCCGTTCAGCGGGCAGGTGCGCCGCAATGCCGGTGCCGGCATGCGCCCGGCACTGCCGGAAGAGGGCTGGGACCAGTCCTTTGATGGTGGCAGCCGGCGCATGGCGCACGAATTGCAGGGCAATCAGGTGGAAAGTATCGACCTGTCGCGCATCACCGCCGCAGTGCAGGCCTATGGTACCGAGGTCAAGGCGGTGCAGTTTGATCGCCACAGCTGCCAGACCGTGAACGTCAGCCCCGGCGGCTACTGCCTGGCCTGGCAGGGCGAGACGCCGGCGCAGTTGCGCACGGGCGAGCTGGTCGGTGTGCATGAGGAAGAGCACCATGACTGGACCGTGGGGGTGATTCGCTGGGTGCGGCAACTGACCCACCAGGGCGCCCAGTTCGGCATTGAGCTGCTGGCCCCGCGCGCGTTGCCGGCTGCCGCCCGGGTGCTGAAGAAGACCGGCGACAGTGGTGAATTTCTGCGCGTGCTGTTGCTGCCGGAACTGCACGCGATCGCGCAGCCTGCTACCTTGCTGGTGCCGGCGGTGGGGTTCAGCTCCGGCTCCAGGGTGGAACTGCTGCGCCAGGGGGCGGCCGAGCGGGTACAGTTGCTGCGCCGGGTCAGCAGCACGGGCAGTTTCGGCCAGTTCGAGTTCCGTTCACTGGATGCCCCGGTGGCAGCACCCGCCGACGATGAGTTTCAGTCGATCTGGTCTTCATTGTGATGTGTGTCACGTTTTGTTGGTGGTCCAGGGCGCAAGCTGCCCGCCGGCTTGATTACCACACCGGAGCGGGCAAAATGTGCGCGTCCAGACGTGGCCACACTATCCTGGGGGGGATGTGGATCGCGTGCCAGAGGTTGGCGCATCCGCCACATCGTGCAGGTCAGTCATGAATGCTCCTCATTCCATAGAGCCCGTCAGGCTTTCTGATAACAGGCCCCAGATGACCTATAAACTCGACACCATCCGACTGTTGATCGCCCACGATTCCCAGGATGAGGCGGAGCAGTTGATGAACGCCCTGCGCAATGCCGGCCGCGCCACCCGCGCGGAGCTGGTGCTGGGCGAGGACGAGCTGCTGCGCGCGCTCAAGTCCGGCAGTTGGGAAATGTTGCTGTGCCGTCCGTCTTTCGGTGGCTGCACGCTGGAAACGGTGATGGCGCACTTGCAGCGGTTGGGCAAGGCGGTGCCGGTGATCCTGCTGGCGGACGATTTCGATGCCGGGCAACTGCGTTCGGCGATGGCGGTGGGCGCCCGCGCGGTGGCGCCGGTGGATGACCGTGAACTGATCATGCTGCTGGTGGACCAGCAACTGGATTATGTACGCATGCGCAAGGAACGCCAGCAGACCGAACTGGCCCTGCGTGAAGCGGAAAAGCGCCTGTCCGTGCTGATGGACCAGAGCCGCGACGCGATTGCCTACGTGGTCGACGGCATGCATATCCATGCCAACGACACCTATCTGGAGATGTTCGGCTACCCCAGCGCCGAGGACCTGGCCGGCGTGCCGATCATGGACATGGTGTCCGCCGCCGATCACGAAAAACTGAAAAAACTGCTGCGCAGCCGCGCACAGGATGAAAGCAAGACACACGAGCTCGAATGCCGGGGCGTGAACACCTCTGGCGACGAATTCGATGCCACGTTCGTATTCGCCCCTTCTACCTATGATGGTGAAACCTGCACCCAGATCGTGATCCGCAGCGCGCAGGTGGATGAATCCGTGTTCCAGGAACGGCTGCAGGAAATGAGCCAGGTGGATCAGGTCACCGGCCTGTACAACCGGCTCTGGTTCATGGAGCAACTGGACCAGGCCGTGGGCGAGGTGCTCAAGACCGGCCAGATGAGTGCCCTGCTGTATCTGCGCCTGGATGAATTCGAACAGGTGCAGGGCAGTGTCGGCATTGAAGGGGCAGACGAAGCGCTGACGCTGATCGGGGCCTGCCTGCGCAAGCGGCTTGGCGAAAACGTGCCGATGGCGCGCGTTGGCGACGAAGATTTCGCCATGCTGGTGCCCGTCAGCGAGCGCGAGGACGCAGCCGGCATCGCCGAGCAACTGCGTGCCGACATCGAGGCGCTGATGCCACCGGTGCAGGGCCGCACCCTGCAGATGACGGCCAGTGTCGGCGTCGCCTTCGTGCAGGAAGACAGCCGCAACGGCCAGGGTGTGATTACGCGCGCGCTGGACTGCTGTAACAAGGCGCAGAAAATGCGCGACGGCAAGGGCAACAGCGTGCATGTGCACGACCCGATGGACGATGTGGCTGCCGGTTCATCCGAGGCCATCGTGCTGGCGATTCGTCAGGCGCTGGAACAGGGCACCTTCAAGCTGCTGTACCAGCCGGTGATGAACCTTGAGGATGAAAGCGATCACTTCTTCGAGGTGTTCGTGCACTTGCCGCAAAAAGGCGGGGATGACCTCAAGCCGGAAGCCTTCATGCCGATTGCCGCCGAACATGGCCTGGCCGGCAAAATCGATCGCTGGGTGGCATTGCACGCCATGCGCGCCGCGATGGCGGAAAAAGCGCCGGTGCGGTTGCTGGTGAACCTCAGCGGCTACTCATTGCAGGATGCCGAGCTGGCGCCGTGGATCGGCAAGGCGATCAAGGCTGCCAAGTTCGATCCGCGCCGTCTGTTGTTCCAGATTTCCGAAGGCGACGCCAACACCTTCCTGAAACAGGCACAGGCGTTTGCCGAACAGGTCGCGGTGCTGGGCTGTGGTTTCTCCATCAGCCGTTTCGCAGGCGGCATCAATCCGTTCAAACTGTTCGAGCATGTCCCGGTATCGATGGTCAAATTCGACGGCAGCTTCACCCAGGAACTGGGCAAGCCGGAGAGCCGGGCCAAGTTCGCCGAACTGATCACCCAGGCCAGCAGCCGGGGCAAACAGGTGCTGGTGGGCTTTGTCGAGTCGGCGCAGCAGATGCAGGTGTTGTGGACGCTGGGCGGGATCAATTATCTGCAGGGCTTCTACCTGCAGGCGCCGGGACCCAAATTGCAGCTCAATCCTGAAGAATAAACAACGCCGGGCAAAGGTACTAACCCGGCCGCCGTCGAGGGGTGTCAGGCCTCGGGCGTTTCTTTCGCCTCAAGCCCTGCGGATAACAGCTCTGCCTGATCCTTGTCGCGCACCCCGATCAGATACAGGATGCCGTCCAGCCCCAGTGTGGAGATCGACTGCTTGGCGCTTTCCTTCACCAGCGGCTTGGCGCGGAAGGCAATGCCCAGGCCGGCGATACCGAGCATCGGCAGGTCGTTGGCACCGTCGCCCACGGCGATTACCTGTTCCAGGCTGATGCCTTCCTGCTCGGCGATGGCTTTCAGCAATTCCGCCTTGCGCTGGCCATTGACGATCTGGCCGACAACGCGGCCGGTGACCCTGCCGTCCTCGATTTCCAGGTCGTTGGCGTAGACGTGGTTGATGCCCAGCCGCTGCTTGAGATATTCCCCGAACCAGGTGAAGCCGCCGCTGAGAATCGCGGTGCGATAACCCAGTGCTTTCAGTGTGCCGATCAGACGTTCGGCGCCTTCGGTCAGGCGGATGCGTTGCTGCACACGGTGCAGCGCATCGGCATCCAGCCCCTTCAGCAGGGCCACGCGGGCGCGGAAGCTTTCGTTGAAGTCCAGTTCGCCGCGCATGGCGCGCTCGGTGATGGCCGCCACCTGTTCGCCGACGCCGGCCTCGGCGGCCAGCTCGTCGATCACTTCCGACTGGATCAGGGTGGAATCCATATCGAACACCACCAGCCGGCGATTGCGGCGGAAGGCGCTGTCTTTCTGAAAGCCGATGTCCACGTTGCGCTCGTTGGCGATATCCAGGAACGCGGCGCGCATGGCTTCCGGGTCTTTCGGCTCGCCGCGCACGGAAATCTCGATGCAGGCACGCTGATCGGTGTCGGCGTCCTCGCCGGCTTCATTTTCCAGGTGTACGCGGCCGGAAAGCCGGTTGATGCTGTCGATGTTCAGTTCGTTGGCTGCCACCACGGCGGTGACGTCACTGAGCTGCTCGGCGGTGATCTTGCGTGCCAGCAGCGTGATGATATAGCGGTCCTTGCCCTGGCCGGCGACCCACTCTTCATAGCGCTCGTGATCAATGGGACGAAAGCGCACCGACACATTCAGCTTGTGCGCCTCGAACAGCAGGTCCTTGAGCATCGGGGCAGCTTCGGCGGTGGGCGGCACTTCCACCAGAATGCCCAGTGACAGGGTGTCGTGGATCACCGCCTGCCCCATGTCGAGAATGTTGAGACGAAACTGCGCCAGGATACGGGTAAAGGCTGCGGTGAGACCGGGTCGGTCGCCGCCGGAAACCTGGATCAGGATAATGTCGCGCACTCAAAGGGTCCTCATTGCAGGAGCAGGCAAAGGCGCGCATAGGTTAGCAGCAAAGTGCCGTGACGGCATGCGCTGCGGCGAGGTGCTTTACCGGGCGCGTACGATATACTCCGCCGCATCTGCCCCTCCCATCAGGAATGGATCATGCCCCAGGCGGACATGGCGCGCTGGCGCCAGTGGATCATCGGAGAACGCCCCCTGCTGCGTGAACTGGCCGTGCTGTTGCTGGCGAGCCTGTTGATCGGTCTGTATTTCCTCGAGCACCTGGACAGCCGGCTGGCCGAGGCCCGCCGCGACTATCTCGGCGCGCTGGCGATCCAGGTGGCCGAGAACGCGGTGGAATACACGGCCACCAATAATCTGGTCAGCCTGAACGTGATTGCCCGCCGCACCGGCGAACTGGGGCCGGTGGCGCGCGTGACGCTGGAAGACGCCGGTGGCCGCGTGCTGGCCAGTAGCGGTACGCCGGTGGAGGCGGCGCCGGTGCAGCAGCCGATGCGCCTGGCCGATGGCGGTATCGTCGGCGTGGTGAAGCTCTGGCCGGCGGCGGAGACGGCGACGCGCAAGAAAGTCGAAGCCGGTTTTGTGCTGCTGGTGCTGTGTCTGCTCGGCCTGCGCGTGCTGGTGCTGATGCTGGAGCGGCGCCTGCGCGGCGAACCCTTGTGGCACCTGCCGCCGGCCGCGCCGGCACCGGTCGAAGAACAGGCACCGGAGGCCGCTGCGCCGGTCCCGGTGACCGCCGTGCTGCGCCTGGCGCTGGTAAACGAGGCACACCTGCGTGGCCGCTACACCGACAGCCTGTTCGCATCATTGCTGGCACCTTATGAACAGGCGCTGGCGGAGGTCACGCTGCTGTATGGTGGTGCGCTGCAGACGCGGCTGGACGAGGGGGCACTGATCGGCTTCCAGGGCGAGCCGGCGGATGCTGCGTTCAATGCCGTGTGCGCCGGCATGCTGTTTCTGAAAGTCAGCCGCCAGCTTGCCGAGCAACGCAAACAGGCCGGGCAGATGGCGCTGGAATTCAAACTGCTGGTGACCGGCGACAGGGACCCGGTGCGCAGCCTGGCCTGTTGCGAGGCCGGTGTGCCGGGCCGGCTGCATGTGCCGGAAAACGAACTGCTCGCGCTGTCGCTGGACACCCGCTCACTGTATCGCCCCGAACAGGCCCTGACCGTGCATTGTGCCGACGGTGACGACCTGCGACTGCAACCGCTGGAGCAACTGGCCCAGCGGTATCAGGCGCAGATCAATGATCAGGCGGTGCGGCTGGCCGTGGGTGCACCGGAATCCGGTGTCGGCTCACCGCAGAGATAACGCCGTATCGCATCGTTGACGCGCTGTTGCAAACCGGGCACGCCCTGGTGCCCGAACAGGCGGTTGAATTCCAGCAGCATCGGTTGCCCGTTCACCATCGCCACGTCGAAGCCGGCGTGGTCGATGTTCAGATACCCCGTCAGTGTCAGCACGAAATCCGTCGCGGTTTCCGGTATGGGCAGGTCATGCCGCACGCGGCCGCCGCGTGCCACGTTGTTGTGAAAATCAGTGCCTTCGCGCCAGTAGGCAGCCACCAGTTCCCGTCCCACCACCACGATGCGCAGGTCGCGTTCGATGGGCAGTTTTTCCTGCACATAGAGCACGGCGTTGTCGGTGGCGTAACGCTCGAACTGCTCTGCGCTTTCGATCAGGAACACGCCCAGCCCCTCACTGGCGCGAATCTGTTTGGCCACAAACGGCAGCGGCCAGCGGTGCAGCACGTCGCGCACATTCTCCGGTGTGCTGGCGAGAATGTCGGTGCGCGGCACGTGCGTCGGGCAGGCGGCCTGGAAGGCGCGGGTCATTTCCACTTTGTCGTGGCCCAGGTGATAGCTCACCGGGCTGGGGAAGATTTTTTTCTTCAGGGCGTAATGCAGGGTGTTCAGCTGCCAGTAGCCGGGAAACAGCAGCCAGTCAGCGTCGCGCAGGGCGTCCAGGTGCTGGTGCATGAGTTCCGGTTTGATATAACGCACACCCGGCAGGCCGAGGGTGCGGAAAGGGTCGAAGGTGATCAGCCGCATACAGGTCCGGAACGGGGGCGATGCGGCGGATTCTTGGGCAGGAGAGGGAGGGCCGTCAATAGGCGCTGGCGCCCTCCCGAAGAGCGATTCAGATGCGGACCTTGCCGAGCGGCTGGCCCATGCGTACCGGGCTTTCTGCGCCGAGGCCGGCTTCCCAGTCGCAGGCGCCTTCCGGAAACAGCATCACCACGGTCGAGCCCAGCATGAAGCGGCCCAGTTCAGCGCCCTTTTCAATCACGACCGGTTCGACACGGTCATAGCGGGTGCGGGTGATCTCGGTCGGCTGCGGTGTGACCTGGCCGGCGAAGACGGTCTCGATACCCGCGACGATCATGGCGCCGACCAGGATCACGGCCACCGGCCCCTGTTCGGTGTCGAAGATGCACACGGCGCGTTCGTTGCGGGCAAACAGGCGCGGCACCTGGCGAGTCGTCACAGCGTTGACCGAAAACAGCTTGCCCGGCACATAGATCATTTCGCGCAGGGTGCCGGTGACCGGCATGTGCACGCGGTGATAATCGCGCGGTGACAGGTACACGGTGGCGAAGTGGCCGTTGCTGAATTCGCTGGCCAGGGCGCTGTCGCCGCCGAGCAGTTCATAAACGGAATAATACTGGCCCTTGGCCTGCAAGACGTCACTGCCACGCAGTTTGCCGAGCTGGCTGATGGTGCCGTCGGCAGGGCAGGCGATGTCGTCCGCTTCTGGCGCAATCGGGCGTGCGCCGTCTTTCAGGGCGCGGGTGAAAAACGCATTGAAGCTCGCGAACTGGTCCGGGTCTTCGATCACCGCTTCGCTGAGGTCAATGTCAAAACGGTTGCTGAACTGATTGATGAAGGTGGTCTTGATCCACGGGATTTCGCTGCGGGCACACCAGCCCACCAGGCGCGACAGCAGGTGTTGTGGCACCAGATACTGCAACAGGACAAACAACCGGTCGACAAACGAGCTCTGCATTATTTCAGGTCCTTTTCCACGGGGGTGTCCGGGTGATTGCCCCACTCCGACCAGGAGCCGGCATAACCGCGGATATTGTCAAAGCCGAGTATCTTGCCGACCAGCCAGCTGAAGCTGGAACGGTGATGCGTCTGGCAGTGGGTGATGATTTCCTTGTCCGGTGTGATGCCGCGCGCGGCCAGTTCGTCGCGCAGGGTATCCAGGTCGCGCAGGCGCAGGTTGCGCGTTTTGTCCATCGGCTCGGTCCACTCGTAGTGGACGGCGCCGGGCATATGGCCGGCTTTCTGGGCGAAGGCGCGCACGCCATCGAATTCCTCGCGCGAGCGGGCGTCCCAGATCACCACGTTGTCGGCGTTGTAACGGGCCAGCATTTCCTCGAACGGCACATCGGTACGCGGGTTCTTCTCGCCCAGCTGATAGTCGCTCGGGCGTGCGGTCGCCGGGGTGTCTTCGGTGGGCAGGCCATCGGCCAGCCAGGCGTGGATACCGCCGTCGAGGTAGCTGTAGCGCGTGTGGCCGACCGCATCGAGCAGCCACAGCAGGCGTCCGGCCCAGCCGCCGCCTTCGTCGTCATAGGCGACCACGTGGGTGTCGGGGGTCAGGCCAATGTCCGACAGCAGGGCGGCCAGGCCGTCGTCTTCCGGCAACAGGCCCGGTGCGGGCAGGGTGTTGCGCTGCAGCCGCTTGAAATCCAGGTGGATGGCACCGGGCACGTGGGCCTGCTGGTACACCACGGGTTTGCCCAGGTCCACGATCAGCAGACCGTCGTCACCCAGGTGCGGCAACAACTGTTGCGGCGAAACAAGCAGTGGCAGATCGCTGGCCATCGGGGGCTTCCTTGAGGCGTCCGTCAAAGCCGGACGGGGCGTTCGATTCTACCGGAGCGCGTGCGGAAATGCAGGCGGCGGTCAGTCGTTGTCGCTGCGGTCGTAGCGCTGGCGGGCCGTCTCGTCCAGCGTTTCGCGGATGCGGTAATAGTTTTCCAGCCGTTCGGCGCTGATGTCGCCCGCCTCGACGGCGCCGGTCAGGGCGCAGCCGGGTTCGTGCAGGTGCGAGCAGTTGCGGAAGCGGCAATGGCCGGCCAGCGGCGCCAGTTCCCGGTAGCCGCGCAGCAACTCGTCCTCGTCGATATGCCACAGGCCGAATTCACGGATGCCGGGGGAGTCGATCAGATTGCCGCCGTCGGGCAGGTGGAACAGCCGGGCGGTGGTGGTGGTGTGCTGGCCCAGGCCGGACACATCGGACAGCACATTGGTGGCCAGTTCGGCGTCCGGCAGCAGCACGTTGACCAGCGATGATTTGCCGACCCCGGACTGGCCGACAAACACGCAGGTGTGGCCCACCAGGGCGTCACGCAGGGCGCTCAGGCCGTGTGCGTCGGCGGCGGAGGCTTCCAGCAGCGGGTAGCCGAGGTCGTGATAGATGGCGCTGAGTTCGTCGAAGTGCGGACGCAGCACGTCGTCGATCAGGTCGGCCTTGTTCAGTACCAGCACCGGCGTGATGCCGGACAGCTCGGCGGCCACCAGATAGCGATCCAGCAGCTGGCTGGACGGCACGGGGGCCGGTGCGAACACAATCAGCATGCGGTCGACGTTGGCGGCCACCGGCTTGAGCTTGCCGTAGTTGTCAGGACGGCACAGCACGCTGGTGCGCTCGTCGGTGGCCACCACCACGCCATCGCCGCTGCTTTGCGCCGGCTGCCACAGCACCCGGTCGCCGACCACCAGTTGCGCCAGATTGGCACGGAAATGGCAGCGCTGACGGCTGCCATCGAGCAGGCTTTCCACCTCGACCTTGCTGCCATAATGCGCGGTGATCAGCCCGGCCTGTTCATCGCCGAGCTGGTCGGCCACGTCGTCGTCCTGCTGCGCCTGCTTGCGCTGCGCGCGCGCCAGGCGCTCGTTCTGGACTTTCTCGATCCGCCAGCGCTGGCGGCGGTTGAGTTGGCGTTTGCTCATCAGGTATCCGGGTGGGGGCGCAGGGCTGCTACTATAGCCGCCATGTCCGTGGCCTGACAGCCGCGATCCATTCAAGGCAGGGAGCAACGCATGAGTGCAGCGTCCATGGCGGGAAAGACGGTTCTGATCACAGGTGGCAACAGCGGTATCGGCCTGGTGGCCGCCACCGCGCTGGCCGGCATGGGCGCCCGCGTGGTGCTGGCCTGCCGGCGGTCGCAGGCGGCCGAGGCGGCGGCGCAGCAGATTCGCGCCGCGCATCCGGGCGCAGGTGTTGAAACGGTGGCGCTGGACCTGGCGTCGCTGGAGAGCGTGCGACGTGCCGCCAGGGAGGTGCGCGAACGCTTCCCGGTGATCGACGTGCTGCTGAACAACGCCGGCCTGGCCAATGTCAGCCGGGAAACCAGCCAGGACGGTTTCGAACTGACCTTCGCCACCAATCACCTTGGCCCGTTCCTGTTCACCCGCCTGCTGCTGCCGGCCATGGCGCCCGAGGGCCGCATCATCAACGTTGCCTCGGAAGCGCACCGCATGGGCCGCATGCACTGGGACGACCTGCAACTGACCGACAACTACTGGGTGATGCGCGCCTACGCCCAGTCGAAGTTGGCCAATATCCTGTTCACCCGTGAACTGGCCGACCAGCTTGCCGGCACCGGCATCGCCGTCAGCGCGCTGCATCCGGGGGCGGTCTCCACCAGTATCTGGCCGGAAAACCGCTGGTATGAGCGCGCCTTTACCCGGGTGTTGAAGCTGTTCCTGATCAGCCCGGAAAAAGGCGCGCGCACCAGCATCTGGCTGGCCTCCGGTGTCGAGGGCGGCAAGAGCCGGGGCGGTTACTTCGAGCGCTGCAAACCGCGCCAGCCATCCGCCCGTGCCCGCGACAAGGCCGACCAGACCCGGCTATGGACCCTTTCCGAGCAGCTCACCGGGCTGCCTGCTTTCTCCGACAAGGAACTGAGCGCATGACCGACCGCAAACAGAACCTGATCTGGATCGACTTGGAAATGACCGGGCTGAACCCGGACGAAGACCGCATCATCGAGATCGCCACCATCGTCACCGACAAGGAGCTCAATGTGCTGGCCGAAGGGCCGGTGCTGGCGGTGCATCAGCCGCCGGAAGTCCTGGCGCTGATGGACGAATGGAACACCACCACGCACGGCAACTCCGGCCTGATCGACCGCGTCGGTGAAAGTGAACTGGATGAACGCGCGGCCGAAGCGGCGACCCTGGCCTTTCTGGAAGAATGGGTAGAGCGAGGCGTATCGCCCATGTGTGGCAACAGCATCTGCCAGGACCGGCGCTTTTTGTGGCGCGCAATGCCGCAGCTGGAAGCCTATTTCCACTACCGCAATCTGGATGTATCCACCATCAAGGAACTGACACGCTGCTGGGCGCCGTCGCTGCTGGCGGGTGTGAAGAAAGACAGCAAGCACCAGGCGCTGGATGATATTCGCGATTCGATTGAAGAGCTGCGGTATTACCGCAAGACGGTGTTTTCGATCTGATCAGACGAGGCCGGCGGACAATCAGCGCCGCCGGCTTTTCGGTTGGAGCGACGGTTTAAGATTGGGCAAAGAAATACTGATGCTGCCTCGTCAGTGAGATGACCCCGCGTCCCGCGCCATACTCTGCGTCCCCAGAATAATCATCCGCACCATCGTCTCCACCTGATCCACCAGCGCCGGGTGGTCTTCCTCCGGTATGTCCATCGCCATTGCGCCCATGGTGAACACCAGCCGGGTGATGGCGCGCGCCACCAGTTGTGGCTGGTAGATGCCGGTGTGTTTGAGCGCCGCCAGCCGGATCAGGTCCTGGCACAGTTCTTCCTCGAAAAAGCCGAGCTGGGTTTCCACCGCGCCCTTGAAGGCGTCGGAGCCGACGGTGCCTTCGCGCAGCAGCAGATGGAGGTATTTCTGGTCGGCGCGGAGCTGCTCCATAAAGGCCTCCACGGAACTGCGCACCACGCTGCGCTCGGAGGTGGCGCGGGTGCGCGCCTCGCCGATGATCTGCCGCAGGGCGCTGCCGGCCTGGTTGATCAGTGTCACGGCCAGTTCATCCACGTCGCGGAAATGGCGATAGAAGCTGTTCGGCGCGATGCCGGCCTCGCGGGCCACCTCGCGCAGGCTCAGGGTGGAGACGCTGCGGTGCGGGCCGACCAGCTTCAGGGCGGCGGCCATCAGGTCTTCCCGGGAGATCACCGCGCGGCGGCCCTGGTGCGGGCGCGGGGTGGGGGTGTCGTTGGTGGTGCTACTGCTCATGTCTTCTGCTCTATGTGCCCTGGAACGGAGGTGCGGCAAGGGCGGAATAATAACCCAGAATGACCGGTGGCATGTCTGGACAGATATATATACACATGTATATTATCGCGCCGTCATTCAATTGGAAGCCCCCACATGCTCGTTGCCGGTCCCTTGAAAAGGATGCTCTCGCCGCTGGTCAACCCGCAGGTGTTCGACTTCTGGGCGTCGCATCTGTCGCCCACGCTGAGCTGGGAGCGGCCGCTGGCGAAGGTGCTGGCGCGCCGTGTCGAGGCCCGCGACACCGTCACGCTGGTGCTGCGGCCGAACCGCCATGTGGGTGGTTTTGCGCCGGGGCAGCACGTCAGCGTCACCGTGTCGGTAAACGGCGTGCGGCTGACCCGCAGCTACAGCCCGAGCTGGCTGGGGCGGCGGCGCATGGCCATCACAGTGAAGAAAATGCCCGGCGGCAAGGTGAGCGAATGGCTGACGGAGTGCTGTGACGAAGGCGATGTGCTGGAGATTGGCCCGGCCTTCGGTGACATGACGCAGCCGTCGCTGGAGCGCCCCTGGCTGCTGGTGGCCGCAGGCTCCGGCATTACGCCGATGATGAGCCTGCTGCGCGCCGCCGCGACACTGGAGCGTCCGCTGCCGCCGATCGCGCTGCTGTACTGGGCGCGCACCCGCGCCGACCTGTGTTTTGGCCGCGAACTGGACCAGCTTGCCGCCCGGTTGCCGTCATTGACGGTTCAGCGGCTGCTGACCCGCGAAAGTGTGTTGCTGCCGGAAGAACACAGTGGCCGGCCGGACGAAACGCTGCTGCGCGCGCTGGTGCCTGATCTTGCTGCGCAACAGGCGTACGTCTGCGGCCCGGCGGGCTTTGTCGCCACCGTGCGGACGCTGCTGGAGGGCGCCGTGGCGACATGCCAGGCAGAGGCGTTTTCGTTGCCGGATGTCAGCGTCGTTGAGGGCCAGCCGGTGCAGGTCACGCTGGCCCGCAGTGGCCGTGTGCTGAGCGTGCCCGCCGGCGCACCGCTGCTGGCCGCGCTGGAAGCCCGGGGCGAGCGGCCGGCGCACGGCTGCCGCATGGGCATCTGCAACACCTGCGTCTGCGGCAAGCTGGCCGGCACCACCGGGGATCTGCTCGGTGGCGGGCTGAGCCAGGAGCCGATGGGCGCCATGAAGCTGTGCGTCAGCACGGCACGCACCGATATCACACTGGATTTGTGAACAGGACAGAACACGTATGACCACTGCAGTATCCCGGCGCCCGCTGAGCGCCGATGAAGTGACCCGTTTCGGTGCCGAGATCGATGCCCTGCGCGAGCGCACCCTGGCCGATATCGGCGACGCTGACGCGCGCTATATCCGTCGTATCCACGCCGCCGTGCGCTATACCGAAATTCTTGGCCGGGGGCTGCTGTTCTTCGGCCTGTTTCCGCCAGCCTGGCTGCTGGGCACCTTGCTGCTGGGGGTGTCGAAAATTCTGGAGAACATGGAGCTGGGCCATAATGTGATGCATGGCCAGTACGACTGGATGAACGACCCGCGCTTCGACGGCAAGACCTACGAGTGGGACATCGTGGGCACCAGCGACAACTGGCGCAAGACGCACAACTTCAAGCACCACACCTACACCAACATCAAGGGCATGGATGACGACGTGGGCTACGGCCTGCTGCGGCTGTTCCCCGAGCAGCGCTGGCGGCCGTTCTTTCTCGGCCAGCCACTGTACGCGGTGATTTTTGCGTTGCTGTTCCAGTGGGGTGTGGCGATCCAGGACCTGCGTCTGGGGGCGTACTTCGCCGGACGCATGAGCGCCGCCGAGCTGCGTGCGCAATTCCGCCCGGTGGGCCGGAAAATGCGCCGGCAGCTGCTCAAGGATTATGTCTTCTTCCCGCTCATTGCCGGGCCGTTCTTCCTGCCGGTGCTGCTCGGTAACCTGGTGGCCAATGGCCTGCGCAACCTGTGGACCTTCATGATCATTTTCTGCGGCCATTTCACCGCCAACGCCGAGGTGTTCCCGAAAAGCGTGCTGGAGAACGAAACGCGCGGGCAGTGGTATCTGCGTCAGTTACGTGGCTCCTCAAACCTGCGTGGCGGGCGGCTATTTCATATTCTCAGCGGCAACCTGAGCCACCAGATAGAACACCATCTCTTTCCGGATATTCCGGCCCGCCGCTATGCCGCCATGTCGCAGGAAGTGCGTGCCATCTGTGAACGCTACGGCATCTATTACAACACCGGCTCGCTGTGGTCGCAGTTTGGCCAGGTCGTGTGGCGCATTCTGCGTTACGCACTGCCCAGCAAGCCGGTATCGATGGAGGGCCGTCGTCTGGTCGTCAATGAGTAAACCGCCGGGGGGCAGAACAGGGACGTTCGGCGCAGGCCCGGTCACGTTGTGACCGGGCCTTTTTTATTTCCGGCCGTTTTGGTGAGCGTTGTGAGGGCGACGCGGTGCGGGGCTGTAGTACACTGCGCCCATCTTGGTCATTTGCGGGCGCTTGGTATGTCTGACTTCAACGAAATCGGCTGGTCACTGGATGTCCCGGAAGGCTGGGACGCGGAAGACATGGATGATGTGGCACTGTTCTCCAACCCCGATGGCGTGGGGGTGCTGCAGGTGGCGGGCATGGAAAAGGATGTGCCGGTGACGCCGGAAGACCTGGACATGCTGGCCGAGGAACAGCTTGCGGCCGGCCTGCGGGCCGAGCGCGTCATTGTCGGTGATTTTCGCGGCATCTCCTTCGTGCAGCGCAGCGATGAGGAGTTCTGGCAGTTCTGGTATCTGGCGGCGGACCGTCTGGCGCTGGTGATCACCTACAGTTGCGCCGACGAGGACCGTAACGAGGAGATCGAACAGGTGCGCGAGATGATCGGCTCCCTGGCACTGGAACAATAAACCGTCAGGCAAGCTGCGCCAGTGCCCAGCGCACATGGCGCACCACCATCGCCGAGGGGTGCTCGAGCCGGCGGGTGAGGGCGGCAATCGCCACCTCCGACGCCGGCCCGTTGCCCAGCGCCACGGCGATATTGCGCAGCCAGTTCTCATAGCCGGTGCGCCGGATCGCCGAGCCTTCCGTATTGCGCAGGAATTCTTCCTCGCTCCAGTTGAACAGCGTCACCAGCGCCACATCGTCCAGTTGGTGGCGCGGATGAAAATCCGTCTCGCCGGTGTGCCGCGCATAGCGGTTCCAGGGGCACACCAGCTGGCAGTCATCGCAGCCAAAAATCCGGTTGCCGATCGGTGCGCGCAGCGCCTCCGGGATGTCGCCCTTGTGCTCGATGGTGAGATAGGAAATGCAGCGCCGCGCGTCGAGTTGATACGGCGCCACGATGGCATCAGTGGGGCATACATCGATACAGGCGCTGCACGAGCCACAGTGTGAGGTGACGGGCGCATCCACCGGCAGCGGCAGATCGGTATAGATTTCGCCGAGAAAAAACCAGCTGCCGGCCTGCCGGTTCAGAATCAGCGTGTGTTTGCCCTGCCAGCCGAGGCCGGCTTTGGCGGCGAGCGGTTTTTCCAGCACCGGCGCGCTGTCGACAAAGGCACGAGCCAGCCCGGCGTCCGAGGCGGCGTCGCGGATTTGCTCCGCCAGCCGTGCGAGCCGTTTGCGAATCAGCTTGTGGTAGTCGCGGCCGAGCGCGTAGCGCGAGATGTAGGCTTTTTCACCCTGTTTCAGCCGTTTTATCGGTGCAGTGTCCGGTGGCAGGTAATCCATGCGTACGGAAATCACCCGCAGCGTGCCCGGCTCCAGCTGCGCCGGCCGGCTGCGCTTGTCGCCGTGGGCGAGCATCCAGTCCATGCCGCCGTGGTAGCCGGCGGCCAGCCAGGCTTTCAGCTGTGCTTCCGCCGCGCTCAGGTCGGTATCGGCAATACCGACCTGCTGGAAGCCGAGTTCGCGGCCCCAGGTCTTGATGTGCATGGCAAGCTCAGTGAGGTCCATGATCCGGCGCAGTAAAAAAGTGAGTGGCGTATAATCACGACATTCTCCGGCCGCGTAAACGAAGTACAAGTCATGCCGACACTGGAATTGCCCACATCGCTCTACTCGACGGACGGCAGCCGCGCCATTGACCGGCTGGCACTGGCGCAGGACGACCTGCCCGAGGGGGCGCTGATGGAGCGCGCTGGCGCCGCCGCGCTGGCGGTGCTGCGGCAGCAGTTTCCGGCCGCGCGGCGGCTGCTGGTCTGCTGTGGCGGTGGGAATAACGGCGGCGACGGCTATGTGGTGGCGCGGCTGGCGGCGGAGGCTGGCCTGGCGCCGGTGCTGCTGCCCGTGGTGCCGGAAACCGCGCTCAGGGGTGAGGCGGCGCTGATGGCTGCGCAGACGGAGCGCGTGCCGCGCATCACCCTGGCCGACCTGCCGGCCGCATTGAATAACACCGATCTGGTGGTGGATGCGCTGCTTGGGACCGGCCTGGCCAGCCGGGTCCGGGCAGACATGGCGACGGTGATCGGCAGCCTCAACGCCGGCCATCGCCCGGTGCTGTCGCTGGACATTCCCTCGGGGCTGAATGCCGATACCGGCGCCGTCATGGGGCTGGCCGTGCGCGCCAGCGCCACCATCACCTTTATCTGCGTCAAGCAGGGGTTGCTCACTGGCGAAGGCCGGGATCACTGTGGCCAGCTCTGGTTCGATGACCTGGACGTGCTGCCCGGGGATTACACCGCCGTGCCGGTCAGTTGCCATCGCCCCTCGCCGGCGTTGCTGAGCGACTGGCTGCCGCGCCGGCAGCGTGGCGGCCATAAGGGCCGCTATGGCCATGTGCTGGTGATCGGCGGCGATCATGGCTACGGCGGCGCGGTGATCATGGCGGCGCAGGCCGCCGGCCGCAGTGGTGCCGGGCTGGTGTCGGTGGCGACGCGTCCGGAACACTGCGCGCCGTTGCTGACCCGCCAGCCGGAAATGATGGTGCGTGGCGTCGAGGATACCGCCGACCTGGCGCCACTGCTGGCGCGTGCCAGCGTGGTGGTGATCGGTCCCGGCCTCGGGCAGGAAAAGTGGGGCCGCACGTTGCTGCGCGCCGCTCTCGACAGCGCACTGCCGCTGGTGGTGGACGCCGATGCCCTGAACCTGCTCTGCGACGCGGTGGATTTCACGCCCCGCGCCAACTGGGTGCTGACCCCGCATCCGGGCGAGGCGGCGCGTTTGCTGGATACTGACACCGCCAGCGTGCAGCGGGATCGCTTCGCCGCGCTGGCTGCGCTGCAGGCGGAGACGGGCGGCACGGTGCTGCTGAAGGGGGTGGGCACGCTGATCGGCAGCGACGGGCAAGGGCCCGCACTGATCAGCTACGGCAACCCCGGCATGGGCACTGGCGGCATGGGGGATGTGCTCAGTGGTATGATCGGCGGCTTGCTGGCGCAGGGCCTGCCGCCTGCGGCAGCGGCTACGTGCGGCGCCCTGGCACATGCGCTGGCCGGTGACCGCGTGGCCGTCGCCCAGGGAGAGCGTGGCATGCTGGCCACCGACCTGTTGTCCCATCTGCCCCGGATCCTCAACCCATGAACGAACCTGCCGCACTGCGTTACCTGGCCGATGAACACGCCACCGAAGCCCTGGGGGCGGAGCTGGCGCGCTGGTTTCCCGAGGGCGGCGTGGTGTATCTGGAAGGCGACCTGGGTGCCGGCAAGACCACGCTGGTGCGCGGCTGGCTGCGTGCACTCGGCCACGCGGGGGCGGTCAAGAGCCCGACCTACACGATCGTGGAACCCTATGAGCTGGACGGGATCAATGTATATCATTTTGATCTGTACCGGCTGGGCGATGCCGAGGAGCTGGAGCTGATGGGAATTCGCGATTATTTTGCCAGCGGGTGCCTGTGTCTGGTGGAATGGCCGCAACGGGGCAGTGGCGTGCTGCCGGCGGCGGACCTGCACCTGCTGCTCAGTGCGAAATTGCCCGGCCGTGAGGCAGTGCTTTCGGGCAGTGCCCTGGCCGGCCGCACTCATGGCCGCACTCATGACAGTCAGACCGACGGGAAGCGTGTGTGACACGATACGGACACCAGCGACAATCTGATCGGCTCCGCGTCCTGCTGACGGCGCTGGCTGTTCTCCTGACGCTGTGTGCCGCGCCGTTTGCGCAGGCCTCACAGGTGATCGAATCCGTGCGCCTGCACCGTGCCCCGGATCACACCCGTATCGTGTTCGATCTCAAGGAGCCGGTGGAGCATCGCGTCGACCGGCTCGGCAATCCCGAGCGGCTGGTGATTGATCTGGATGACACCCAACTCGACTTCAACATGAATTCCCTCGATCTCTCCGGTGGCCCGATCAGTGGCGTGCGCGTCGGCCGCCACGCCAACGACATGACCCGCGTGGTGCTGGATCTCAACAGCGCCGTGCGCCCGCGTACCAACCTGCTGAAACCGATCGAACCGCACGGCTGGCGGCTGGTGGTCGACCTGTTCGACAGCGAGCCTGAACCGGTACGCAGCATGGAACAGATCGTCGAGCAGCAGGCCGGCCCGCGCAGCATGATTGTCGCCATCGATGCTGGCCACGGCGGTGAAGACCCCGGCGCCATCGGCCCCAGCGGTGTGTATGAAAAAACCATCGTGCTGCAGATTGCCAAGCGGCTGGAACGCTTGCTGAAAGACGCGCCGGGCATCGAGCCGGTGATGATCCGCGACGGCGATTATTACGTGCCGCTGGCCGAGCGCCGCCGCATTGCTGCCGAGCAGCACGGCGCGGATGTGTTTATTTCCCTGCACGCGGATGCCTTCACCGATTCGCGCGCCCACGGTGCCTCGGTGTTCGCGCTCTCCAACCATGGCGCCACCAGCGCCCGCGCCGGTTATCTGGCGCGCATGGCGAATGACTCCGACCGCGTGGCCGGTGTGTACGAGGAAGAAAAGGACAATAACGGGCTGCTCGGTGTGCTGGCGGACATGACCATGAGCGGCTCCATGGCGCACAGCCTGTTCATGGGCCGTGAAATGCTCGATGAACTGGGCGGCATCACCAAGCTGCACGGTGACCGGCGCACCGTTGAACAGGCCAATTTTGCCGTGCTGCGCGAGCCGAGCATGGTGTCGGTGCTGGTGGAGACCGGTTTCATTTCCAACCGGGAGGAAGAACGCAAATTGCGTAGTGCCGAGCATCAGGAAAAAGTGGCCCGTGCGATCCTCAATGGCGTGCGCCGTTATTTCGAACATCATCCGGCACCGGGAAGCTGGTTCGCCGAGCAGCGCCGTCGCGGCGGCAGCAGCGTTGCCAGCCACCGCATCCAGCCGGGTGAAACACTGTCTGCCATCGCGCGCCGCTACAGCGTGTCGGAAGATGCACTGCGCAGCGCCAACAGCCTCAATGGCGACCTGATCCGTGTCGGTCAGGTGCTCACGATTCCAGGAACCTGATGTCTCGTATCCAACTGCTCGACCCTCGCCTGGCCAACCAGATTGCCGCCGGTGAGGTGGTCGAACGTCCCGCCTCGGTGGTCAAGGAACTGCTGGAAAACGCCCTCGACGCGGGTGCCGCACACATCAATGTGGACGTTGAACAGGGCGGCGTGCGCCTGGTACGCGTGCGCGACAATGGCAGCGGCATCCCGCGTGATGACCTGCCGCTGGCGCTGTCCCGCCACGCCACCTCGAAGATCGCTGCGGTGGAAGATCTGGAGGCCATCGGCAGCCTCGGCTTCCGGGGCGAGGCCCTGGCGGCGATCAGTTCCGTGTCGCGGCTGACGCTGACCAGCAATGACGGCGCTGACGCCGAAGGCTGGCAGGTGCTGGTCGAAGGCCGCGATATGGCGCCGGTGGTGAGCCCGGCGGCGCATCCGCAGGGCACGACGGTGGAAATGCGCGACCTGTTCTTCAATACCCCCGCACGGCGGCGTTTTCTGCGCACGGAAAAAACCGAGTTCAATCATCTGGAAGAAGTGTTCCGGCGCATCGCGCTGTCGGAATTCGATACCGCCTTCCGGCTCTCGCACAATCAGAAAGTGGTGCACCAGTTGCCGGTGGCCCGCGATGACGCTGCCCGTGCACAGCGGGTCGGCCGCTTGTGTGGGGTGGCCTTCATGGAACAGTCCGTCAGCGTCGATATCGAGGCCGCCGGGCTGCGGTTGCACGGCTGGGTGGGCCTGCCAACATTCTCGCGGGCGCAGGCCGATCTGCAATATTTTTACGTCAATGGCCGGGTGATCCGCGACAAGGTGGTGAACCATGCCGTGCGCCAGGCCTACAGCGATGTGATGTATCACGGCCGGCACGCCGCCTATGTGCTGTTTCTGGAGCTGGACCCGGCGCTGGTGGATGTGAATGTCCATCCGACCAAACACGAAGTGCGTTTCCGCGAACAGCGCATGGTGCACGACTTCCTGTTCCGCTCCCTGCATCGCGCCGTGGCCGAGCTGCGTCCCGGCCAGACGCCGGCGCCGGAAGTGCGTGCAGTGGAGCGCATGCCGGGCGCAGAGCCGGGCGGCCTGACGGAACAGGCCAGCATGACGCTGGTGCCGCCGCGTTCGCCCCAGGCGTGGCAAAGCCCGTCACCGATGCGCACCGATGGCGTGGCACAGGCTGAGCGATACGGTGCGTTGTTCAGCGACGCACCACAGATTGCCGATACGCCGGCGGCACCGTTGCCGGAAGAACGCACCTCGGGTATGCCGCCCCTGGGGTTTGCCCTGGGGCAATTGCACGGCATCTATATCCTGTCGCAAAACGCCGAAGGGCTGGTGCTGGTGGACATGCATGCCGCCCACGAACGCATCACCTACGAGCAGCTCAAGCTGGCCTGGGAACAGGAAAAAGTCCGGCCGCAGCCATTGCTGGTGCCGCTGTCGATGGCCGTCTCCACACGGGAGGCGGATTTTGCCGAAAGCGAACCGCAGGTGTTTTCCCGGCTCGGTTTCACTGCGGAGCGCGCTGGCCCGGAAACCCTCGTGGTCAGGGAAATCCCGGCCCTGCTGCGCGGCGCGGATGTGGAGGCGCTGGTGCGTGATGTGCTGTCCGATATCGTCACGCACGGCAGCAGCGAACGCATCGAACGGCATATGGACGAACTGTTTTCCAGCATGGCCTGCCACGGCAGCGTGCGCGCCAACCGCCGTCTGAGTGTGGATGAAATGAACGGCTTGCTGCGCGACATGGAAGCCACCGAGCGCAGCGGCCAGTGCAACCACGGCCGCCCCACCTGGATGCAGCTCAGCCTGAAAGAACTGGACAAGCTGTTTCTGCGCGGGCGCTGAGCGGGGCGTATGCCCCGCTCATGTTGCGTTCAGTCCTTGATGGCTTCGGACAGATAGCCCCGAATCAGATCTGAATTGGCCTCGACGTGTTTGACCAGCTGGCCAAAATCCTCGCCGCCGGTTCCGGTTTCCGTGACAGCGACAGTGATGTTGAGTGGTTTGTCGGCAGGCAGCCCGGGAAACAATGGCGATACCGGAGGATGTTCGATGGCGCCGCTGCTGGGCAGGGCAACCGCCGGCAGGTTGAGGCTTTGCTCCGTCAGTTTGGTAAACGTTGGCACGTTCTTGTCATTGGGTTGGACGGTGCTGATCGAGATGGTCACGGTCATGTCCACACTGGCGGATTTTTGACTGGTCAGCGCTGCGGCATGTCTCAGGTCGACACTCTGTGCGCTTAGCTGCCAGGCACTGTGGTCACTGTTGAATGGCTCCGCAACGAACACCAGCCTTGAGAGCTGTCGCTCATTGACGACGCTGCGACCAATGGTGACCTCGAGCCGCTCATTACCCGCACAACTTGACGGCGGGATATTCACCATGCCCCCGTAAGTCTTCGTAAATTGGGCTTTCTTTCGTTCGGCCCAACCGGTCACCTCGCTGCTGAGCAGGTTGTAGGCCAGGGTGGCCAGGGCAACTTGCTCGGTCACGGCTTTTTCGGAGCAAATCCATTCAGCGCTGACCAGCACGGTACTGCCCGTCACCGGTTTGCTTTGCTCGTGGGCGTTGAACGTCAGCAGCCTGACCGTGCTGCACGCCGAAAGCCCGATGGCCGCACACGCGACCACAGTGATACGAAAGAATCCTTGCATGATGTTCTCCTTGTTGGTGAATGATGTTTGCGGGCGGGGCACGACAATAGGTATCCGCCACGCCGGGCGCGGCAGACATTGCAGAGACTGAATCGGGGTTTCCCCTTCCCGGCACCGACTATACCCACCGGGTTTCCCCGCCCGCCGGTCAGAACAGGCCAGTGTGGACACCAAAGCGCAGAGCAGGCGGCGTGGAGGCGGTCTTTCCCCGCCGTACATCCGCCAGGGGCTGGTGTATCATGCGCCCGTATTCGTGAGCCGATGGTTGCCATGCCCGTATCCCCCCAGCCGCCCGTGATTTTCCTGATGGGGCCGACCTGTTCCGGCAAGACGGCGCTGGCCGTGGCGCTGGTGCAGCGGTTGCCGCTGGAGATCATCAATGTGGACTCGGCGCTGGTGTACCGTGGCCTGGACATCGGCGCGGCAAAACCTGAGCAGGAGGTGCTGGCGAAGGCGCCTCACCGCTTGCTCGGGTTCCGTGATCCGGCCGAGCCCTATTCGGCGGCCGAGTTTCGCGCCGATGCGCTGCGCGAGATAGCTGATATCCATGCCGCTGGCCGGGTGCCGCTGCTGGTCGGGGGCACCATGCTCTATTTTCGCGCACTGCGCGACGGGCTGGCGGACATGCCGCCGGCGGACGAGGCGGTGCGCGCGCGCCTGACGGAAGATGCCGAACGGCTCGGCTGGCCGGCATTGCATGCGCGGCTGGCACAGGTGGACCCGGAAGCCGCCGCGCGACTCAAGCCGAATGATCGCCAGCGGCTGCAACGTGCTCTGGAAGTGTATGAACTGACAGGCGTGCCGCTGTCGGTGCACCATGCCCGTCAGGCGCCGGGCGGTGCTGCCGGCGAAAACGCCTTTCCTTATACTGTGATGCAGTTGGCAATTGCGCCGCCGGACCGTGCCCTGTTGCACGCGCGCATCGAAGCACGCCTGCACGACATGCTCGCCCAGGGGCTGGTGGAAGAAGTGCGTGCCTTGCGGGCAGAGCCCGGGTTGCACGCTGGCCTGCCGGCGATGCGGTCGGTGGGTTACCGGCAGGTATGGGAATATCTCGACGGCGACTATGACTACGACGAGATGGTCCGTCGGGCCGTCGTCGCCACCCGGCAACTGGCCAAGCGGCAGTTCACCTGGCTGCGTGGCTGGCCGGCGCTGCACTGGCTCGACAGCGATGCGCCCGACCTGACTGACCGGGCACTGTCGCTGCTTGAAAGCCTGCCGGAATCGGTGTTTAGTAGCCCTTGATTACAGCAGCTTGATGGCTTGGGGTGGCCGGGAACTGGCCGGAAACTTTTTCCCCTTGCGAATGACGAACATGCGGCAACCCGTTGTTTCAAGCGGGTTTCCGGGGCGGGTCAGGGATGGCTCGTTCGCTGGTACGGGTACTGTGTGTGCCGGTCCGGCGATGACATGGTTTGCGGATTCGCCTCTCACTTTGAGAGAAAAATTGGCAGCCATGGGTTGAAAAATAGCTTTGGCGCGCTATTTCAACAATCTGAAACAAAAAGGTCCGGGGAAACCCGGTGTTTTGCGCTGATTGCTCCGGGGATGCTTTGTCCGGCAGGGGGAAGGGGATTACCTGACCCATAACCTGTTCTGGATGTTTCCTTCGGGGCGCTGCTTTGTATTGAGAGAAATCAAGGAGATAACGATGTCAAAAGGGCACTCGCTACAAGACCCTTTTCTCAACGCGCTGAGAAAGGAACGTATTCCTGTTTCCATCTTCCTGGTTAACGGAATCAAGCTGCAGGGACAGATCGAATCTTTCGACCAGTATGTGGTGCTGCTGAAGAACGCAGTCAGCCAGATGGTCTATAAGCATGCGATTTCAACGGTTGTGCCGGCACGTAACCCGCGTGCGTCCGGTCCGGGTGGCGGTAACCCGGCCATGGGTGCTCCTGGCCCAGGCGATGACTTTGCAGGCAATGCCTGATCCTGCATCGGGCCGGCCGTTATGGCCGGCCCGTTCCGTTGACCGGCGGAAGACCTGTCTGATCTGTTGCCAGCCGGTACTCTATGGAATTTTTTGAACGTCCCGATGCGCCGAAAACCGGCGCGACCCCTGACCACCCCGCGGAGCGCGCGGTACTGGTCCATCTTGAATTACCTGACAGCCTGGGTGTTGACGACCTGGAGGAATTTCACCATCTGGTGGTCTCCAGCGGCGTGAGCCCGGTGGCGGAAGTACTGGGCAGGCGCGAGCGCCCCGACCCGGCGACCTACGTCGGCAGTGGCAAGGTGCAGGAAATCCTTGACGTGGTTGAGGCGCACGAAGCAGATGTCGTGCTGTTCAATCATGCCCTGTCGCCGGCCCAGGAACGCAACCTGGAGCGGGCACTGAAATGCCGTGTGCTGGATCGCACCGGCCTGATCCTGGATATCTTTGCGTTGCGTGCACGCACCCATGAAGGGCGCCTGCAGGTGGAACTGGCGCAATTGCGGCACCTGTCCACGCGGCTGGTGCGTGGCTGGACTCACCTTGAGCGGCAGAAGGGCGGTATCGGCCTGCGCGGCCCGGGTGAAACCCAGCTCGAAACCGACCGCCGGCTGGTGCGCGAGCGTATTCGCAGCATCGAAGGCCGGCTGCTCAAGGTGCGCAGCCAGCGTGCCCAGGGCCGGCGTGCCCGCGAGCGTTCGGAAACACCGCTGATCTCGCTGGTAGGCTATACCAACGCCGGCAAGTCGACATTGTTCAACCGGCTTACGCAGGCGGAGGTCTACGTGGCGGACAAACTGTTCGCCACCCTGGACCCGACGCTGCGGCGCGTGCGCGTGCCCGGCATCGGCCCGGCGATTCTGGCGGACACGGTGGGCTTCATCCGCCATCTGCCACACCGTCTGGTGGATGCGTTCCGTGCCACGCTGGAAGAAACCCTCGGGGCCAGCCTGCTGCTGCATGTCACCGACGGTTCGGCGGCCGAGCGCGACGCCAACGTCGATGCGGTGAACGAAGTGCTGGAGGAAATCAGCGCAGACGAATTGCCGGTGCTGCACGTGTATAACAAGGTGGACCTGCTCGGCGAGACACCGCGTATCGAACGCGACGAGCAGGGCCGGCCCTGGCGTGTGTGGATGTCGGCGCAGACCGGCGCAGGCCTGGATCTGCTGCACCAGGCGATGGCCGAGCGGCTGGCCAGCGGCTGGGTGGACCAGTGGGTGCGCTTGCCGGCGTTCGCCGGACGCCTGCGTGCGCGGCTGCACGAAGCCGGCGAAGTGCTGAACGAGGAAACGGACGAGCGGGGTGACATGTTGCTGCGCGTGCGGGTAAACCGCATCCATTTCCAGCGACTGCTGCGCTCGGAAGGGCTGACGGAAACCGATGTGGCGGCGGTGGCGCCGGTTGCAGGGGGCGGCGACGCTTCCTACAATCCAAGCCGCCCGCATTCTCATTGATATTGCACAGATTTCACGCCGCGCAAGCGGCCCCGCCACGATAACTGTGGCTGATGACTGTGGTTGAAAAAGTCCTGCGTGGACTTTTCATACCCTGGTAAACGGAGAACCCGATGGCCTGGAACGAACCTGGCGGACAGAAGCCGCGCGACCCATGGGGGGGCGGCGGTGGTGGCAACAATAATCAGGGTCCCCCGGACCTGGATGTCGTCATCAAGAATCTCAAGGACAAGCTCGGCGGCGCCTTCGGTGGCGGCAAGCGTGGCGGCGGCAGCCAGGGCAGTGGTGGTGGCGCCGGCCTGATCGGCATCGTCGTCGTGGTGCTGGTGGTCATCTATGGTGTCTGGGCCTCGTTCCAGGTGGATTCCGCAGAGCAGGGCGTGGTGCTGCGCTTCGGCAAGTTGCACCGTGTGGTGGAGCCGGGCCTGAACTGGCATCTGCCGCCGTTTGAGGAATACCACAAGGTCAACGTCACCCAGGCCAACAGCCACCGGGTGAGCGAAGAAATGCTGACCGGCGATACCAACATCGTCGGGGTAACCCTTGAAGTGCAGTACCGGGTCCTTGATCCGGCCGCCTACCTGCTGAAAGTGGCCAACTCCGACACCGTGCTGCGCAACGCCACCGACAGTGCGCTGCGCCATGTGGTCGGCAGCAAGACCATCAATGCCGTGCTGAGCACCGAGCGGGAAGAAGTACGTGCCGCCGTGCAGGCGCGCCTGCAGGAATACCTGGACGAATATTCCACCGGCCTGCTGGTGCTGGCCGTGGTGCTCGACAGCACCGAGGCGCCCGCCGCCGTGCGCGAGGCGTTCCAGGATGTGGCCCGTGCCCGTGAAGACGAAGACCGCTTCAAGAAAGAAGCCGAAGCCTACGCCAACGGCATCATTCCGGAAGCCCGTGGCCGCGCCCAGCGCCTGATCGAGGAATCGGAAGCCTACAAGGCCGAGATCGTCGACCGTGCCCGGGGTGAAGCTGAACGTTTCGGCAAGCTGCTCACCGAGTACACCCGCGCCCCGCAGGTGACCCGCGAGCGTCTTTACCTGGAAACCATGGAAGAAGTGCTCGGCAACACCAGCAAGGTGCTGGTGGATGTGCAGGGCGGCGACAGCCTGCTGTACCTGCCGCTGGACAAGCTGATGGAACATCAGCTGCCCTCCAGCAGCACGGGCAGCAGCCGCACCGGCAGCGGTAGTGGCGCCACCAGCGGCAGCACCGACAGCGGTGCCGCCGGCACACAATCATCACGCAGCAGCAGTACCAGTCTGTATGGCCGCAACAGGGAGCTTCGCTGATGTCACAGAGAGGACTGATGGGTCTGGTCGCGGCGCTGTTCCTGGTCATCGCGGTACTGGATTCCTACTTCATCATCAATGAAACCGAGCGGGCGGTGCTCAAGCGCTTCCAGGAAATCGTGCGCACCGATATCCAGCCGGGCATTCATTTCAAGGTGCCGTTCATCGACCAGGTGGTGCGTGTCGATGGCCGTGCCATGGCCTATGAGCTGCCGGTGCAGTCGTACCTGACCTCCGAGCGCAAGCTGGTGGATGTCAGCTCGTTCGTGATCTGGCGCGTGCAGGACGTGCAGCGCTACGTCACGGTGATCGGTGGCGGTGCGGCAAACAACTCCGACCGCATGCGCGATATCGCCCAGCAGCGTCTGAACGTGCGGGTGGCCGAGCGGCTGCGTAACGAGGTGGCGCAGCGGACCGTGCAGGAGGTCGTGGCCGGCCGCAAGGAAGTGATTGCCGACACCGCCGACCCGCAAAGCATCACCCCGCAGGTGGGTGACGGCAGCAGCGACGTGCCGCCGCCGCCGGTGATCAGCGCCGAGGAAGCCGGAGAGCTGGCACCGGCGGAAGACGCCCGCGAACAGCTGATGGTCAACGTGCTGGCCGAAATCAAGCGGGATGTGCTGGAAGACTTCGGCATCGACGTGGTGGATATTCGCGTCAAGCAGGTGGACTGGCCGGACGAGGTGCGTGACCGGGTGTTTGCCCGGATGAGCGCCGAGCGGGCCCGCGACGCAGCCCGGCACCGGTCCGAAGGCCGCGAGGGCGCCGAGAAGATCCGCGCCGCCGCCGAGCGGGAGCGGACCGTGCTGCTGGCCGATGCCTACCGTCAGGCGGAGCTGATCCGGGGTGACGGCGATGCCGAAGCCGCCGCCATCTACGCCAGCATGTACAACCGCAACCAGGAGTTCTTCCGCTTCCACCGCAGCCTGCAGGCCTATCGCGAAACGTTCAACAGCCGCCAGGATGTGCTGGTACTGGAGCCGGATGGCGACTTCTTCCGCTACCTGAAGAGCGCCGGCGGCAATTGATCCCGGCCGGCACCCGATCAATGGGTGCCTGGGCTGGAATGAAGTGCTACCATGCGCCCGCCGGGCCCTGACAGGGTCCGGCGTTTTGCTGTCTGACGGGCTGTCGAATGGACTGGACGCTACTGTTGAGCGCACTGTGCCTGGTGCTGGTGCTTGAAGGTATCGCCCTGTTCCTGTCGCCGCGCCATTTGCGCGAGGCGGCGGCCATGCTTTCCCGCATGGATGATCGCACCCTGCGCGCGCTCGGTTTCCTGGCCATGGCGGCCGGAGCCGGACTGTTGATCCTGCTGAAACACGCAAGTTGAGTATGAACCGCGAAGAACAGTGGCTGCTGCCCGAAGGGGTAGAGGAAATACTGCCTGAGCGGGCCGCCGTGATCGAAGGATTGCGCCGTCGCCTGCTGGATCTCTATACCCGCTGGGGTTACGAACTGGTCTTCCCGCCCCTGATCGAATTCCTGGAATCGCTGCTCAACGGCGCCGGCCGTGACCTGGAGCGCGAAACCTTCAAGCTCACCGACCAGCTCACCGGGCGCATGATGGGCGTACGCGCCGACATCACCCCGCAGGTGGCGCGCATCGACGCCCACAGCCTGCGGCGCCAGGGGCCGAGCCGGCTGTGCTATTGCAGCACCGCGCTGCGCACTCGCATTGGTCTGCCCGGCACGTCCCGCATCCCCTACCAGGTCGGTGTCGAGCTGTTTGGCCACGCCGGGGTCGACAGCGACGCCGAAGTGATCAGCCTGATGCTGGCGACGCTGGCCGAGGCCGGCGCCCGTGGCGTGACGCTGGACCTGGGCCATGTCGGCATCTATCGCGAGCTGGTGCGCAGCGCCGGCCTGAATGATGCCGACGAAGCGGCGCTGTCCGACATCTACCTGCGCAAGGCACGCACCGAGCTGGATGCCTTTATGGAAGAGCGCACCCTGCCGGCACCGCTGGCGGCGGCGCTTTCCGCGCTGCCCTGGCTGGCGGGCGAGGGCGCGCTGGAAAAAGCCCGTGCACTGCTGGCCCCCGCCAGCACTGCGGCACTGGATGAACTGGCGCAAGTGGCCGAACTGGCCGGGCGCATCAGCGCCTCGCACCCGGATGTGCGCGTGCACATCGACCTGGGTGAGCTGCGCGGTTATCACTACCATACCGGCTGCCTGTTCGCCGCCTACCTGGACGGCGCCAGCGAGCCGCTGGCCAAGGGCGGCCGCTACGACCATATCGGTGAAGTGTTCGGCCGTGCGCGGCCGGCCACCGGCTTCAGTGCCGACCTGAAACTGCTTGCCGATTGCCAGGGCGCGCCTGTACGGGCGGCCGGCATTCTGGCGCCAGCCGGGGCAGATGCCGCCCTGCTGGCGGAAATCGCCCGCCTGCGCGCGGCGGGCGAGCGCGTTGTGCAGGCGCTGCCGGGGGCGGACAACGACCCGGCTGAACTGCGTTGTGATCGTGAACTGGTGTTTGCTGACCAGCGCTGGCAGCTCCATTCCCTCTCATTCTGAATCAGGAACAGTGATTGCAGGCCATGGGCAAGAACGTCGTAATTCTGGGCACCCAGTGGGGTGACGAAGGCAAGGGCAAGATCGTTGATCTGCTGACCGATCAGGTGGCCTGTGTGGCCCGCTTCCAGGGTGGCCACAATGCGGGCCACACACTGGTGATCGACGGCAAGAAGACGGTGCTGCATCTGATTCCCTCCGGCATTCTGCGCGAAGGCGTGCAGTGCCTGATCGGCAACGGGGTGGTACTGGCCCTGGATGCCCTGCTCCGGGAAATCACCGGCCTGGAAGAGAAGGGTGTGCCGGTGCGCGAACGCCTGCGCCTGAGCGCGTCCTGTCCGCTGATCCTGCCGGTGCACGTGGCGCTGGACCAGGCCCGCGAGCGCGCCCGGGGCGAGGCCAAGATCGGCACCACCGGACGCGGTATCGGCCCGGCCTATGAAGACAAGGTGTCGCGTCGTGGCGTGCGCCTGGGTGATGTGTTCCAGCGCGAGCGTTTTGCCGCCAAGCTGGGCGAGCTGCTCGACTATCACAATTTCGTGCTGCGGCATTACTACAATGCCGAGCCGGTGGACTTCCAGCAGACGCTGGATGAAACCATCGCGCTGGCCGACAACGTCCGCGACATGGTCACCGACGTCACCGCCGTGCTGCACGCCAAGCGCGTGGCCGGTGAGAGCATCATGTTCGAAGGCGCGCAGGGCACGCTGCTGGATATCGACCACGGCACCTACCCGTTCGTGACCTCCTCCAACACCACGGCCGGCGGCACCGCCACCGGTTCCGGTTTCGGTCCGCTGTACCTGGATTACGTGCTGGGCATTACCAAGGCTTACACCACCCGCGTCGGTTCCGGTCCGTTCCCGACCGAGCTGTTCGATGACACCGGCCGTCGCCTGGCCGAGCGTGGCCACGAGTTCGGCGCCACCACCGGCCGTCCGCGCCGCTGTGGCTGGTTCGACGCCGTGGCGCTCAAGCGCGCGATCCAGATCAACTCCATCAGCGGCCTGTGCCTGACCAAGCTCGATGTGCTGGACGGCCTGGATGTGGTGCGTGTCTGCGTCGGCTACACCAACGCCGCCGGCGAATCGCTGGAAGCCTGTGCGGGCTGGGATGCGGATTCCTACGCCACCATGGTGCCGGTGTACGAAGAACTGCCGGGCTGGCAGGAGTCCACGCTGGGTGCCAAGACGCTGGCAGAACTGCCGGCCAATGCACGGGCCTACATCAAGCGCATCGAGGAAGTCACCGGCGCGCCGGTAGACATCATTTCCACCGGCCCGGACCGGGTGGAAACCATCGTCCTGCGCCACCCGTTCGACTGACAGATAGACCCGCGCCGGGCGCCGATGGCAGGCTTTTTCAACACCCTGCCATTCGGCGCCCGCTGTTTTCCCGCCTTTTACGTTGTCCCGCTTGTTCCCGCACGCCGGCTTCGGCAGTCTGGAGACTCACTTCAGCCCGGGAGACAGACCATGGATATTCTGCGCATTCTGATTTCGGTACTGCTGCCGCCGCTGGGCGTATTCCTGAAAGTGGGGATTGGCGGTGCGTTCTGGCTGAACATCCTGCTGACGCTGCTGGGCTATCTGCCCGGTGTCATCCATGCGGTGTACATCATCGCAAAGCGATAGGGCTGGAGTGGCTGGCTGTCAGGTCTGCGCGCTCGCGCGGTGATACGCAACCAGCGCATTGGCATGCCCGTGCCCCATCTTGTGCACGGTCTTGAGGAACGCCACCTGTTCCATGTGTTTCTTGTCCCTGACGCCATCAAGCAGCTTGAGCCAGTGCTCGATCGGCTGGCCGTAGGTTTTCTCGATGGAAGGGAAGTATGAAGCCGGGCCTTTGACCGGTTTGTTGGCTGCCATGGTGCCTCCTGCTATGCAAAGAAAGCCTTCACAGCTAGTCGTGCACGAGGTGTGAAATTCGACAGCGCCGTAGGGTGGGTAGAGCCAAAGGCGAAACCCACCGTGTCCATGCCCACCATTCACTCCCGCAAAGTCATCGAAATCACCTGGCTTGGGAGGTAGGTAGTTCCGCTGATTGTGTGCGAGCAGTGCGTTACATGGTCCCGGTGGGTTTCGCCTTTGGCTCTACCCACCCTACGGACGCTTCACTTTCGGCGTTTGATGGTCAGCACCAGGATCAGCGTGATCAGTGCGGCCCCGGCCGGGAACAGGATCATGACCGGGCGGCGACGCTCGGCGCGTTCGGCTTCTTCCTGCTGCATGGCCTGGATCGAGGCATTATCGGCCTGGGCCACGCTCACGGTGGGCGGCAGCAGGTGCAGGCTGAGCACCATCAGCAGGGCGGCCAAAAAACGCAACGGGGTGCTGCGGCGTTGTGGGGGGCGGGTGTGTGCGGTGTTCGGGTTGACAGAGTTCATGGGAGGTCTCCGGTCAGTCCCTGGAAGGTGTCAGTGGCACGGATGCGGCCATGATGTGGCCGGGAAGCCGGCCTGAAAACAAAAAAGGCTCCCAAAGGGAGCCTTTTGAAATTGGTGCCGAGGAGAGGACTTGAACCTCCACGCCCTTTCGAGCACTAGCACCTGAAGCTAGCGTGTCTACCAATTTCACCACCTCGGCTCGTTCCCGGGAGCGTTGTTACGTTCAACCGGAAAGCGCGCGTATTCTAGTATAAGGTTTCCCCGTGTCAAACCTTTCTTGCGAAATTTCACAGTGAACGGTGACGCCTGCGGTTGCGTGGGGCAGGGTCTGGCCCCACTATGGGCACAATGACAACCCATTCATCGGGCGGGGCCAGCCGGCGCCGCCTTCGTATCCCCCCAACGAGGGGCCTATTCCAGGGAAAGACGATATTTCATGAGCAAGAAAACCAGACGCTACCGTGATCCGCACGCGGCCCGCGAAGCGTCGAACTATGAACGCCCGGTGGCCAGCCGGGAACTGATCCTCCAGGTGCTGAATGACGAGGGGCGCCCGCTGACCCGTGATCAGCTTGAAGTGCTGTTGCAGATCGGCGACGACGAGCAGGACCGCGAGGCGCTGCGCCGGCGCCTGAAAGCCATGCTGCGTGATGGCCAGCTGGTGGAGAACCGCCGTGGCCAGTACGGCATTGTCGAGCGCATGGACCTGATTCCCGGCCGTGTGCAGGGGCACCGCGATGGCTTCGGTTTTGTGATTCCGGACGAGCCGGGCGCTGAAGACCTGTTCATCTCCCCGCGCCAGATGCTGGCCGTGCTGGACGGCGACCGGGTGCTGGTCAGCGCCGAGGGCCGCAACCGTTTCGGCAAGCGCGAGGGGCGTATTGTCGAGGTCATCGAGCGCGCCAACACGGACATCGTGGGCCGCTACATCCGCACCTCCGCCGGGCCATGTATCGAGCCGGCCAACCGCCGCATCACCACCGATGTGCTGATCGCCGACATGAACGGGCTGAGCCTGCGTGAAGGTGACCATGTGCGGGCCGAGATCATGCAGTACCCCGACCAGCGCGACCCGCGCCTGCAGGCGCGGCTGCTGGAAGTGATTGCCTCACCGGACCAGCCGGGCATGGAAGTGGACGTGGCGCTACGCAGTCACGACATCCCGTTTGTGTGGCCGGCTGCCGTGGAGCAGGAAGCGGCCGCCATCGAGGACACCGTGGCGGAGAAGGCCAAGAAAGGCCGCGTTGACCTGCGCGATCTGCCGCTGGTCACCATTGATGGCGAGGACGCGCGCGACTTCGACGATGCCGTCTATATCGAGAAGCGCCGCTGGCGGCGTGGCTGGCGGCTGATCGTGGCCATTGCCGACGTGTCGCACTACGTACAGCCCGGCGCGGCGCTGGACGAAGAGGCGCACCGCCGTGGCACCTCGGTGTATTTCCCCAACCGGGTGATCCCGATGCTGCCGGAGAAACTCTCCAACGGCCTGTGCTCGCTGAACCCGGATGTGGACCGCCTGTGCCTGTTCTGCGAAATGCAGATTTCCGGCAATGGCCGCATCACCGGCTTTACCTTTGCCGAGGGCGTGATGCGCTCGCGCAAGCGCCTGACCTATACCAAGGTCGGTGCCTTCATTGAACGGCCGGACAGTCCGGAAGGGCAGGCCGTGCGCGAGGAACTGGATAAAGACCTGCGCAGCATGCTGACCGAGTATCACGCGCTGTACCAGGCACTGCGCAAGCGGCGTGACGAACGCGGTGCGATTGATTTCGATACCGTGGAAACACGCATCCTGTACGACGAACAGAAAAAGATCCGCGCCATCGAGCCGGTGCGTCGCAACGTGGCGCACATGATGATCGAGGAGGCGATGCTGGCGGCGAACATCTGTGCCGCACGCCTGCTGGAGCAGTCCGGCCTGCCGGCCCTGTTCCGTAACCACGAGCCGCCGAAGCAGGAAAAACTGCAGACGCTGAAGGAGTTCCTCGGCCCGCTGGGCCTGACCCTGGCCTGGTCGGAAAAAGACGGCGACGCCAAGCCGGCGGTGTTCCAGAAACTGTCGGCATCCATTGGTGAGCGGCCCGATCGCATTCTGATCCAGACCGTGATGCTGCGCTCGCTGACCCAGGCGCGCTATGCCGCCGAGAACAAGGGCCATTTCGGTCTGGCCTACGGCGCCTATACGCACTTTACCTCGCCGATCCGCCGCTATCCGGACCTGCTGGTGCACCGGGCCATCCGCTATCTGATTCGCAGTGGCGAAGTGTCCAAGCACACCCACAATCCGGGCAAGCTGGCGAAGCTGCCGCGCCAGCGCATCCTGCCGTATGACCAGGCCGCCATGGTGCAACTGGGCGAACACTGCTCAATGACCGAGCGCCGGGCCGATGACGCCACCCGTGATGTGGTGCAGTGGCTCAAGTGCCAGTTCATGCAGCAGCACATTGGCGATGTGTTCGAGGGCGTGATCAGCGGCGTGACCAATTTCGGCCTGTTCGTGCAGATCAACGAGCTGTATGTCGACGGTCTGGTGCATGTGGCCAACCTCGACAGCGACTACTACCACCACGACGACAAGCGCCACATGCTGGTGGGGGAATCCTCCGGGCGCCAGTTCCGTCTCGGCGACGCCGTGCGGGTGCAGGTCGCTGCCGTGCATGTGGAAGATCGCAAGATCGACCTGCAGCTGGCGCAGGACCAGCCGCGCCAGGGCCGCAAACAGGGCGGTGTGCGCCAGGCGCTGGCCGAGGGCCGTTTCCCGAAAGACGGCGGCGTGCCGGCCAAGGGCAAGGGCAACCAGGGCAAGCGCTCCCAGGGCAAGCGGGCGCCGGACAAAAAGGCGGCTGCGCGACCGGGCAAGCAGAGCGGCGGCAAGGCCGCCGGCTCCCAGGGCAGCAGGCAGGGCACCGCGAAAAGCGGCAAGCCGGCACGCCGTAAGTAACGATCAGGCGCGGCGCACCGCGCCGCGTATGGAAAGACGATGAAACCGATCTGGTTTGCCGGCCTGCACGCCGTGGAAAGCCTGCTCCGGCACCGCCCCGAGGCGGTGCTGGAACTGTTTGTACTCGACAGCCGCGCCGAGCGTGGCGAAGACCGTCTGCAACGCTTGTGCGAGCAGGCCCAGGCCTTCGGGCTGAGGCCGCAGCGCGTCGCCCGCGACACGCTGGAGAAACACGCCGGCCCGCAACACCAGGGCGTGGCCGCCCGCGCCCGGCCACGGATGCCCGGCGATGAACATGCCCTGCTCAGCCATCTGGACCGGCTCGGCCATGATCCCTTGCTGCTGGTGCTGGACGGTGTCACCGATCCGCATAACCTGGGCGCCTGTCTGCGCACCGCCGATGCCGTGGGGGTGGATGGCGTGATCGTGCCGCGCCGCAACGCCGCCGGCCTGACGCCGGTAGCCTGCCGCAGCGCTGCCGGGGCTGCCGAGGCGGTGCCGTACTTCGAAGTGGGCAATCTCGCCCGCACGCTGGATCAGCTGCGTGAGCGGGGTGTCTGGATTGCTGGGACCGGGCGGGACGAGCACAGCCAGTTGCTGCACGAGTTCGTGCCTGCCGGTGCGCTGGCGGTGGTGATGGGCGCAGAGGGCGACGGCATGCGCCGCCTGACTCGCGACAAGTGCGACTACCTGCTGGAAATCCCCATGGTCGGCGAGGTGGAGAGCCTCAATGTGTCCGTCGCCAGCGCGGTGGTGCTCTATCATCTGGCGCGGCCACGTCTTCAGCGCGACTGATCCGGCGTCCTTTCCGGCGTCAGGTCCACCCCTTCATCGGCCATCTGCTCCACCGGTAACGGCGGCAGCGGAAAGCTCAGGTGAGTGGTGCGATTGAAACGTCGTTTTTCCCGATAGCGCGGCTGCTGGTAGCCGCGCGCGTTGTTCACCGCCTGGTCGATATCTTCCGGGCCGGTGACGTGGTGCCAGTCATTGTCTTGGCGGTGAGACGGGGCGGGCGGCGGCAGTTCGCCGCGCTCGATGCGTTCGATTACCCCGGCCCGGGCACGTTGCCAGGCCAGCATGTCGGCGACAAAGGCATTCTCATCCTGATACTCGGACAGTTGCGGTCGCGGCGGCAGGTAGTCCTCTGGCCGCACTGAGGTACGGTCCGCCTGCCCGGTGAGCGTCAGGCACAGCAGCGAGGCGGTCAGCAGGGCAGAGCGGAACATGGCAGGTCAATCGGGAAGCAGACAGTTCTGTCCGCAGCCGGCGGCGGCGCGGTAGTAGACATCTCCCTGGGCGAACAGCAGATCCCCGGCGCGGTTGAAATAAAAGCGCATGCCGTTCTTGCTGAGCATGTCGGTAATGCGTTGCTCACCGAAGGCGGCCTCTTCATAGACATCCCGGGCGTTGCGTTCGCGTATCAACTGTTGCTGGCGCGCCTGCTCCTCATGCTGGCTGTCGCCGCGCCAGGCGTACGGCAGGCGCACCAGCGCCGCCAGCGGCAGGCTGTGGGCGTCGTCATTCTGCAGCGTGGCCAGGCCCGCCTGCAGCCGCTCTGCGGCCATCTCGTTGCCGTCCAGCCGGCTGAGCACGAAGCTCTGCGAGGTGCTGCGGTTGTACCAGGTGGTGTGGCGCTGGTAGTCGAACGGCTGCCGGTGGCTGGCTGCACGCACGGCGTCGACGAGGTCTTCCTGAGGCGGCGCCATGCCCGGATGGGCGTCGCCGTAGAGCGCCGGGCACAGGCGGCGGTGTTCAAGCTGGTCAGCCTCGATGCGCTTGAACGTCATGATGTCGGCGATAAAGGCGCTGTAGTCCTGATACTGCTCCAGTTGCGGGCGTTCGGGCAGGCGCAGGGGCGCGTCGCAGTCCACGGCCTGGGCCGTGCCGCTGAGGCTGGTGAGCAGAAGCAGAGACAGGGGTGTCAGTCGCTTCAACATGGGGGATCCCCGGTATTGTTCTTGTTGTACATGTTGTGTGTGGCCAGGGCCACGCCGCCCAGAATACGCGCCGGAGGCAATGGGGGCAATCCGCTGGCCGCCGGGCGGCACGGCTTTCCTTGAGTTCCGGGGGCTGCCCGGGGTAGAATCGCCGCCCTTCCCGTGGCCTGGCCCCGGGAACTCCTTGCCTTACCGCTGGTGCGGAAGGCTGCCCAATCCGTAAGGAGCTGACAATGCGTCACTACGAAATCGTGTTCCTGGTCCACCCGGACCAGAGTGAACAGGTGCCCGCCATGATCGAGCGCTACACCGCGATGATCAAGGAAGCCAAGGGTGCCATCCACCGTCTTGAAGACTGGGGCCGCCGTCAACTGGCTTACCCGATCAACAAGATCCACAAGGCACACTATGTTCTGATGAACATCGAGTGCGACGGCGAGACTCTCGCGGAGCTGGAAAACACCTTCCGCTTCAACGACGCCGTGATCCGTAACGCGGTTCTGCGCCGCGACGAGGCTGTTACCGAGCCGTCGCCGCTGGCCAAGTCGAATGACAGCCGGGAGGAAGCACCCGCTGCGGCCGGAGCGTAATCACTGCGAACTGACCGGCGTTATCCATTCCCTTGAAACGATACGCCTGACCCCCGCCGGGGTGCCGACCAGACGCTTCTGGCTCGAGCACCGCTCACGGCAGGAGGAAGGTGGCACCCCGAGAGAGGTCCAGGCCCGCATGGCCGTGATGCTCACCGGGGAGGCCCAGGTGAAGCTCAGCAATGGGCTCAGCGAAGGGCAACGCATCCGGGTGCAGGGCTTTCTCGCCCGCGCCGGAGCAAGGGGAGACGCGCGCGATCGGTTGCAACTGCACGCCAGCCACATCGAATGCTTCGAATGACCGAATTCTGAGGAGATTTTCCAATGGCCCGTTTTTTCCGCCGTCGCAAGTTCTGCCGCTTTACTGCGGAAGGTGTTGTCCGGATCGACTACAAGGATCTGGACACCCTGAAAGCCTATATCACTGAAACCGGCAAGATCGTCCCGAGCCGGATCACCGGCACCAGCGCGCGTTATCAGCGCCAGCTGGCTCAGGCCATCAAACAGGCTCGCTATCTGGCCCTGCTGCCGTATAGCGACACCCACGACAACTGAGCCGGAGCGAGGTAGAGATCATGCAAGTTATTCTGCTCGACAAGATCAAGAACCTGGGCGACCTCGGTGCCGTCGTTGACGTGCGTCCGGGCTATGGCCGCAACTTCCTGATTCCGCAAGGCAAGGCCCTGCCGGCGACCAAAGAAAACCTGGCCGTGGTAGAAGAGCGTCGCGCCGAACTGCAGAAGCAGGCTGAAGAAGCCATGGCGGCTGCCAACGCCCGCGTTGAGAAGCTGGCCGAAGCCCAGATCACCATCGGCGCCAAAGCCGGTGACGAAGGCAAGCTGTTCGGTTCGGTCGGCACCCGCGACATCGCGGACGCCATCACCGCACAGACCGGCGTTGAAGTGGAAAAGGCCGAAGTCAAACTGCCGAACGGCGCACTGCGCAATACCGGTGAGTTCGAGATCGACCTGCAGCTGCACGCCGAAGTGACCACCACCGTGAAAGTCGTGATCGTGGCGGAAGCCTGATCACCCGGTGAGGCCCACCCGGTGAGGCCCACTTTGTGAGCCCCGCCTGGAAAACGCCCCGCTTGCGGGGCGTTTTTTTATGCCTGCCCGCCCGCGCTATAGTGAGTGCTCCTGATCACCGGTAGCGCGCATGTCATTGCCTCTGGTTCGTCTCACCCAACTCGACCTGCTGCGCGGTTTCGTCGCCGTGGGACGTTGCATGAGCATCACCCGCGCAGCGGAAGAGCTGTGCCTGACACAGTCGGCAGTGAGCCGGCAGATCCGTCAACTGGAAGCGCAACTTGGCACCCCCTTGTTTGTGCGGGGCCATCGCAGCATCCACTTTACGCCGGCGGGTGAGCAGTTGTTCCGCAGTGCCGATGCCGCGCTGCTGCAACTGCAGGAAGCACTTGGCCGCACGGCGACAGCGCTGGCGCAGCCGGTCACCATCACCGCCAGTGTCGGCGTTGCCGGCCTGTGGCTGCTGCCGCGTCTCGGGCGTCTGCACGCCCGGCATCCGGACATCGACGTGCGGGTAGCGGCCAGTAACCGGCTGTTCGAGCATCCGGCGCGGGACGGGATTGATCTGGCGATTCGCTACTGCCCGCCGCAGGGCGCCCCGGCCGGGGCGGTGCGGTTGTTCGAGGAACGGCTGGCACCCGTGGCGCATCCCTCGCTGGCGCTCTCTGCGCTGGATTCTTCCGCTGCCCTGGCAGACGTCTGCCTGCTGGAATTTGACCGTGCCGAAACCCCCTGGCTGCACTGGCAGCCGTGGCTGGCGGCCCGGGGGCTGGGAGAGGCCAGGCCGCGTGCCGTATTGCGGTTCAATCAGTACGACCAGGTGATCCAGGCAGCCCTGGCCGGCCAGGGCGTGGCGCTGGGCCGTACCGGGCTGGTCGCCGGCATGCTGGCAGACGGCCGGCTGGCGGCGCTGACCGAACCGGCTGTGCCTGATGGCTGCCAGCACGCCTACTGGCTCTGGCAACCGGGCGCCCCGGCACCGGCGGTCCAGGCTGTGGCGGACTGGATCATCGCAGAGGCCGCCACCGGGCCGGGCTGCTGACCGCTTCGCATTCCGTGCGGGAATGCGAAGCGGGCCGAAACATTGGTTGAGCCCGTCACCGCTGCGCCGTGAAATAACGTGGCCCGATCCGGGCGACTTTGGGAGCGGCACCATGCAGCACACCCCGATCAGCACACCGGCGTTCGACGGTGTGATCCAGGCAACCCTCGGCTATCTGCCGGCCAATGCGCCGTTGCCGGTGCAGTACACCTTTCCGCCGCCAAATGGCGAGCCATGGGAAAACGCCGGTTATGACCGCCGCCTGATGGCGGTCCGCGACGCCCGGACGCTGGCGCGGCCACCGGCGCTGGCGCGGCATGGTTTTGCCTTGCTGGATGTGCCCAGTGATGTGCGTGATTTCCAGGATGACAACGTCATCCGCCATCGTTACTACCCGGAAGTGGCTTCACTCGCCTGCCAGTTGACCGGCGGCCGCCGCGCGCTGGTGTTTGATCATCTTGTGCGGCGCCGGGCTCCCCAGCGGCGTGCGCCCCTGGATTTCGGGCGCGGCCGGCAGGCGGGGGCGGCGCCGGTGAATGGCCGCATTCACAACGACTATACCGAGGCCTCAGGCCGCCGCCGGCTGGCGCTGGTGCTGGGCGATGAGGCCGGGCGTGAGGCGGTGCATCATTTTTGCATCCTGAATTTCTGGCGCCCGTTGATGGAACCGGTGCTGGATGCACCGCTGGCGCTGTGCGACGCACGGACCGTCTCGACGCTGGACATGGTGGCGGGCGAAGTCCGTTATCCGCATCGCACCGGCGACATTTATCTGATGCGGCATTCGCCCTGGCATCGCTGGTATTTCTACTCCGCCATGCGCCGCAATGAGGTGCTGGTATTCAAGCAGTACGATACCCGTGTCAATGGCACCTCGCGCTTTACACCGCATTGTGCCTTCGAGCTGCCGCAGGTGCCGGTATCGGCGCTGCCACGGGAAAGCATCGAACTGCGTTGCCTGGTGATTCTGGAGTGACTGACATGACAACAATGGAAGTGTGGTTCGAATTCGCCAGCAATTACAGCTACCCGGCGGTCATGCGGGTGGAGGCACTGGCGCGGCAGGCGGGTGTCGACATTGCCTGGAAACCGTTTCTGCTGGGCCCGGTGTTTCGCGCGCTGGGCTGGGACAGCTCGCCCTTCGTGGTGCAGAAAGCGAAGGGTGAGTATGCCCTGAAGCAGGACATGCCACGGCTGTGTGCCAAATACGGATTGCCCTGGCAGCATCCGTCGGTGTTCCCGCGCCGTGCGCTGCTGCCGTTGCGCGTCGCCCTGCTGGCCAGCGAAGAACCCTGGGTGGGGGAGTTCTGCCGGCGCATGATGCGGCTGCATTTCGGTGAGGATGTCGATATCGATCAGCCCGGGGTGGTGGCCGACACCCTGGCGATACTCGGCCAGGATGCCGATGAGGTGTTGCTGCGTGCCCAGAGCGAGCACAACAGGCAGCGCCTGCGTGAGCAGACAGACGCCGCGCAGCGAAAGGGCCTGTTCGGTGCACCGACATTCATCGTCGGCGATGCCATGTTCTGGGGCAATGATCGCCTGGAAGATGCCCTGCTCTGGGCGTGCGGGGAACGATATCTTTAACGCAACCGGAAGGCAGCCTCAGACCTGTGTCTGGCGTATGCTGGCGCGACAGCCGACCAACGGAGCACCATCATGACCAACACCCCCTCTGCATTGGCGCTGCACGATCATGCACGTCTGATGGCGGGTTATAACCGCTGGATGAACCAGAAACTGTATGAGCAGGCGCTGACGATGCCGCACGCCGAAGTGGTGGCGGAGCGCGGTGCCTTTTTCGGTTCCATTTTCGGTACGCTGAATCATCTGTGCGTGGCAGACGTGATCTGGTTGAAGCGCTTTGCTGCCAGTGCGGTGTCACCGTTGGCCGAACTGGACGCGTGGCCGGCGCCGACATCGCTCACCATGCCGATGGCCGATACACTGCCGGCGCTCTGGGCAATACGCCAGCAACTGGACGAGTTGATCGAGCGATGGGTCATGACCCTCGACGACGAGGTGCTTGCCCGCCCGCTGGATTACCACAACACCAGGGGGCTGCCCTTCCACAAGACGCTGTTCTTCCTGGTGATCCATTTCTTCAATCACCAGACGCATCATCGTGGCCAGGTGACCACGCTGCTGGCGCAACAGGGGCTGGACCCGGGGGTGACCGACCTGCTGATGCTGATTCCCGAGGCGTCCTGAGGTCAGCGTACGCTCTGGTAGGCTGCCCGCCGGTGAAACGGACTGAACACCCATTGCCAGAGCTGGATGTCACGGGCATCGAAGGCGCCGGCGCAGCTGTTCAGGTAATAGCGCCACATGCGGTAAAAGCGCTCATCGTAGCGTGGCGCGATCTCCGGCCAGTGATGCCGGAAGTTAGTGTCCCAGGCCCGCAGCGTGCGGGCATAGTCGGGGCCGAAACCGTGCACATCTTCGGTGACGAAATGCGCTTGCGATGCCGTGGCGATCTGCGCCACGGAAGGCAGTTCGCCATTGGGAAAGATATAGCGGTCTATCCAGGGATCGTGTCCGTGCGAGGAGCTGTTGCTGCCAATGGTATGCAGCAGTGTCAGCCCGTCCGGCTCCAGCAGCCGCTCGCAGGTGCGAAAATAGGTGGCGTAGTTGCGGCGCCCCACATGTTCAAACATGCCGACCGAGACGATACGGTCGAAATGGCCCTGGAGCGTGCGGTAATCCTGCACACGGATTTCCACCGGCAGGCCACGACAGCGCTCACGGGCGATGTCCGCCTGTTCCCCCGACAGCGTGACACCCAGGCCCTGTACGCCATAGTGCGTGGCGGCATGATGCAGCAGCCCGCCCCAGCCGCAGCCGATGTCCAGCAAGGTCATGCCCGGTGTGAGTTGCAGCTTGCGGCAGATCAGATCCAGTTTGTGGGTTTGCGCTTCATCAAGCGTGTGCGCCCGGCGCCAGTAGCCGCAACTGTAGCTCATGGTCGGGTCGAGCATGCGCTGGAACAGGTCGTTGCCGAGGTCGTAGTGGCGGTGGGCGACGGTGGGCGCCCGGCGCAGGCTCTGGCGGTTCACCAGCGCCTGCCACAGCCATTGGCCTGCGTCCCGCCAGCGTGACTGGCTCTCGGTGCCGCCGCCATGCACCAGCAGCCGGCAGATGAACTGGTCCAGGGCCTCGCAGTCCCACCAGCCGTCCATGTACGCCTCGCCCAGCCCGAGCGAGCGGTGCAGTGCAACGCGGCGCCAGAAGCGACGGTCATGGACCTGCGGGTCCCAGGGGCGCCCGCCGTTGATGCGGATGTCGGCACGTTCCAGCAGGGCGTGCAGGGAGGTCGGCAGCCAGCCGGGCAGGGCGTGCCGGGCCGTCGATGGCGTGCCGGCGTCCTGCGGGCTGCGGCGGTGCCGGGAAAGGGGCGAGATGCTCGACATGATTCCTCCTTGGCCGGGGCCACGGATTGCCAATACAGAGGCATTGCCACATACCCGTTAATGTAGAACGGCGAGCGGGTTTGGCAAGTGGGCGTGTCTGTATTTGCGCCATAGTGAACGCCAATGGCGCGCCGGTAACGGCCGTGGTTTGCGGTGCTGACGGCCGGGTGAGACAATCCATCGCCCGGCTGTGCGATACTGCATGGCCTTGCCACTGATCATTCTGAGCCACCCGTCGCCCATGAACGAAACATCCCAGCTTGACCCGCACCTGCCGGAATCCCTGCGCCTGCCGCCCAATTCGGTGGAGGCGGAACAGGCCATCCTCGGGGGGCTGATGCTGAACAACGACGCCTGGGACCAGGTGTCGGAGCGGGTCAGCGAGCCGGACTTCTACCGCAAGGACCACCGGCTGATTTTTCGCGTCATGGCGCAGCTTGCCGAACAGGACCAGCCGCGCGACATGGTCACCGTGTCCGAGGCGCTGGAGCAGCTGGGCCAGCTCGAGAACGCCGGCGGCGCGGCCTATCTGTCCGAGCTGACGCGCAACACACCAAGCGCGGCGAACATTTCCGCCTACGCCGACATTGTGCGCGAGCGCTCGATCCTGCGGCAGCTGATCAATATTTCCCAGCGCACTGCCGACAAGGCATTCCGTCCGGAAGGCGCCACCAGTGCCGAGATTCTCGACAGCGCCGAATCCGCCATTTTCGAGATCGCCGAACAGCAGAAAAAGGGCAACGGCCCGCGCGACATCAAGGCGCTGCTGAAAAGCACGGTCGATCGCATCGACGAGCTGTACCGCAACAAGAGTGCGGTGACCGGCCTGTCCACCGGCTTTGAAGAACTCGACAAGATGACCTCCGGCCTGCAACCGTCGGACATGGTGGTGGTGGCGGCCCGGCCGTCCATGGGCAAGACCACCTTTGCGATGAACTTGTGCGAACACGTGGCGATTCACGGCAACAAGCCGGTGCTGGTGTTCTCCATGGAGATGCCCGGCGAGAGCCTGGTGATGCGGATGCTGTCCTCGCTCGGGCGTATTCATCAGCAGAATGTGCGTTCCGGCAAACTGGACCCGGACGACTGGCCGCGCATCAGTTCCGCCATCCAGATGTTGTCCGAGCGCAAGCTTTACATCGACGATACCGGCGGCCTCAGCCCGCTGGAAATGCGCGCCCGGGCGCGCCGTGTGGCGCGCGACTGCGGTGGCGAGCTGGGCCTGATCATGGTCGATTATCTTCAGCTCATGCAGGTGCCGGGCAGCGACAACCGGGTCAACGAGATTTCGGAAATTTCGCGTTCCCTGAAAGGCCTGGCGAAAGAACTGAACGTGCCGGTGATTGCGCTCTCTCAGCTCAACCGCTCACTGGAACAGCGCCCGAACAAGCGGCCGGTCATGTCCGACCTGCGCGAATCGGGCGCGATCGAGCAGGACGCCGACTTGATCATCTTCCTGTACCGGGACGAGGTCTATAACAAGGAAACCCAGGAAAAAGGCATTGCCGAAATCATTATCGGCAAACAGCGTAACGGGCCAATCGGGTCGGTGCGGCTGGCGTTTCGCGGCGAGTTCACCCGCTTCGACGATCTTGCGCCGGAGTACTACCAGGAATATGCCAGCGAGTGATCGCCGATGGCGCCCTCTTTTATCTGTCTGACGGAGTAACGTGCCCATGACACGTGGCACTGTGCTGGAAATCCGCCCGGCGGCGCTGGCCGCCAACGCGCGGCGGGCGCGTGAACTGGCGCCGGGCGCGTCGGTGTATGCCATGGTGAAGGCCAATGCTTACGGCCATGGGCTGACACTGGCGGCGAGTACCTTCTCCCCCCTGGTGGACGGGTTCGGCGTGGCGCTGATGGAAGAGGCGCAGGCGTTGCGCGATGCCGGCGTGACGCAGCCGCTGCTGTTGCTGGAAGGGTTTTTCGATCGCGACGAACTGCTGGCCGCCGCCGCACAGTCCGTGCAACTTGTGCTGCACAGCGACTGGCAACTGGCATTGCTGGAAACGACCCGGCTCCCCGCAGGCGTGCGCGTGTGGCTGAAAGTGGATTGCGGCATGCATCGCCTGGGTTTCCCGGTGGTGCAATGCGGCAACGCGCTGAAACGCCTGGCAGCCTTGCCGCAGGTGCAAGTGGCCGGTGTGATGAGCCACTTCGCCTGCGCGGACCTGCAACAGGACGTGATGAGCGCACGCCAGCTTGAACAGGTGCAACAGCTGGCGGCCGGACATGGCCTGCCGTTCAGCGCTGCCAATTCGGCCGGGCTGTGTCGCTATCCCGACAGCCATGGCGCATTGGTGCGGCCAGGGATCATGCTCTATGGCGGTTCGCCGCTGGCCGGCCATACGGCGGTCTCTCTCGGCCTGTCCGTGACCCAGCGCCTGAGCGCAAGACTGATTGCCGTCAATGATGTGCCAGCGGGTGAAAGCGTTGGCTATGGCGCGGCCTGGACTGCGACGCGGCCCAGCCGCATCGGTGTGGTGGCGCTCGGTTATGGCGACGGTTACCCGCGCCATGCGCCGGGCACGACGCCGGTGGCGGTGAACGGCGTGCGCACGGTGCTTGCCGGCCGCGTGTCGATGGACATGCTCGCGGTCGATGTGACCGACATCCCGCAGGCGCGGCCGGGTGACGAGGTTGAATTGTGGGGCGACACGGTCAGTGTGGACGAGGTGGCCGCTGCCTGCGGCACCATCAGTTATGCGCTGTTTTGCCAGGTTACACCGCGTGTGCGCCGCGTGATTGCCGGTAGCGCCTGACGGATCAACAGGGACGAATCATGGCCAAACGCAAAACCGCCTTTGTCTGCAATGAATGCGGTGCAGACTATCCCAAATGGCAAGGCCAGTGCAGCGCCTGTGGTGCCTGGAATACGCTGAGCGAATTTGTCGTTGATCCGGCCACGCCGGCACGCGCCGCGTCATCGGCCAGCCGCAGTGGCTACGCGGGGGAACTGGCCGATGTCCAGCGCCTGGACCAGATCGAACTGACCGAAACACCGCGCATCACCACCGGCATCGGCGAGCTGGACCGCGTGCTGGGCGGCGGCCTGGTGCCGGGTTCGGCGGTGCTGATTGGTGGCCATCCGGGCGCCGGCAAATCCACGTTGCTATTGCAGACCCTGTGTCGTCTCGCGGCACAGCAGCCCTGCCTGTACATCACCGGCGAAGAATCCCCCGCCCAGGTGGCGATGCGGGCCGAGCGCCTGCAATTGCCGCGTGACCAGTTGAAGCTGGCGGCAGAAACCGATGTCGAGCGCATTCTTGATCTGGCGCGCAAGGAAAAGCCGAAAGTGCTGGTGATCGATTCCATCCAGGTGATGTTCCTCACCGCACTGCAATCCGCGCCAGGCTCGGTGGCACAGGTGCGAGAATCCGCCGCCGCGCTGACCCGCTTCGCGAAGCAGACCGGTACCGTGCTGCTGCTGGTCGGCCATGTCACCAAGGACGGCACCCTGGCCGGCCCGAAAGTGCTGGAACACATGATCGACTGCTCGCTGATGCTGGAAGGCTCCACCGATTCACGCTTTCGCACCTTGCGCGGCCTGAAGAACCGCTTTGGCGCGGTGAACGAGCTGGGCGTGTTCGCCATGACCCAGGAAGGTTTGAAGGAAGTGAAAAACCCGTCGGCGATCTTTCTTAACCGCGCCGACGATATTGCCTCGGGCTCATTGGTCACCGTGGTCTGGGAAGGCACCCGGCCGCTGCTGGTAGAGCTGCAGGCGCTGGTGGATCAGAGCCACTTCGGTAATCCCCGTCGCGTCTGCGTGGGCCTGGAACAGAACCGGCTGGCGATGCTGCTGGCGGTGCTGCACCGCCATGGCGGTATTCAGGTGGGCGACCAGGACGTGTTTGCCAATGTCGTCGGTGGCGTCAAGGTGATGGAAACCGGCGCTGACCTGGCGCTGTTGCTGGCCATTGTGTCCAGTTTCCGTGACCGCACCCTGTCGCGTGAACTGGTGGTGTTCGGTGAAGTAGGGCTGTCCGGGGAAATCCGCCCGGTGCCGCAGGGGCAGGATCGCCTGTCCGAAGCCGCCAAGCATGGCTTCCGCAAGGCCATCATCGCCAGGGCGAACAAGCCGCGCGCGGCCATCGAGGGCATGCAGGTGATTGCGGTATCCACGCTGGCCGAGGCGCTGGAACATATCTGATCAGTGCACCGGGAACAGAACGTTTTGCAGTGCTGCCTGTGATGCCAGCCGTTTTTCCTTGCTCATCCTGCTGATGTTTTGCAGCTTCCACCGCACTGCGGGGAGGTCTTTGACATGCGGCAGTTCAAGCAGGGGCCAATCAGGTATTGGATCATACAGGCTGCAAAGAAAGCGCTTTTCGGTCTCTGTCATCTGTGTGAGCACATCATGCAGGGCTGTTTTGCCCGCAGCCGCCAGTTCGTCCACGCTGGTTTGACGTTCTGTCATGCCCTGGAATTCGCCTTCGAAAATGCCGCTCAATGGTTTCCACTGAGGCGCCAGCAGTTCCTCCATCGGGCGGTTGTGTGAGATCAGATAGATCAGGAAGGCGCGTCGTATTTCGTCGGTGGTGCCTTCGTTCTCTTGTAGCAGCAACACGTCGAACAGATCCCTCGGGTGCTGCCGGTCCAGTGCCGCACACAGCTTGCCCGCATAAATATCAGCCATCGACACTACGTTTGCTTCGGCAAAACCAAAGGTATCTTCTACTTTGGGCATGACAGGCAGGGTTGCCGGTGCATAGACGGTGCCCCGCAAAACCGGAGAAAGTTCTATTTTCACGGTGGCGTTGTTGCGCGTGACTACCAGTCTCAGTGCATCAGGCTTCTGCTCATAGCTTTTGATCACAGTGGCATCTGGCCAGGCTTGTTGTAGCGAGGCGCTGATGCGATCCAGTGCGTCGTGCACGGCGGTGAGCGCCTGTTCCCGGTTGCCGTCGGGTAGATAAACCAGGTCAATATCCACCGAGAGTCGTGGCATATCCCGTACAAACAGGTTGATGGCCGTGCCGCCCTTGAGGGCAAAGCATTGCTCCTGAAATACAAACGGCAAGAGCTGCACCAGCAGGTCCACCTGCCGGGCATAGGGGCTATTCCTGTCCATGGAATGATTCCTCAAAGAGCCTTTCGTCGTGGAATGCTGCGGGTACGGTGATCAGGTAGCGTTTGTCCAGGCGGCCGCCCGTCACGATATTGCGTTTACCTTTGCCAAGATCGTAGTCGGTGGGCGTCAGATGTTGTCGCCAGGGATAGTGATGCCGGTCGGCAAAGAAAAAGAACAGCCTTTTGACCTGTACATGCCGGCACACTTTCAATAAGGCATCCAGGCGGCGTGGCGAGAGCGCGCTGAGACCCTGCATCAGATTGTCTGCATGCTCGAAGGTCACCTGACCGGGGACATCCAGCAGCACTTCCAGTATCGCCTGCTCCGGTGACGCCATACGCCAGGGCCAGCCACCTTCCTGGGGCTGTTCTCGCAGGCTGCTTTGAACCAGCACAGTGTCGTCCTGCCACAGCCGTTTGGTCAGGTGCCAGTGCCACGCCACGTTTGAGGGCAGGCGCGACAGCCAGCCGGGAGGGGCCGTGCGGGAATAAAGATGGATCGGAGTGACGCGCGCAACATAGTGTCCCAGACCGGCCTGGGCCAGCGCGGAAAGCCCGCCCACGTACACGGGATGGGGAGACATCCTGTCCAGCGATGCGGTAACGCCTTGCCAGGTGAGAGGGCTTTCGGGGCGAGTGAGCAACCCGCGTGCAGGCGCCACCAGCCGGCCGGACTTCAGCGCATTGTCCAGCGCGTGCCGGGGTTGGCCACGCTCCAGCAACCACTGCCGGGTGGTGAGGTGGCCGGGCGGGGGCCAGTCGGTCGGGAGGTGTGAGAAGTTGCTCATGGTTTAAACTTCCCTGAATTTGCGTCAATTTTTGACGCAAAACGGGGTAAAAGTAAACCATTGAAGATGATATGGTTTGATTTTTTCCGTTTTTGCGGCAAAAAGTGCCGCAAAAACAGTGCTTTATAAACTATGAGTTGATGACGTTAGCGAGAGAGGACGCGCCGGCACTCAGTCCTCATCCGCACTGAGCATCTCATCCTGCCCCAGGTGCAACGCCAGCAGGCGGCGCAGGTGCCGCATGGCGTCGACGTCGATCCGTACGAATTCCAGCCCGGCCAGATCACGTTCCGTGCGGCGCACGGTCGCCTCCAGCGGGATGCGGATGTCGGAGTCTTCCATCAGCAGATTCAGCGCGCAGGCCTCGCCGGGCGCCATGGTGACGCCTGGCGGCAGGGTGATCAGCGCACCCTTGAGCGACAGGTCAAGCACTTCCACGTTGAACAGTGTGCCCTGTGCTTTCAGGTGCGCTTCGCCATCGAACGGCGTGCGCTGGAAACGGCGCTTCTCTTTCATACCCGGTCTTCTTGTCGAGCGGGGTGAGGTGGTTACACCCCGATTTTTTTATACCGCGTACGCTTCGGCTGCAGAGCGTCGTCCCCCAACTTCTTGCGCCGATACTCCTCGTACTCGGTGTAGCTGCCTTCGAACCACTCCACTTCGGAGTTGCCCTCGAACGCCAGTATATGAGTCGCCACCCGATCAAGGAACCAGCGATCGTGCGAGATCACCACGGCGCAGCCGGGGAAGGCCAGCAGGGCTTCTTCCAGGGCGCGCAGGGTTTCCACGTCCAGGTCGTTGGTCGGTTCGTCGAGCAGCAGCACGTTGGCGCCCTGCTTGAGCAGTTTCGCCAGGTGCAGGCGGTTGCGCTCGCCGCCGGAAAGATCCTTGACCCGTTTCTGCTGGTCCTGGCCCTTGAAGTTGAAGCGGCCCAGGTAGGCGCGGGACGGCACGTCGTAGTTGCCGATCTTGAGGATGTCGGCGCCGTCGGAAATTTCTTCCCATACGGACTTGGTGCCGTTGAGGTCTTCGCGGCTCTGGTCGACGTAGGCCAGTTGTACGGTCTCGCCGGTTTCCACCGTGCCGCTGTCAGGCTGTTGCTCGCCGGTGAGGATGCGGAACAGTGTCGTTTTCCCGGCGCCGTTGGGGCCGATGATGCCGACGATGGCGCCGCGTGGCACGCTGATGTCCAGGTTCTCGTACAGCAGCTTGTCGCCGAAGTGTTTGGAGACATTCTTGATCTCGAACACTTTCTCGCCCAGGCGGGGGCCGGGCGGAATATACAGTTCCTGGGTTTCGTTACGCGCCTGGAATTCCTGGCTGGCCAGCTCCTCGAACGCGGTGACACGGGCCTTGTTCTTGGCGCGGCGGCCTTTTGGATTCTGCCGCACCCATTCCAGTTCTTTTTCCACCGTCTTGCGGTGTGCGCTTTCGGTCTTGGCTTCCTGTTCCAGGCGGGCTTCTTTCTGTTCCAGCCAGGAGGTGTAGTTGCCTTTCCAGGGAATGCCTTCGCCGCGGTCGAGTTCCAGAATCCACTCGCAGGAATTGTCGAGGAAGTAGCGGTCGTGGGTCACGGCGACCACGGTGCCCTGGAAGTCGTGCAGGTAGCGTTCCAGCCAGGCCACGGACTCGGCGTCCAGGTGGTTGGTCGGTTCGTCCAGCAGCAGCATGTCCGGGGCGGACAGGATCAGGCGGCACAGCGCCACGCGGCGGCGCTCACCACCTGAGAGGTGTTTCACCTCGGCGTCCCACGGCGGCAGGCGCAGCGCGTCGGCGGCGATTTCCAGCTTGCGTTCGAGATTGTGCGCGTCGGCGGTTTCGATGATGGCTTCCAGGCGGGCCTGTTCCTCGGCCAGCTTGTCGAAGTCGGCGCCTTCTTCGGCGTAGGCGGCATAGACCTCTTCCAGGCGTTGCTGGGCGCCACGGATTTCGCCCAGGGATTCCTCGACGATCTCGCGCACGTTCTTGCTGTTGTCCAGCTCCGGTTCCTGCGGCAGGTAGCCGATCTTGATGCCGGTCTGTGGGCGGGCTTCGCCGATATAGTCCTGGTCGACGCCGGCCATGATGCGCAGCAGCGTGGATTTACCCGAACCGTTCAGGCCCAGCACGCCGATCTTGGCGCCGGGGAAGAACGACAGGGAGATGTCCTTGAGAATGTGTTTCTTCGGCGGGACGACCTTGCCGACCCGGTCCATGGTGAAGATGTATTGAGACATAGAGTTGTGCGCCAGACTGCGTTGTAAAGAAGACGGGGCGCCGCGGTGCTGTTCAGAAATTGACCAGCGGCGTCATGGTGCGGCCTAAGCTATCCGAAAGCGCTGCGCGTTGAAAGGGGGTGGCCGGCAATCAGGCGTCGGGGCGCCAGAGCCGCTGCCACACCCAGTCGAGCTGGCGCGAGCGGTAGCTGAAATCCTGCCGTGCACTGGGCACCGGGACGATGGCGCCGTCCTCGGCGCGCTGGCCCACCTGGAAGCCGAACACGTACTGTTCGCGCATGCCCATGCGCAGGTCGGTGATGACCACCGCGCCGTCCGGCGTTTCGGTAACCGAGCAGAAGCCGTGGGTGAAATACAGCAGTCGCTGCGCGGCCCAGCTGTCATCAAGCGCCGCCAGCAACGCCGGGTCACTGGGATGGCGGGTAAAGGTCGGTGCGCCGCTGCCGTCGAGCAGCGAATAGAAGCCTTCGTAGTAGCCGTCGCGGTCCATTACCACGATGCGCCAGAGCAGCGTATTGAAGGACGAGGGGATACTCAGGACCTGCGTGTGCGGCATGTCGAAGCGCACCAGATACTGTTCCACCCGATGATCCACCCAGGCCTTGGCGCTGGCGGCCCAGATCAGGTACAGGCTGCTCAGCGCCAGTCCGGCGGTGTTCCAGTGCCGGGCCCGGTCGCGGTCCCGCGCCCACAGGGCCACGCCCAGCCCGACCAGCAGTGGCAGGGTATACAGCGGGTCGATGATGAAGATCACCGAGCCGGACACCGGGTAGTCGGTCAGCGGCCAGAACAGTTGCGTGCCATACACGGTGAGCGCGTCCAGCAATACATGGGTCACCAGCACCAGCCAGACCAGCAACAGCCAGCGCCACTTCAGGTGTGCCAGGTCACGGTGGCAGCGGCGGATCAGCCAGGCCAGCAGTGGGGCGGCCAGTGTCAGAATGATCAGCGAATGGCTGGCGGAGCGGTGGTAGGTGAAGGTGGCCACCGGGTCGGCCAGCGGCACCAGCACGTCGAGGTCGGGCAGGGTGCCGCAGACGGCGCCCCAGAGCGCGGCGCGGCGGCCGGCCTGGCGGCCCAGTACGGCATGGCCCACGGCGCTGCCGAGGGCAATCTGGGTCACTGAATCCATCGGGTCTCCGTTTCAGGGCCAGCGCCCGGATCATGCGGATGGCGCATATCAGGATGAGGTCATCTCAAGTGCTTCCCGGGCGGCAATTGGGTAGAATACCGCCTCCCTTATTTCCCGCCAGCTACCTGAAGGGCATCCCATGTTCGGCAAAACCATGACCATCGCGGAATTCGATCCGGAAATCCAGGCCGCCATCGAGGGCGAAGAGCGCCGCCAGGAGGCACATATCGAGCTGATTGCCTCCGAAAACTATGCCTCGCCGCGGGTCATTGAAGCCCAGGGCACTGTGCTGACCAACAAGTATGCCGAAGGCTATCCCGGCAAGCGTTACTACGGCGGCTGTGAATTCGTCGACACCATCGAGCAACTGGCCATCGACCGTGCCTGCGAACTGTTCGGTGCCCAATTCGCCAACGTGCAGCCGCACTCCGGTTCCCAGGCCAACGGTGCCGTGTTCCTCGGCCTGCTGGCGCCGGGCGACACCGTGCTGGGCATGAGCCTGGCCCACGGCGGCCACCTGACCCACGGTGCGGCGCCAAACTTTTCCGGCAAGAGCTACAACGCCGTGCAGTACGGCATCAACACCGACACCGGCCTGATCGACTATGACGAGGTCGAGCGCCTGGCGGTGGAACACAAGCCGAAGATGATCATTGCCGGTTTCTCTGCCTACTCGCAGACGCTGGATTTCCCGCGTTTCCGCGAGATTGCCGATAAAGTGGGTGCCTACCTGATGGTGGATATGGCCCACGTCGCCGGCCTGGTGGCCGCCGGCCTGTACCCGAACCCGGTGCCGTTTGCCGACGTGGTGACCACCACCACCCACAAGACCCTGCGCGGTCCCCGTGGCGGCCTGGTGCTGACCAACAACGAAGACATCGCCAAGAAAATCAATTCTGCCGTGTTCCCGGGCGGCCAGGGCGGCCCGCTGATGCACGTCATCGCGGCCAAGGCGATCTGCTTCAAGGAAGCGCTGGCCGACGACTTCAAGACTTACCAGCAACAGGTGATCACCAATGCCCAGGCCATGGCGCAGGTGTTTGTGGATCGCGGTTTCGACGTCGTCTCCGGCGGCACCGAGAACCACCTGTTCCTGCTCAGCCTGATCAAGCAGGACATCACCGGCAAAGATGCCGACGCGGCGCTGGGCCGTGCGCACATCACCGTGAACAAGAACGCCGTGCCGAACGATCCGCGCTCGCCGTTCGTGACCTCCGGCCTGCGTATCGGCACCCCGGCGGTGACCACCCGTGGTTTCACGGAAGCGGACTGCCGCGAACTGGCCGGCTGGATCTGCGACATCCTCGACAACATGGGTGATGAGTCCGTGATCGAGCGTGTGCGCGGCCAGGTCAGCGAGATCTGCGCCCGCCTGCCGGTTTACGAGCAGTAACCCCGCATGCACTGCCCGTTCTGCGCGGCGGAAGAAACCAAGGTGATCGATTCGCGCCTGGTCGCTGATGGCGGCCAGGTGCGTCGGCGCCGTGAGTGCCTGACCTGCGGAGAACGCTTTACCACTTTCGAGACCGCCGAACTGGTGATGCCGCGCATCGTCAAGTCCGACGGCTCCCGCGAACCCTTCGATGACGCCAAACTGCGTGCCGGCATGCTGCGCGCGCTGGAAAAGCGCCCGGTCAGCATGGAAGACCTGGAAGCGTCCATCACCCGCATCGGCCACCGCCTGCGTGCCACCGGCGAGCGCGAACTGCCGGCCCGTGAGCTGGGGGAACTGGTGATGGAAGAACTGCGCCAGCTCGACGATGTTGCTTACGTGCGGTTTGCCTCGGTCTATCGCAGCTTCCAGGATATCTCCGACTTCCGCGCGGAAGTCGACCGGCTGGAAAAGGCCGGCCGCAAACTGGTGAAGAAAAAGTAGCTGCCCGAGCCTGGCCGGGCAGCGCGCTTTTCACACGGAGTCCCCATGGCCAACAGCTCCGACCGCGAATACATGAGCCGCGCGTTGTACCTGGCGCGGCGCGGCCTGCACACCACCGATCCGAATCCGCGCGTGGGCTGCGTGCTGGTGCGTAACGGCATGATCGTGGGCGAAGGCTGGCACCAGCGCGCCGGCGAGCCGCATGCCGAACGCCACGCCCTGGCAACTGCCGGGGAACAGGCGCGCGGCGCCACCTGCTACGTGACGCTGGAACCCTGCTCGCACACCGGCCGCACCGGCCCCTGCGCGGACGCACTGGTCGAGGCTGGCGTGGCGCGTGTGGTGGCAGCCATGCAGGACCCGAACCCGCAAGTGGCAGGCCAGGGCCTGGCCCGCTTGCGAGACGCGGGCATCGAGGTGGAATGCGGTGTGCTGGAAGACGCGGCCCGCGCCCTGAATCCCGGCTTTATTCGGCGCATGGAACAGGGCCTGCCCTGGGTGCGGGTCAAGCTGGCCATGAGCGTGGATGGTCGCACCGCCATGGCCTCCGGCGAATCACAATGGATCACCGGCGCCGAGGCGCGCGAGGATGTGCAGCGCCTGCGTGCCCGCTCCTCGGCGATTGTCACCGGCATCGGCACTGTGCTGGCGGATGCCCCGTCCCTGACGGTGCGCCCGGCCACCTGGCAATTCAGCGATTACGGCCCGACACCGGTGCGCCAGCCGCTGCGTGTGGTGCTGGATCGCGCGCTGCGCACGCCGGCGGACGCCGCCGTGATCCAGGCGGACGGTGAGTGCCTGATCCTTACCGCCCAGGAGACGTCTGGCGCCCCGGCGCTGCGCGAAGCGGGCGCGGAAGTGCTCGCGGGCGACTGGTCGCCACGGCAGGTGCTGGCCGAGCTGGCCGCGCGTGGCTGTAATGAAGTGCTGGTGGAAGCCGGCGCCGAACTGGCCGGGGCGTTTGTGGCCGCCGGCTGTGTCGATGAACTGGTGGTCTATATGGCGCCGATGCTGCTTGGATCGTCGGCACGGCCATTGCTGGCCCTGCCGGGCCTGGACAGGATGGCCGACAAATACCTGCTCACCCTGCGCGACACGCGCCAGGTGGGTGTTGATCTGCGCTTGTGTTATGCGCTCGCGCCCCGATAAGGCGTCCTGATTCGTCTCTGTGAGGAGAGCCCCATGTTTACCGGCATTATCGAAGCCAAGGGTGAAATCCAGTCACTGGCGCCGCGTGGCGGCGACGTGGCGCTGACCGTGCTGACCGGCGCGCTGGATATGAGCGACGTGCAGCTTGGGGATTCCATCGCCGTCAATGGCGTTTGCCTGACCGTCACCAGCCTGCCGGGGCGCGGTTTTACCGCCGATGTCTCGGGCGAAACCCTGGCGCTGACCTCGCTGGGCGCCCTCAAGGCCGGCTCGGTGGTGAACCTGGAAAAGGCCCTCACGCCGACCACGCGCCTCGGCGGCCACCTGGTGTCTGGCCACGTGGATGGCGTCGGCACCGTGCGCAGCCTGCGCCCGGATGCCCGCTCCACCCGTATCGATATCGAGGCACCGGCGGCGCTGGCGCGCTATATCGCCCAGAAGGGCTCGATTACCGTGGACGGCATCAGCCTTACGGTGAACAGCGTCAGTGGCGCGGTGTTCTCGCTGAACATCATCCCGCACACCCAGGACATGACCACCATCGGCACCTGGCAGGCCGGCACGCGCGTGAACCTGGAAGTTGATATCATTGCCCGCTATCTCGAGCGGCTGCTGCTGGGTGAGCGCGCAGCCGAGCCGGGCGCCGGCGAGGGCCTGTCCATGGCGTTCCTCGCCGAACACGGTTTTCTGAAAAGGTGATTGCATGACATTGAATACAGTCCAGGAACTGATCGACGACATCCGTGCCGGACGCATGGTCATCCTCATGGACGACGAGGATCGCGAAAACGAAGGCGATCTGCTGATGGCGGCCGAGCATTGCACGCCGGAAGCCATCAATTTCATGATCAAGTACGCGCGCGGCCTGGTGTGCATGCCGATGAGCCGTGAGCGTTGCGAACAGCTCAACCTGCCATTGATGGTGCAACGCAACGGCTCCGGGTTTGGCACCAAGTTCACCGTTTCCATCGAAGCCGCCGAAGGCGTGACCACGGGTATTTCGGCCGCCGACCGCGCCCGCACCGTGCAGGCCGCCGCAGCCCCGGATGCCAAGCCGGCGGATATCGTGCAACCAGGACATATCTTTCCGCTGATGGCCGAGCCGGGTGGTGTGCTGCACCGTGCCGGGCACACCGAGGCAGCCTGTGACCTGCCGGCGCTGGCCGGCTGCGCCCCGATGGGCGTGATCTGCGAAATCATCAATGAAGACGGCACCATGGCGCGCCGTCCTGATCTGGAAAAATTCGCCGAGGAACACAACATCAAGATCGGCACCATCGCCGACCTGATCGAGTACCGCATGCTGCACGAAAAAACCGTGGAGCGGGTCAGCGATAACATCCTGCCGACCTGGTACGGCGATTTCCGCCTGGTGACTTTCCGCGATACCGTCGATGACATGACGCATGTGGCACTGGTGAAAGGCGAGCTGTCGCCGGAAGTCGTGACCACGGTGCGTGTGCATCTCGTCGATCCGTTGCGTGACCTGATGAGTGCCAAGATGGATGGCCGCACCGGCTGGAACATGCATCGCGTGCTGGAAGAGGTGTCGCAGAGCGAAGCCGGTGTCGTGATCATTCTTGGCCAGGACTACGTTTCCAACGATGTACAGATGATGGTCAACGAGTATTTTTCCGGCCAGCGCCGCCAGCCGCGCACCGGGGGGCCGGCCTATCGCAATATCGGCACCGGCTCGCAGATTCTGCGTGAGCTGGGTGTGCGGCGCATGCGCCTGCTCAGTTCGCCGATGCGTTTCAATGCGCTGTCCGGTTTCGATCTGGAAATCGTCGAATACGTGGAACCACCGGTGCAGTGATGCGGCGAGTTGTGAGCGGACTGTGAGCGCACTGTGAGAGAGCCACACCATGGATGAGCACGATACCACCGCCCCCCGGGACGCCGAACCGCTGACGGACAACGAAGTCCGTGTGCTCGGGTGTCTGATCGAGAAAGAAGCGACAACGCCGGAAGTCTATCCGCTGACACTGAACGCGTTGCAGGTAGCCTGCAATCAGAAAACCAGCCGCGACCCGGTCATGCAGCTGGACACTGGCGAGATCGGGCAGGCGTTGTACCAGCTCGAAAAACGAGCATTGGTACGCCGGGTCAGCGGTGCCCGCGCAGACCGTTGGGAACATCGCGCGGAAAAGACATTCGAGCTGGTGCACGCACAACAGATACTGCTTGGGCTGCTGTTGCTGCGCGGCCCACAGACACTGAACGAACTCTTTACCCGCAGCCAGCGCATGCATGCCTTTGATGACACCGAACAGGTGGCGCACCAGTTGTCACGGCTGGCCAGCAAAGGGCTGGTGATGCTGTTGCCACGCCAGAGCGGCCAGCGCGAAGACCGTTATCTGCACCGCATGGCCGGCGAGCCCGACCTGCAGGCCCTGGCCTCTATGCCGCGTTCGGCGTCCGCCGGGGAAGATCGCCTGGCGTTGCTGGAAGAGCGCGTCAGGGCCCTGGAAGCACAACTGGCCGAGCTGCTGGCATCCCGCCACTGACCCCCTCTTTTATCGTAAAACATTAACAAATGCCGGCTCGCAGCCGGCGTTCGTGCCTGTGGCTGCGTTACATTCAGGCAGTGTTTTTCGCTGCGTCCCGATGGTGTCCGGCAACTATCTTGCGTTACCACCCCCGTGTCTCTGCCTGCCTCGTCAGGACGTCCGCAATGTCGTGTATGGAATCCCCGCAGGGCTGTGCCTTGCAATCCACCCGGGGCGGCCAAAGGAGACTTCTGGATGATTCGTCATGTCATGATCGGCCTGTTGTGCAGCCTGCTGCTGGTGACGCAGGGGTGGGCCGAGGATATGGTGCGGGCCTCCAATCGCAATGTGGACACCGGTGCTCTGTTCCAGCGTGTCGAGGAACGCGCCCGTGAGCTGGCGCAGGAAGATTTCAAACCTGCGGCCACGGACATGCCGGAGTCGCTGGCGAACATGGATTATCAGCAGTACCGCTCAATCCGCTTTCGTCCGGAACAGGCGCTCTGGCACGACCAGGCGTTGTTTGAAGTACAGTTATTCCATCCCGGTTTTCTGTATCGGGAACCGGTGCGCATCAATGTCGTGGCAGAAAACAAAGTCGCTGCGCTGCCGTTCGAGCGCGCGCGTTTCCGCTATGACGGCAAGGCAGCCGGGCTGGCGGATGAAGCGCCGGAGACACTCGGTTACGCCGGTTTCCGGGTGCATTACCCGCTCAATACCGAGGAGTACAAAGACGAATTCCTGGTGTTCCAGGGCGCGTCCTATTTCCGTCTGGTCGGCCCGGGCCAGGCCTATGGCCTGTCTGCGCGCGGGCTGGCCGTGGACACCGCCGCACCACAGGGCGAGGAGTTTCCTGCCTTTCGTGAATTCTGGCTGGTGCAGCCGCGGGCGGACGACACTCGGCTGATCATTTTTGCACTGCTCGACAGCCCCTCCGTGACCGGCGCCTACTGGTTCGAAATCCAGCCCGGTGCGCCCACCGGCATGCGTGTCGATGCACGCCTGTTTGCGCGCAGGGATATTGCCAAGCTCGGGATTGCACCGTTGACCAGCATGTTCCATCACGGTGAGAACGGCACCCGTTTCGTCGATGATTTCCGGCCGGAAGTGCATGATTCGGATGGCCTGCAGGTGCTGACCGGCCAGAACGAATGGATCTGGCGCCCGCTGAATAATCCGCGCACGCTGCGCGTCACGTCCATGATGGACGAAAACCCGCGCGGCTTTGGCCTGCTGCAACGGGACCGCCGTTTTGATCATTACCAGGACATGGAGGCGGCCTACGAGCGCCGTCCCGGTCTGTGGGTGATCCCCGAAGGGGACTGGGGCAAGGGCCGGGTGGAACTGGTGGAAATCCCCACTGACTCGGAAGTGAACGACAACATCGTCAGCTACTGGGTGCCGGACGCACCGATGAAGGCGGGCGAAAGCCGCCGCTATGCCTATCGTTTGCGATCGGTGGATGCGCAGGTGGCCGAGCATGCACTGGGCTCGGTGTTACGTACCCGGATCGGGTGGGGCGCGGTGCCGGGGCAACCCGATCCGCCACCCCGCAGCGTACGGCAGTTCGTGGTGGATTTTCGCGGCGGCGAACTGGCCAGCCTGTCGCCGGATACGCCGCTGGACGCAGAGCTTTCCCATGCCGTCGGCAAGGTGCGCGATCTGCATGTGCAACGCCTGCCGGACGGCAAGACCTGGCGCGCCATTTTCAAACTCGATCCGCAAGACAGCGATGTCGTGGACATGCGCCTGTACCTGAGCCTGAGAGGCCAGCGGCTGACGGAAGTCTGGAGCTATCTCTGGTCGCCGGATGCGGTGGACTGACATGACCGCCGCCATGCCGCCGGCTGCCCGGCAACAGATCAGGTTCCCCGGCGCCCTCTGGCGCCGGCCAGTGTTTTTCACACTCGCGATCCTGAGCACGCTCGGGGGCGCACTGCTGATGCTGGACATTTTGCGCGCCAACAGCCTGACGGTGCTGGAGGTAGTGATCCTGTTGCTGTTCGTGGTCACCTTCGGCTGGATCGTGGTGTCGTTCTGGAGTGCGGTGGCGGGCTTCCTGTTGCAGTGGCTGCGGCGCGATCCGCTGACCCTGGCGCGACAGGCGCCGGTCCCGGCGACACCGATTCAGACCCGCACGGCGCTGGTCATGCCGGTCTACAACGAAGATACGCACCGGGTGATCGCCGGCTTTGAGGCAACGCTGCGTGATCTGGACGCCGCCGGCGAAGCGTCGCATTTCGATTTCTTCCTGCTCAGTGACAGCACCGATGAACAGGTCGCCGGTGCTGAGCGTGCTGCCTGGCGTGCGCTGTGCGAGCGGCTGCCGGCCGCGTTGCGCGAGCGTGTGTTCTATCGCCGCCGCACACGCAATGTCGGCCGCAAGGTGGGCAACCTGAAGGATTTCTGCGAGCGCTGGGGCAGCCGGTACGAGCACATGATCGTGCTGGATGCCGACAGCGTGATGCGTGCCCGCTGCCTGCTCGACCTGGTGCGCCTGATGCAGGCCAATCCGCGTTGCGCGCTGATCCAGACGGTGCCGATACCGGTGCGCTCCACCACCTTTTTCGGGCGTTTCGTGCAGTTTGCTGCGGCGCTCTACAGCCCCATGCTGGCCACCGGCATGAGCTTCTGGCAGATGGACGCGGCCAACTACTGGGGCCATAACGCGATCATTCGTGTACGCGCCTTTGTCGAACACTGTGGCCTGCCGTCGCTGCCAGGCAAACCGCCGCTGGGCGGCGATATTCTCAGTCACGATTTTGTCGAGGCGGCGATGCTGCGCCGTGCCGGCTGGCAGGTGTTGTTGCGCGCCGATCTCGGTGGCAGTTACGAAGAAGTGCCGAGCAACATGCTGGATTATGCCAAGCGTGACCGGCGCTGGGTGCAGGGCAATATCCAGCATCTGGGGCTGCTCGGTGCGGCGGGGCTGCACCCGGTCAGCCGGCTGCATTTCCTGTTTGGTGCGGTGGCCTATATCGCCTCGCTGCTGTGGTTGCTGATGCTGGTGCTCAGTACCGTGGATGCGGTATTTCGTGCGCTGCACAGCGAAATCTATTTTGCCAATGCCTATCAGCTGTTTCCGGACTGGCCGATCGTCCGCATCGGGCTGATCGTTTCGCTGGTGGTCATCACGGTGGTGCTGCTGTTGCTGCCCAAAGTGCTGGGTGTGCTGATCGCATTGCGGGACCGGCGCCGGGCCTTCGGTGGTGCCTGGCGTATCCTCTGCGGTGCGCTGGTGGAAATGCTGTTCGCAATCCTGATCGCGCCATTGATGATGGTGTTTCACGCCTGGTTCGTGATCAGCATTCTGCTCGGCCGCAACGTCAGCTGGGATGCGCAGGTGCGCGAAGGGCGGCCGGTGCCCTGGGGCGAGGCATTGCGTCGCACGCTGGCCGCTACCCTGGTGGCCCTGGTCTGGGGGCTGTTCACCTGGTGGGTGGCGCCGGTGTTCTTCTGGTGGCTGACGCCGATTCTCGCCGGGCTGGTCCTGGCGGCACCGATCGTGCGTTATTCCAGCAGCCTGACGCTGGGGCGGGTGATGCGCAGGCTGGGGGTGTTCGTCAGCCCGGATGAGGCTGCGCCCGAGCCGGTCCTGCAGGCGGTCGCCGCGCGATTGTCGGCCCCCCCGGCGCTGCCGCAGCACGCGCCGCTGCCGGCGTTGCCGCCGGAGCAGCCGGTCCGGATGCCGACACAGGCGCTCTGAACGGCATGGCGGGCACCCATGGCGGTACATACTCAAGCCGCTTATAGCGGTACAATAGTCGCCGTTTTGCCGTCCGCCGCGCTTGTGCGGCCGGTTGTCCGTCAGCAAGCAAGGGTTCGACATGAAAGACATCAAGACCATAGAAGGCACCTTCACCGGCGTCAGCGGCCGTTTCGGCATCGTTGTGGCCCGTTTCAACAGCTTCGTCGTCGAGGCGTTGCTGGAAGGTGCGGTGGATGCACTGGTGCGGCATGGCATCGCGCCCACGGACATCGAGATCATCCGCGTGCCGGGTGCGTGGGAGCTGCCGGTGGCGGTCAAGCGCCTGGCCGACAAGGGCAATTACGACGCGCTGATCGCCCTCGGGGCGGTGATCCGGGGCGGTACCGCGCATTTTGAATATGTGGCGGGTGAAGCAGCCAAGGGGATCGCGGCGATCCAGAACAGCACCGGCGTGCCGGTGGCCTTTGGTGTGCTGACGGTGGAAAACATCGAGCAGGCCATCGAGCGTTCTGGCACCAAGGCGGGCAATAAAGGCGCCGAAGCGGCGTTGTCCGCGCTGGAAATGGTCAGCCTGCTGAAGCAACTCTGATGACGACACTCACTTCGCCCTCGGCGCGCCGCAAGGCGCGCCGGTTTGCGTTGCAGGCGCTGTACCAGTGGCAGCTCGCCGGGCAGCCGCTGAACGAAATCGAAGCGCATTTCCGTGCCGAGAACGACATGAAAAAAGTCGACCTGGACTATTTTCATGCCCTGTTGCACGGCGTGCCGGCCCGTGTCGATGAACTCGACGCGCTGTTTGCACCGGCCCTGGACCGCAAGGTGCAGGAACTGTCGCAGATCGAGAAAGTGATTCTGCGCATCGGCACGTTCGAACTGCTGGACCGGATCGATGTGCCGTATCGCGTGGTGATCAACGAAGGCATCGAGCTGGCCAAGCTGTTCGGTGCTGATGATTCCTTCAAGTACGTCAACGGCGTGCTCGACAAGGTGGCGCGCAAGTGCCGCCAGGTGGAAATCGCAGCCCGCTGAGACGGGGTGACCCCAGCCATGGATGAATTCGCGCTGATCCGGCAGTTCTTTCGCCAGCGCGCCGGCCACGGGGCGGGCGTGGTGCTGGGGCCGGGCGACGATGGTGCGGTGCTCGCGCCCTCGCCGGGTTGTGAGCTGGTGATGAGCATCGACACCCTGATCAGCGGCCGGCATTTCCCCGAGGACCTGCCGGCGGCCGACATCGGCTGGCGCAGCCTGGCCGTGAATCTTTCCGACCTGGCCGCCATGGGGGCCACGCCACGCTGGTGCCTGCTCAGCCTGTCCCTGCCCGATGCCTCCGCCGACTGGCTGGAGGCTTTCTGTGATGGTTTCTATGCACTGGCCGAACAGGCCGGCATTGCGCTGGTGGGTGGCGACACGGTGCGTGGCCCGCTGATGATCACGGTGCAGGTGACCGGCGAGGTGCCGGCGGGCCGCGCCCTGTTGCGCAGCGGTGCCCGGCCCGGCGACCGCATCTGTATCGCCGGTGTACCCGGCGAAGCGGCGGCGGGGCTGGCCCAGTGGCAGGCGGGTGTGCGTGATGGCCTGCTGAGCGCACGCTTTTGCCGGCCACAGCCGCAACTGGCGCTGGGGCAGAAGCTGCGTGGTGTGGCCAGCGCCTGCATCGACATCTCGGATGGTCTGCTGGCCGATCTGGGGCATGTGCTTGATGAAAGCGGTGTCGGCGCCGAACTGTTGCTGACGCAGTTGCCGGTCTCCGACGCGTTGTCCGGCTGGGGCAGTGAGGAGGCCGTGCTCCGGGCGCAACTCGCCGGTGGCGATGACTACCTGTTGCTGTTTACCCTGTTGCCCGGCTTCAACCTGCCCCGCGATGCGGTGCAGATTGGCCGTATTCGCAGCGAAACCGGCCTCGCGGTCCTGGGCCGCGACGGCATGCCGCTGACGGCATTGCCCGCCGGCTGGGATCATTTCCGCACGCCCTGACAGGAGCGCCCGTGAACAAGAAAGACACCCCGGTCCATCCGCCCAGCATGCGTAACCCTGTGCACTTTCTCGCGTTCGGTTTTGGCAGCGGGCTGGCGCCGAAAGCGCCGGGCACTTTCGGAACGCTGGCGGCGCTGCCTGTGTGGTACGGTCTCGCGCAACTGCCCCCGTGGGGCTATCTGCTCGGCACACTGCTGGTGATTGCAGTCGGCCCCTGGCTGTGCGGGCGCACCTCGCGGGACATGGGGGTGCATGATCACGGGGGTATCGTCTGGGACGAGATCGCCGGTTTCCTGATAACCATGATGCTGGCACCGGTGTCGCTGACCAGCGCGGTGCTTGGTTTTCTGCTGTTTCGTTTCTTCGATGTGGTGAAGCCCTGGCCGATCGGCTGGCTGGACCGGAGGGTGCATGGCGGCACCGGCATCATGCTGGATGACCTGGTGGCGGGGGTGTATGCTGCCTTGCTGCTGCAGGGGCTGCTCGCGCTGCTCTGAAGGCGCAGCGTGGAAAGGTATCCGCAGGGTTCGTGCCGGGGGGGATGAACGCTGGGTAATGGGGATGCTCAACAATAACAATGCCTGACCGCTCCGGGACACGTCCTGCCGCGTGTGTCACTGTGGGCAAGGTCGCGCACTATATTCACCCGAGATTCCGCATTCATGGAGAGTCGCTCATCCCGGGCCACAGAAGCTGTCCCCCGGCAGCGGATCGAACGCCTGCTCAATCACAGCCGGTTCCGCCTGCGCTTTCCCGCGCCGCTGGAGGCGACTTATCGTGCCTACCATGATGCCGATGCCCTGCGTGTATTCCGTGGCAGCCTGGGTTATCTGGTGCTGCTCTACCTGGCCATGGCCGGCGCCGCGCTGGCGGTGGCGCCGAGCGGCCAGCTCGGTGCATGGCCGCTGTTGTTTTCCGGTTTCGGCCTGCTGATTCTTATCGGCTGGCTGCTGGTCCGCAGCCGGCTGCTGCAACGTTTCTACCAACGGGTCGTGTGCGCGCTGGCTGCACTGGCGGTGGCGTTGTCGATGATCAACCCGATGCTGGTGACGGACCCCGAATTTCGGGTGCTGGTCTATATTGGCGGCGCCTATGCCGTGGTGGTGGTGTACCTCGGCCTGAGCCTGCGCCTGCCGTATGCCATGCTGGCCGGCTGGGGCGTGGGGTTGCCGCTGATGGCGGCGGGCTATGCCCTGGCGCCACGCCTTGGCCTGGCGATTGACTGGCTGCTGGTGCTGGCGACTTTCGTGGGAGCCAGCGTGCTCTGCATGGTGATCTGCTATCGCGATGAGCGGCAGAGCCGGCGGGTGTTTCTGCAGGCAGAACTGCTGCGGCTGGATCGCGAACACATCGCGTTGCTGGCGGAGGAGTTGCAGAAGCAGGCACTGGTGGACGGCCTGACCGGGCTGGCCAACCGCCGCCAGTTTGATCAGGCGCTGCAGCGCGAATGGGGACGCGCGCACCGTGAGCACCGGCCGCTGGCGCTGGTGTTTGCCGACATCGACCATTTCAAAGCCTACAACGACTACTTTGGCCACCAGGAAGGCGACGACTGCATGCGGGTGCTGGCGGGGATTTTCCGCGCCCAGGCACGGCGGGCCACTGATCTGGCCGGCCGTTATGGCGGAGAGGAATTCGTGCTGTTGCTGCCCGGTGTGATGCTGGCCGAAGCGGCAAGCCGCGCCGAGTTGCTTGCGGCAGCGGTGCGCGCCGCCAGCCTGCCGCACCCGCGTTCCTCCTGCGCCAATACCGTGACGCTGAGTATCGGTGTGGCGGCCATGGTGCCGACCCAGGACGGTTCCCCGGATGAGCTGGTGCGGCGTGCGGACCAGGCGCTGTACGAGGCCAAGGCGGCCGGGCGCAATCGCGTGATCGCGCACTGATTCATTATCGACATATCCGTTTAAGTATATGCGCATTAACCGTTAAACAGATTAACGGTGCCTCGCTAGTCTGTGCCTCAAACTGCCATGGCAGAGAGGACAGCAGAAGTGGCGACAGACAACATCATGGCCGTCGTTGCGGGTTTTCGCCCGCTGGCGCGGTTGCATCATCCTCGGGAAGTGATCAGGCAATTCACGCCTAACTGGTTTGCCATGACCATGGGGACCGGCGTGCTGGCCCTGGCGCTGGCGCAACTGCCCTGGGCCGGCGCGACCCTGCTGCGGCTGGCGGAGGCGTTGTGGGGGCTGGCGGCGATATTGTTCGTGCTGTTCAGTCTGCTGTACAGCGCGCGCTGGGTGCTGTTTTTCGAGGAGGCACGGCGCATCTTCGGGCACGCCACCGTATCGATGTTCATCGGCACTATCCCCATGGGGCTGGCGACCCTGCTCAACGGGCTGTTGCTGTTCGGCGTACCGCGCTGGGGGGCTGCGGCCGTGTCGCTGGCAGAAACACTCTGGTGGCTGGACGTGGCCATGGCACTCGCCTGCGGGGTCTGCATTCCCTATCTGATGTTCACGCGGCAACGCCACCGGATCGACGGGATGACGGCAGTCTGGTTGCTGCCGGTAGTGGCTGCCGAAGTGGCGGCGGTCAGCGGCGCGCTGCTGGCGGGCCATCTGCCGGACATGGACAGCCGCTATCGCGTGCTGCTGGCCAGTTATGTGCTGTGGGCCTATTCCATGCCGGTGGCGTTCAGCATCCTGGTGATCCTGTTTCTGCGCATGGCACTGCACCGTTTGCCGCCAGCGAACATGGCGGCCAGCAGCTGGCTGGCGCTGGGACCGATTGGTACCGGCGCACTGGGCATGCTGGTACTGGGCGAGCAGGCACCTGCCGTGTTCGCCGCGCAGGGACTCGCCAGTGTGGGAGAGATGGCACACGGGCTGGGTGTGGTGGCGGCGGTGTTGCTGTGGGGCTGTGGTGTCTGGTGGTGGTGGCTGGCGATGCTGGTGACCGCGAGGTATCTGCGTGCCGGGTTGCCGTTCAATCTTGGCTGGTGGGCCTTTACCTTCCCTCTCGGCGTGTATGCGCTGGCGACCCTGAAGCTGGGCGACGTGTTCGGGCATGCGTTTTTCGGCATGGTGGGCACGGTGCTGGTCGCCTGGCTGGCGGTGTTGTGGTGCCTGGTGACGGTGCGTACGCTTGAAGGCGCCTGGCGGGGTCACCTGTTTGTGGCACCCTGCCTGGCACGCGGGGATGAGAGGTGAGGCGGCGATGACCGTCGTAACGGCAGCGATATTCACGGGGAGCGAGGCCGATGAAAGTGATCCTGTTGTCGCTGGTGCTGCTGGGCGTTGCCGGCTGCACCGAGCGGGGCATGTACGATAATCTTCGCGCAGACCGTCTGCGGGAGTGTGAGCATCAGGTGGCAGCGGCGTACGACGAATGCGTGGCGCAGTACCCGATGGATTTCGATCAGTACCGCACCGCCCGTGACGGCGTGCCGCCGGCGCGCTGACTTGATTCAGCCGGGCTGGGCGTCCAGTTCGATACGCATCGGGATACCGACCGCCACGCTGGCGCGCGCCAGTGTGGCGAGCGTGACGCTGGTGTCCTGCACGTCCAGCAGCCGGTTTACCACCATGCGGCTGGTGTGCATGCGACGCGCCATTTCGGTCTTGGAAATGTGCCGGGCTTTCATGGCTTCTGCCAGTTGCCAGGCGATAACGCGTTTCATGGCGGCGGCCACCACTTCCTCGCGCAGGCCGTCCTCTTCGAGTAGCTCGTCGATGTTGCTGCCGATATGCCGGTTCATCTCTCTCATTTCCCTCATCTCTTGCCTCGCTGTAATTGCCGCAGCCGGCTGCGTGCCGTCTCGATCTCCCGTGGCGCCCGCAGCGACTTCTTGATGAAGCCGTGCAGCAGCACCATCCGGCAGCCCGTCACGGTAAACAGCACACGCACGATGCCGTCGCGGATATGGCTGCGGCTTTCCCAAAGTCCGTGTTCCAGCTTGCGCACCAGGGGCATGCCCAGGGGCCAGCCGAACTGCACTGTCTTGATGTCCGTGCCGACGGCTTTCCTGTCCTCCGTGGGCAGGGCGCGCAGGACATCGCGGACGGGTTCTGTGCCCGCAGCCGTACGGAAAAAATGGACGGTCATAATCAGTGGCGTCATTGCAGTGTACCTAAAAAGATACGCTTGGCAAGCAGGCCCGTCAGCGGGATGAGGGGACAAGCGTGCCCGGCCGCGCAGCGGGCTGGCTGCGGGCAATGGCGGAAAGTGGTGTAGGCGATTGACGCGAGAGGGGGTCAGCGTGGCGCCTGATGGCGCCACGCCGTGGGGGCGGGATCAGCCGCGCGCAGCGCGCGCCTCGAGGCCGAGCAGACGGTCGCGGATGCTCTGCTCGATGCCGGCAGCATCCAGGCCCAGGCCGGCCAGCAGCACATCACGCTTGCCGTGATGGATGAAGGTATCCGGCAGGCCGAGATTGAGCACCGGCACGGTCAGGGCGCTGGCGGCGAGGTATTCGTTCACTGCGCTGCCGGCACCGGCCATCAGTTGGTGATCTTCGAGTGTGACCAGCAGGCTGTGGTGGGTGGCCAGTTCACGGATCAGCACTTCATCCAGCGGTTTCACCCAGCGCATGTCGATCACGGTGGCATCCAGTGCCTCGGCAGCGGCCTGGGCGGCCGGCAGCAACACACCGAACGACAGGATGGCCACCTGGCGGCCTTCCCGCACACGCCGGCCCTTGCCGATCGGCAGGGCGTTGAAGCGGTCTGCCAGCGGGACACCGGGGCCGGTGCCGCGCGGGTAGCGTACCGCTGCCGGGCCGGGATGTTGCCAGGCGGTGTAGAGCAACTGGCGGCATTCGTTTTCGTCCGCCGGCGCAGCGATGATCATGTTCGGCACGCAGCGCAGGTAGGCGAGGTCGAACACGCCGCCGTGGGTGGCGCCGTCTTCGCCGACTATGCCGGCGCGGTCAATGCCGAAGGTCACGTCCAGATTCTGCAGCGCGATGTCGTGGATCAACTGGTCATAGGCGCGTTGCAGGAAGGTGGAATAGATCGCCACCACGGGTTTCTGGTTTTCGCAGGCAAGGCCGGCGGCGAGTGTCAGCGCGTGCTGTTCGCAGATCGCCACATCGTGGAAGCGCTCGGGGAAGCGGCGGCTGAACTCAACCATGCCGGAGCCTTCGCACATGGCCGGCGTGATCGCCACCAGACGCGCATCACGCGCGGCGGCATCGCACAGGAAACCGCCAAAAATATCCTGGTATTTAAGCAACGGGCCGGGTTTCGGCACTGCCTGCTCAAGCTTTTTCTTCGGCTCGATCTTGTTGATCGCGTGATACCCCACCGGGTCGGCTTCCGCCGGCGCAAAGCCCTTGCCCTTGGTGGTGTAGACGTGCAGCAGCTGCGGGCCTTTCAGATCGCGGATGTTGCCCAGTGTGTCGAGCAGTTCGTCGATATCGTGGCCATCCAGCGGGCCGATATAGTTGAAGCCGATGGATTCGAACAGCGCGTCCGGGCTGACCATGTTCTTCATGCTCTCTTCCGTGCGACGCAGGAAATCCCACGCGGCCGGCATGGCCGAGAGCACTTTCTTGCCGCCTTCGCGCAGCGCGATATAGGTCTTCGACGCCCAGATGCGCGCGAAATAATTCGCCAGCCCGCCCACGTTGTGGGAAATCGACATGTTGTTGTCGTTGAGGATCACCAGCAGGTTCGATTTGGTATGCGCGGCGTGATTGAGTGCTTCGAAGGCCTGGCCGGCGGTCATCGCGCCATCACCAATCACGGCCACGCTGCGACGTTGCCTGCCGGCCATTTCCGCGCCCAGTGCCATGCCCAGTGCAGCGCTGATCGACGTCGAGGAATGGCCCACACCAAAGGTGTCGTATTCAGATTCAGCACGATTGGGAAAACCGGACAGGCCGCCCTGCTGGCGGATGCTGGTCAATTGCTCGCGCCGGCCGGTGAGGATCTTGTGCGGGTAGGTCTGGTGACCCACGTCCCATACCAGCCGGTCGTCCGGGGTCTCGAACAGATAGTGCAGCGCCACGGTCAGCTCGACCACGCCGAGGCCGGCGCCGAAATGGCCGCCACACTGGCCCACGGCATACAGCAGGTAGGCGCGCAGTTCGTCCACAACCTGATGCAGTTGTTCACGGGGCAGGGCACGCAGGTCCGCGGGGCGGTCGATGCGGTCCAGAAGCGGCGTGGACGGCCGGGTCAGCGGTATCTCGTCAAACGTCTTCGCCATGCGGTGCTCAAAGTTGCGTTGCGTTAAGTTGCGTCATGTCAGGGCGGCATTATAGCCGCCCGTCGGGTGTCGGGTCAGTGTGTGCGGGCCACGATATAGCTCGCCAGGTCCTTCAGCAGGGTCACGTCGCGCTCCGTGGCGACGCTGTCCAGCAGCGCATGGGCCTGCTGGCAAAGTTGAGCGGCACGTTCACGGCTGGCTTCCAGGCCGATCAGGCCGGGGAAGGTGCTCTTGCCGTGACGTTCATCCGAGCCGCTGGGCTTGCCCAGTTGCTCGGTGGCGGCGGTGACATCAAGGATATCGTCCTGAATCTGGAATGCCAGCCCGATCAGGTCGCCGTACTGGCGCAATGTGTCGCGCAGTACCGCCGGGGCACCTGCGGCCAGCGCGCCCATCACCAGCGCGGCGGTGATCAGCCGGCCGGTCTTTAGGTAGTGGATTTCTTCCAGTGCCGGCAGTGTCAGCATCTGGCCGTGCGCCTGCATGTCCTGCATCTGGCCGCCAGCCATGCCGCCGGCGCCGGCGGCGTGGGCCAGGGTGCGCACCATCGCCAGGCGGGCGGTGTCGCTGTGGCCGCCGCCGCTGGCGAGCACTTCGAAGGCGCGGGTCTGCAGCGTATCGCCGGCCAGAATGGCAGTGGCTTCATCGTAGGCGATATGGCAGGTGGCGCGGCCCCGGCGCAGGTCATCGTCGTCCATCGCCGGCAGGTCGTCATGCACCAGTGAATAGGCGTGGATCAGTTCCACGGCCACCGCCGGCGCGTCGGCCTGCTCATCGGTGCCGCCGCACAGGGCGCAGGCGGCGTAGGTGAGCACCGGGCGAATCCGTTTGCCGCCGCCGAGGGCAGCGTAGCGCATGGCGTCGGCCAGCCGCGGGGAGGCGCCCAGGTCAGCGGGCACGGCCAGGTTCAGTTGCGCCTCCAGGCGTGCGCGATGCGCCTGCATGAACTGCTCGAGGCGGGTGAAATCAGGCGTTGTCAGCATCGTCGCCATCACTGAAGGGTTGCGGTTCGGCGTCCTGATGCTGGTCCAGCAGGATACGCACCTTTTGTTCGGCCTGTTGCAGTGCCTGCTGGCACTCGCGGGTCAGGCGGATGCCATCCTCGAACGCCTTGAGGGACTCCTCCAGCGACAGCTCGCCGGATTCCATGCGCTCGACCAGACTCTCCAGAGTGGCCAGCGCGTCCTCAAGACGGGCTTGCTTTTGCTTTGCGGCCATAGCGGGCGGGGTCCTCGGTGGCGGGGCGGACGGGCATTGTGACATGCCACGGCGGTGGCGGGCAGAACACTAAAAGAGAGCAGGGGGCGAGTCAATCTGTACGGCCCTTGCGAAGTGAGTGGGCGCTTGCTACAGGCGTGTGCATTCCAAATCGGCATAAGACGGCTATTTCCTGAACAGCCCCGCCAGGGCTATATTGGTGGGCCTCGTCGGCCGTGCGGGCATTCCGGATTCCCGAGATCTCCTAAACCCTTGGTATTCATGCCCGCACCCCCGGCGGGGGCCTTTGGGCCTCTTGCCAACCGATCTATCAGCAGAAGACGGATCAATCTCTGTGTCAGGCAGCCTTCAGAAGAGTCAGTTCACATTCGCCGCAATTTGCGGAGCAATTGCCCCGCTCACTAATTTTTAGCGGGCGGGGCGTTGATGCTCTATTCCCCTTTAACGATAGTGCAGGATTGGCTAAACATGCCGAGTACTGTGGTGCTCCGGTAGTCGACACTGGAAACTTTAGAGATGTTGCCCTTTTGCTTGGCTGCATCAATAGAGGCATTACCCCCAGCGACTATCCCCAAAATATTGGCGGCGCATGACTCCCCAGTCTTGGATGAGTGCTCGTTGTCTGAAGCGTTTACCGGTCCGGCTACTGAAGTGAACAAAAATCCGTTGCCCACCGGACTGACGGCAGCAGCGCAGCCGCCAAGAGTGGTAATCATTGTCCCCATTGCAAGCAGTTTAATAATTTTCATTTCAACGACCTTGTTTGGTTTTATGGATGTGCTTCCATTCGAGAAGCGCACGAAGTGTAAAACAATTGTCACAAAGCTGGCAGCTAAGGCCTCGCGCTGGCCGTCCCGTCGGGGCGGCCTTATCATCGCCGCCATGAAACTGATACTTGCCCCCATGGAGGGCCTGGCCGACTTCTGGTTGCGTCAGGTGCTCACGGACATCGGTGGTTACGACTGGTGTGTCACGGAGTTTGTCCGTGTCAGCGGGCTGCTGTTGCCGCCCAAGGTGTTCTATCGCTGGTGTCCGGAACTGAAACAGGGCGCGCGGACCCGCGCCGGCACCCCGGTGCACGTGCAACTGCTTGGCTCCGACCCGGCCTGTATGGCCGAGAACGCAGCGCTGGCGGCGTCGCTGGGGGCGCCGGCCATTGATCTGAATTTTGGCTGCCCGGCCAAAACCGTGAACCGGCACCGGGGCGGGGCGGTGCTGCTGGATGAGCCGGAGCTGGTGCATGCCGTGGTCGCCGCCGTGCGCCGGGCGGTGCCGGTTGATATCCCGGTGTCCGCGAAGATGCGGCTGGGCAATGCGGATGACGCCCGGGCGCTGGACAATGCCCGGGCCGTGGCGGCGGCCGGGGCGAGCTGGCTGACGGTGCATGGCCGTACCAAGGCTCAGGGTTACCGGCCACCCGCATTCTGGGATCGTATTCACGCTGTGCAGGCGGCTGTCAGCCTGCCGGTGATCGCCAACGGCGAGATCTGGACACCGGACGATGCGCGCCGCTGCCAGGCGGAAAGTGGCTGCCAGGCCCTGATGCTGGGGCGCGGTGCCGTCAGTGACCCGTATCTGGCGCATGCCATTCGTACCGGCAGAGGCCATGGCTGGGATGACATCGCGCCGCATCTGGATGCCTACGTACGCATGCTGCTTGGTACTGGCAAACCTGACCAGGAAGCCGGTCGGGTGAAGCAATGGCTCAATTATCTGCGTCGTGATTATCCTCAGGCCGCGGCGCTGCTGGCACGGGTCCGCCGAGAACGCGATCCGCACGCAATGCTGACGCTGCTGGCGGCGGATAAAGCCGCCTGAGTACCAGCCCCCTCCCTGTTGTCCGACCGGTCATCCCGCGCTACACCTTCGACTAAAGTCATGATGTGCGTGCTTGCCCCCTTGTTTTAAGTTGAACGGTAACCCGTCCATATCCAGTGGACAGGCATATCAGGTATGCAAAGGGGTAAAGCATATGAAAGAAGAAAATGCCCGTGCCTACTGGGCCGCGAACGTGAGGTTGATCCTCACCTATATCGCCATCTGGTTTGTCGTGTCGTATGGCTTCGGCATTCTGTTGGTGGATGTTCTCAATCACATCGAGTTCTTCGGCTTCAAGCTGGGTTTCTGGTTTGCGCAACAAGGCTCCATCTATGCCTTTCTGGTGCTGATCGTGATGTACGCGGTGTCGATGAACAAACTCGACAGGAAATTCGACGTACACGAGGAGTGATACCGGAATCCACGCTACAACTGCTCGGGTTGCAACCCGGCACTAACAATAACGAGAGGCCATAGTCATGGATGTGCAACTGCTAACCTATCTCTTCGTTGGCGGGTCATTCGCGCTCTATATCGGTATTGCGATCTGGAGCCGAGCCGCGTCAACCAAGGAATTCTACATTGCCGGTGGTGGTGTATCGCCGCTGGCCAACGGTGCCGCCACCGCCGCTGACTGGATGTCCGCTGCTTCCTTTATCTCCATGGCGGGGATCATCGCCTATTCGGGCTACGACGCGTCGGTGTACCTGATGGGGTGGACCGGTGGTTACGTGCTGCTGGCCATGCTGCTGGCGCCCTACCTGCGCAAGTTCGGCAAATTCACCGTGCCGGATTTTGTCGGCGACCGGTATTACTCGAGCACCGCCCGGACCGTGGCGGTGATCTGCGTGCTGTTCGTGTCGTTCACCTATGTGGCCGGGCAGATGCGTGGCACCGGTATCGTCTTTGCCCGCTTCCTGGAAGTGGACGTGAACGTGGGGGTCATCATCGGTATGGCGGTGGTGTTCTTCTACGCCGTGCTCGGGGGCATGAAGGGGATTACCTACACCCAGGTGGCGCAATACTGCGTGCTGATCTTTGCCTATCTGGTGCCGGCCGTGTTCCTGTCCATCATGATGACGGGCCACATTCTGCCGCAAACCGGGTTCGGGGCCACGCTGCTGGACAGCGCGGGGAATGACACCGGTGTCTACCTGCTGAACAAACTGGACCAGGTCGTCACCGATCTGGGTTTTGGCACCTACACCGATGGCACCAAATCCACCATTGATGTGTTCTTCATCACCGCTGCGCTGATGTGCGGTACGGCGGGTCTGCCGCACGTGATCGTGCGTTTCTTCACGGTGCCGAAAGTGCGTGATGCGCGCGTGTCTGCCGGCTGGGCGCTGTTCTTCATTGCCCTGCTGTACACCACTGCACCGGCGGTTGGCGCCTTTGCCCGCACCAACCTGATCGATACCGTGAACGAAACCGCCTATCAGGAACTGCCGGAATGGTTCTATAACTGGGAAAATTCCGGTCTGATTGCCTGGGTCGACAAGAACGACGATGGCCTGGTGCAGATGCGTGCCGGCAACCCGTTCGCCGGTGCGCCGAGCTATGCGGGTGCCAATGATGACCCGGCGGCGCGTGGCACATACGGAGAGCGCCTGTTGAACAATGCGCCGACCGAAAATGATGGCGAGGTGTATATCGACCGCGACATCATCGTACTGGCCAACCCGGAAATCGGTAACCTGCCTGCCTGGGTCATCGCGCTGGTGGCTGCCGGTGGCATTGCCGCAGCGTTGTCCACCGCAGCGGGTCTGCTGCTGGTGATTTCCGCCGCGATTTCGCATGACCTGCTGAAGAAAACGCTGATGCCGAATATTTCGGAGAAACAGGAATTGCTGGCGGCGCGCTTGTCTGCGGTGGTGGCGATCTGCATTGCCGGTTACTTCGGGGTCAATCCACCCGGCTTTGTGGCGCAGGTGGTGGCGTTCGCCTTTGGTCTGGCGGCGGCAAGTTTCTTCCCGGTCATCATCATGGGCATTTTCTACAAGCGCATGAACAAGGAAGGTGCGATTTCCGGCATGGTGGTGGGTCTGGCCTTCACCTTTGCCTATATCGTCTACTTCAAGTTCATTTCGCCTGAACTGAACACCGCCGAGCACTGGTGGCTGGGCGTGTCGCCGGAAGGTATTGGCACGCTGGGCATGATCCTGAACTTTGCCGTGGCGTTTACGGTATCGCGCTTCACGCCGCCACCGCCGGAGCACATCCAGCACATCGTCGAGGACATCCGTGTTCCGCGTGGTGCCGGTGCAGCCGTGGATCACTGAACCGCGTATCCCGGCCCGGCGTCCGCCGGGCCGGTGATGCCACAGTGAGGATGAATGTGGTACACACAAGAACGGGGCATCGCGGGGCGGTGTCCCGATTTTGCTTTCTGAAGACCGAGGATTCTGCATGATCCGTCTGGATCTCGCTCAGCTACCCTTTTCGCTGCTGGACGACGACGCCCTGGCGCAATTGCGTCAGGGCGCGGATGTTGCCTATTACGATCGCGGCGAGGTGATCCTTGATGCCGGTGACGTCGGCCAGCATGTCTTCGTGATTGAAAAAGGCGCGGTGGAAGAGCTGGACCTCAGCGCCCCCAGCGCCAGGGCCCGCATCGGGCTGTATACCCATGGCGATCTGTTCGGCGCCATCAGTGTACTCAACGGGCATAGCCGTTACCGCTTTGTGGCCGACCAGGAAACGCTCTGTTATCTGATCCCCGGCGTGCTGTTCTCCAGGCTGTGCGAGGCCAGCGCGCCGTTCGCCGATTACTTCCGCCAGCGCCTGGCGGAAAAGAGCCGCCTGCTGACAGAGCAGCGGGAGGGTGGCGTGACCATGGCGGGTTTCATGCTCGCACGCGTCTCTGAATGCATGCGCGCACCGCTGCTGCTGGAAGCCGGCGACACCATCCAGGATGCGGTGCAGGCGCTGAACAAACAGCGCGCCGACAGCGTGCTGGTATTTCGCGATGGCGATCTGGGCATCATCACCAAGACCGATATGCTCAACGCCATGGTGTTGCATGGCCGGGGTGTCGATGCAGCGCTGGGTGAGGTGGCCGAATACCGGCTGGTGACAGTGGCGCCCGAGGAATTCCTGTTCGCCGCACTGGTCAAGATGACGCGCCATGAAGTGGCGCGTGTGGTCGTGCTGCGGCAAGGGCGACCGGTGGGCGTGGTCGAACTGCCGGATGTGCTCAGTTATTTCTCCAGCCGCTCGTATGTGGTCGGGCTGGAAGTGGAAAAGGCCAACGACCTTGATGCACTGGCGTTGGCCAGCGCACGGCTGCCAGAGCTGGTCAGGGCATTGATGGCGCAGGGCGTGAAGCTGCGCTTTGCCATGGATCTGCTGGCGGCACTGAATGGCCGCATCATGAGCAAGGCGTTCGGGTTCGTCGTGCCTGCGGCACGCCAGGCGCAGAGTTGCCTGATCGTCATGGGCAGTGAGGGACGCGGCGAGCAGATACTGAAAACCGACCAGGACAACGGGCTGATCCTCGCCGATGACGTCGACTGGCCGGACCGCGAGCCGGTGCTGTCCCGGTTCAGCGATACCCTGCTGACGCTGGGTTACCCCCCGTGTCCGGGCCATGTAATGGTGAACAACCCGGAATGGGTGCACAGTGTATCCGGCTGGCGGGCGCGTATCGCGCGCTGGGCGATGCTGCGCGACGGCACCTCCATGATGAGGCTGGCGATCATGCTGGATGCGCACGCTATCGCCGGCGACCTGACACTGCTGGACAAGGTGCGCACGGCACTGTTCGACCAGTGCAGCCGCGATGAGCTGCTGCTGTCGCAGTTTGCCCGTAGCGTGCTCAAATTTTCCACGCCGCTGACACTGTTCGGCTCACTGAAAAAGCCGCAGCACGGCATTGATATCAAGAAGGGCGGCATTTTCCCGATCGTGCACGGCGTGCGCACGCTGGCGTTGCAGGCACGTATCGATGCGACCTCGACGTTTGTGCGGCTGGAACGGCTGGCCGCCAGTGGCGTCCTCAGCCGGGAAATGGCCGAGGACCTGGGCGAGGCGATGTCGCTGTTTGCCGAACTGCGGCTGCATCAGCAGCTGCAACGCATGGCCGATGGCGAGCCCGGCGAGGGCAACCTGCTGGTGGTGCAGAAGCTGCCGTCCCTGGAGCGTGACATGCTGCGTGATGCGCTGCATGTGGTGAGTGATTTTCGCCAGCATCTCTCGCGCCGGTTTCATCTGGAATACTGAAGTCTCCACGCCGGACCGGCGTGGAAGAAGTGGAGTGGAGCATGTTGAAAGCGATACGGCGGGCGGTGGATCGCCATCGTCACGGGCAGGGGGCCTACGCGCACCTGTTCGAGCGCTACCAGGGCGACGAAGTGGTTGCCCTGGATTGCGAGACCACCGGCCTGGACCCGCGCAGCGCCGAGCTGGTATCCATCGCAGCGGTGCCGGTGCGGGAGGAACGGGCCCTCAGTGGCAGCGCGCTGGATATTCGGCTGCGCCATCCTGCCGGATTGAGCGGTGACTCGATCCGTATTCACCGGTTGCGGCCGATGGACCTGAGCGATGGATTATCGGTGGAGGATGCCCTGGCCGCGCTGCTGGATTTTATCGGCAACCGGCCGCTGCTGGGCTGGTGCATCGACTTTGACGTGGCGGTGATCAACCGGCACCTGCGGCCGCGCTTCGGTTTTGAGCTGCCGAATGCCACCATCGAGGTGTCGGCGCTGTACCAGCGGTACCTGCGCCGCATCCAGCCGGAAGTGACGCCGGACCTGCGCTTTGAGGCAATTGCAAAGGCATTGTCCTTGCCGGAGCTGGAACGCCATTCGGCAAAAGGTGACGCCACCACTACGGCGCTGATGTATCTTCGCTTGAAGAAACTCGGCGCGGTTGCCACACCGAACTGACAGGCTGTTGAAAACACCCTGCCCTGCGCGCGCAGAACAACAACACAAGATGACGGGAGACAAGCGTGATTGCACGTCTGGAAGTACTGCTGCTGGTGATCGGATTGCTGATGGTACTGTTCGCCTACGGCCGCTATATCCGCCGTACCGGTGACTGGCACGGGGTGCTGGTGTTCTGGCGCCGGCGGCTGGCGCTGTCGGTGCCGGAGTTCAAGCTGCAACGGGCCGGTATCGTGGTAATGTTTCTGGCGGTGGCGTTGCGCCTGGTCAGCAGCATCTGGCTGGTGTGAGGGCGGGTTCTGCCACACCCTGAATAACGGCGCATGATGCCGCAGCGGGTCCTTGGGCCCGCCTGATCAGATAACAACGGAGACGGGGCGGTGTTCTCACTGTTACAGCTTGGCGGCCTGGCGCTGCTGTATGTGCTGGTGTTGTTCGTGATCGCCTGGTGGGGGGACCGCGCGGCGCGGCGCGGCTCGAAGCTGGTCAACAACCCCTGGACCTACAGCTTCGGCCTGGGGGTCTACTGCACGTCCTGGACCTTCTTCGGTGCGGTAGGCGAGGCCGCCAACCGGGGCTGGAGCTACCTGCCCATTTATCTCGGCCCGATCCTGCTGGTCGGGCTCGGTGGCACCGTGTTGCTGAAACTGATCACGCTCGGCAAGCAACAGCGCATCACCTCCATCGCCGACTTCATCGCGGCCCGCTACGGCAAATCACAACGGCTGGCAATGCTGATCACCCTGATCGCGGTGATTGGCGTGTTGCCCTACATCGCACTGCAACTGAAAGCCGTCACGCTGGCCTTCGATGTGCTGGCGCCGGGCACGGCGGAGCTGGACGGCATGGCCGACAGCGCGCTGGTGGTGGCGATGCTGATGGCCGCCTTCACGCTGTTGTTCGGCACCCGTCATCTGGATGCCACCGAACACCAGTCCGGGCTGATGCTGGCGGTGGCCTTTGAGTCGTTCATCAAGCTGGTGGCCTATATCGCGGTCGGCGTGTTCTGTCTGTTCTATGTGTTCGAGGGGCCGCTGGGTTTCTTCACCGACGAGACCGTGGCCTCCCTCGCCGGAGACCTGTTTGCCATCGGCTGGCCTGAACAGGATTTCATCGCGCAGATGCTGCTGGCGATGGCCGCGATTGTCTGCCTGCCGCGCCAGTTCCACGCGGCGGTGGTGGAGAATAACGATCTGCGACACCTGCGCACGGCGCGCTGGGTGCTGCCGGCCTATCTTGCCATCTTTGCTGTGCTGGTGATGCCGATTGCACTGGCCGGCCTGATCCGCCAGCCGCAGTTTGCCGCCTATGCCGACGTCTATGTGCTAACCCTGCCGATGATGGAAGGGCCGGGCTGGCTGACGCTGCTGGTGTTCATTGGCGGCATCGCGGCCGCGACCGGCATGGTGATTGTGTCCACCATCGCCGTGGCAATCATGGTCACCAACGAAGTGCTGTTGCCACTGTGGCTGCGCCGCCGCGTGAACCTGCGCGATGACCTGGAAGAGCTTGGCAGCAATGTGCGCAGCCTGCGTCGGCTGGCGATTGTGCTGATCCTGCTGCTGGCGTTCCTGTTCCATCAGCTGATGGTGGATTACGTGCGCCTGACCAGCATCGGGTTGTTGTCATTCGCGGCGGTGGCGCAGTTCGCCCCGGCGCTGTTCGGCGGCCTGTACTGGCGTGGCGGGCAGGTGCGCGGTGCGGCGAGCGGGCTGGTGGTGGGCATCGTGGTGTGGGCATTCTGTCTGTTGCTGCCGGCCATTGCGGACCCGCAATGGGTGGCGATGCTGAACAGGGAAGGGCTGCTCGGGTTCGGCGTGCTGCGGCCGCAGCAATTGTTCGGCCTGCAAGGGCTGACACCGCTGGCGCACGGGGTGATCTGGAGCCTGTCGCTGAACACCCTGGCCTACATCTGGTTCTCGCGCCGTGCGCGGCCCTCGGCGCTGGACCAGTCACAGGCGACGCTGTTCGTCGACATGCCGCTGGACTGGTGGCGTGATGCCGGCACCTCCGGGCTGGTGAGCCAGGGTGAACTGCTGGATCTGGCCGGCCGCTGCCTGGGCGCCTACCGTGCGGAAGTGCTGTTTCGCGAGCACGCTGACAAACAGCAATTTTTCTGGCAGCCGGAATTGCCGGCGCCGCTGCACCTGGTGCGCTTCACCGAACGGCTGCTGGCCGGGGCCATGGGGGCGAGTTCCGCGCGCATCCTGCTCGGCACTTTGCTGACAAAACAGGAAGCCGACCGCCACGAAGTGGCGCGCATCATGGATGAAGCGTCCCAACTGATCCAGTTCAACCACCAGTTGCTGCGTACCACCATCGAAACCATTTCCCAGGGCATCTGCGTGGTGGATCGCGATCTTAATATCGTCGCGTGGAACCGTGCCTACGAACGCTTGTTCGATTACCCGGAAGGGCTGATCCGCCTTGGCCGGCCGATTGCCGACGTGTACCGCTACAACGCCCAGCGCGGTTTTTACGGCGAAGGTGACCTGCATGAGCAGGTTGGCCGGCGGGTGACGCTGTTGCGCGAAGGGTCGGCGCACAACTTCGAGCGTGTGCTGCCCAACGGCACGGTGGTGGAGGTGTCGGGTATGCCGATGCCCGGCGGCGGCTTTGTCAGCACCTTCCTCGACATTACCGCGCGCAAGCGCGACGAATGGGTGTTGCGCGAAATCAACGAAAACCTGGAACAGATCGTCGCCGACCGCACGCGGCGTCTGTCGGAAGTGAACGAGCGCCTGCAACACGCGATTGCCGAAGCACAGCGCGCCAACCAAGGCAAGACACTGTTTCTTGCTGCCGCCGGGCACGACCTGATGCAACCCTTGAATGCGGCGCACCTGTTCTGTTCCTCACTGCAACAGCGCATGCAGGCCGACACGCTGGATGATGTCCCGCGCGCGCGGGAAATGGTGGCCAATATCAGCGGCGCGCTGGAAGCCGCCGAAGGGCTGATCAGTGATCTGCTGGACATCAGCCGCCTGGATACCGGCGCCATGCCGGTGGATGAACGACCGCTGCCGCTGAAGCGCCTGCTGGCCAACCTGGCCGGTGAATTCTCGGTGCTGGCGGAATCCCGCAATCTGGTGCTGCACTGGGTGCCGTGCGACGCGCTGGTCTTCACCGATGAAAAACTGCTGCGGCGCGTGTTGCAGAACCTGCTCGCCAATGCGGTGCGCTACACCCGTGAAGGCCGCATCCTGCTCGGCTGCCGGCGCTTGCCGGGTGCGGTGCGCATTGAAGTCTGGGATACCGGCAGTGGTATCGACCCGGCCGAGCAGAAGGAAATCTTCCGCGAATTCCGCCGCCTGCCCAACAGCGAGCAGCACGGCAACGGCCTGGGGCTGGGCCTCGCCATTGCCGAACGCATCTGCAAACTGCTGCGCTTTGAGCTGTCGGTGCGCTCCTGGCCGGGGCAGGGCACGGTGTTCAGCGTCACCATGCCGCTGGCGGATGCCCAGACCGTGCGCCCGGTGGAGACGCCGCCGCCGTCGTTTGCGCCGCGCCGCCTGGACGGCATGCGGCTGCTGTGCGTGGACAACGACAGCACCATCCTGGCCGGCATCGCCGCGCTGCTGGGCGACTGGGGCTGTGATGTGCTGTGCGCCCGCTCACTGGCCGAGGCCGAGGCACTGCTGGCCGACGGCACCGTGCCGGACATGCTGCTGGTGGATTATCAACTCGACGACGAAGACGGTTTCGACGTGGTGACGGCGCTGGATGCACGCTGGGATGATGCCGTGCCGGCGGTGCTGATGACCGCCAACCATGATCCCCGGGTGCGGCAGCGGGCGCAGGACCAGGGGCTTGGATTTCTGCAGAAGCCGGTGGATGCGCAGGCGCTGTATAACGCGCTGACGGGGCTTTGAGCAGATCGGACCAAGACTTGCCAATGATGCGCCGACCCTGGTCGGGCTTCTGGTATCTACCGTTGCGTGCTGTGCTCGCGAGCTGGATGTTTTAACTGACTGTTGAAAAACAGTCTGTGCTGACGGCCTAATCCGGCCGTCAGTAAAATCAATCGCTTATCGCGTTTTATTTTGATTGAGCCGTCAGTGCAGGCTGTTTTTCAACAGCCTGTTCATAACCCTCATGGCCGCCAAATACCTAGTTCTGGTAATTGGGCGCGCGTCAACACCTCTGTTAAATGGGCGTTTTTTGGGGGGGGGGCGGCCAGACAGCGGTCGCCGTGGACATGGCAGGCTGCCTTGCCGGCCATGCGACAGGGTGACCCGAGAGACAGGCGCAGACCTGTGTGTCGGGTTGCTGTGCACGGCCATCCCCTTTCGCATGGACAGTGGGAAGGGGACGTCATGAGTCATGTTCATCGTGCGCGGCAGCGCCTGCACATCTGCTTGATAGCTGGCGCCGTCTTCTCTGCGCGTTGTTTCGGTTTCGCAATCGTAATGTTACTGCTGCTGGGCAGCCCTGCCGTGGTGGCGGACTGTACGCGGCAAGGCGCCGACATGACGTGTGCCGGGGTGCCGGTGGAGGGCATCCGCGAGGACAACTCCGCCATCAGGCAAATCGTCGTCGAGCCGGGAGGCGATGGCAGCACGCCGGTGGAGCCGGGACAGACCGGCATATTCCTGCGCCAGACCGGCCTGCACGGCACCGATCAGGTGCGTGAAACAGAGTTCGGCAACAACACGGTCCAGTTGGATCATGACGGTGATGGTGCAGAGCAAGAGCCGACACCGGAATGGACGGTGCTGGCGGATGACCAGGGCCAGCCGGTGCTGATCGATGGCTACTATGTGCGCTTGCTGCCCAATGACGCATTTTCACTGGCCAACGACAGTGGCACGCTGCGGTCTTTTGGCGACGGCGACGCGCTGGCGGAATACCTGCTGGAAGAAGAGGTCGCGCTGGGCGATGGCGGCGGTGCCCTCACCGGCAGCCTGACGGTCGATAACCGGGCCTCGTTCGAGACCGTCGATGCCGACGGCATCACTACCGTCTCCAGCGGTGGCAAGGGTGGCAACGGCGGCTGTACTTCCTACCTCGTCTATACCAAATGCCGTGGCGGCTGGGCCGGCGGCAACGCCGGGTCCGTGGCGGTCAACCACCGTGGCGCCATTACCGTGCGCGGCGACGGTGTGCACGGTATCCGTGCGGTCAGCCTCGGTGGCCAGGGCGGCAACGGCGGTGGTTCATTCGGGGCGTTTTATTCCAGTGCCGGCCGGGGTGGCAATGGAGGGCACGGTGCGCAGGTGAGTGTGCTGCTGAGCAGCAGTTCGGTGATCGAAACCTTCGGCGCGGGCAGCTATGGGGTGCTGGCCAGCAGCAGTGGTGGTAACGGTGGTCGTGGCGGGTCTTCCTCCGGTTCGGTTGCGCTGGGCAGTGCCGGCGGCAATGGCGGTAACGCCGGCCTGGTCAACGTGATTCACCACGGGCAGATCACCACCCACGGTGAGGCTTCCTACGGCATTTACGCCCTGAGCACCGGCGCGGGCGCCGGCAAGGGCAGCAGTTCCGGCGGATTGGTCGCGGTGGGCGGCAACGGTGGTGGCGAATCCAGCGGCAATCAGGTGACGGTGATCAACACCGGCACCATCCTCACCGGCGGCGAGAACGCCATCGGCATCTTTGCCCAGTCGATTGGCGGCGGTGGCGGTGATGGCGGCGGTGCTGGCGGGCTTTTTTCCGTGGGCGGCAGCGGTGGCTCCGGAGGCGGCAGTGATCTGGTCACGGTCAATAACGCGGGTGTGATCCGCACCCAGGGCGAAGGGGCCACGGCCATCTTGGCGCAGTCCATCGGGGGTGGCGGCGGCAACGGCGGCAATGCTGTTTCGGGCGGCACCAGCGGCTCGGTGGCGGTCGGCGGTGATGGCGGGCTGGGCGGTGACGGCAATGATGTACTGATCAATGCGCTGGCGTCCGGCGAGGGGCTGGCGGACCTGATCGCCGGTGTGATCGAGACGTCCGGCGCGCGGGCGCACGGTATCCAGGCACAGTCCATCGGCGGTGGTGGTGGCAATGGCGGGCTGGCGGTGGCCGGCTCGGTGGACCCCGGCTTCAGTGCCAGCGTGGCGTTGGGCGGCAGTGGTGGCCAGGGCGGCGATGCGGCGGCGGTCACGATCAATCAGCATGGTGAGGTGCTGACCGGCGGCGACCATGCGCACGGCATCTTTGCCCAGTCCGTGGGTGGCGGCGGTGGTAGCGGCGGTGGTGCGATCAGTGCCTCGGTCAGCGGCGGTTATGCGATGGGGCTGGCGCTGGGGGGCAGTGGCGGCCAGGGGGGCGATGCCGGCGAGGTGGCGGTTAGCCTGCTCGGTGATGTGTCCACGCAAGGTACGCAGTCCTTCGGTGTGCTGGCGCAGTCGGTGGGCGGCGGCGGCGGTGACGGCGGCTTTGCCGCAGTGGTGACCACCGGCAGTGTGAGCGGCAGTGTCAGCCTCGGCGGTGGCGGTGGGCAGGCCGGGCACGCCAGTGATGTGTCGGTGCGGATCGGCGAGGTGGCGAATGCGCACCAGATCGCCACGCAGGGCGAAGGGGCGCATGGCGTGTTCGCGCAGTCCGTGGGTGGCGGGGGCGGCAATGGCGGCATGGCGATCAGCGGTAGTCTTGGCGGTGGTTCGGTATCGGTGGCGCTGGGTGGCAGCGGCAGTGGCGGTGGTAACGCCGGCGCGGTCGGGCTGGTGAATTACAACCTGATCCAGGCTCTGGGAGAGTCTGCCACCGGCCTGATGGCGCAGTCGGTGGGCGGCGGGGGTGGCCACGGCGGGTTCGCGCTGAGTGGCGCCGTGGGGGTGTTGTCGGCCGCTGCCGCCGTGGGCGGCTCGGGCGGTGGCGGCGGTGACGGTGGCGATGTGTCGCTGGAAAACCATGGCACCGTCATCACCGAAGGCAATCTGGGGTATGGCGTGCTGGCGCAGTCGGTGGGCGGCGGTGGCGGCAACGGCGGCTCGGCGGTGTCGGCCACGCTGGCGATCTCGGTGGAGAACGTGCCGGCGGCAGGTGCCTCGGTGGCCATCGGCGGCCGGGGCGGCACCGCCAGCCACGGCGGTGAGGTGTTGCTGGCCAATACCGGCAGTGTGCAGACCGGCACACAGACCACGGTGGATGACGAGGTGGTGCGCACCGGCCAGGGTGCACACGCGCTGTTTGCGCAATCAGTGGGTGGCGGTGGCGGCAATGGCGGCTTTGCCGGTGCCGCAGCGCTGACGCTGGGCCAGGGCGCCAGCTTTGCCGTGGCGGTCGGTGGGCAGGGCGGTGCCGGGGGCGACGGCGGTGAGGTGGCGCTCACCAGCACCGGCGAGGTATTGCAGACATTTGGCGATGGCGCGGACGGGATTCATGCCCAGTCCATCGGCGGCGGCGGTGGTGACGCCGGCTTCGGGCTGGCGCTGGCGGCCAGCGGCGGCGGGCAGACCAACCTCAGCGTCGGGGTGGCCATTGGTGGCGCGGGCGGCGACGGCGGCACGGGCAATCTGGTCAGTGTGGACAACCAGTCCGCCATCAACACAGCGGGTAACCAGTCCAACGGCATCCTGGCGCAGTCCATAGGCGGTGGTGGCGGCAACGGCGGCTTCGCGGCCACGGGCACTGTGACCGTATCGGGCAATGCCGCCCAGGCCGGTGTGTCGGTGGGCGGCCAGGGTGGCACCGGCAACTTTGCGTCGGCGGTGACGGTGAGCAATGCCGGCGCCATTACCACCCTGGGCGACGGCTCGCTGGGTATCCTGGCGCAGTCCATAGGTGGCGGCGGTGGCAATGGCGGCCTGTCCGTGACAGGGCAGTTTGTCATGAGCGAGGATTATTCCGGCCAGGTCGGCCTGGCCATCGGCGGCAACGGTGGCCAGGGCAGTTACGGTGGCCAGGTGGCGGTGGATAACCTGGCGGCGGGCAGCATCACTACCTATGGGCTGGGGGCGCACGGCATCCAGGCGCAGTCCGTTGGCGGCGGTGGCGGCAAGGGCGGGCTGGCGGTGTACGGTGGCATCAGCAAAGCCGGCAACGAGAAGTCGCTGAGTATTGCCGGCAGCGTTGGTGGCTGGGGCGGGGATGGCGGCTACGGTGACCGGGTGGATGTGGTCAACGCCGGGGCCATCCGGGTGCACGATGATTCGGCCATCGGCATCCTGGCGCAATCCATCGGTGGCGGCGGTGGGGACGGTGGCGATGCCTATACCGGCCTGCTCGGCCTGTCCAATACCTCGCAGTCGCAGGCCACCACCTACAACCTGGCGGCGTCGGTCGGCGGCGAAGGTGGCAGTGGCAATCATGCCGGCGCGGTGAAGGTGGTGAACAGCGGCAGCATCATCACCGGGAGCCTGACCGAGATCGACGGCGTCGAGTATGTCGCCGGCATGGGCGGCTATGGCATTTACGCCCAGTCGGTGGGCGGCGGTGGCGGTATCGGTGGCCGTGCCAACACCATGAACGTGGTGTTTGGCGGTGTCTGTACGGTGCCGCTGGCCTGCGACCGCAGCAACAATAATTTGGCCCTGGCCGTGACGGTGGGCGGCTTTGGCGGTGCCGGCGGCGATGGCGATGCTGTCGAGGTGATCAACACCGGCACGCTGGTCACGCTGGGCGATACCGCCGATGCCATCTTTGCCCAGTCGGTGGGTGGTGGTGGCGGCAGCGGCGGCAATGGCGTGAACGGTGTCGAGGGCGGGCCACCGCTGAAAAGCTATACCCCGATTTATCAGGACATCAGTGTCGTGGTGGGCGGCAATGGTGGCGCCAGCGGCAACGGCGGCGATGTGCTGGCGCAGAACGCCGCCGAGATTCTCACTTCCGGTGCCAATTCCAACGGCATCTTTGCCCAGTCAGTGGGCGGCGGTGGTGGCGTCGGCGGCAAGGCCGTGATCGGTGCCGTGGGCAAGGTCGGTGTCGGCGGTGAAGGGGGTGCCGGCGGTGATGGTGGGCGTGTCGACGTCGCGCAACTCGGCGGCGGCACCATCGAGACACTCGCGGTGGCCAGCCACGGCATCTTTGCCCAGTCGGTGGGCGGCGGTGGTGGCATGGCCGGCAACGTGGACCGCATGTTCGCGTCCGGCGTGCTGAGTCACCTGGGCGATGTCGGCGACGGCATGGGCAGTGGCATTGAGGCGGCGTTTGGTGTCGGCATCGGCCTGGGGCTGGCGTTTGGGCGTGACGCGGGTAATGGCGGCCACGGTGGCGCGGTGGATGTGTCGGTGGACGGCAATATCCTCACCCACGGCGACAGCAGCGCGGGCGTGTTTGCGCAGTCCGTCGGCGGTGGTGGCGGTGTGCGCGGCGAGTTGGGCAATGAGGGGCCGGTGCTGTCGATGCTGTCCTGGCATATCGGCTCCAATGGTGATGCGGGCAACGGCGGCGGCGTCAATGTCGAGGTGGACGGTAATGTCCTCGCCAGCGGCAACGCGGCGCAGGGTATTTTTGCGCAGAGCAGTGGCGGTAAGGGCGTGGCCGGTGATGTGGATGTGCTGGTGCGCGGCCAGGTGTTGATGGCGGCGCTGCTGGAGGATGAAGACGGCACGGCGGACGATCCGCAGCGTGGCCTGGGCGCGGTGGGCATCATGGCGCACAGCGCGGCGC